>UQCR01000001.1 GCA_900539655.1 uncultured Robinsoniella sp.
CATCAGGATTTCGGAGCGAATGCCCGCGTGCCGCCAAAAAGGGCTTCGGGAAGGTTAGAAAATGCCAGTTCTGCGGTAAGCCTTCCAAACCAATGTCCTGGTCCGCCCCCTTCTCTTTCCGTACACTACCTCCATCCACAAAGCGTCCTTCCTCAGCGAAACCCCAATATAATGCATTTAATAGAACATGACAAAACCTTCGCTGTAGTATTAGAAAAAATAAAAAAATCTCTGGACATTTTCTATAGAATATATTATATTAGATATATCGATAATAGTTATCGATATTAATTTGGAAAATAAAGGAGATATTCTCATGAAAAAAGATAAAATAGTTTGTAATTGTTATAATGTAACAGTAGGGGAGATGGAAGAAGCAGTTGCAAAAAAGGCATCAAGCTTTGAAGAAATTCAGGATGAAACAAATGTATCCCTTTGCTGTGGCGCTTGTGAAGAATATGCCAGAAATGTTGCAGAAGAATTATTGGAACAGGCGTAACTGTAAGTTGAAAAGCAGTTATTAATAAAAATAATATTTTGATAACCGGGTGAGCAGGCAGCTGCGGCACCCGGTTTTTTGCTTTAGTTATTAAAAAACTATAAATATACTAAATTTTGTTGAAGCAAACAGGATTTCATGCTATCATTTGACCAAATTTAAGTAATTAAGAGGGACAGGAAAAGGAGGGCGCATGGAGCTTCAGTTAGAGCAGATCAGGAAAACGTTTGGAGATAAAGAGGTTCTCAAAGGATGTACTTTTTGTTTTGAAAAAGGTAAAATTTATGGGTTGCTTGGAAGAAACGGAGCAGGGAAGACTACGTTATTTAATTGTTTGAGCGATGAAATAGAACCGGACAGCGGCACAGCAAATATCCGCAGGGATGACGGAACGCTAGAAGCACTGGAACAAGACCATATCGGATATGTATTTTCCACACCGGTTTTGCCGGATTTTCTCACCGGCTATGAATTTTTGAAATTTTATATAGAAATAAATCAGGACAGGGCAGATCCTGATATAACAATTGATACATATTTTGATATGGTGAAAATAGAACCGGAGGACAGAAACCGGCTGATCAAAGGATATTCCCATGGAATGAAGAACAAATTACAGATGCTGTGTTTTATTATTGCAAGGCCTCCGGTGATTCTTCTGGATGAACCGCTGACTTCTTTTGATGTGGTAGTGGCACTGGAAATCAAGAAGCTCCTGCGGGAGATAAAGAAGGATCATATTATTATATTTTCTACTCATATTTTACAGTTGGCTACAGACCTTTGCGATGAACTTGTAGTTTTAAGCGAAGGGAGGCTGCAGCAGCTGGATCATGAGATGTTAAAAAGCAAAGATTTTGAAACCCGGATCATAGAGCTGTTACAGGATGGGGAGGAACATGATTAAGACATTCAAGATCATTTTTCATTTAAAAACGGTGATGCAGGTAAATGTTTTTCTGTATTATTTAAAACGCCTTTGGGTGATCGGTAAGATGATTCCGGATCAGGTATATGGACTGGATTCTGTCAAGAAAGTACTGACGGTGGTTATTGCGATTCTGATGCAGCTTGTGAATTTTATGGGAAAAGGCCTTTATTTGGCAGCGATGGTTGGATTACCAATGCTGTATATGGGGAAGAATCAGATAATGGCTCCGGGAGAGCAGTTTTTATGGATGGTGCATATATTATTTTTTATGAATTGCATTCTGGGTCCGTTACAGGACAGCCAGGTTTTCTCGGTTACAAGGCAGAAGATCACCTGCATTAAATACATGCAGATGGATGCTGCAAGGTATGTGCAGGCGGTATTGCTTTCGAAATATGTTCCTTTTTTTGTATATTACCTCCCATTTCTTGTGATTGCAGCCCGTATGACGGGAGGCAGTGTACTTCAGGGGGTGGGGCTGTGGCTGTTATTCATCTCTTTTCGTATGATAGGAGAGGCTGTACAGGTATACCTATATGATAAAAAAGGGTTTGTGTTATCCAGAAACATGGGGTTTGCCTGGGGAGTGATTCTGTTTTCTCTGGCAGCTGCTTACATTCCGCTTTTTCTCCACCTGCCTCAGGCCGTGGCGCCGGTTATCATCCATCCGGTGTTCGTATTGCTTGCATCTATAATCGGAGCAGCCTGTTTTTATTATATTATGTGGGGATACAAAGGATATGGAAATAAACTCAGTAAGTCTATTGAACTAAAATATCTATTTTCGGATGCAATGAAGCAGGCAAAGCAATCTTCCTTTGCGGAAGTAGAAATGAAAGAAAAAGATCTCAAGATCAGTCAGGAAAAGGTAGCAAAATATCAGAACCGAAAAGGATATGCGTATATGAACGCTATTTTCTTCGCCAGACACCGGCGGCAGCTGGTCAGGCCTATTTATATCAGGCTGGCGATCACAGCGGTCATTCTTGCAGGAGGAATCTTCCTGTTTGTAAGCGATAAAAGCACAGCAGTAAAATTAAGTGAGAATTTATGTGTGTTACTTCCGTACTTTGTTTTTATCATGTATGCCATGTCAGTTGGTGATAAGTCCTGCAGGGCAATGTTTTATAATTGTGATATCAGCCTCCTCCGGTATGGATACTACCGGAAACCAAGTACCATTCTGCAGAATTTTAAGATTAGGCTGATCAGGATATCCTTGTACAATCTCGCCGTGGGACTGGCGTTATGTGCTGTGGCAGCAGTTTTTTGCATTTTATGCGGGACTCCAATTGTTTCACTTGATCTGCTTGCATTTTCGGTATCGGTCTTACTGCTGGCAGTTTTATTTACCGTACATCATTTATTCCTGTATTATGTGTTCCAGCCATATTCCACGGGACTGGACATTAAAAACCCGTTTTTTACAGCGATTAACAGTGCAATGTATTTTATTTGCTTTATGTGCCTTAGAATAGAAGCGGGAGGAACCGGTTTTACATTGGCGGTACTGGCATTTACCATATGCTATATTGCAGTGGCACTTGTATTGGTTTACCGGCTGGCTCCCAGACATTTTCGAATAAAATAACTACCCCATCCGAGGAAGGACCTATTATCTATGGATATAGAAAAAAGAAAAAGGTTTATTGTTAATTTTATATATTGTTTTATCATAGGGGCGATCGTAGTAGTTGTACTTAAATATGGTTTGTCTTATATAGCCCCTTTTTTAATGGCATTTGTGTTTGCATTTATACTTAAAAAACCAATCAATTTTTTAAACAAGAAATGCAGGGTCAATCGGACACTGGCGGCGATACTGCTGGTAATATTGTTTTATGCGGTAATTGGGGTGCTGTTTACTCTGATTGGAATCCGGCTGTTTACGTCCATACAGCAGTTATTTTTTTACATCCCGCAGTTTTATGCTAAGGATATTGAGCCTTCTTTAATGGAAGCGATTGATACACTGGAGAAATCCCTCTCCAGGCTGGATCCGTCACTGGTTTCCACACTGGAAGAAGTTACGATGAATCTGGTGAAATCACTTGGGGAGAGCATTTCCAGCCTGTCCATGAAAGTAATTGGAGCAGTTTCCAACTATGCATCCACTCTTCCGGGATTTTTAATACGCGTATTATTTACCGTAATATCTACCTTCTTCCTTGCCATCGATTATGACAAGGTGTTGGGTTTTCTCTTGAGGCAGTTAAAAGAAAAACCCAGAAAACTGGCGTTGGAGGTCAAGGATTATGTAATAAATACGTTGTTTAAATGTATTCGTTCCTACGCGCTGATTATGTGTATTACGTTTTTAGAACTTTCCATCGGTCTTTCGATTCTTCGGATAGAGAATGCAATCCTGATTGCATTTCTCATCTCAATCTTTGATATACTCCCGGTACTGGGGACAGGGGGCATCATGATACCGTGGACGATCCTGACAGCGATTCAGGGGGATTACTCCCTGGCAATTGGTCTGCTGTGCGTGTATCTGGTGGTTACGGTAATCCGTAATATTCTGGAACCGAAAATCGTTGGAAGCCAGGTTGGGCTGCATCCCCTGGTAACATTGATGTCTATGTTCGTGGGAGCGCAGGTCTTAGGCGTCTTTGGCCTCTTCGGATTTCCGATTACGCTGTCTCTGATTAAGAATCTGAATGACAAAGGTACCATTCACATTTTCAAATAATCATACAGAGCGTGTCTAAAAAATAAATCATTTTTTAGACACGCTCTGCTAAAATTGGCTGTCGGGTATATGTATAAATTCACGTTTTTCGAATAAATTAGTAGTAAATGAGAGTAACTGTGGAGGTACGGAACAGTTACGAGGAAAGATGTGTAGGAGATATCTATGTCAAAGGATATAATAACGACAGCCCTGAAAGGACTTTGCGTAGGAGGAACCATGCTGGTACCGGGAGTGAGCGGCGGTTCTATGGCAATGATTCTGGGCATTTATGATAAATTAATTGAATCTGTAAGTTCTTTTTTTAAGGATGTAAAAAACAGTCTGATTTTTCTAATAACGTTTTCTCTTGGCGGGGGAGTTGGGATGATTCTGCTTGCCAGGCCATTACTCTATCTGATCGAATCCTATCCCATGCTATTGCTGTATTTTTTTATCGGGGTCGTTGCAGGCGGCATTCCCATGATTTATCAAAAAGCAGAGGTGCACAAATTAACCTGGAAAGTGTTTTTTTACCCGGCAATAGGGCTGGCTGCAGTGCTGCTGTTTGAATTTCTACCCGCTGATTTTTTACAACTTGGCAACGGGGAAGGCGTTCTGGGGTATCTGCTTCTGGCTGCAGCTGGCATCGTGGCAGCTGTTGCTCTGGTGCTTCCTGGAATCAGCGTATCCTACCTGCTTCTCTTGATGGGAATCTATGACAAAACCATGATGGCGATCGGAGCTTTTAATCTGTCTTACTTAATCCCCCTTGGAATGGGTATTATTCTTGGAATTATACTTACTACAAAATTACTGGAGAATGCAATGAAAAACCATACGCAGGCAACCTATCTGATCATACTGGGGTTTGTGGCTGGATCTGTGGCTGAAGTATTCCCGGGAATACCACAGGGCATCGAAATGTTCTTTTGCCTGGCTGCATTAGTAGCCGGATACGGAATCATACAGATGTTATACAGTATAGAGCGCGCTTAAACATTTCTTTAAACTATTTGCATGTCCCGCGGCATGTATTATAAAATCATATACTTTTCATCAGAGAACGTTATTTTACTATTTTGGTAAATTACGTTATAGTAACAATGATGAAAAGGAGGATATTTTACAAATGGGGAAAAAGAAGATCTTGTTAAAACTGTTTTTGTCTATGCTCTATTTAAGTGCATTTACATTTGGCGGGGGATATGTAATTGTTACATTAATGAAGAAAAAATTTGTGGACGGATATCACTGGATTGATGAACAGGAGATGCTGGACCTGACGGCGATAGCACAGTCGGCACCTGGAGCAATCGCGGTAAACGGAGCGATTATAGTGGGTTACCGGGTTGCCGGAGCAGCCGGAGCAGCTGTATCGATCATTGGAACTGTGCTTCCGCCGTTTGTCATCTTATCGGTGATATCCATATTTTATGCAGCTTTCCGGGATAATTTAATTGTGAACCTGGTTCTGACCGGGATGCAGGCAGGCGTGGCAGCCGTAATTGCAGATGTGGTTATTGAAATGGGAGGAAACATTGTAAAAGAAAAAAATGTGCTGTCCATTGTTATTATGGTAACTGCCTTTGTGGCATCCTATGTGTTAAATATCAATGTGATTCTGATCATTCTGACCTGTGGAGTGATCGGCGTAATCAGAGCGGTGTATAACATCAGGAAGGGAGCGGGCAAATGATATATTTACAGTTGTTCTTAAGTTTTATACAAATTGGAATGTTCAGTATAGGAGGCGGTTATGCGGCTATGCCTCTGATTCAAAATCAGGTTGTGGACCTCCATCAGTGGCTTACCGTGAAGGAATTTACAGATTTAATTACTATTTCCCAGATGACGCCCGGACCCATTGCAATTAATTCCGCTACATTTGTAGGGCTGCAGATTGGGGGAGTCCAGGGTGCGTTAGTAGCTACCATCGGATGCATTCTGCCATCCTGTATCATTGTATCCCTTTTGGCTTATGTCTATTTCAAATATCGTGAAATGGCAGTTTTGCAGGGGATTTTGGGAACCTTAAGGCCGGCGGTAGTGGCAATGATAGCATCAGCAGGGTTTGCAATCCTGGTATTGTCCTTCTGGGGAGATTCCGGATTCTCGGTTCATTTTTCTGATTTGAAGGTACAGGCTGTGGTGATATTTACGGCAGCGGTGATCCTTCTGAGAAAGTTTAAGATGAATCCCATCAGCGTTATGCTATTGGCAGGGCTTGCCCAGGTTGTGATGTATTATATTTGGGGATAGCCTAAAAATCAGGATTTCTATTTTCAATCAGATATGCTATACTATACAAAATACAGATAATACGACTATATCAGAGATAGGAGAGTTAGCATGAGCAGCGATTATAGAATTGAGACAAAATGCATTCAGTCCGGATGGAAACCAAAAAAAGGGGAGCCCAGAGTGCTTCCGATTGTTCAGAGTACTACCTTTAAATATGACTCTACAGAAGAAATGGGCAGGTTATTTGCACTGGAAGAAGAAGGATATTTTTATACCAGATTGCAAAATCCTACCAATGATACGGTAGCCAGCAAGATTTGTGACCTGGAAGGAGGCGCAGCAGCGATGCTGACATCTTCCGGACAGGCAGCCAACTTTTATGCAGTCTTTAATATTTGTGAGGCTGGAGACCATATTGTGGCATCTTCCACGATCTATGGCGGTACCTATAACCTCTTTGGAGTTACCATGAAAAAGCTTGGAATTGAGTGCACCTTTGTAGACCCGGATTCCTCTTATGAGGAACTTTGTAAAGCATTTAAGCCCAATACAAAGGTTGTATTTGGAGAAACGATTGCTAATCCGGCACTGGTTGTATTAGACATTGAGAAATTTGCAAAACTTGCACACGAGCACCAGGTTCCGCTAATCATAGATAATACATTTGCCACACCGGTAAACTGCCGTCCTTTTGAATGGGGAGCGGATATCGTTACCCATTCCACCACAAAGTACATGGATGGACATGCAATGCAGGTTGGCGGAGCTATCGTTGACAGCGGTAATTTCGACTGGGCTGCATATGGTGATAAATATCATGGACTGACAACACCGGATGAATCTTATCACGGCGTAATCTATGCACAGAAATTCGGAAAAAGTGCATACATAATGAAAGCTACCGCACAGGTTATGAGAGACCTTGGCTCTATCCCGGCACCCATGAACAGTTTCCTGTTAAATGTAGGATTAGAGACCCTGCCTCTTCGTGTAGAAAGACACTGCTATAATGCACAGAAAGTTGCAGAGTATCTGTCTGCACATGAAAAAGTATCCCATGTGAACTATGCGGGACTTCCGGGAGACAAGTATCATGAGACAGCAAAAAAATATATGCCAAAGGGAACCTGCGGCGTTATCTCTTTTGAACTGGAAGGCGGCAGAGAAGCGGCAGTAAGGTTTATGGATGGTTTAAAACTGGCAGCAATCGTGACCCATGTGGCAGATGCCAGAACCAGTGTACTTCATCCGGCAAGCCATACTCACAGGCAGATGAATGACCAGCAGTTAAAAGATGCAGGCGTATCACCGGGAATGATAAGGTTCTCCGTGGGGATTGAGAATGTTGAGGATATCATTGCGGATCTGGAGCAGGCACTGGTACTGGCATAGCAATGAATTGGAAAAGACCCTGTATGGAGCAACAGGGTCTTTTCCAATAGGAAAGGAGGAAACTGGATGAAATTTATCCATATCGCAGATGTGCATCTGGGGGCGGTTCCGGATGTGGGATATCCATGGAGCGAAGAACGAAAGACGGAGATCTGGGACAGCTTTCGCAATATTATCAGAATTGCTAAAAGGGAACAGGCTGACCTGCTTCTGATAGCAGGTGATCTCTTTCACAGACAGCCTTTACTTAAGGAATTAAAGGAAGTGAACTATCTTTTCTCCACCCTTACCGAGACAAGAGTTGTATTTATTATAGGAAATCATGATTACCTGAAGCCGGATTCTTTTTACCATGGCTTTAAATGGAATGAAAATGTGATCTGCCTGGAAAACCAGGAATGCCAGAGAATTCATTTCCCGGATCTGAATACTACAGTCTATGGTTTGAGTTATCATGCCAGAGAGATCACAAATGCTTTATATGATGAATTGGTACCGGAGGATGAGGGAGTGTGCACGATTCTGCTGGCACATGGCGGAGATGAAAAACATATCCCGATTAATAAACGACAGCTTTGCCAGGCAGGGTTTGATTACGTAGCCCTGGGACACATTCATAAGCCGCAGATACTGGAAGAAAACAGAATGGCATATTCAGGAGCGCTGGAACCACTGGATAAAAATGATACGGGGCCCCACGGCTATATGATAGGGGAATACAGGAAACGCACGCTGACCGCCAGGTTTATACCCAGTGCGGTCCGGGAGTATATCCATTTAAAGGTAGAAACAGATGAAACACAGACGGATTATTCCCTTCAGGAGAAAATTCAGGCATATATGAAGAAATTGGGCGGCAACAATATTTTCAAAATCATAATAACCGGTTACCGGGACCCGGAAATTCAATATGATTTGAAAAGTTATGAAAAACTGGGCAATATAGTGGAAGCTGTCGATCTGTCAAAACCGGCATATGACTTTGATAAGCTGGGGAAAAAGTATGCAGACAGCGTAGTAGGACGATACATTCAGCGCCTGAATACAGATTCCATGGATGAGGTACAAAGCAAAGCTCTTTACTATGGAATACAGGCAATGTTAGAGACAACGAGGTGAGATGATGCGGATTCTGGAGTTACAGATCAAGAATTTTGGAAAATTCAGAGATCAGACAATTACTTTCCATGAGGGGATTAATATCATCTACGGGGAAAATGAAATGGGAAAAAGCACAATCCATGCTTTTATCAGGGGAATGCTGTTTGGCATTGATAAAATGCGTGGCAGAGCTGCCAGAAATGATGAATATACCATCCGGCAGCCCTGGGATAATCCGGGATATTTTGCCGGTACTATGCGGTTTGAAAGCGGTGGTAAGATCTTTCGGATCGAACGCAATTTTAATAAACTGGAAAAAAAGGCTCTGTTGATCTGTGAGACAGACGGAGAAGAGCTGGACATTATACATGGGGACCTTCAGATGCTCATGGAGGGACTGAATGAAACTGCATTCCGCAATACCATTTTTATCCGCCAGAACTCCAGCAAAACGGATGAGGGTCTGGCTGCAGAACTTCGAAATTACATGGCGAATTTTGAAAGTGCAGGGGATGATGAAATCAATGTGGTCAGAGCTATAGAAACATTAAAAGAAAAGCAGCGGGAATGCGGAGTAAAAAAGAAACAGCAGGATGAAATCAGAGGTGAACGCCTGGAACAGGTACAGATAAAACTGGACTATGTGGAACAGGAGATCCGCGGATTGCAAAAACAGCAGGAGGACGGAAGCTTAAAACTCCAGGAACTGAGAAATATAGAAGCCAGGGAAGGGCTTGCGGAACAGGAAAAAAGGGCCCGCATGGAAGCGAGAGACAGAGAAGAAATCAAAATGCTGAAAATACGGCAGATATGCCTGATTTCGGCAGCTGGGATAGCGGTTTTGATGGGAATCCTGTTCAAGACACTGTGGCTGAAAATGTCATTGGGAATAGCCGCTGTGCTTTTATTTGTCTATTGCTGGTACACAAACCGGTATACCAGAAGCCGGGAACAGGAAGGACGCCAGTACAGCAGTGCGGCAGCCAAAGCCTCTCAGAAAATGGTATGGAATCTGGAGCGTATCCAGGAAGAACTTCATGAAAAGCGGGTTCTGTTGGAAAATCTGAAGGAAAGCCAAGCGGATATCCTTGCAGAGAAAGCAGACAGCAACCGGATTCAAAACGATATAGAGGCACTGGAGATTGCCATATCCACCATACAGGAGATTTCCAAAGAGATATACAAGGAATCGGCAAGAAGGCTGAACTATACGGCATCGGATATCTTAAACGAGGTGACAGGGGGCAGTTACACCAGCATATATCTGGATGCCAATATGCAGGTACGTATTAATACCCCGCATAAACTGCTTTATCTGGAACAGGTCAGCCGGGGTACGATGGACCAGATCTATTTTGCACTGAGAATGGCTGCGGCGCAGCTCTTTCTAAGCGGGGAAAAGATGCCTCTGATATTTGATGATGCATTTGTCATGTACGATGAACAGAGGTTAAGAAGAACCTTAAAGTGGCTTTGTAAAAGTGACAGCCAGGTATTGCTGTTTACCTGCCACAAGAGAGAAGGAGAAATTCTGGAAGAGATTAAAAGAGAAGAACAGGCATAAATAAGTACCGCCCCATACAGCGATGTGGGCGGTACTGTTTATATTCCATATTCCGAAAAGGCGAAGTAGATGCCGTTATTAGTTAGCTGTGGTACGGGCATACTCTGCAACTGCTTTATCAAATCCTTTGATATGTTTAAACAGCCATTCGGTTACATTTTTATCAACGGCAGCAACAAATGCCGGTGTAGGTCCTTCTTCTTCCTGGAGCATTTCATACAATTCCTTAATAGCCTGAATGAATGCTTTATGCTGTTCTTTATGTTCGCTGATTTGTGGATATCCGATTTCGTCCTGAAGTTTTTCTTCCGCACTGAAATGGAAATCTGTGTAGTCAGAGAGATAATCCAGCATTTTAACTGCTGTGGTTTTCTCTTTCCCTGTCTCGCAGCTTTTAACAAGATCGTTGATTTTACCAATCAGTTCTTTGTGTTGTTCATCAATTAAATCATTTCCTGTAACTAAACTTTCATCAAATATTGCCTGCATAATACTACCTCCTTGTGTGAATAAGTTATATTTGTAATTTATTACTTGTTATGTTTTTCCAGAAAGGTCTGGATTCTTCCGATTGGGTTTAACAGACTGCTGATGGATGCATCGTGATTCAGCGTGTCTATAATGTATGCCAGATATTTACTCAGGTCACAGTTCACATAGTATTCCTTCTGCAGCAATTCCGGAGTCTGGTATACCAGGTTTGTTGTAAGGAGATGGTCGAAGAGTCCATTCTCATATGCTTTATCAAATTTGGACAGTCCATTTGTAAACAATCCAAAAGTAGAACACAGGAAAATTCTGTTTGCTTTTCTTCTTTTCAGTTCTGCAGCTACTTCTAATATACTGTCACCGGAGGAAATCATGTCATCAATGATTACCATATCTTTTCCTTCTACGTTTGCGCCAAGGAATTCATGCTCAACAATCGGATTCGTTCCGTTTACGATCTTTGTGTAATCTCTTCGCTTATAGAACATACCCATATCTAATCCAAGTACATTTGCCATGTATACAGCACGTCCCATACCGCCTTCATCCGGGCTGATAATCATCATGGAGTCTTTATTGATCTTAAGTCCCGGCTGGGCACGGAAGAGGCCCTTAATGAACTGGTAAACGGGTTGTACGGTTTCAAAGCCTTTCAGCGGAATTGCATTCTGAACCCGGGGATCGTGAGCGTCAAAGGTAATAATGTTATCCACGCCCATACGCACAAGTTCTTTGAGTGCAAGGGCACAGTCCAGTGATTCACGTCCGTTGCGCTTATGCTGGCGGCTTTCATACAGAAACGGCATAATAACGCAGATACGCCTTGATTTGCCTGCTACAGCGGCTATAATACGCTTTAAGTCCTGAAAATGATCATCCGGGGACATATGGTTGGTATGGCCGCACAGAGAATAGGTCAGGCTGTAGTTACATACATCTACTAAAATATATAAATCATCTCCACGAACAGATTCTTTGATGATTCCCTTTGCCTCACCGGATCCGAATCGTGGAATTTTTGTATCAATAATATAATTTTCCCTCTGATAACCTTCAAAAGCGATAGTCGTCTTATGTTCGTGATCGCGTTCCCTTCTCCATTCTACCAGATAAGCATTGATTTTTTCTCCCAGTGTTTTGCAGCTTTCTAATGGAATAATGCCAAGTGAGCCGACAGGAATGGTTTCGAGATTGCGTTCTTCTGTTGATTGCATGATATTTCCTCCGTTATTTATCACATCTCAGTGAAATTGTCTTACGCATATAGTGTATCACAAAGTTTTCATAGGTCAAGGCTTTCCCCGGAATAATTTTTTTTGAATACGGATATCATCTCCAAAGAGTTTCATCATCATATAATTACTGGTTATCCTGGAAAAAACACGTTCCGAATAAGTATCTGCAAATGTATTGATAGGCAGGTTTGTGGAAATAATCGTTGATTTTTTGCGGTTAAGCCTTTCGTTAATACATAGAAACAGCTGGGAGGAAACAAAGGAATTTGTAAGTTCCGTACCCAGATCATCGATGATCAGCAGATCACAGTCAAAGATATAGGGATGGATATTCTGCGCTTCTTCTTCTTTTTCAAAAGTACTTTTTGCAAATACATCAAAGAGTTCAAAAGCTGAAAAATAAATTACGGAATGTGTGGTATCGATCAGCTCCTTTGCAATACAGTGGGACAGGAAAGTTTTCCCGACTCCCGTGTCTCCATAGAAAAACAAGTTTTTAAATTCTGTATCAAATGTACGGATAAATTCTTCACAGTCAGCCATATTCTTCCTCATGGTTGCAAGGGAAGAGAGCCCGGTAGAAGGATTTACCAGTTGGTCGGAATAATAATCATAAGAGAAATTGGAAAAGTTCTCCTTGCTTAAGATCTCTTTTAAGTTGGACTGGGTATACAGCATGTCAATTACCGCCTGCTTAAAGCAGTGGCATTTTTGATTGTTTACAAATCCCGTATCCTGGCAGTCCGGGCAGGTGTAGCGGGGGAGAAGATAATCCTTCGGAAATCCGTTCTCCATAAGCAGTTCAAGGCGCCTGTCTGATAAACGGCTGATATCTTCCTTTAAACCATCCAGTGCATCACTGTCTCCGGATAACAGCTGGCGTCCACGGGCGACACTGATGGAACTGATCTGATCATCAATTTCACGTAGCGCCGGAACCTTTTCATAAGCTTCCCGTATGCGCGCATCCTGGTCATGTCTGGTCTGTAATTGTTTTTTCTGATATTCCCGGATGATCATATCATATTGTGAGTTTTTCAATGCCACAGGCTGGTTCTCCCTTTCTATTATATAAAATTATCTGTTCAGCAGCTGCTTTTCCAACTGGTCATAATCGTATTCCCTCTGATGGAAATTATTAAACCGGTTATTGGATGAGGCAGGTTTTTTCTGGACAGGAGTAGTTTTTTTGGAGTTCTGGTGTTTTTCATCCAGAAGGGCAACTTCTGAGAGGTGCTTAATACCAGATTTGTTCCATTCCTCCAGAATTTTATTGGCATACTGGAAATTCGGCTGGTGCGTCTGCTTAATTGTCCGGTTACACGCTTCAATGATAATATCCAGGGTAAAGTGATACTCGTCCAGCCATTTTGCCATAAATGTAATCTCCGGTTCTGCAGGAGCACGCCCTTTAATACCGAAAGTATTCAAAATGGTAAAATAATTTTTATTGTACAGATTCGTATTGCATTTTGCCTGGTCAACGGTAGTAATTCCGTCTTCTGCCCAGGAGAGTGCAACTTTTTCGATATAGCGCGCGCTTTTGCTTCCTTTGGACACACAGTATTCAATCAGGTATTCGATCAGGTCAGTAGAAAAATGCAGCCCGTCATAGAAGTAAAGAATATTGGATACTTCTGTGGAACTTAATGTTTTTCCCAAATACTGCTCTGCGATAAAGAGGAGCTGGCGGATATCTTCCTGTTCCTTTAATGTCTTCATCTTATCGGCGGAGGGAAGTACTTTTTTTGTGGGTTTTAAAGACTCAATACTGGCAGCAGTTTCCTGTGAAACAGGGGCAGCAGTCTGAAGGGCAGTATGATCGGCGGGGTTAAGGAAACAGATTCCTGTTAATGCGCCGCTTTCATTGTGCTCCAGTTTCAGTAAATGGAGCTTTTCCCAGTAAGCCAGAGCCCGGTTCACATCTTTCTCTGTATGTTCAAAAGTATCTGCTATAGATGAAATAGACACACCAATATTAGAAGAGGTGCATCTTAGGAGATATAAGTATATTTTGACGAATTCACCGCTGGCAGAAGGCATGTAATTGTCGATAAATGTATTTTGGACAATGGTAACGCTGCTGCCGGAATTTATGTGTAAGGATATTTCATTCATTGCTTTCACCTGCTATTTTCTTGTTATGAAACCAGTATAGCATACCTTTTAAAAAAAGAGAACAGCTAGTTTTTACAGGGGTTCCGGGGGTAGTGAGGAAGTTCTCCACTGTGGACATTGTGGATAATGTGGATAACTTGGGGACAAAAAAAATAGGTGCAACAGAAGAAAATGTGCAATTGTCGGGGATTGTCGAATTTTTTTAAATTATCACAGCGAAATTATGTAAACCAAGCTATCCACAAAAAAATCCACATGTAAAATGCACGTTAATGTGCATAATCATGTGGATAATGTGGATAACTATTCTCCAAGCAGGCTTTCCCCTATTTTTACAACGTCTCCGGCACCCATAGTTATCAACAAGTCACCGTGTATACAATTTTCTAACAAAAAGTTTTCGATCTCGTCAAAACATGGAAAATAATATGCTTCTTTGCCAAGATCCGCTATTTTCTGCTGAAGAGTCCTGGAACTGATTCCCAGATTATCCGTTTCACGGGCAGCGTAAATATCAGCCAGCACAACTTTATCAGCCAGTGCAAGCGCTGTAGCAAAATCATCCATCAATGCTTTTGTCCGGGTGTAAGTATGTGGCTGGAATACGCACCAGATCGTTTTGTGGGGGTACTGATGTGCTGCTTTCAGGGTAGCTGCGATTTCTGTGGGGTGGTGTGCATAATCATCAATGATAGTAACGCCTCCGATTTCCCCTTTTTTCTGGAAACGCCTGTCGGTACCTCCAAAATCAGTCAGTCCCTGGCAGATCTTCTCCATAGGAATGCCAAGTAATTCTCCAAGAGCAAGGGAAGCAAGGGCATTGGAGATATTGTGCTGTCCCGGTACGCTCAGCGTGATGTGTCCCATTACCTTACCGTCTTTTACCGCGTCAAAAGAACCGTGGGCAAATACGTCATAGCTGATATTTGCGGCACTGTATCGGTTGGATTCAGAAAATCCGTAGGTTATCACATTGCATGGAAGATCTTTTGTAATTTCTTCGTAGTCCGGAATATCTCCATTGATAATCAGCGTGCCGTCTTTTGGCAGCCTTGCAGCGAATAACCGAAAAGAATTACGGATGTCATCCAGATCCTTAAAGAAGTCCAGATGGTCTGCATCAATATTCAGGATGATACTGATCTTTGGATTAAAATGCAAAAAACTGTTTGTATATTCACAAGCTTCCGTCAGAAATGTCTCGGAATTGCCGACGCGGATATTTCCCCCGATTGCTTTTAAGATTCCGCCTACCGATATAGTAGGATCGGTATCTGCAGCCAGAAGAATGTGGGAAATCATAGATGTAGTGGTGGTTTTGCCGTGTGTTCCGGAAACGGCAATCGGTGTTTCATAATTCTGCATAATCTGCCCAAGAAGTTCAGCACGGGTCAGCATAGGAATATTTTTCTCTACGGCAGCAGCATATTCCGGATTATCCGGATGAATTGCCGCTGTATATACTACCAGGTCTGTTCCGTCTTCTATATTAGATGCGCGCTGGCGCAAATACACAGTAACCCCTCTTTCTTCCATCCATTTTGTCAGAGGCGATTCTTTTGCATCAGATCCGGAGATTTTAAAACCACGGTCTATTAATATAGAAGCAAGACCGCTCATGCTGATTCCTCCGATACCGATAAAGTGTACATGGATAGGCTGCTTAAAATTTATTTCATACATAATGATACTCTCCTTATGAAAATCACTCTTTCACAGGCTGTGTGAAAGGCATTCTTTCACTATTATAACCGCATATGGATAAAAATTAAAGTATTTCTTGACATTATGGCAGATTAAATTTAGTCCCGGATGCCGGAAATGGGATATTTGCCCCATTCACAAAGCTGATTTTCAAGCTAATACACATTCTAAAAAAATCCTCTATTCGACAGTATTTTTATGCATTTTTAAAACAAAACCAAGAATCATGTAAAAATATGACAAAACATTACAGAGAAAATCAAGGTAAAATAGCATAAATGTGAATAAAATGTCGAATAGGAATAGTCACTAAACAATATTTTAAGCTATTTCTTCTAAAATGAGAGAAAAAAATTTCAAAAAATTGTAAAAAATGTTCACTAATTCCAAAATATGTGATATAATAAAAACTAACAATTTTATTTATGAGAAAATATGATTGTTAACGGGCTATAGATGCATCTGACATCATAGTACTATACTACAGCGAGAGGTGATAGCGTGATTAAAAAAGAAATGATTGCAATGTTACTTGCAGGAGGACAAGGAAGCCGTTTGGGCGTTCTGACAGCCAAAGTGGCAAAGCCGGCCGTGGCTTTCGGCGGAAAGTACCGAATTATAGATTTTCCGCTTAGCAACTGTATTAATTCTGGGGTAGATACAGTTGGTGTCCTAACACAATATCAGCCATTGCGGTTAAATACGCATATTGGAATTGGTATTCCCTGGGATTTAGATAGGAATATCGGGGGTGTAACAGTACTTCCTCCATATGAAAAGAGTGGCAACAGTGAATGGTATACAGGAACAGCAAATGCAATTTACCAGAATCTGGGCTATATGGAGAATTATAATCCTGATTATGTTTTAATTTTGTCAGGTGACCATATTTATAAAATGGATTATGAAGTAATGTTAGATTTCCACAAAGCCAGCAATGCCGACATCAGCATCGCAGTAATGCCCGTACCGATGGAAGAAGCAAGCCGATTTGGCGTAGTGGTGACAGATGACAATAACAGGATTACGGAGTTTCAGGAGAAACCGCCGGAACCAAAGAGCAATCTTGCGTCAATGGGTATTTATATTTTCTCATGGAAGGTATTAAAGGAAGCTTTAATCGCAATGTCTGATCAGAGCAATTGCGATTTTGGTAAACATATTATTCCGTATTGCCATGAAAAGGGAGATAAGCTTGTTGCTTATGAGTATAACGGCTATTGGAAAGACGTCGGAACATTGGGGTCATACTGGGAAGCAAACATGGAACTGATCGATATCATTCCGGAGTTTAACTTATACGAAGAATTCTGGAAGATATACACAAGCAGCGAAATTATTCCTCCACAGTATATATCAACGGATTCGGTAATTGAAAGATGTATTATCGGCGATGGTACGGAAGTTTATGGTGAAGTACATAATTCTGTCATTGGTGCCGGTGTAACGATCGGAAAGGGAGCTGTTATTCGTGATTCTATTATTATGAGAGGAACCAAGATCGGAGATGGTGCCGTTCTGGATCGCTCCATTGTAGCTGAGAACACGGAAATCGGACAAGGCGCAGTACTTGGCGTAGGCGAAGAAGTTCCAAACAAATTAAAACCACATGTTTATTCCTTTGGTTTAGTAACAGTAGGTGAAAATTCTTATATTCCGCCAAATGTGAAGATTGGTAAGAATACGGCAGTTGACGGAATTACGAGAGCGGAGGATTATCCGGATGGCGTACTGGAGAGTGGAGAAACTTTAGTTAAGGCAGGTGAAGCGTGATGAGAGCGATAGGAATGATTTTAGCAGGTGGCAACAGTCACAGGATGGGAGATTTATCAAATAAGAGGGCCATTGCAGCAATGCCGATTGCAGGCAGCTATCGAAGCATCGACTTCGCGTTAAGTAACATGTCTAATTCTTCTATACAAAAAGTGGCGGTTTTGACACAGTACAATGCGAGATCTTTAAATGAACATTTAAGTTCTTCGAAATGGTGGGACTTTGGAAGAAAGCAGGGTGGTTTGTTCGTATTTACGCCTACCATCACTTCTGATAATAGTTTCTGGTATCGGGGGACGGCAGATGCAATCTATCAGAATCTGGATTTTCTGAAGAAAAGCCATGAACCATATGTGATCATTGCATCCGGTGACGGTGTGTACAAGCTGGACTATAATAAAGTGCTGGAATACCATATTGAGAAGAAAGCGGATATTACCGTTGTATGCAAAGATATGGCTCCAAGCGAAGATATTACAAGATTCGGTGTCCTGAAAATGAACGAGGACAGCAGAATTGAAGAATTTGAAGAGAAGCCTATGGTTTCATCCTGGAACACTGTTTCAACCGGTGTTTATATCATCAGAAGAAGACAGCTGATCGAATTAATCGAAAGATGTGCACAGGAAGACAGACATGATTTTGTAAAGGATATTCTGATCCGTTATAAGAACTTAAAGAGGATCTATGGATATAAAATGAAAGAGTACTGGAGCAACATTGCTACAGTGGAATCATATTACAAAACCAATATGGATTTCCTGAAACCGGAAGTCAGGGATTATTTCTTCCGTCAGTATCCGGATGTATATTCCAAGGTTGACGATCTTCCGCCTGCAAAGTATAATCCGGGCAGTGAAGTGAAGAACAGCTTGATATCCAGCGGATGTATCATTAACGGGCATGTAGAAAATTCTGTGTTGTTTAAGAAAACTTTTGTGGGTGAAAATTGTGTGATTAAGAATTCCATTATCCTGAATGATGTATATCTGGGTGATAATACATATATTGAAAATTGTATTGTTGAGAGCCGTGATACCATACGGGCGAATTCTTATCATGTAGGAGAAGACAAAATAAAAATTGTTATAGAAAAAAACGAACGCTACGTACTATAACATTTTAAATTACGACTATATATGGAAAGGGGCTAAAAGACATGAATATTACAGATGTCAGGGTACGTAAAGTTGCAAAGGAAGGTAAGATGAAGGCGGTAGTTTCAATTACAATTGATGATGAGTTTGTTGTTCATGATATCAAAGTAATTGAAGGAGAAAAGGGGTTATTTATAGCAATGCCAAGCAGAAAGGCATCCGACGGAGAATATAGAGATATCGCACATCCTATTAATTCCCAGACAAGAGACCGTATACAGGGTATTATCCTGGATCAGTACGAGGCTGTTGTAGCTGCGGAACCTGAGTCCGAAGAGGCAGCATATTAATTTAGCAACGAAGATTTTATAGAAGTAAACCAGTTTAACAGGAAAAGAGAAAAGTTAATGTTTATACGCTCTGCTGTGGGAGGCAGGGCGTATTTTTTGTGTTGTTATATTATTTAAAAGATAAAAGATCGGGTTCTGCCTGTCCGATGTGAAGGTAAAGGGTATCTTTATCAACCAGAGCAGTCGTTACACCCTGGCGGGAAACGCAGAATCCTGCGGCATATTGGGCGATCCTGACAGATTTCTCCAGAGGATATCCGTCACTTAAATGGACTGCCAGTGCAGAAATAAAAGCATCAGCGCCTCCGGTAGCATCTACCGCAGTAAAGTTGGCAGATGGAAAATGCTTCTGCAGGTTTTCTGCTCTTACATAGCAGCCGCCATGCCCCAGAGTAATGATTACAACAGGCATTCCACGGTCATAAAAATATTCTGCCTGTCCCTCAACGGTATCAATCTGAGGGCAGAAAGTAGCGGCCTCCTGCTGATTAGGAACAAATATGTCGGTGGTCCGGTAAAATACCTCCGGCAAGGTACTCAGTGCCGATGGTTTTAATATCGTTTTCCCGGAAAACTTTTTCGCCAGGGACGCGGCTTCCATGGCAGCTTCCATGGGGATATCCATGGAGAGCAGCAGGTATTCACAGCCTTCAAACAGGGCCTTTTGTGAGCGGACATCGTCAGCAGTAAGCCTGAGATTGGCACCCGGAATATAAGTGATGGTCACTTCCCCGTCATTTTGGACATACACATAAGCTTTTCCGGTCTGAGAGCCCTGATCCTTATAAATCCCTTCAGTCAATAGATGGTTCTGGTTCAGTGTATCAAAGATAAGGGATGCATCGGCGTCGTTTCCGACTTTTCCGATCAGCACAGCCTCATGACCTAGTTTTGAACTGCCCATTGACTGATTCGTACCCTTTCCTCCGGCGCAGGAGGAGGAATTGGTGATCAGGGTAGACTTTCCGGTTTCCGGAAAACCATCTACAGTAAGGGTAACATCCGTATTAATGCTTCCCAGAACCACAAACTTCCGGCCTCTGCAGGATGCAGGGGTATTGATGCTTTCTTCATGGTTCAACACATAATAAGCCTCCAGAGAAAATCCGGGACTGTCATCTGTATTTTTCTCGCAAATATCTATCAGGGCTCGGCATGCCTCATATCCCAGGTTCCAATAGGGAATCCGGTAATTGGAGACCGGAGGATAATTAAGGGAACCTGTCTCATCACCGCAAAGTCCAATCAATGAAAAATCCGATGGAATATGGTAGTGCATCTTATCCAGCTGTCGGTACAGGGAAAGCGTTTCGCCTAAACTACTGCTGACGATACCTGTGATCTTGCCGGATGTAAGAGTTGCTATGCGGGCTGAATCGGACAGATGAAATGACATTCCATCTTGTAGAGAAAGGTGATGGTCAAAGAGACAGTTTTTCATTCCTTCGAATACCTGAAAGGATGGAAGATTGTCTTCCTGAACCAGACAGCCTATTTTATGATGTCTCCATTGAATCAGTTTTTCCGTACAGAGGTAGCCCAGTCTCTGATAATCAATGGTGTAAGATTCACAGTCTCTGGAGCTGGTGCCACAGGAATCCGCTGCATAAGGGGAATTTACATAGACCACAGGAATACCGGCTTCTGTGAAATAATGTTCATGCTGCATGCTTTCCGGTGCCGTCGGCTCCCATAAAAGCCCGTCGATTTTATTTTTACAAAGTGCAGTAATATGTTTTAACTCATCTGTAGAAGAACTGCAGCTGTCAAAAATCAGGATGCCATAACCTTGTTCCTGTGCTGCTTTTACGATGCCGTTCAGCATGGTTTTGAAACCGCTGCTATCCCGCAAAAGCACTCCGATGAGAAACGTCTTAGCCATGGAGATATCTTTTACGGTGCCGTATGGAGTGTAATTATATTCTTTTACAATTTCCAGTACCCGGTTTCTGGTGGCTGAATTAATATTCTGGTCTTTATTATTGACAATTTTGGATACCGTTGAAATCGATACGCCTGCCAATTTTGCAATTTCTTTAATTGTCATAAAACACGTCACCTCAGTCATTTTATTCCTGAAACTTTTCCAGGTTTACAGATTTTTTATGTTTTTGTTATGTACCTATTATGGATGATCTAATCTTATTTGTCAATTTGTTTTTTTGTATAAAATGCACAGGAAAACATTTCGGAAAATAGTTTTATTTAACAAAAATAAAGATTCTGGTTGACTTTTAAAAATCTCACGGATATAATGAGCTCATAAGGAAAACATTTTAAGAAAATTATTTTCCTAAAAAGGAGGAAGGAATTTATGAAGGTGGATAATGGATGGATTGCAGGACAGCTAGACAGGCCCAGGGGGAAAGTGGATGTGGTACTTGATACGGATACCTATAATGAAATTGACGATCAGTACGCACTTGCTTATCTGATTCAATCAGATGACAAACTGAACCTGCAGGCTATATATGCAGCACCCTTCGCCAATAAAAAATGCAAAGAGCCGGTAGAGGGAATGGAAAAGAGCTATGAAGAAATCTTTAAGATTCTAACACTGATGGAGAGAGAAGATTTAAAAAAGCTGGTTAAAAAGGGCTCTGACCGCTACCTGGAGAATGAATCTTCACCTGTGCAGTCAGAGGCAGCGGAGGACTTAATTAAAAAGGCGATGGAGCATACTTCAGAAAATCCTTTGTATGTGGTTGCCATTGCTGCAATTACCAATGTGGTGTCTGCTATTTTGATAAAACCGGAGATTAAAGAGAAAATGGTGGTGGTGTGGCTTGGAGGCCAGGCACACTGGTGGCCGGACAACCGGGAATTTAATCTGATTCAGGATATAGCAGCAGCCAGAGTTTTATTTAGCTGCGGAGTTCCCCTGGTACAACTGCCCTGCATGGGTGTAGTTTCCGGATTCCGCATCAGCGGACCAGAATTAATCTATCATTTGAAAGGAAAAAATAAACTGTGTGATTATCTGGTGGATGTAACCGTTAAGGAAGCCATGGCGGATGGCGGGAATGTGACCTGGAGCCGTATTATCTGGGATGTGACTGCAGTAGCGTGGCTTCTGGATGAGGGATTTGAGAGGGACTGCCTGGTGCATAGTCCGGTGCCGGAATACGATGACCGGTATGCTTTTGATCATACGAACCATCTGATCAAATATGTTTATGATATCAACAGGGACTATTTAATGGCAGATTTATTTCGAAAATTAACCGGTGGCCAGGACGGAACCCGGAGCGTTCTTTAGAATAGAAGGAGGAAAGAAAATGAAAAAAAGTGGATTGCAGTACTTCTAACAGTATCAATGGCAGCGGGTATGCTTACAGGATGCGCAAGTTTTGCAAAGGAAGAAAACCAGCAGGCATCAGGGACGGTAACCGGAACTGGGGGAAATGTCGGAGAGGAAAAGAAAAGCGGCGATGTAGTTACTCTGAAAGTAGCGGCGATGGCATTTAACGACCAGTCACTGGTAGAGGAGGTAGAGCAGGCTGCCAATGAAATACTGAAAGATAAAGGCGTGGCTTTGGATATTACATTTATCAACATCGGTTCCTGGCAGCAACAGACTAATTTGCTGCTCACCGGAGGAAGTGATACAGTGGATATTCTGCCCTGGTACGGGACTCCGCTGGCTACTTATGTAAATAACGGACAGGCGTTAGAGCTGGATGATCTGCTTAAACGGTACGGAGAGGGAATCAAAAAGGAGATCCCGGAAGATATGCTGGAGCTTGGGCGTGTGGATGAAAATATCTATGGCATATATACAGACAGAGAAGTGGCGAACAGCTATGGAATTTGGATGCGGAAAGATATTTTAGAGGAGACGGGAATTGATCCCGCTAGTATTAAGACGCTGGAAGACTGTACACCATTGTTTGCAAAGGTAAAAGAACTGCATCCGGATATGGAATGTCTAAGCGGTGGGCAGGCAGGAACACTGCAGACGAATACCTGGGGATGGGATCAGATCAGTGATGCCAATAATCTGGGGGTTATGCTGGATAATGGCCAATCAGGTGAAATTGTAAACCTGTATGAATCCGATGAATATGAAGATTATGTGCGGCTCATGAGAAAGTGGTATGAAGCAGGCTATATTTCTCCCGATGTATTGAGTAAGAGTGATGATCCTTCCGTGATCATGAGGGCTGGCAAGCTGTTTTCTGCACTTTCTCATTTGAAACCGTTATTTGGAGAACAGCAGGCGAGAATAACAGGCTGTGAAATCGAAGTAATAGAGCTGCGCCCTGCTTCTTTACAGACGCAGACCGTTCAGGGAATGATGTGGGGAATATCCGCTTCTACCAAACATCCGGAGGAAGCGATGATTTTATTAAATGAGATGTACACGAATCCCAAGCTTGCCAATATACTCATCAATGGTATTGAAGGAAAAAGCTATGCCTATACAGATGAGGCTCAAAAAATGATCAACTTTCCGGAAGGCATAAATGCATCCAATACGCCATATACCGCACAGTCCTGGATCTGGCCCAATGCTTTTGCAACACCGGTGTGGGAGCCTTATCCGGAAGATTACTGGAAACAGATTGAAGAGTTTAATAACACGGCACTTCACTCAAAAGCGTTAGGGTTTGTACCCGATACATCAGAAATTACAAATGAGATCACAGCCTGCACGAATGTGGTGGCAAAATATAATCCTTCCTTAATGGCAGGGGCTGTTGATATTGATGAGAGCCTGGCGAAATTCAGGGAAGAACTGAAAACAGCCGGAATTGATAAGATTATTGAAACAAAATCCAGACAATACGAAGAATGGAAAGCAAAGCAATAGCGGAAAGCGAGGAGGAGCCATGGATAACACCGCTGTAAAAAAGCAAAAGCCAAAAAAGAAAAAATTTACTGTACTCCTGAAACGCTACTGGCCTTTTTATCTAATGATGGCACCGGGACTGATTTACCTGGTCATTAATAATTATCTTCCTATGCTGGGGCTTGTGGTTGCTTTTAAAAAAGTGGATTACCGTCTGGGGATCTTAAACAGTCCCTGGGTAGGGCTGGATAATTTTGAATATCTGTTTAAGACATCCGATGCCTGGATTATTACCCGCAATACAATCTGTTACAATTTTGTCTTTATTTTGCTGGGAACCGTGGTGTCCATAGCGGTAGCTGTCTTGCTGAATGAGATCAGGGGCGTAAAGAAAAAGAAAGCTTACCAGACACTGATCCTGATACCCTATCTGATTTCCACAGTTGTAATCAGTTATCTGGTATACGCTTTTCTCAGTGCGGAGTCCGGATTTATCAATAATGGTATTCTGCAGAAATTAGGTATGGACCCTGTTGCCTGGTACAGCGAGAAAAAGTATTGGCCGTTTATACTGGTAATTGTAAATTTGTGGAAGGGGTTTGGATACAGCTGCATTATTTACTACGCAACGATTCTGGGAATTGACGGTTCTCTTTATGAGGCGGCAGTTATGGATGGTGCCAGCAGGTGGCACCGGATCAGGGACATCGTGCTGCCTTCTCTAAAAGGTACGGTCATTACCCTGACACTAATGAGCATAGGAAGAATCTTCTACTCTGATTTTGGGCTGTTCTATCAGGTGCCGATGAACAGCGGCCCGCTGTTTGATGTTACGAATACAATTGATACCTATGTGTACCGGGGGCTGCTTCAGTTAAATGATGTGGGAAGGGCATCAGCGGCAGGATTTTATCAGTCACTGGTTGGTTTTGCTATTGTCCTTTTGGCAAACTTCATTGTACGAAAGGTGGAAAAAGAGAATGCGCTGTTTTAACTATGACACAGGGAGATCACTATGGTAGATAATAAAAAAGGTTTTCATATTACAATTAATATAGTCATGATTCTATTGTCGCTATGCTGTTTGCTGCCATTTGTCCTTCTGGTGGTTTCCTCCTTTACGGAAGAAGCAGCACTTATAAGGGATGGGTATTCCTTTTTCCCCGGGGCGTTCAGCCTGGATGCATATCAGTACATTTTCTCAGGGTCAGCCAAGATTTTAAAAGGATATGGCATTACGGTATTTATTTCAATTGTCGGGACGGCAATCGGGATATTAATGACAATCCTCCTTGCCTATCCCCTTTCCAGAAAAGAACTTCCGGGAAGAAACTGGATATCATTTTTTATCTTTTTCACGATGCTGTTTAACGGCGGGCTGGTGCCGTCTTATATGATCTGGTCCAACACCTTCCATATACGAGATACCATATGGGCGCTGCTGCTCCCTAACCTGCTTATGAATGCGTTTAATATTATTATGATGAGAAATTATCTGAAGGCAAATGTACCCGATGAAATCATAGAGGCTGCCAAGATAGATGGGGCAAATGAATTTAGAATACTTTTCAAGGTGGTATTTCCAATGTCGGTGCCGATGGTGGCAACCCTGGGGCTGATGGTAGGGCTGGGATACTGGAACGACTGGCAGAACGGTTTGTATTATATCGCCAGCCGAACGGAGCTTTATTCCATTCAGAATATTCTAAATCGAATGCTCCAGGATGCCCAGTTCCTTGCCAGCGGGCAGGCAGGGGGAAACGTTGGGGAAATGGCAGCAAGCCTGCCTAGCGTGGGTATTAAGATGGCAATAGCAGTAGCCGGTATTCTGCCGGTAATGGTAATTTATCCGTTCGTGCAGAGGTATTTGGTAAAGGGAATTACGATTGGAGCTGTTAAGGGCTGAATACGTTATGAGGCATCACAGAATGGGGAAATGAGATCGGAACAGATATATCTGAGTGGATATAATCAGATCAGATATAATCAGATGGGATATAATCAGATGGGATATAATCAGATGGGATATAATCAGATCGGATATAATTAAATTGGATATAATCAGATCAAATATAAGAAAAAGATAGCGGAAATGAATGTGGTTTTCTTTCATTTCCGTTATCTTTTTTGTTGTAGCGTGCGTGGCGCCGCATGTTTTGCCCCAATGTCAATAACTTTAAGATATATATCAGAAAAATAGGAGATGGATTATGATACGTCCAGCTTGAACAGCCCGAAAATCATATTTTACCGGTACTTCTATAAAATTATATATAAATGTAATGAATGAAAAATAAATGATCATATAAATGAAAAATATTCATATAAAAACATTGAAATGAACTTAAAAATGTAGTAATATAAACATATCAATTAAAACGAACATAATAATAATGAACTATATGATTATTTCAAGGAGGAACATTAAATGAGCAAAGTGGATGAAATCACGAGGGAAAATTGGATTTTAGGAGCGTTTCCGGAATGGGGAACATGGCTGAATGAAGAAATTGACGCAGAGGTAGTGGAAAAGGGAACAGTAGCCATGTGGTGGCTTGGATGCACCGGAATCTGGGTTAAGACAGAGGGCAATGCTAATATTGCTATTGATCTCTGGTTCGGAAATGGAAAAAGAACAAAGAAAAAACCATACATGGATGAATACCATCAGATGAGAAATATGACTGGCGGAAGGCTGATGCAGCCAAACCTGCGTGCAATGCCAATTGTCTATGATCCTTTTGCGGTGACAACGGTAGATGCAGTTTTATCAACACATTATCATAATGATCATATCGATCCGTTCTTTGCAGCAGCAGTTCTGAAAAACTGTGAGAATGATGTACCATTTATCGGACCGTTGGAAAGTGTAAAAAAATGGCTCAGCTATGGCGTGCCGGAAGAACGCTGTAAAATAGTAAAACCTGGTGATGTGGTGAAAGTCAAAGATGTGGAAATTGTTGTCCTGGATTCATTTGACAGAACCTGTATCGTTACGGCTGAAAAACCCCTTGCAGGAATCTGCCCTACCGATATGGATGAGAAAGCAGTGAACTATCTGATCAAAACCCCGGGAGGAAATATATACCACAGCGGAGATTCCCATTATTCTGTTTATTATGCGAAACATGGGAAAGATCATAAAATAGATGTTGCATTTGGTTCTTATGGAGAAAACCCGACTGGAAATCAGGATAAGATGACCTCTGTTGACATTTTAAGAATGGCTGAAGCTTTGCAGACTCAGGTAGTCATACCATTTCATTATGATGTATGGACGAATTTCAAGGCGGATCCGGCAGAAATAATGATGCTTTACAATTTCAAAAAGCATGTGCTGGATTATAAGTTTAAACCATTTATCTGGGATGTTGGCGGTAAATTTATATATCCGAATGATAAAGATAAACTGCAGTACCATTACCGCAGGGGGTTTGAAGACTGCTTTAGGGATGAACCAAATGTGCCGTTTAGAAGCGTGCTGTAAAAATCATCCGGCAGTTAAGCGAAGAATAAGCGGGAACGGTTTTAATAGGTGCATCAAACTTGCATCTTCCTGTTATAATGGAAGATAAGGGCTAATCGTCCTGTTATAATGAAATAAAAGGTCTAATAGTCCCGTTATAATGAAAGATATGGTCTAATAGTTGCGTTATAATGAAAGATAAGGGCTAATAGTCGCGTTATAATGAAAGAAAATGGCTAATCGTAGTCATGTAAAAAAATGATATGTAAATCTATATTTATAAGAAACATTTAGATGTGAGAATATTGCGGGAAAGAAGAGAGGTAAATATTTATGTTATTAAAGGAATTAGTAAACCAGAACAGAGTATGTTTTCATCAGAAGTTTGATACCTGGGAAGAAGCAGTAGCAGCTTCCTGCCAGCCTTTGCTGGCAGATGGCTCCATCGAACAGGCATATGTGGATTCTGTTATTGCCTGTGTAAAAAAATATGGTCCGTACATTGTTTTTGCCCCCAATATTGCCATGCCTCATTCACAGGAAGGTGCAGTTGGTGTAAATGATACGGCTGTATCCTTTATGAAAGTGGAAGAACCTGTTCATTTTGAAGAAGGCAATCCGGAAAAAGATGCCAGATTATTTTTCGTATTGGCATCCAGGGATCATACAATGCATATGCAGAATATGGAGAAACTGGCGAATATGCTTTTGACAGCCGATATCATGGATGCACTTTTGGAAGTAAAGAATGTGGAAGATCTGCTGGCGTTGGATGAAAAATACTCCGGCTTATAAGCTTATGGCGAGAAATTTATTTTATACAAACTGGGATGATGCAAAGAATAGAATACAAAATTGCGAAGGTGTGATTCTGACTTTAGGTTCTGTGGAAGAACATGGATTTCACCTTCCGATGGGAACGGATACCATAATTGCAGAGGCAATGGCAGAAGATATCAGTCAGCGGCAGGATTTGT
This sequence comes from uncultured Robinsoniella sp., assembly GCA_900539655.1. Lineage (GTDB taxonomy): Bacteria > Bacillota > Clostridia > Lachnospirales > Lachnospiraceae > Robinsoniella. Next base: position 28,407 of record UQCR01000001.1, read on the forward strand.
ATTATTATCCCTGCGTTACATTCGGACAGGTGTGGTCCGCCAGGGATTATGAAGGGACTGTTTCCATTTCTCCGGCATGTCTGGAGGAATATTGTATACAGGCTGCTAAAAGTATACAAAGGGCAGGGGCGAAGCGGTTATTTATATTTTCCTTTCATAACGGCAATCATAAAGTAATAACAGAAGTGCTGCGTATATTAAAGGATGAAGGCAGCGGGGCGCAGGCATACCATATTTCCCTTGGGGGAATTGAAAAAAAGGTACAGGATATTTTGACGACGCCCTTGTGGAATGGAAAGGTTTGGCATGCAGGTGAACTGGAGACTTCACTCATGCTTTATCTGAGACCTGAATTAGTACATATGGAGAAAGCAACCTGTGAATTTCCAGAGGTGCCAAAGGCGTATGGCATGTCGGCAGTCCCATGGAAGAGTTTTTTGAAATCAGGAGCATTTGGGGATGCATCCAGCGCCAGTGCAGAGAAAGGCCAGCGCTTGTATGAACGGATGTGTGAAGAACTCTGTGGGCAGATAGCAGAGATAAAGGAGGCAGATTAGGTGGATAGTATAAAGTTGATTGTCTGTGATCTGGACGGAACACTTTTAAACAGTAAGAAGCAAATTAGCAGCTATACCAGAGAGATCCTGATGAAAACAAAAGAACTTGGTATCCATATTTGTTTTGCATCCGGCAGAGATGATCAGATGATGGAAGTATATAGCAGATGCATCGGGGGATGCAGCTATATGCTGTCCAATAATGGGGCGCTGGTACGCAGCAACAATGGAACTATTCTATATGAAGCAGCACTGGAGAAGCCGGATATACAAAAGATTCTGGCTTTTCTTACGCAGCAGCAGTTGGTATTCATGATGTATACCGCTCAGACAATGTATTTTTCAAATAACAGTGAGATGCTGAAAAAACGCATTACCAGCTATGAAAAATTGTCTGAAGAAATGGGGTATCCGATGAAACTGTCAGCAGAGTCTGTTACCGCTGATGATATATACAGGGACTTTAAGGACGTAGCTAAGATTGTTGTTTATGAAGACAGTGAGATAAGGATGAACGAATTTCTGGATTTTGCAGGAAATCTTGCAAATGTTCATTGTGAGTCTACTGGTTATGGGCTTCAGGGGGCATTTCACAAATCGGTTTCTAAAAAAACAGCGCTGCTTAAAATTATGGATGATCTGGGAATAAAGGAGAGCCAGGTATGTGTGTTCGGTGATTATGACAATGACCTCAGTATGTTTGAATGCGCAGGCCGGAGAATCGCCATGGGCAACAGTATACAGTGCTTGAAAGATGCAGCCAGTGAAATTACACTTAGCAATGATGAAGATGGTGTGGCAGTTTATCTGAAAAAAGAGCTGGATTTATGAAAGCAACATTAGTAAATGAACAATATAACAAAATATATGAATGTTTTAAGGCTTAATTTATCATTAAAGCATAAAATAATCATATAATAATGAAATAATCATAAAATTCAATTGACATATTTCATAAAAATAATTATAATAGGCATATAAGTTAAAGCATATTACACACGATAACATTTATCCAGGGTGGGGCGGATAATCGGAACGTGGGAATACGAAAGGAGAGGGATTATGCTAAACTATATTTTGGATTTACTTTTGAAACAAATTTTTGGCCAGCCATTCTTACTTATGGCAATCATCGTTTTCATTGGATACGTTGCAATGAAACAGAAGATTTCAAAGGCAATTACGGGGGCTGCGAAAGCTTCCATCGGCGTCATTGTAATGGGGATGGGTTCCGGCGCCCTGATTGCAAATTTTGGTAAGTTACTTACAGCATTACAGAATGCAACCGGAATTCAGGGTGCGGGCCTGAATACTTATCCTACAATGACAGCGGCTTACGAAAAGATGGACAAGATTTTAGGGGATGGAACAGGGGCTTCCTGGGGGATTTATACGTTACTGGTAGCGTTTATCCTGAACCTGGTATTGGTTGCACTTCGTAAATTCACAAGGATCCGTGCGGTTTATTTAACCGGTAATGCAATGATCGTACAGGCAGGTATCAGTACTTATATTGTATGGAGATTCTTAGGACTTGGCATGATTCCCACCGTTTTAATAGCAGCAGCAGTAACAGCATTGTATTGGGGCATTTGTTCTACCTTGTTGATTAAACCTACTCACGAGATAACAGGAGCGGATTTTACAATAGCACATCAGCAGATGGTGGTCAGCTATATTGCATATAAAGTTGCTCCAAAACTGGGACATCCGGAAAAAGATGATATTGAGAAAAAGAAGATGCCGGAATCCCTGAATTTCTTACAGGATAACGTTATTGCAACAGCACTTGTAATGTTTATTTCAACAGCAATTATCTTCCTGGTAATCGGCGGTGATCAGATTGACTGGCTCAGAAGCGCAGACGGATTAAATCAGGGCGGATTAAAGAACAACATCGTATTTCTTGTGTGGATTGGTATCACACTGACTGCAAACATCGTAGTACTCTTATATGGTGTCCGGATGTTTGTTGGTGAATTAATGATTTCCTTTAAGGGTATTTCAGAAAAACTGCTTCCAGGTGCGGTGGCAGGTGTTGACTGTGCTGCGATGTTCGCATTCGCACCGAAGTCAGTAGTACTTGGCCTCCTCTTTGGAGCTTTGGGACAGATAATTGGACTTGGCGGTTTATTGATTTTCAAATCCCCGATTTTCCTGGTTCCCGGATTTATACCTCTGTTTTTCGATAATGCAACGATTGCAATCTTCGCTAATAAGTTTGGCGGCTGGAAAGCAGCAGGAATTATATGTACGGTAAATGGTATTATCCAGATCCTGGGTTCTGCACTGGCTGTTCAGATGCTGCAGCTTACCTGGTGGCAGGGAAGTGCCGATTATGCAACACTTTGGGTAGCTATTATTGCCATCTTCAAGGGTATCGGACAATTATTCGGAATACCGATTGCAGGTTAGGGAAAACAGGTTTAAAATAAAAAGTGACAAATAAAAATAAGTAGATTGCTGAAAGGAGCAAAAGAGATGTTAAATATTTTATGTGTATGCGGAAATGGAATGGGAACAAGTACAATATTAAAAATCAGTGTAAAGAAAATCTGTGACCAGAATAATATTGATGCGACAGTGGAATCATGTTCATTCGGGGAGGCACTCTCTTATATTACCACTACTGATATCGTGTTAACAAGCCCGGAATGGGCAGGCATGCTGCCTCCAAGTAATGCGGTTATCGCAGAAACCAAGAATCTGATCGATACAAAGGCAGTAACGGAAACTTTATTAAATGCTGTAAAAGAACATTTTCCAAATGAAATAAAGTAAGGAAGGTAAGGAGACAGATATGACAGGATATGGAATTATAAAAGGAAACATTAATTTTACAGGACCGGACCGAATCGGACTTCGTTTTGACCGCATAGCCGGGAAAGGTGATGTATGTCGTATCTTCGTCCTTCCACCGAAAGATAAGAGGCCAAAAGGCAGCTATTCGGTTTCCAAGAAAGTACGTCCTGCTAACGGGGAATACGATGAATGGGGATGTTTGTGGGAAAGCGATGATGCAACCGGTTCCGATATGGGGCAGGTAACCAACATTCCAATCGAAGACTGGGAAGACATGGAGGATTACGTATTTCCGGATCCAAAGGCAGAAGGCAGGTTCGACGGACTGGAGGAAGCATTGGATAAGGCGGAGAAAGCAGGGCTGTATGTGCAGTTAAACAGCCCCCAGTGTATCTTTGAAAGAATGCATTTTCTGAGAGGCTTTGAAGATACGCTTATGGACTGTCTGGCAGAACCGGAAGAAATAGAAGCCATGGCTGTAAAACTGGCGGATTATCAGATAGGAATTATAGAAGAAGCTTACCGCCTGGGAAAAGGCAGAATCCACTGCTATGATACCACGGACGATTGGGGTACACAGAACAACCTGATGATTTCACCCAGTGTATTTCGTGAGATCTTTAAGCCCCAGTACAAGAGGATTTTTGATAAAGCCCATGAATGCGGCATGGATATCCGTTTTCATACGGATGGCAAGATCAATGATATCCTGGAAGATCTGATTGAACTGGGAGTTGATATTATTAATATTCATCAGCCAAGACTGGTAGGTATTGATGAGGTATCTGCAATTGCAAGAGGAAGAATCTGCTTTGAAGCGGCTATTGACATCCAGGCCACGCTGCCTACCGGAGACAAAGCGCTGATTGAACAGGAAGCGAAAGAATTAATAGAAAAATGGGCAACCCCAAAAGGCGGACTGATTGGTGTAGAGTATGGCTATCTGGATGCCATTGGCACTACCAGGGAATCTATGTTGTATGCTCTGGAATGCTTTGAAAAATACGGTTATTTTAAGCAGTAAATGAATATGGGACAGGGCGGCGTTTCTATAATGCCGCCCTGTAATTGTTTAGCCGGAATGTATCAGACAGTAATTTCTCTATATGAAAAGAAGTGCTTGACGCTTATATGAAATGTTCATATAATTGGAGATATATCACGGGTTATTAAACAGATACTGCCAGATTAGTATGCATCGCAGTGCCGGAAAACAAGTGTGGTATAGAAAACTAAAGGAGAATGTGTTATGAAACGAAGCCGGGCATTAGTAGATAATCGAAGAAAGAAATTATTAGAAGCCCTGAAAAGTAACGGGTCAGTGAAAGTGGGGGATCTGGCCGAGGAATTTCAGGTTTCACCGCTTACAATCCGCAGGGATCTCCAGTATCTGGAGGATCACAAAAAATTAGAGCGTTTTTACGGAGGAGCTACCGTAAGCGGGGAGGACGATGAGATCGTCACCCAGGAAGACGAGATAAAAATGTACCGCAAGAAAATTGCACAGTACGCAGCATCCCTGGTCGAAGACGGGGATACCATCTTTATCAATACCAGTTCGACGGCATTACAGATGATTAAATATATCAGAGATAAACGTGTAACAGTAATCACCAATAATGGAAAAGCCATTTTTATGGAGCACTCTTCTAAAGTTTCTGTGATTTTAAGCGGAGGTGAGCTTCGGGATATTAAGGAAGCAATGGTAGGAGAATTTGCCACGAATAATATCAGCAAGGTGACGGCAAAGAAAAGTTTTCTGGGCTGCAGCGGGCTGTCCGTGGAAAGCGGAATGACCACTGAGATTCTAAGCGAAGTTAACATTAACGAACTGATGTTAAACCGCGTAACCGGAACGTCATACATATTGGCTGATTACAGTAAACTAGGGCGTAACAGCAGTTTCGTAAGCTGCCCCACAGAACGGATCATCAACATTATTACAGATGAAAAGGCGCCTCAGAATATCCTGGAGGGATTCCAGGAGAATAACATCAATATATTTCAGGTGAGAAGAGATATGGAATTATAAAAGGTAAAGACTAAAAAGGGAAAGAAAATGGAAAAGCCGCATTCTTATGTAGAAAAAGAGTGCATAAACGGCAGGTTCTCCTGACAGGACAGAGTACAACATCTGTATAGGGGTAACAGTCTGTTTATGCACTATTTTTATAAAGGAAGAACGATTGTAAAATCCTGCCCGAAATGATCATAAAAATGTTGAAAAATATCATATAATTAGGAACATAATGATTGATTTGTGAAATATTATATGATATAATGAACGTATAAAAAGAAAGGGGCGGGATTTTATGATTATTTTGAACTATGCAGTATGTGTATTGTTAATAGGTTGTCTGATTGGGGAAGCTTACTTTATTATCCGGAGAAATAAAACCATTGTGAAAAAGGGAAAAGATGATTTTTTTACTTATGCACTGGTGATGTTCTTTGCTCTTCTGATATTCCCAATCTCATCAACTAACAGCATGATTGAGGATTTTCGTAATATCCTGGTGCTGGTTACGCTGTTTGGATCGGCGGGAATAAAAAGAGGGTTGTCTGGAAATGGTGAGGAGAAGATATGTTTTACAGTACCATGGAACCAGATCAGAGAGATTCGGATTGACTCCTTTCAATATTCAAAAATGCAGATAATCTGTGTGACAGATAAGAAAAAGTATAAGCTGTTGTTTAGCAAATACCAGTTAAAAGATATTTTAAGGGAACTGGAAAAGCATGTTTCCAATATCTATATCCAGAATTCGCTGGATGATGTTTTGAAGATGAAGAAAGCTAAGGCGTAGAGGCGTAGAGCAATAGACGATAGCGTTATATAAATATAAAGATATTTAGTATATAAACATAGAAAAATAATATAAACAAAGGAGAAGATACAAATGGTTAGTGAAAAAATTACAGTTATCAACAAGTCAGGGTTACATTTAAGACCGGCAGGAGAACTTTCGAAGATTGCAGGAAAATGTCCATCAAATATCACGCTGGTAAAAGGCCAAAAACGTGTGAATCCAAAGAGTGTATTGATTCTCATGAGCGCAGGCATTATGTGTGGAGATGAAATTACCGTAGAGTGTGACGGAGAAACGGAAGCACAGGATTTAAAAACTATTTTGGATGCGATTGCAAGCGGTTTAGGAGAATAGGGGATTGGTATGAAAACGATACAGGTTGAAAAGACTTCTTCCAAAGGAATTGTTATGGGGCAGGTTTTTCGAAAAGAAGATCAGGATCTGTCTGCGGAATGTTACACGGTAGAAAATTTAGAGGACGAAGCAGGAAAATATAAACTGGCTGTAGACGAGGTGATTAAAGAGCTGGAGCCTCTGGCTGAGAAGTCAGATATTTTTGCGGCGCACCTGGAACTTGCGAGGGATATTGCCCTTATGGAGGGTGTTCTGGATAAAATTGAAAATGGAAAAGAAAATGCCCAGATGGCGTTAGCGCATACGGCGGAGGAATATTGTGCCATATTCGAGTGTATGGAAGATGAGTACATGAGGGAGCGGGCAGCAGATATTAAAGATATCAGAAACAGGCTGATGAGAAAATTAAAGGGATTACCCGACGAAGACTATGACGGAATACGGGAAAAAGTCATTTTGGTTGCTTCTGACCTGGCACCATCCGATACCGCAAAATTAAATCTGGATTACATACTGGGATTTATAACAGAACTGGGCGGAGTTACCAGCCATGTTTCCATTATGGCAAGAAGCCTTGGACTGCCAGCACTGGTGGGAGTAAAAGGGATTTTGGAACATACATCTTCCGGTGACTTTGTTATCATGGATGCATCAGAGGGCTGCATCATTGTAGATCCTGACCCGGAACAGATTGAAGCATATCAGGAAAAGGCGGAGGCATTTGCAAGGAGGCAGAAGGAACTGGATTCATTGAGCCACCTTCCGGCTGTTACGTCCGATGGCAGGAGTGTGAAGGTCTGTGCCAATGTAGGCAGTATTGAAGATGTAAAGAATGCTATAAAAAATCATATTGATGGTATTGGCTTATTTAGAAGTGAATTCTTATATATGGAAAATTCTCATTTTCCAACAGAAGAAGAACAATTTGCGGTATATAAGGAAGCAGCCGAACTGGTGAAAAAGGAATTAATTATCCGTACACTGGATATCGGGGGAGACAAAGAACTTCCGTATTATGAATTTGAAAAAGAGGAGAACCCCTTCCTTGGATGGCGTGCCATCCGTATTTCCCTGGAAATGGAGGATATGTTCAAAGACCAGCTGAGAGCCCTTCTTAGGGCAAGTGCATTCGGTGATATCCGGATTATGTATCCGATGATAATATCCATGGAAGAGCTGAATAAAGCAAATGAGCTGTTAGAAGTTTGTAAACTGGAGTTGAAGTCAGAGGGACAGGCATATAGAGAAGACATCAAGGTAGGAATGATGATTGAGACACCCGCATCTGTGATGTGCGTGGAGGAATTTGCGGCCCATGTGGACTTCTTCAGTATTGGAACAAATGATCTTACTCAGTATATCCTGGCGGTAGACCGGGGAAATAAAAAAATTGCATCCCGGTATAATACATTTCATCCGGCAGTGTTAAAAGCAATCCAGCGTATTATTCAGGCAGGCCATGCCCATCAGATTCCGGTAGGGATGTGCGGGGAATTTGCAAGCGATGAGAAAGCAACAGAAATGCTGTTGGGAATGGGACTGGATGAATTCAGTATCTCAGCCGGTGAAGTGTCTAATATTAAAAATGTCATCCGGAACATTAGCTATGAAAATGCAAAACAGACTGCGTATAAGGCTGTAGCGGCGTATACGATTCAGGATGTAATGGATGCGTTGGGGTAATAAAGAAATTTTATTAATAATAATGATCAAACACTCGTTAGTACAACAAACTAATGAGTGTTTTTTTGATTAGAACAATAAAGAATAATGGACAGCATATGTTAAACTGGCAGCAGGGGATTATGAGGAACTTGTTAGAGAGGGGGGAATAGAACTTAAAAATCAGGGATAAAATCCATAAATAGGATCTTATCCCTTTTTAACGACACTCACCATCTTTGCTCTATAAAGCTTCATCATCAAACTTTGTGAGAAGGGTTTAATTCCAACATCCTCCTGGCAGCATACTGGTCAATAATCAGGGTGTCGATATAACCGCCCCGGACAGCACCAAGAACGGCTTCTGCCTTTTCTTCCATGCCAGCCACACAGATCACTTCGTTCACTTTTCTGATATCATCCAGATCAATACCGATCATTTTCTGGGAAAGGCTTGTCAGGATTTCCTGTCCCTGGATATCGTAAAAGTGTCCGCCGATATGTCCGATTGCACCTTTTTCGGACAGCTTCTCCAGTGATCCTGGCTGGATGAAATCCTTCCAGGTTTTAAAGGCAATGGAACCGACACTGGTTAGAATTACATTAGCACGCCGTGCCAGATCCAGTGTTTTCTTAATATTTGGATCCTGAATCAGGCTTTCCCGCAGTGTCTTTGATTTTACAAAAAGGGGAGCGTAGATATAATGGTAGGTTCCCCCATAGGATGCCGCTAGTTCTTTGGATAGATCCAGAGAATCACGCTCCGGTTTATGGGTAATGGCTGCTCCCATGATGGGGACAACTGTCAGGGGAATGTTCTTGCTGGTTTTAATTGCCTGAACCGTATGGTAGACCGTATTCCCCCAGGACATTCCCAAAATCGTATTCTTATTGATAATTGAGTCCAGATAGTAAGCAGCGGCTTCTCCAAGTTTTTGCAGCACATAGGAAGAATTCTGCTCCTTTACCGAGATAATCCTTACATGCTTTAAAGAGAATGTATCCATAAACTTCTGCTCCAAAGCACTGTTCCGTTCCCAGGGCTCATGAATTGTAATTTCTACAACCCCTATCCGGCGGGCTTCTTTCAGCATCCGGGATATCTTGGAACGGGAAGTGTAGAACCGATCGGCTATTTCATTCTGGGTCATATCAGAATTGTAATAAAGATTTGCTACAGCTGAAAGAAAATTCCATTTCTCCGTATCATTCATCATTTCATAATTTTTCAAATCTTCCACCTCATGCAGCTCCTTTCCAGTCAGTATTCATAATGAAATCTAATAATCATATTAGCAATTATGGGGGCGTTTGTAAAGGAGATCTGTTGTATCTTCAGGTATAAAGGGAGAGCTTAGAGCATGTCAACACGCTCTAAGCTCTCTATCTAACATCCCTATTTCTGTCCGTAATAAGCATTCGCTCCGTGTTTTCGCAGGTAGTGCTTATCCTGCAGCACCTGGGGGGCTGGTTTTACGGAAGGGTTTAAGGTTTCGGTACGGTAAGACATTTTTGCGATTTCTTCCAATACCACTGCATTGTGCACCGCATCAGCTGCGTCTGTTCCCCAGGTGAAGGGCCCGTGATTGCTGCAGAGAATACCTGGAACAGACAATGCGTCTTTGGCTGAAACGGTTTCTATAATGACTAATCCGGTGTTTTTTTCGTAAGCAGAATTAATTTCTTCCGGTGTCAGGCTTCTGGCACAGGGGATTTCTCCGTAGAAATAATCTGCGTGAGTGGTTCCGTAGCAGGGAATTCCTCTTTTAGCCTGCGCCCAGGAAGTTGCCCAAGGGGAATGGGTATGTACGATACCGCCGATATGGGAATATGCTTTATATAACTCCAAATGGGTGGGAGTATCAGAAGAGGGATTGTAATCACCCTCTACTTTGTTCCCGTTCAGATCCATGACCACCATATCGGAAGGAACCAGTTTGTCATAGTCAACACCGCTTGGTTTGATTACAAACAGTCCGCTTTCACGGTCGATGGCACTTACATTGCCCCAGGTAAAGGTTACAAGATTGTATTTTGGCAGATCCATATTTGCTTCGTATACTTTTTGCTTTAATTCTTCTAACATAGTTTCTCCTTCATTAAAATCATCTTCACCGAATCATTCGGCTATTTTTTGAATTATATTACCCATAAACGAGAGCGTGTTTCAAACACGCTCTAAAATACAAAGCTGTGAGAAAGCAATTTTACAACACTTTATAGAGTACTAAATATTCGATATCGTATACCGCGCGACCTCATCAATTTCCCGGTTTGTGGAAATGAGAATGTCTTCATTGTTATATGAAAAGTGCATAACATTAGCGGGACCGCAGTCTTTATCCAGAATATCAGCATGATAGGAGCCATCTTCACGACTATAAGTAAATGCGATTAAATTACGCTCTCCCTGACGGTGTCCGATGATTGCGGCAGGACCGCACGCCAGCATGCCTCCCCAGATTGCGTGGGTAAAGGGGGATTTAACTGGGTACTCGTATACCGGAGAAAAATCTGCACCTTGTTTCTTGTATATACGGATGGTATCTCCGTGAAATGGGGAGAGTACTACTAATTCTTTGTCTCCGTCAGAATCCAGATCAACCAAAACGGCATCACTGGCTGGCGTGTCAAGCAGCTGGTTGATCTGCCAGTCTGCTCCCGACTGTGCAGGCGGGAAGAACTGGAAGACACCCTGTTCACATGAGATTACACAGGTCTGTGTATCTCCTACAGCTACTTTATAGTAGCCATGGTTTTTCAACATTCCATCTTTCAGTACGGTCATGGGCAGCTGATTTTCTTCATTATAAGGACTTAAATCCCCTGGTAGTTGTGCCACATAGACTTTACCCGGCATAGACCAGTCATCTTTGTATGCGTGCCCGGATTTTAACGTACAGGCAATCAGATAATAGCTGCCCTGGCTTTCTATAATATCGAAACGGTGAACATGGGGAAGGCATACTAAAGTACGAATGTCCCATGTCCAAGATTCATCCGGAGTGGCTATTATGATTTTGGCATCTTTGGAGTCATTTGGTGAGTAAAACTTATGGGTAGCCAGAAACTGTCCGTTTGTGCCCGGAACCTGGACCATAGACATCACTCCGCCCGGCTCCGTCCATACGGTCGCTTCTTCATTTCCTTCAGGATCAAATAAAATACACCGGTCCGTTTTTTCGGCAGCAACTAAGAAGTGCTGGCTGCCATTATAAGTCAAAGGGGCTATGGAGTAACATTTTGTGAGGTTTGAGATCACTTTTTTTTCTGCTTTTAACATATTATGCTGTCCTTCCTGTCTTTTTGTTTTCCAGGGACGGGGGTGTAAGCAGTCCCGCCTCTTTCATCTTATCTTCTACAAATAATCTGGCTTCCCGGATATTGTGAACGGCGTCATCAAAACTGTTGTGTACGGAATTATCCGCCCACATTTCAATTAAGAACATTCCGGAATAACCTAATTCATTTAATTTACGGAAAATATCTGTGAATCGTACGCAGCCTTCGCCAAAGGGAACACATTTAAAGACACCGGGTTTGGTTTCTTTTACATGTATGGCAACGATATCCGCAAAGCCAAGCTCCAGTTCCCCTTCCACATCGCTGCTGAAGTTGCTGAGATTGCCCATATCCGGATAAATTTTAAAATAGGGAGATGGAATCTCTTTTAAATAGTGCATGGCGCGGACAATTGTGCCTACGAATTTTGTGTCCATTATTTCCATTGCCAATATAACACCTGCTCTTGCCGCCATTGCTACGGATTGTTTCATACCATCCAGAAACAGTGCTTTTGTTTCTTCGTCTGATTCTTCGTAATATACATCATAGGTTGCCAGCTGGATACAGCGGATGCCTAATTTTACAGATAAGAGAATTGCTTTTTCCATAATTTCAAATGCTTTTGCGCGGATATGAGGGTCTTTGCTGCCAAATGGATACTTCCGGTGGCCGCTTAAACACATGGTGGGAAATGAAATCCCGGTTTGCTCCATGGTAGATTTCAGAGCATCAATTTCTTCTTCACTCCAATCCAGGCGGCTTAATCGCTCTTCGGATTCATCAACAGATAGTTCCATATAATCAAAGCCTGCAGCTTTTGCAGCCTTCATTTTTTCCTCCCAGGTAAAGTCCCCGGGGAGTGCTTTTTCATATATGCCAATGGGTATCTTATGGATATTATACATTAATTCCACACTCCTTTTCTACAGTATTTCTTATTAAAACCAGCATATCATATGGTGTGCATATGTTCAACAAATTCTCAGTTATTGCACATATGTGCAGAATGTTTTAGAGAGAATTACAGAAATAAACTTTGAAGATAGACATTTTCCAATTCTTCCTGTAAAATAAGGGAGAAAGTGTGGGAAAGAAAGATACTTTTCTGCGTACATTTTAGCCGTATGAATCCGGCAGAGGAGGAAGACATGTTTGTAATTGCAGGATTGGGGAATCCGGGACGACAGTATGCGCATACGCGGCATAATGTAGGTTTTGACACAATAGATAAATTGGCGGACAAGTACCGCATCCGTGTAGATACGAAGAAATTTAAAGCATTGTGCGGAAGCGGGATCATAGAAGGACAAAAAGTTATTCTGTTAAAACCGCAGACTTTTATGAATCTAAGTGGTGAAAGCGTCCGGGAGGTCATAGACTTTTATAAAGTCGATTTTGAAACGGAGCTGATTGTAATATACGATGATATCAGTCTGGAACCGGGGCAGCTGAGACTTCGGGCGAAGGGAAGTGCCGGAGGGCACAATGGAATTAAAAATATTATTGCCCATCTGGGAAGCCAGGAATTTCCCAGAATAAAGATAGGTGTGGGAGAAAAACCGGAAGGATATGACCTGGCGGATTATGTGCTGGGGCATTTTCCAAGGGAAGAGCGAAAGCTGATTGACGAGCTGCTGGAAAGGGCAGGAGATGCAGCAGTCAAAATTATGACAGGAGATATGGCGTCTGCCATGAATGAATATAATAAGAAGGTGTGAGATGAAGACTTTTACAAGTCCACTAAAAAATTTAAGCGAGTTTGAGGATATCAGGCGGGAGCTAATGTATCATCAGGGAGTACTTCAGGTATCCGGTTGTATTGATTCGCAAAAATCACATTTTATGTATAGTGCAGGGGATGGTTTCCAAAAGAAAATCATCCTTACTTACAGTGATTTAAAAGCAAAAGAAATTTATGAAGATTACAAATTTTTTGATCCAAATGTAATGCTGTACCCCTCAAAGGATTTGATTTTTTACAGTGCTGATATTCACAGTAATCTAATAGGGCAGCAGAGGATAGCGGTTATGAAAGCACTGCTTGAAAATGACAAGGTTACGGTCATCACAACCCTTGCCGGCTGTATGGACCATTTACTGCCCCTGCAGTATTTTGCAGAGCATGTGCTTTGCCTGAAAAATGACAGCAGTATGAATCTGGAACGGCTGTCAGAAGAACTGGTAGGGATGGGCTATGAGAAGAGCAGCCAGGTAGAAGGCTTTGGACAGTTCGCTGTCCGCGGCGGCATTCTGGACATTTATCCACTGACAGAAGAAAATCCCATTCGTATTGAACTTTGGGGAGATGAAATCGATTCTATCCGCAGCTTTGACGTGGAAAGCCAGAGATCAATTGAAAACCTGGAAGAAATTAAAGTTTATCCCGCAAATGAAGTGATTGTTGATAAGGCGCATCTGGAGCAGGGGATCAAAAAGATCGAAGAGGAATCTAAGAAACTATACCAGACCCTGCGCAAGCAGATGAAAACAGAAGAAGCCCACAGAATCCAGGAGCTGACACAAGAAATCAAAGAGCGGTTAACAGATTTCCGGGGAGTTACCGGACTGGACAGTTATATCCACTATTTTTACGACCGGGATGTCTCTTTCCTGGAGTATTTTGATCCAAAGGAAACGATTTTTTTCCTGGATGAACCAAATCATCTGGAAGAAGAAGGATCTGCGGTAGAAGAAGAGTTTAGGGAAAGTATGATGAACCGTCTTGCAAAGGGCTATATACTGCCCGGGCAGACAGAAGTCCTGTACAGCTATAATGAGGTTATAGGGAAGCTGAATAACCGGAATTGTCTGGCACTTAGTACGCTGGAAACAGCAAAAGGGGACTGGAAGATCACAAACATGCATCATATGAATGTGAAATCGGTAAATCCCTATAATAACAGCTTTGAACTTCTGGTACAGGATCTTCGAAGGTTCAAAAAAGACGGATATCAGGTGGTTCTCTTATCCGGCTCCAGAACCAGGGCAAAGCGACTGTCGGAAGATCTCAGGGAATATGACCTGAACAGCTTCTATACGGAAGATCTGGATCGAAAAGTAAAGCCGGGGGAGATTTTGGTAACCCATGGGAATACTCACAGAGGTTATGAATATCCGCTGATTAAGTTTGTCATTATTTCAGAAAGTGATATTTTTGGAAAAGAAAAGAAAAAGAAGAAAAAGCGCAAGAACTTTGAAGGCCAGAAAATAGAGAGCTTTAATGAACTCAGTGTAGGCGACTATGTGGTTCATGAAAATCATGGACTGGGTGTCTACAAGGGGATTGAAAAAGTAGAGGTTGACCGGGTTACAAAGGATTATATGAAGATCGAATACAGCGGTGGCAGTAATCTGTATATCCTGGCAACCCAGCTGGATGTGATCCAGAAATATGCCGATTCGGATGCAAAGAAGCCGAAGCTGAATAAGCTTGGTACCCAGGAATGGAATAAGACCAAAACCAGGGTGCGCAGTGCAGTAAAAGATATTGCCAAAGATCTGGTGGAATTATATGCTGTCCGTCAAGCAAGAGAGGGTTTTATCTATGGTCCGGATACTGTTTGGCAGAAAGAGTTTGAAGAGATGTTTCCGTTTGAGGAAACTGAGGACCAGCTGCTGGCGATAGAGGCAGCTAAGAAGGATATGGAAAGCACCAAGATCATGGACCGTCTTGTCTGCGGCGACGTGGGATACGGTAAAACAGAGATTGCCATCCGGGCAGCGTTTAAAGCAGCACAGGAAGGAAAGCAGGTGGTGTATCTGGTACCTACTACCATTCTGGCGCAGCAGCACTACAATACCTTTGTCCAGAGAATGAAGGAATTTCCGGTGCGTGTGGACCTGCTTTGCAGATTCCGGACAGCGGCGGAACAAAAAAGGACGATCATAGACCTGAAAAAAGGGATGGTAGATATTATAATTGGAACCCACAGAGTTCTGTCTAAGGATGTGGAGTTTAAAGATCTGGGGCTGTTGATTATCGATGAGGAACAGCGTTTTGGCGTTACCCACAAAGAGAAAATCAAGAAATTAAAGGACAATATTGATGTGATGACCCTGACGGCTACACCGATTCCAAGGACGCTGCATATGAGTTTAATTGGAATCCGGGATATGAGCGTACTGGAAGAAGCACCTATGGAGCGTATGCCTATCCAGACTTACGTGATGGAGTACAATGATGAAATGGTGCGGGAGGCAATTAACCGGGAACTTTCAAGAGGCGGCCAGGTATACTATGTCTATAACAGAGTAAATACCATCGTTGAAATGACCAACACCATAGCCAAACTGGTTCCCGAGGCCAATGTGGCTTTTGCCCACGGTCAGATGAAGGAACGGGAGCTGGAGCGTATTATGTTCGATTTCATTAACGGGGAAATAGACGTGCTGGTATCCACGACGATTATTGAGACGGGACTCGACATCTCCAATGTAAATACCATGATTATCCATGACGCAGATACCCTGGGACTGTCACAGCTCTATCAGCTGAGAGGGCGGGTGGGAAGGTCCAACCGTACCGCATATGCATTCTTGATGTACAAACGCAACAAAATGCTCAAGGAAGTAGCGGAAAAGCGTCTCCATGCGATTAAGGAATTTACGGAACTGGGCTCCGGATTTAAAATAGCCATGCGTGATCTGGAAATCCGTGGGGCAGGCAACCTGCTGGGTGCAGAGCAGCATGGACATATGGAAGCAATCGGCTATGATCTTTACTGTAAGATGCTTGGTGAATCGGTACGGGAATTAAAAGGCGAGAAAACAATTGAAGAATCCTACGATACGACAATTGATCTGGATATCGATGCATTTATACCGGAGCGCTATATCCGCAGCGAGTTCCAGAAGCTGGATATCTATAAACGCATAGCTGGCATTGAAAGTGAAGAAGAATACGATGATATGTTAGAAGAACTGATGGACCGTTTTGGAGAACCGCCAAAATCAGTCCAGAACCTTCTGATGATTGCCAATTTAAAAGCCCTGGCACATAAGGGATTTGTGGTGGAAATATCCCAGAAGGGTGACTTTATTAAGTTTACCATGTTTGAACGGGCATGTGTAGATCCGGTCAAGATCGAAGAAATGTTAAAGCGCTACAATGGAAAAGTGAAGTTCACCATTGAAGCGAACCCTTATTTCGTTTACAGTAAGCCAAGGAAGAGCCTGAAGGATAATGATGATATTCTAATGGTGGTAAGGGATATCTTAAATGATATTCTGATGCTGAGGAATTAAAGAGCGAAATTTACGAAAATAGTAGGAAAAAAGTGAACTTTAGGTGAAAAATGAACAAAAAGGATTGCGAGTATATTGAAAACAGGCTATAATATAAGGAATTGAGACTTTCTAGGAGGAAACTTATTTATGAATAAGCTAGGTAAAAAACTTGTGGCTGCCGGAATCTGTATCTGTATGGCAGCAGCGTCCCTGACAGGGTGTGGAAATGTAAATGCAGATGCGGCAGTGGCAACATTGGACGGGGAAAAGGTACCTTTCAAAATTGCAAATTTTATGCTTCGTTATAATCAGGCTCAGATGCAGACCTCATATGGTGCTATGTTTGGCGAGGATATGTGGAATACCGATCTTATGGGAAGCGGTACCCCATACGGTACGACCTTTAAGACACAGATTATGGACAGTCTGGAAGAAATGCTGATTTTAGAGAAACATATGGCTGATTATGATATTACGGTTACCGATGAGGAAAAAGCTAAAATTGAGAGCTCCGCTAAGCAGTTTATGGAAGAGAATTCCCAGGAGACAATTGAAGAATTAACGGCATCCCAGGAGACGGTATCCAGGGTGTTAACGCTTTATACGATTAACAACAAGATGAAAAAGGCAATTGAAGCAGAGGCAGATACAAACGTATCCGATGATGAGGCTGCTCAGAAGACGGTATCTTATGTTTTATTCAGTACAGCTGATACCACAGATGCAGATGGGAATGCAAAATCTCTAACAGATGATGAGAAAAAAGCCTTAAAGGATAATGCTCAGAAAGTTCTGGATGCCGTAAAGGGCGGAAAAGAAATGGATGCAGCCGTGAAAGAGGTAGATGAAGAAAAATCAGCTTCCACATCTTCTTATGGAACAGATAACGGAACCCTGCCGGATGAAGTTAAGACAGCAGCAGACAAGTTAAAAGACGGTGAAACAGCAGACAGCGTGATCGAAACAGACAGCGGTTATTATGTTGTGCAGATGAAGAGTACTTTCGACAAAGAAGCTACCGAGACTCAGAAAGAGACAATTATCAACCAGAGAAAGAGCGACAAATACGAGGAAGTTTATACAGCATGGAAAGAAAAGGTTGAATTTAAAGTAGATGATAAGGTTTGGGGTAAGATCAGTTTTACAGATAAGGTTACTGTAAAGCAGACTGAGACCGAAGCTCAGAGCGATACAACGGAAGCCGGAAGCGAAGGAACTACAGATACTGCAGCAAGCGAGAACGCATCAGAAGCAGTATCGGAAAAAGCAACGGAGGCAGGTTCCGAAGCAGCTACTACAGAGGCAGGTTCTGAGGCAGCTACAACAGAAGCAGCAACTACGGAAGCAGCAACCCAAGCAGCCACAACAGAAGCGGCTGAGTAAGTAAATAGAGTGATACAGTATTAAAAAAGAAGCGCCAGCTAAGTTGACGCTTCTTTTTTGTAAATAGCAGATCTTCTACAGGAGATTATTTGCCAAAAGACACATTGATCTCCACTACTTCACTCTTCGTTCCCACGCGCATATTCGGCCCCCAGACGCCTACGCCGGAAGTGACAATATTGTGCATGTTGTCTTTCTTCAGGTACCCGTATGGATTTTCCCACATCAGACCAATTGTGAGATTACCTGGGAACATCTGGCCATCGTGGGTGTGGCCGCAGAGGTACAGATCCACACCGGCATCTGCGGCCTCCTGCAGGGCTTTCGGTTGATGGTCAATAAAAATGACCGGTTTTGTTTTGTCTAATTCCTGGGTTAACTGGGAAGGGGTTTTTCTGGTTTCTTTATCCTTTTTGGTAACAGAATAATCCTCTCTTCCGGTGAGGTAAAAATTATCATTGATCAGAACAGTCTGGTCTGCCAGAAGGGTAATGCCGGAAGCTTTTAGAAAATCCACCATCTGAGTATCTGCACCGATCTTTTTTTCAGAGCCAAAGGTAAATCCTGCAAGGATTGGTTCCTCAATATCGTGATTTCCCCAACATGCATAAACACCGTACTTGCTTTTAATCTGACTCAGAATACCGGCAATTTCATCAGGATTTTTTATGGCTTCAAATTCATTATCATAAATATCCCCCGCAATACACACGATATCCGGTTCCATGGCATTAATTTTTGCAACCATCTGTTTCATATGCCAGCTGCCGATGCTGTAACCAAGATGCATATCCGCTACCAGAGCAATTTTCAGGGATTTATCCGTACCGCCGGATTTATCTACGGTTACCTCATATCCGGTGTTATAAATATGCCTCGCATGGAGGGAGCCATAGACACTCAATGTGATAATAACTATGGCGCAGACGGTACCGGTCAGTACAAAAGTTCTTCGGGAACGAAGTTTTTCCTGATCCACACACTTCAGATGACGCATTATAATACGGACGAAATCCACTACAGCCACGGTGAGCAGGATATACAGAAAGGTTCCAAGATAAAGATTACTGACCGTCTTTAAAAACCGGTGGATGACAACGGGTTCTTTGATCAGAAAGGCAGTTAACAGGGAAGTAGATACAAAAGCATAAGCTGCAATAAATACCACCCGAAACCATTTTTTCTTAAAATAATGGGTACATGCCCCCATCCATTTCAATATCCATCTAAGAATATAGAAGTTCACCAGGAGATAAACTGGTGATAAGAATAGTGCAATCATAATTCGGAAGCCTCTTTTCGTTTTGTTTGAAAAATTGTAACACAGAATTGAAAAAAAAGCACGGGGTTTAAGTTGCGAAGTGGGAAAAGTTGTTTTATAATAAAAATAAAACCGACAGAATGATTACAGATGGGTGGAATTAAATATATGTGGAAGCGTCAAGAACTTAAGAAAAAAGGGAAAAGGGTGCTGAAAAAGAATTATTGGGCTGCGGTAGCAGTCTGCTTTATTCTTGCATTTCTGGGAGCGGAATACAGCTCATCTGCCACGGCTATCCACAAGTACAGCCAGCGGGAAGAGGACAGGCAGATCAATCAGGTAGAGGTTGTAAAGCCGGAGAACAGGGTTGATAACTGGGAGACTCTGCGCAGATTAATAAGGGGAGAAGAAAGCGAACAGCCGCTTTTTGATCGGAAAATTGATGAACTTTTGTCCTCCTCCTTTAATACCTTTACAGCGCCGATATCTTTTGTTTTTAAAGTGGTACGCGTTGATGGTGGTCTGTTTGAACGTTATCCGGTAATCGAAATGCTTTTAATTCTAATTGCTGCCGGAGGAGAAATTGCTTTTACGCTGCTGGTTACGAACTTGCTGACGGTTGGAGGTAAGCGGTTCTTTCTGGAGAGCAGGCTGGATCCCCAAACCAGAATCGGGAGGATTACATTTTTGTTTCGCAGAGGAAGGTTCTGGAATGGGGCGAAGGTGATGTTTTTCCGGTCTTTATTTACCGGATTATGGTATTTAACCATTGTGGGAGGAGTTATTAAGTATTATGAATATCTGATGATACCATATATTCTGGCTGAAAATCCCCAAATTGACCGCAAGGAAGCATTTCTGATTTCCAAAAAAATGATGAAAGGACAGAAATGGCGTACTTTCGTACTGGATTTCTCGTTTTTAGGCTGGGAGCTGTTATCCGCGGTTACGTTTGGGCTGGTATCTATATTTTTCACCAATGGATACAAAGGTGCCACAATGGCTGAACTGTATATGGCACTGAGAAATGACAGTGTAGAAAATCCGGTATAATACGGATTTCTTAGATGATACAGATTTCTTAGATGATACAGATTCTTATATAATACAGATTTCTTACGTAATACATCATTAGAATGTAAAAAGGCGATGGGGATGATTAGTCCTGTCGCCTTTTAATGTTTGGGTTTTGCCGGAGGGCGCGTTTGGTCTTTCGCATCATCCGTTATTCCCTCGCCGGTATTGGGGTGGATCATGGAATGAGCAGTATCCAAACTGAACAAAGAAATTAAAATAATGCAGATTAGTATTTTGAAAAATGGTTTTATACGCTTATAGAGATTCCCAAGAAAAGGTGCCAGAAAATAGATAATGGCACATCCCCCGAGCCCGAAGACAACGGAACCTTCCAGGCAGATACGCCCGTTAATATTCAAAAAATAACCGCTGTAATCCCACCAGCGAATCCCCTTTGTCGTCTCCAGAAACCAACTTGTAAAATATTCGATTGCAGAACACAGAAACATATTTAAAAAGAAAGTTAGGACTGGACGGTGGAAAAACCTGCGCAGCAGCAGCAGAATCATAACACCTCCGCTTCCGTAGATTGGCAGCCAGGGTCCAAACAGTACGCCACGGTTTACGAATTCACCTGCCTGTGCGATGTGAAGCCCCACTTCCCATATCCATCCAATAAAAGAAAAGCTGAAAAACAACAGTATCAGCATTGCAGGACCGTATTTCATATTGTAATCAAAGCGCGGCGGTTCTATATGGTGTTCCTCGAGAAAGGAATCAATAGAATCCGTTACAGCATTTGCCATTTTGTTTCTCCTTTGTAAGTTGCAGTGATGTTTTGTAAATATATTTTATCACCTTACTTACACATTTGACAATACATATATGTGGGCTTTTGTAAATTGTGCAGGAAAAGATGGAAATGAAAGATAATCGGGTTCTTTAAAGTTATTTTAAGGTTAGTCGGTTATAATCCCCTTTGATAATAAAAATTGGGGGTAACGTACATGTTTGAATACGGAATAGATGAAAATGCGGTTTCGCAGGATTGTGATTTTTACCAGGAATCATTGGTTTTACTGGAAGGAGCTGTTATAGAGCTTACATCCAGGCTGGATATTATACGGAAATACAGAAAAGCCCATCATTACCGGGATCCCATAGAATACTGTAAATCCAGAATCAAATCCCCGGCAAGTATGAAAGAAAAGCTGCTGCGGCACGGTCTGGAACCAACCCGGGACAATGCCATGACAAAAGTGCACGATGCTGCGGGAATCCGGGTCATCTGTGCGTTTGTGGATGATGTGTATTTTGTGGCAGAGATGCTGCATAAGCAGTCGGATATCTGGGTGCTGGAGGAAAAGGACTATATTCACAATCCAAAGCCCAATGGCTACCGCAGTTATCATATGATCGCAGAGGTGCCCATACATCTGGGAGATGGGATCTGCAGGGTATTTTGTGAAATTCAGATACGGACCATTGCAATGGATTGCTGGGCGAGCCTGGAACACCAGCTGAAATATAAGAAAAGTATAGCCAATCAGGAAATGATCGTAGGGGAATTAAAACGCTGTGCAGATGAAATCGCATCTGCTGACCTGAACCTGCAGACAATCCGGGATATGATTGAAGAGGAAGAAACGCTCTGGAAAGAGTGAACCGCAGTTTTCGAAAAAGCAATATTGGGATATGCCCGGAAAAAAAAGACGGTATACACAAATTATACATAGAAAGGGTGTATAGTAGTGGAGAAATAGATAACCAACTTAAGGAAAAACGGAGGCAGATACATGAGAATTTTGCTGGCGGAAGATGAGATAGATTTATCAAAGGCGCTGGTCGCTATTTTAAAACACAATAACTATTCGGTGGATGCAGTATATGATGGGGCAGATGCATTAGATTATGGATTTGCGCAAAACTATGATGGGATTATTCTGGATATTATGATGCCCAAAATGAACGGTCTGCAGGTACTGGAAGAACTTCGGAAACGTGGAATCGGTACTCCGGTGCTGTTACTTACCGCAAAATCTGAGATCCAGGACCGCATAGCCGGACTGGATCTGGGGGCGGATGACTACCTGACAAAACCATTTGCAATGGGAGAACTGTTGGCAAGGGTACGTGCCATGATGAGAAGGCAGTCAGAGTTTACGCCCAGTACCATCACAATTGGAAATATAACATTAAACAAAGCTAACTATGAACTGTCCGGAGAAAATGCATCCTTTCGCCTGGGAAATAAAGAATTCCAGATGATGGAGATTCTCATGAATAATCCAAAGAGGTTAATATCAACGGAACAGTTTATGGAGCGGATATGGGGATATGATTCAGAATCAGAGATGAATGTAGTCTGGGTTTACATATCTTACCTGCGCAAAAAGCTGGCTGCACTCAATGCGAATGTGGAGATTAAAGCAGCGAGGGGCGTAGGTTATACACTTGAGGAATGAGTTTGAAACATAAATCGTTTCAAACTTTCTATTGGCGCAGTACCGCAGACCTGTCTGCGGTATGCAGGAGGTATAAACATGATTAAAAAGCTGCAAAAAAAATTTATATTGATTACCATGGGTGCCGTGGCTCTTGTGATGATTCTGCTAATCGGTGTAATAAATGCAGCGAATATCTATCAGATGAACCGGAAGATGGATGGAGTCCTGTATGTGTTGTCAGAAAATGACGGGAGATTTCCGGAATATGAAAAGGATAAATCCACTAAGCTGAATGTGGGATTCGGATTTGAGATGACAGAAGAGACCCAGTATGAAACGCGATATTTCATTGTGGAATGCGGGATGGATGGCAAGGTGCTGCAGACGGACACCAGCCATGTAGCTGCAATTTCAGAGGCGGAGGCAAATGAGTATTCAGAAAAGGTGTTGGAGACCGGGAAGACCAGCGGCTTTAAGGGAATCTATAAGTATATGGTGGTTGAAAAAGATTTTGGAACACTGACTGTGTTCGTAGACTGCCGCTCCCAGATTCAGATGGTGACCCTGTTCGCGATCTTATCTTTTGTAATTGCCATATCCTGTCTGCTGCTGATCTTTATCCTGATCTTTCTGCTTTCCAAAAAAGCAGTTCAGCCGGTGATTGAAAATATGGAAAAGCAGAAGCAATTTATTACCGATGCGGGGCATGAGATTAAGACGCCGCTGGCTATTATCTCCGCAGATGCAGATGTGCTGGAACTCAGTACCGGAAAAAATGAATGGGTGGACAGCATCAGGAGCCAGACATCCAGGCTGGATAAACTGGTGAAGAACCTGCTGACACTAGCCAAGATGGATGAAGAAAATATCCAGCTGGTTTTTGGTAATTTTCCGGTGAGTGAGGTAGTACTGGAAGCGGCGGCACCATTTGAAGCGGTGGCAGAGCTGCAGAATAAGCGTTTTGATCTGAATATTCAGCCCAATCTGATTTTACATGGGGATGAGGGCAGTATCCGTCAGTTAGTTACCATTCTGGTGGATAATGCAGTAAAATATGCCGAGCAGGGGGGACAGATTAAAGTTTCTTTATCCACCACAGGCAAAGCGGTCAGGCTTGAAGTATATAATACCGGAGTGGATCTTCCAACAGATAATCTGAATAAGCTGTTTGACCGGTTTTACCGTGCAGATTCCTCCAGATCCAGGGATACCGGAGGCTATGGAATTGGATTATCCATTGCCAGGAATATCGTAAAAACCCATAAAGGCAAGATCTCTGTACACTGTGAAGGCGGTAAGTCTATTTGGTTTACCGTATTGTTATAAAAATAAAAATTACAAAATAAAGAAAAATTAAGCATAATTTCCTCCATTTTACAAATAATAGATCATGGGTACTAAAGTACGAACCATGAGAAAATAAATGGAGGAATTAATTTTATGAAAGCTACAGGCATTGTTAGGAGAATTGACGACCTGGGTCGCGTGGTTATACCAAAAGAAATTAGAAGGACGCTTCGGATCAGAGAAGGCGATCCACTTGAAATCTTTACCGATAGAGAAGGCGAAATCATATTGAAAAAATATTCCCCGATAGGTGAACTGGGGGCATTTGCCAAAGAATATGCGGAATCACTGGCTTACAGCACAGGACATGGTGTCTGCATAACGGACCGTGACCAGGTAATTGCCACCGCGGGCGGAATAAAAAAAGATATGATTGGTAAAGCAATCAGTAAAGCATTGGAACGAATCATCAATGACCGTGAAAATGTTTTGTCAAACCGGGATGACAAAAATTATGTGAAAATAACCGGAGAGGATATGGAAGAGAACCTTCCGCAGGTAATCAGCCCGATCCTCTGCGAGGGAGATGCTATTGGGGCTGTTATTCTCATCAGCAAAGATGAGAAGGGAAAAATGGGTGATACGGAACGGATTGTAGCAAAATGTGCTTCGGGATTCATGGGACGTCAAATGGAACAATAGGGACATGCCTGTGGTATTCCTCTAATGGAGACCCGGTGATTCGGTTATCGTAAGATGAAGTGCCAGGGATTAAAGTACAGGACCAGATATGCTCTTGGGTTCGTAGGCATATCTGGCCTTGTTTTCTCTGGGAATAATGAGAATCAGCAGGAACATATATTAATAGACTGCTGATGGTATTCTTCCAGGGTAAGGTCCGTGATGGTGAGATAATGGGCCAGAGGTTTTGTTACATAGCGAATGTGCCACGGCTCGTATGCATACCCGGTGATATTTTCTTTTGATTTGGGATAGCGGATGATGAACCCATATAACGGTGCATTTTTGGCAAGCCAGATGCCTTCAGACGTTTCTGCAAATGCTTCTACCAGATCCAGTCCCACGCTGGAACAGGAGACATCTAAAGCCAGCCCGGTCTGGTGCTCGCTGCCACCCGGCGGTGCCACGTAAAGAGGATTTTTGTCCGGATTATAGAGCTCCATCTGCCTGTAATAAGAACGATATCCGGATATACCGAAGAGATGGATTCCCTGATCGAAAGCATGGGCAAAAAGTTCTCTTACAGCTTTGGCGGTCTGAGGCTCCAGAAGCCTTTTCGGATCATCCGGAAGAGCATCAAAAGGAACGCCAGGGTCTACGAGGGACGCCGGAACAGCACCCGGGTCTAACAGGTGGTGCCGGTTCACAAGAATATCATATTGGGACATAAAAAGACTCCTTTCATATAAGCTATATATGTATATGAGGGAGTCTTTTTATTTATTCGTAATTTTTAAAATCGGTAACACGCTGTAGAGCGTAAAGTTGTCAGCAAGTAATCTTAAACATTCTCTAATGCATCCATGCTCATTTTCTCCAAGAGTTCGGATTTGATTCTGAATAATTTGTCAGAAAGGTCTACATACACATCGTGTGGGTTTACAAAACGTTTTGTCTCATCCCACAGAGTATCCAGTTCCTGCCTGCAGTAATCGCGGATTTCCATAACAGATGGAGAGTTGTATATGCATTCCCCGTTTTTAAATACCGGTACTAACAATTCCCTAAGTGTATAAGTCCCTGCATGGATTTTCGTTTTTTTCCAGGTCTCAAGGGGATCAAAAATGATCATATCTTTTTCGTCATCAAAGGCTTCGTCCGCCAGGGCGATCAGATCCGCTTTTATTTTCTGTGCAGTTTTATCGTAGATGCGGTAAATTGTTTTGTTTCCCGGATTTGTAATCTTTTCTGTATTTTCTGAAAGTTTGATTTTGGGTATAAAAGCACCGGTTTCATCATCCATAATGGCCGCCAGTTTATAAACGCCGCCAAATGCCGGACAGTCTTTGGATGTGATCAGATTCGTACCAACACCCCAGGAAGTTATTTTACAGCCCTGTGCCTTTAAGCTGTCAATCAGGTATTCATCCAGATCACTGGATGCGGATATAAACGCGTCTTTGAAACCGGCATTGTCTAACATCACACGGGCTTTTTTAGACATATAAGCAAGGTCACCGCTGTCCAGGCGGATGCCGTAATTTTTAAGGGGAATGCCTGCTTCTTTCATTTCTGTGAAGATGCGGATTGCATTTGGAACACCGGATTTTAAGGTATCATAGGTGTCTACAAGCAGACAGCATGCATCCGGATATAAATCGGCATATTTTTTAAACGCCGTATATTCATCCGGAAAACTCATAATCCAGCTGTGAGCATGGGTGCCTTTCACGGGAACGTCAAAGAGCTGTCCGGCAAGAACATTGGAAGTTCCCACACAACCACCGATCATGGCAGCTCTGGCACCGTATACACCAGCATCCGGTCCCTGGGCGCGGCGAAGGCCAAACTCCATAATGCCGTCTCCCTTTGCAGCGTATACCACTCGGGATGCCTTGGTGGCAATCAGGCTCTGATGATTGATAATTGTTAAAATAGCTGTTTCCACTAACTGAGCTTCCATAATAGGTGCAATAACCTTTACCAGAGGTTCTCTCGGGAATACGACAGTTCCTTCAGGAATGGCATAAATATCACCAGTAAACCGGAATTCCGCCAGATAGTCCAGGAAGTCTTCATCAAAGGTGCCAAGTCCTCTCAGATAGTTTACGTCTTCTTTGCTGAATTTCAGATTTTTAATATAATCGATTACCTGTTCCAGTCCGGCTGCGATGGCATAGCCGCCATCAGAGGGATTTTTGCGGTAAAAAGCATCAAAGACTACTATTTCATCCGTATGATTTTTAAAATAACCCTGCATCATGGTTAATTCATAAAAATCTGTTAATAGCGTTAAATTCATTGTACTCATAAAGTGCTCCTTTGTCTTAGTTAGTTGATACGAAACTCTTGTCTATAGTTATAACACATTGGTACCGTTTATCCAAGTGGGTTATTTGGGAGATGATTTCAAGCTGTATGTCACTTTGCTGTTTGGGGCTGTATTCATGGGGAATGACCAGGTCAAAGATCAGATTAATCTGGTTTTTGCCTTCAACCATACGGAAATCATGGAAAGAGAGGCGGTCATCTACACCGGATATGACCATTTCAATATCCTGTTTTAATTTTTGTATACGGCTGTTTTTCGTCTCAATAGGATCCATATGAATCACCAGGAATATTCCCAGTTTTTTACCTACTTCCCGTTCTGCTTTATCGATGACTTCGTGGGATGATTCCACATCCACATCATTGGGAACCTCAGCATGAATAGATGCCATGCTTCGCCCCGGCCCATAGTTATGGATAATTAAATCATGACTGCCCTCAATTCCGTCGTAACTTTCTACCATTTGGGTAATGTCCTGATAAAGCTGAGGATCCGCCGGTTCTCCGATCAATGGTTTTAAGGTGTCTTTGGCAATGCCGATTCCAGCCCAGATTACAATACCTGCGACCAGAATGCCCACATATCCGTCAATGTTGATGCGGAATATGCCGAACACCAGAATCGAGACAATCGTGACTGAAGTAGTGATCACATCCCCCATGGAATCTGCGGCGGCGGCCATCATAACAGTAGAATTAATCCGTTTGCCCAGTTTTTTATTAAAAAAGCCCATCCAGAGTTTTACGCCTATGGATAAAATCAGGATTACCAGAGATGTGACCTGGAAGGATATTTCCTCCGGATTAAATATCTTACTGACGGAATCCTTAAAAAATGTAAATCCGACTTCAATAACTAAAAATGCGACGATCAGTGCGGCAATATATTCAATACGCCCATGTCCGAAAGGATGATCCTGGTCTGCGGGCTTGCTTGCCATTTTAACGCCGATCAGACTGATAACAGATGAACCGGCATCGGATAGGTTGTTAAATGCATCCGCCATAACCGATACGCTGTGCAAACCAATTCCAACCACAAGTTTCACGATAAATAACAGGACGTTGCAGAATATGCCTACGATACCGGCTAATGTTCCATATGCGGTCCGTACGAGGATATTCTCGGTGTCATGAGGATTTTTAATAAAAGTTTTTACAAGTAAATCTGTCATTATTATACCCAATGCTTATTGCAGGCATGCCTGCCCTTTCTATACTATTAAAATATTATTCTGTTTTTTATTTCCTATATAGCAAATTAAATATGTGAATGATTATACTACTTTTCCCCAAAAAAGTGTTGAAAAATCGCCAAAAAAGTAGTTAAAAAAAATTTTTTTAAAAAAAATGAAAAAAGTACTTGCTTTTTTGAAAAAGGTAATATATAATACATCGTGTTGTAACACATTGGGCTATCGCCAAACGGTAAGGCAACGGACTCTGACTCCGTCATTTCAAGGTTCGAATCCTTGTAGCCCAGCTATTTACAGGTTGTCTTTGATGAAGCTTTTCAGAGGTTCATTGAAAGGCAGCCTTTTTGGTTTTTTAGGTTTTTCTAACACATTCCGGAAGTTCAGAAAGTTTGAATTATGGATTGCCGGTTTTGAAAGCAGTTGGAGGCAGATATGAGTTATCAGTTTGACAGCAGGGTGCGCTACAGTGAGATTGGAATGGATCAGAGGCTGACGCTGAATGCCCTTGTTAATTATTTTCAGGACAGCAGTACGTTCCATTCAGAAGAAGTTGGGCTGGGCCTTACTAATCTGACGAAGCGGAACCGGGTATGGGTACTATCTTCCTGGCAGATCGTGGTGGACAGGTATCCGGCTCTTGGAGAGAAGATCACTGTACAGACATGGCCGTATGATTTTAAAGGTTTTTATGGAAGCAGAAATTTTGCTCTTGCAGACGAAAATGGAAATAGAATTGCATATGCCAATTCCCTGTGGATATTTGTGGATACCGAAAGCGGACATCCTGCGAAGATCAGTCCGGCTGAGTCCGACGGATACAGGCTGGAGGAAAAGCTTTCTATGGAATATGCACCAAGAAAGATACCGGTGCCGGCGGAATGTAAACAGCGGGAAGCATTTCCGGTGCTGAGATGCCACCTGGATACCAACCGCCATGTGAATAATGGCCAATATATACAGATGGCTGAGGAATATCTTCCGGAAGATTTCTGTGTATACCAGGTTCGTGTGGAATATAAAAAATCTGCAGTTCTTCATGATCTCATCATACCTATGGTTCATGCAGAGGAAGGACGCATTACGACGGCTCTTTGTGATGAAGAAGAAAAACCCTATGCAATCGTGGAATTTACCGCAAAGGTGTAATATATGGAGGAAGAAATGCTGGAATTAGGAAAAAAGCAGGAATTAGAAGTTGTAAAACAGGTGGATTTTGGAATTTATCTGGGACAGGGTACCGGAACGGAAGAACGGGTGCTGCTTCCTAAAAAAGAAGTTCCAAAGGATATAAAGACAGGAGACAGCCTTAACGTTTTTTTATATAAGGATTCAAAGGACAGGCTCATAGCGACTACCAGGGAGCCGATGCTGGAAGTTGGCGGACTGGCTGTATTAACGGTAAAAGAAGTTGGCAAGATCGGTGCATTTTTAGACTGGGGACTGGAAAAGGATCTTCTGCTCCCGTTTAAAGAACAGACGCGAAGAGTGCGTCAGGGCGAAGAATGGCTGGTAACACTTTATATAGATAAGAGCAGCAGATTATGTGCGACCATGAATGTATATGAAGCCTTAGTCACAGATTCTCCTTATAAGAAGGATGATCATGTAATCGGTGTAGTCTATGAGATCAGCGAGGAGTTTGGGGTATTTGTAGCAGTTGACAATAAATATTCCGCTTTAATCCCGAAGAAAGATGCCGCTGGAAATTATCAGGTGGGTGACAGCATTGAAGCCCGGGTAACGGCTGTGAAAGAAGACGGCAAACTGGATCTGAGCACCAGAGAAAAAGCGTATCTTCAGATGGATGAGGACGCTGAAAATATTATGGGTGTAATTGATGAATTTTCAGGAGTTCTGCCGTTTACGGACAAAGCATCACCGGAAGTGATCAAACGGGAATTCGGACTGAGCAAAAATGCATTTAAGCGCGGCGTGGGCAGGCTTCTTAAGGAAGGACGCATTGAAATTACCGAAAGGTCTATCCGTAAGGTTAAGTAGTATTAAGCAGTAAAGGATAAGCAATTTTTGGATACGTTTTAGCAGGAATAAAATAGATGACAGAATAATAAATATAGATTGTCAGGAGGAAAAGACATGAAAACAGCAATCAGTACAGACAAAGCACCAGCAGCTATCGGGCCTTATTCACAGGCAATTGAGGTAAACGGAATGATCTATACTTCCGGTGTGATTCCGGTGGTTCCGGCGACAGGAGAGATTCCGGAAGGCGTGGAAGCACAGGCGGATCAGGCAATCGGTAATCTGGCAGCCTTACTGGAGGCGGCAGGAACTTCAATAGCAAAGGTAATTAAAACAACAGTATTTATTAAAGACATGAATGACTTTGGAAAGATCAATGAAATCTATGCAAAATATTTTACCGAAACTTATCCGGCACGTTCCTGTGTGGAAGTTGCAAGATTGCCAAAGGACGTCCTGATAGAAATTGAAGCAGTTGCTGTTAAATAATAAAAAATATTTGATTTTAGTGCGCAAGTAGTTTATAGTACTAGTAACACCATTGTGTATAACTGGTAAATACAATATAGTGATTGGAAAGGAGATCTGGGGATGAAAGTACAGAATATAACCAACATTGAAAAATTTTTTGAGGTAGTAGACAGCTGCAGCGGAAAAGTAGAACTGGTAACAGGTGAGGGCGACAGACTGAATCTGAAATCAAAGCTTTCCCAATACGTATCTATGGCGAACATCTTTTCAAATGGCGAGATTCCCGAATTGGAAATCGTAGCTTATGAAAAAGATGATATCGACAAATTAATCTCATTTATGGTTAATAACTAAGATTTGCAGAGCTGTCTCCTACGGGGGCAGCTTTTTTTAAATGGATTTTTATAGAATGTTTATTGTTATTAGGGGCATTATTTGATATAATGACCAAAAGAGTAAATAATAAATTTAACAGCAATTAAGAAAAGGAGAAAAATTTTGGATTCATTAGACTATTATGAGCGATATGCAGGCGTATATTATGAGAACACAGTAGATCTTGACATGCATGAGGCACTGGACAAGTTTCTTTCATACCTTCCTGAAAATGCAGAGGTTTTAGACCTTGGCTGCGGGTCTGGCAGGGACAGCCTCTATCTGGAAGAAATGGGATGTTATGTAACTCCTCTGGATGGTTCAGAAGAAATGTGTAAGCTGGCAGAGATTAACACTGACAAAGAAGTCTTACATATGACTTTTGAGGAGATGGAATTTGACGAGGTGTTTGACGGAATCTGGGCATGTGCTTCTTTGCTTCATGTGGAAGAGAAAGATATGGACCGCATTATGGGGAAAGTGATCCAGGCGCTTAATCCGGGAGGAATCCTGTATGCTTCATTTCGCTATGGTGAATCTGAGGAATTCCGTAATCAGCGTTTATTTCATGACTATACAGAGGATTCTCTGTACCGCATGTTGAAACGCCAGAGAGGTATTAAAATTATAGAGATCTGGAAGACGGAAGATGTCAGAAACAGTCATCCGGACACAGAGTGGATCAATGTATTAGTAAAGAAAAAAATGACAAAATCAGGCGAGGACTTATATGAATAAAATTAAAAATATTAACCGGCTGTTCCTGGGAATGGTGATTTTTGCTTTTCTGTTTTCCTTTGGTATCGGATTTTTTGTAACAGGGCTTGGCACAGAGATGGCTATGATTTTAGGACAGCTGATGTATTTGATACCAATCTTGTTTTACATTCTGGTTATGCGCGTACCCGTGAAAGAGGAAATCCCATTCAGGAAAATCAAATGGTCTACAGCATGTATGGTTGTTTTGTTTGTCGTACTGCTGATGCCGCTGGTTTCATTTTTAAATTTATTTTCCATGCTTTTTGTAACAAACCATGTGAATGCCAGCGCACAGGAATTGAACACAAATCCGTTCCTGGTAAATCTGCTTCTGGTTGGCGTAATGCCGGCTGTTTCAGAAGAATTTATGTTCCGCGGTGTATTTTATGGAAGCTACCGGAGGAAGAATCATGTACAGGGAGCAATACTGTGCGGTCTGGTCTTCGGTATGGCACATTTAAATGTAAATCAGTTTTTATATGCGTTTGTAGCAGGCTTTGCATTCTGCCTGCTGATGGAGGCAACAGGAAGTATTCTGGCTCCTATGCTTGCGCATTTTGTAATTGATGCATGGAGCGTTGTGGTACTGGAACTGCAGAAAGTGCTGTATCAGGAGATGCCTCAGCTATCCGATACGGTTCAGAACACAAGCCTGTCATCCGATACAATACTGACAGCCCTTCAGGGAGTGGCAATTGCAGCGGTAATCTGTACAGCCTTAGCAGGATGCGTGCTTTTCTGGATCAGTAAGCACTGCAAGCGGGATATTCATTTTGTATCCATTTTCCGGAATGCATTCAAGAGAAGAGAACCGGAAATGTCTGCCGTTATGGTAAACGGTGAGCTGCAGACTGCCGGGCAGGCAGAAAACAGAAGGCTGGTTACGCCTTGCTTTGTAATAGGCGCACTCATCTGCATTGTTCAGATGATTCGAATAGGTTAAATAGGATAAAAGTAAATAGCTAATCTTAGAGCGTGTTTGGAGACATAGAGCGTGTTTTAATACACGTCCCAGCCTGACCGGATATATTACTGGTATGACAGGGTATGTTTTCAGACACGTTCTGGAATTGAGGTATAGATGAATTTTACACATTTACATGTCCATACAGAGTATAGTCTGCTGGATGGATCGAATAAGATAAAAGAATATGTAGCAAGAGTTAAGGAATTAGGCATGAACAGTGCGGCGATTACAGACCACGGCGTTATGTACGGCGTAATCGATTTTTACCGGGCAGCAAAAGAAGCGGGCATTAACCCTGTTATCGGCTGTGAAGTATATGTTGCACCTAATTCCAGATTCGATAAAGAAGCGGCCGGGGGCGATGACAGATATTACCACCTGGTCCTTTTAGCGGAGAACAATATAGGTTACAGCAACCTTATGAAAATTGTTTCAAAAGGATTCGTGGAAGGGTTTTATTACAAACCACGTGTGGATATGGAAGTTCTGGAGACTTACAGCGAGGGGATTATAGCGCTCAGTGCCTGCCTTGCAGGAGAAGTGCAGAAATATATTGTACGTGGAATGTATGAGGATGCAAAAAAAGCGGCACTCCGTTATGAGGGGATCTTTGGAAAAGGAAATTACTTCCTGGAACTTCAGGATCATGGAATTCCGGAACAGAAGATGGTAAATCCCCAACTGCTGCGTATGAGTAAAGAGCTGGACATTGGCCTGGTGGCAACCAATGATGTTCACTATACCTACGCAGAAGATGAATCCCCCCATGATATCCTGCTTTGTATCCAGACTGCAAAAAAGCTGGATGACGAAGACCGTATGCGCTATGAGGGGGGACAGTATTATGTGAAATCCCCGGAGGAAATGTCCAATTTATTCCCCTATGCGCCGGAAGCATTGGAGAATACACAGAAAATTGCGGACAGGTGCCACGTAGATATTGAGTTCGGAGTCACAAAGCTTCCGAAATATGATGTACCGGAAGGTTATACTTCCTGGGAATACCTGAATAAACTCTGCTTTGACGGCATGGATGAACGTTATCAGCCGGTAACAGAAGACTTAAGGACGCGTCTGGAATATGAGCTTGGGATCATCAGGGAAATGGGGTATGTGGATTATTTCCTGATCGTCTGGGACTTTATTAAATATGCCAAGGATCATGATATCATTGTAGGACCGGGACGTGGGTCGGCTGCGGGAAGCCTTGTTTCCTATACGCTTGGAATCACCACTCTGGATCCTATTAAATATAGTCTGCTGTTTGAACGTTTCCTGAATCCGGAACGAGTTTCAATGCCCGATATTGACGTGGATTTCTGTTTCGAAAGAAGACAGGAAGTCATAGATTATGTAGTTGAAAAATACGGTAAAGACCGGGTGGTGCAGATCGTTACGTTTGGTACTATGGCTGCGAGAGGAGTAATCCGGGATGTGGGCCGTGTTATGGATCTGTCTTATGCCTTGGTGGATTCCATTGCAAAAATGATACCCAACGAATTAAATATTACCATAGATAAAGCACTGGTCATGAATGGCGAGTTTAAGAGCCTGTATGAGTCTGATCCCCAGGTTAAGACGCTGATCGATATGTCAAAACGGCTGGAGGGCTTGCCGAGGCATACTTCCATGCATGCTGCAGGAGTTGTAATCAGCCAGAAATCCGTAGATGAATACGTACCACTTTCCAGAGCGTCTGACGGTTCCATTACCACCCAGTTTACCATGACCACGCTGGAGGAGCTTGGTCTTCTTAAGATGGACTTTCTTGGGCTTCGTACCCTGACGGTAATCCAGAATGCAGTGCGTCTGGCTGAAAAGAGCGCAGGAAAAAGTCTGGATATGGACAAGATTGATTATAACGACAAAGAAGTATTGGATTCTATCGGAACCGGAAGGACCGAAGGTGTGTTCCAGCTGGAAAGCGGCGGTATGAAGAGCTTTATGAAAGAATTAAAGCCTCAGAGCCTGGAAGATATCATAGCCGGAATATCCCTGTACCGTCCTGGTCCTATGGATTTTATTCCCCAGTACATCCGGGGCAAGAATAATCCGGACAGCATCGCATACGACTGCCCCCAGCTGGAATCCATTCTGGAGCCCACCTATGGCTGTATCGTTTATCAGGAACAGGTTATGCAGATTGTACGTGACCTGGGAGGATACACCCTGGGGCGAAGCGATCTGCTGCGCCGTGCCATGTCTAAGAAAAAGGCATCAGTTATGGAGAAAGAGCGCCAGAATTTCGTCTATGGAAATGAAGCAGAAGGCGTTGCCGGCTGTATAAATAATGGAATTGATGAAAAAATTGCAAATAAGATCTATGACGATATGATCGATTTTGCAAAGTATGCCTTTAACAAATCCCATGCTGCTGCGTACGGTGTGGTTTCTTACCAGACAGCGTATCTGAAGTATTATTATCCGGTAGAATTTATGGCGGCGCTTATGACTTCTGTCATTGATAACCCCACTAAGGTATCGGAATATATCCTGACCTGCCGCCAGATGGGAATTGATATTCTTCCCCCGGACATTAATGTAGGAGAAAGTGCGTTTTCAGTAGATGGCAAATCCATCCGTTACGGGCTGTCTGCAATCAAAAGTGTCGGAAAGCCGGTAATTGAAGCAATTGTATCTGAGCGTATGCAAAGAGGTCCCTATAAGTCTTTAAAAGATTTTATAGAGAGGCTGTCGGGGAAAGAAGTGAACAAACGAACCATTGAAAGCTTTATTAAAGCAGGTGCCCTTGACGGACTGGGAGGAACCAGAAAGCAGTTCATGATGATCTATGTGCAGATTATGGACAGCGTAAACCAGGAACGGAAATATTCCCTAACGGGTCAGATGTCTCTCTTTGACCTTGTGGGCGAAGAAGAGAAAAAAGAATTTGAAATCCGCCTGCCGGACGTAGGTGAATATGAAAAAGAACAGCTGCTCAGTTTTGAAAAGGAAGTGCTGGGCGTATATATCAGCGGTCATCCGCTTCAGGAGTATGAAGAGAGATGGCGTAAAAATATCTCCCAGGTAACCTCTGATTTTATGATAGATGAGGAAATTGGAGCCACAAAGGTGGCAGATGGTATAAAAGCCATAATCGGAGGAATGATAATCAGTAAAACGGTTAAACACACCAGAACGAACAAAACGATGGCTTTTATTACGGTGGAAGATCTGGTGGGAACCGTGGAAGTGGTAATATTCCCTAAGGATTATGAAAAGTTCCGGGATCTTTTGGTTGAAGACAGCAAGGTATTTGTAAAGGGACGCGTTTCCACAGAAGACGACAAACCCAGCAAGCTGATCTGCGAAAAAATTTGGGCATTTGAAGAAGCACCAAGGGAACTCTGGATTCAATTTGAAGATAAAGAGACATTTGCGAAGTCAGAAGAGGCACTC
Source organism: uncultured Robinsoniella sp. (assembly GCA_900539655.1). GTDB lineage: Bacteria > Bacillota > Clostridia > Lachnospirales > Lachnospiraceae > Robinsoniella. The sequence continues at coordinate 64,657 of UQCR01000001.1, forward strand.
TATGGGCTGCTAAGACAGTCTGACGGGAAGGATGCCGTAGTCATATATGTGCGAAATCCAAAGCTGCTTAAGCGCCTGGAACGCAACTGGTCAGTACGGATTGAAGAGCAGCTTTTACGGAAACTTGCTGAAAATTTTGGGGGGAATAACGTAAAAGTTGTAGAAAAGAGTATTGAAAAGTTGTAGAAAATGAATTAGAATGTTTAGGATGAGGAAATTGTATATAAATGAATTAAGGTGAACCTAAAATGAAGGAGGCACAAAAATGGCAAAGCAAATAGAGACAATCGGAGTGTTAACAAGTGGTGGAGATGCACCCGGAATGAACGCTGCAATTCGCGCAGTTGTACGAAGAGCAATTTCAAGTGGTAAAAAGGTAAAAGGTATTTTAAAAGGATATAACGGCCTGTTAAATGAAGAAATTATTGATTTATCGGCACGTGATGTATCAGATACCATTTCACGGGGAGGTACGATTCTCTATACGGCACGTTGTGCTGAGTTCAGAACAGAAGAAGGACAGAAGCAGGGAGCTGAAGTCTGCAAAAAGCACGGTATTGACGGTCTTGTAGTTATTGGTGGAGACGGATCTTTTGCCGGAGCACAGAAACTGGCAAACCTGGGAGTGAATACAATTGGAGTTCCGGGAACCATTGACCTGGATATAGCTTGTTCCGAGTATACGATCGGTTTTGATACCGCAGTAAATACGGCAATGCAGGCAATAGATAAAGTACGTGATACATCTACATCCCATGAAAGATGCAGTATCATTGAGGTTATGGGGCGTGGTGCAGGTTATATCGCATTGTGGTGCGGTATTGCCAATGGAGCAGAAGATATTCTGATTCCTGAAAAATATGATTATGATGAGCAGAAATTAATTAATAATATTATAAATAACAGAAAACGCGGTAAGAAACACCATATTATCATTAATGCAGAGGGAATCGGACATTCCACCAGCATGGCGAGAAGAATTGAGGCTGCTACAGGTGTTGAGACCAGAGCAACTATTCTGGGCCATATGCAGCGTGGAGGAAGTCCAACCTGTAAGGACCGTGTATATGCATCCATGATGGGAGCTTATGCAACCGATTTATTATGTGAAGGTAAAACAAACCGCGTAGTTGGATATAAAAACGGCGATTTCACTGATTTTGATATTAATGAAGCGTTGGCAATGCAAAAAGGAATTTCAGAATTTATGTTTGAGGTTAGCAGATCTCTTTCCGTATAAACGATCGGAATAAGCGTATGAGATAAGAGTAGCGTCATAGAGTATCGTTATAAGTGCATGAGATAAAAGTAGCGTCATAGGTAATGAATAAGTGCATCAGTAGAAGAGTTTCCAGTATAAGATAAGGAGTATCAAAATGGCAGTAAAGTCCTTTGTGGTTTTTGGGTTAGGTAAGTTCGGTGTCAGCGTTGCAACTGCGCTCAGCAATAATGGTTGTGAAGTGCTTGCGGTGGATATGGATCCGGATAAGGTTCAGGACATTGCAGATGATGTAACCTATGCGGTAAGAGCGAATGTGACAGATCCGGATATATTTAAAAGCCTGGGACTGCGGAATATGGATGGAGCGGTTGTAGCGATCTCCGGAAGTATGGAGGCAAGCGTTATGGCTACCATATTGGCGAAAGAGGCAGGAATTCCCTATATACTGGCAAAAGCCACCAGCCGTATTCATGCCACTGTTCTGGAAAAGGTAGGTGCGGATCATGTCATTTCGCCGGAAAGCGAGATGGGTTCCCGTGTAGCCAGAAATATGGTGTTTGGCAGATTTGTAGATACTTTTGAACTTTCTTCTACCTATAGTATGGTGGAAATGGAAATGCCAGAATCCTGGGTCGGAAGCACTCTAAGGGAACTGGATATCCGGAACAAGTTCGGTGTAAATATTATCGCCTCAAAAATAGGAGATCAGGTTAATGTAAATCTGGATCCCGATGAACCTATGCGCGCTGATCAAACGCTGCTTACGGTAGGCAACAACGAGAAGCTGAGGAAAATTAAGTAATAAAGATTCTGATTTAAACATATCTGAAATAATTACATTATATTAGAAATAATGAATTTAATAAAATAGACATAGATCAAAAGGCGCTGATGAAAATTAGCGCCTTTTGTCAGAATAGGAGAAATATGATTACCAGTACATCAAATCAGCAGATTAAGAATCTGCTTCAACTTCAGAAAAAAGGGAAAGCGCGGAAAGAACAGGATGTATTCGTGGTTGAAGGTGTTAAGATGTATCAGGAAGTACCCGGAGAACGGATTGTGAAGACTTATGTATCCAGGAGCTTCTATGAAAATCCGGACAATAAACGGATTCTGGATGCAGACAGGCTGGAGGTCGTAGAAGACCGGGTATTTGCTGCCGCATCGGATACAAAGACGCCTCAGGGAATCCTGAGTATCGTAAAACAATCCCACTATGGTTTAGAAGAATTTCTTACTTTATCTAGTGCACCCCATCTGCTGATCCTTGAGAATCTGCAGGATCCCGGGAACCTGGGAACCATTATGAGAACGGCAGAAGGTGCCGGCGTTAATGGCATCATTATGACATCGGACACCGTAGATATCTATAATCCCAAGACAATCCGTTCAACTATGGGCTCCCTGTACCGGATGCCATTTTTTTACACTGGTAATATAGAAGAAATATTAAAAAAATTAAAAGAAAAAAATATAAAGACTTACGCAGCCCACTTGAAAGGTTCCCGGAATTACTATGAAGAAGATTATTCCGGAGGTACCGCTTTTCTGGTCGGCAATGAAGGCAGCGGCTTAAGTGAAGAACTCAGCAAACAGGCGGATTGTTATATTAAAATACCCATGTCAGGCAAGGTAGAATCACTGAATGCAGCTATAGCGTCATCAATACTTATGTACGAAGTGAAGAGACAGAGGGGGTAAATTTGTATTTGTTTTTAAAGGATTGTAATACTTTATAATAAAAACTTAAGAAATAAGGTTGACAAACTTCTCATATTATTGTACAATACATTCGTAACAAAATTTAATAGATTTGTAATAATTGTAATGGAATAGTAGTAAATATTTCATGCAACGCAGTTATTCAGGAGGTAAAAATGAAGGGTAGAATGAAACCTGCAATTTGCTGTACTGTATCAGCGCTTACACTTTCCATGGCAGTATCGATGGTGTCTATGGCGAAAGAAATGCCAAATGCAGGGACATCAAACATACAAGATCAGACACAAGACAGCGACTGGAATTATAGAGCGGTTGCGGATGTAACGGACGAATTATTTATCAGATCAATGGCTTCTGAGAACGGTAAGATTATTGGCTATCTGCCAAGTGCCGGCGGAGCGTATGTTCTGGAAAAAGGGGATGACTGGACCAAGGTTCGCTCCGGGGAAGTGGTAGGCTACATAAAGACAGATTATCTGGCATTTGGACAAGATGCTAAGAAACTGGCTGAAGTTTATGGAACTCCGGGAGTTGAGATTTCTTGGGACGGTGTAAATATTTTTAATAATGCTGATCCTGCAGCGAAAGTTGTGGATACGGCAAACAGGGGCGAAGGTTACGAGTACACATCCAACAATGGTACTTGGGTAAACATTCAGCTGAACGATTCAAAAAGTGCGTATGTTCCTGCTGAAGATGTAAAAGAAACACTGCTTCTTGAAACCGCGGTTCCGACGGACGACTATGTGGCACCGGTAAGTGCATACAGCAATGGAAATTATTCAAGCAACGGATCCGGACAGACAACGGACAATACCGGCGGCTCTAATACAGGTAATAATGATTCTCAGAATGTGAATAACGTTCCGGAGACAGAGACGACCTGGACAGAAACGCCGCAGACTGAAGTGCCTCAGACAGAGACAACCTGGACAGAAGCACCACAGACAGAGACAACCTGGACAGAAGCGCCTCAGACAGAGACGACCTGGACAGAAGCACCACAGACAGAGACAACCTGGACAGAAACGCCAGAGACAGAGACAACCTGGACGGAGGCTCCGGCTACAGAAGCACCTGTAACGGAAACACCGGCTACAGAAGCACCGGAAACCAACGCACCGCAGACAGAAACAAATGCAAGTTCATCTGCAAGTGCTGATGATGTGACACTGCTTGCATCCATCATTTACTGTGAGGCAGGAAATCAGCCCCGGGATGGTAAAGTTGCAGTAGGTGCGGTAGTAATGAACCGTGTGGCAAGCTCTTCCTTTGCCGGCAACATCCGTGACGTCATCTATGAAAGCGGACAGTTTATGCCGACCTGGGATGGAAGTATGTCAAGCGCATTGGCTAACGGAGTTCCAAGTGACTGCTACGAAGCAGCACAGGCTGCCCTGAACGGAGAAAACCCGGTAGGGGGTGCATTATACTTCAATACAGGTTCCGGAAAAGGAATTAAGATTGGAGCACATCAGTTTTATTAATAAGAACTTCTAATAGGAAGAAGCCGGCATGTTTTTGTGCCGGCTTCCTTTTTATCCCTAAGGAAATATCTGAATCTTAAGTTGTATTTTCCCACTATTTATAGTAAAATGTAAAGGTAACATATAAATACTCTGACAGGAGGGTAATAATTATGGAAATAGAATCTATTTGTTGGCTTGTTTTATTTATTATCCTAATTGTAATCGAACTTGCTACAATGGGTTTGACAACAATCTGGTTTGCAGGGGGATCCGTTGCGGGGTTCATTGTATCGGTCCTGAATGGAAATATTATATTTCAGATCCTTGCATTTGTTATTGTCTCCGTGGTTCTTTTAGTTTTTACAAGACCGTTTGCAGTCAGATATGTTAATAAAAATCGGGCTAAGACGAATGTGGATAGTTTGATTGGCAAGAAAGCAATCGTGACCAAAGCGATTGATAATCTGCAGGGTCAGGGCCAGGCTGTGGTAAATGGACTGGAGTGGACCGCCCGGACGGATGATGACAAAGTGAAGATTGCAGAGGGAAAAACCGTAGTTATTGAACGGATCAGCGGAGTAAAATTAATTGTAAAAGAGAAGGAGAATTAAGTTATGGAAGCTAGCGTTTCATCGGTTATGGTACCTATTTTAATTATTGCATTAATTATTATTTTATTATTATTAGTAGTATCTTGTATTAAGATCGTTCCTCAGGCTCAGGCAATGGTTGTGGAACGCCTTGGCGGATATCAGGGAACCTGGTCTGTAGGCTTACATTTTAAAGTACCTTTTATCGATAGAATTGCAAAAAAGGTACTGTTAAAAGAGCAGGTTGTGGATTTTGCTCCTCAGCCGGTAATTACCAAAGATAATGTAACGATGCGGATTGATACGGTTGTATTTTTCCAGATTACAGATCCCAAGCTTTTTGCATACGGAGTTGAGAATCCGATTATGGCAATTGAGAATCTGACAGCAACTACGTTGCGTAACATCATCGGTGATATGGAACTGGATCAGACTCTTACCTCCAGGGAGATTATTAATACAAAGATGCGTGCATCTCTTGATATCGCAACAGACCCATGGGGAATTAAAGTAAACCGTGTGGAATTAAAAAATATTATTCCTCCGGCAGCAATTCAGGATGCCATGGAAAAACAGATGAAGGCAGAACGTGAACGAAGAGAATCTATCCTACGTGCGGAAGGTGAGAAGAAATCTACCATTCTGGTAGCGGAAGGACATAAAGAATCTTCTATATTAGAGGCTGAAGCCGAAAAGCAGGCAGCAATCCTCCGTGCAGAAGCACAGAAGGAGAAGATGATCCGTGAGGCAGAAGGTGAAGCGGAAGCGATCATCAAAGTGCAGAAAGCAAATGCTGACGGTATTCGTTTCTTAAAAGAAGCGGGAGCCGATCAGTCCGTATTAGCACTAAAGAGCTTTGAGGCATTGGAAAAAGTAGCAGATGGTCAGGCAACGAAGATTATTATTCCTTCTGAGATCCAAAATGTGGCAGGGCTTGTGAAGTCCATTACGGAAGTAGCAAGGGATATTTAAACTATTAAGAAGTTAAAGCAGAGATGCTCTAAAATGATGAATAAGTTTCAGCAATGGCTGTGGGGATTTGGCAGAATGAGTTAGAAATTCTGCTGATTCCCGCAGTTTTTTATGTTCTATAAGAGATAATATGTTGAACAAAACCGAGAACAGTGGTATGATGGAAAACAAATCACGATATTACCGAAGCTCTAAGAGGAGGAAACATGATGAATTTAAAAGGACGCAGTTTTTTAACATTAAAAGATTTCACTTCTGAAGAAATAGAATACCTGCTGGATCTGGCGGGACAGCTTAAGGAAAAAAAGAAACGCGGTGTATTGGGTAACAGCCTGCGTGGAAAAAATGTAGCTTTGATTTTTGAAAAACCATCCACCAGAACGAGGTGTGCCTTTACGATCGGATGTACCGATGAAGGCGGACATCCGGAATATCTGGGGAAGGATGATATACAGTTAGGCCATAAGGAAAGTGTGGAAGATACTGCAAGGGTTCTGGGAAGAATGTTTGATGGTATTGAATTTCGTGGATTTAAGCATGAAACAGTTGAAAAACTGGCAGAATATGCAGGAGTACCGGTTTGGAACGGGTTGACAGATGATTATCATCCAACACAGATTCTGGCGGATATGCTGACCATGAAGGAACATTTTGGCTATCTGAAAGGGCTTCGTTTTGTCTATTTGGGTGACGGACGCAACAATATGGCCAACAGCCTTATGATTGGTTGTGCAAAGCTGGGTGTTCATTTTACCATCATTGCACCAAAAGTATTGTGGCCAAAAGATGAACTTGTGTCTTTGTGTGAAGGATACGCAAAGGAATCCCAGGCAACAATAACCCTTACAGACTCAACGGACGGTGTGAAGGATGCGGATGTTCTCTATACCGATGTATGGTGCTCTATGGGAGAAGAAGACAAAGCTGCAGAGCGAATTGCACTGTTATCCCCATATCAGATTAATAGTGAGCTGATGAATAAAACTGGGAAAGATACCACTATTTTTATGCATTGCCTTCCGGCAGTAAAAGGAAAAGAGGTTACGGAAGAGGTATTTGAATCCGATGCTTCAGTAGTATTTGATGAGGCTGAGAATCGTATGCATACAATTAAAGCTGTTATGGTAGCAACTCTTGGTGAATAACTTTCCTTGAAAAGAAGGCATATTTCATAGCTGAAATATGTACTGGGTATAAATATGAAGAAATTTGCAAATAAAAGATCTCTGGATCTTGAGGTGGCAGGGACAATAGCCAGTTTTGCCATTATTATATTAACGGTGGCAGCATTTTGGGAATATCAGTCCGGACAGCGGATATTTATCGCTGTGTTTCTCTTGGGAAGTATACTCAATGGAAGCCTCGCCGGTATGAACTGGTACCGGCGCCATATAGCGGCAGGGATTCTGTTTACCATTCTGACAATGATTTATCTGGGTGTCTGCGTGTATGCTGCACTGGCAGTTTAGAGCGCCCTTCATCTGTCACGAATCTCCCGCAAAAGTGTGGCGTACAGCTGTCAGAAAGCAATTTGAAAACACGCTCTAAGGAGGGCAAACATTTGTGAAAAGTAAAATATTAGGTGCGCTTCGCAGTGCTGAGGACTACGTTTCGGGGCAGGAGCTCTGTGAAAATTTCGGAGTTACCAGAACTGCAATCTGGAAGGCAATGAACCAGTTAAAAGAAGAAGGCTATGAGATTGAAGCAGTTTCCAATAAAGGATATCGTTTGAAAGGCTGTCCCGACAGCGTTAAGGAAGAGGAGCTGCTAAGCCGTCTGCATACGAAGTGGGCAGGGCAGCAGATCGCATATATAAAGGAAGTGGATTCCACCAATAACTATGCGAGACGTCTGGCGGAAAACGGGGCAGTCCATGGAACTCTAGCTGTGACAGACCGTCAGTATGGCGGAAAGGGCAGGAGGGGTAAGACCTGGAGTATGCCGGAAAAAAGTTCTGTAGCCATGACTTTGATCATACGTCCCCAGATGAATCCGGGTAAAGCATCTATGCTGACTCTGGTAATGGGACTTGCTGTTGCAAGAGCTGTGAACCGCATTGTGGGGCTTCCGGCGAAAATTAAATGGCCAAATGATGTAGTTCTAAACGGCAGGAAAATCTGCGGCATTCTCACCGAAATGAGTGCGGAAATGGAAGCCGTGAATTATATAGTCATTGGTGCCGGTGTCAATGTTAATATGAATGAGATGCCTAAGGAAATAGAACATGTGGCAACATCCCTTTCCATGGAGTGCGGACATGAAATTCATCGTGCACAGGTAATTCAATACTGTATGGAAGAGTTTGAGCGGTGTTACGAGAAATTTATGCAGACACAGGATTTATCTCTTTTATTGGAAGAATATAACGAAGTTCTGGTAAACAAAGGAAATATGGTGAAGGTACTGGAACCGGGGAATGAATATACCGGAATGTCCGATGGCATTAACAGCCAGGGGGAACTGCTGGTCACAAAAGAAAACAAAGAACAGGTCCGGGTATTTGCGGGCGAGGTATCTGTCCGGGGCTTTTACGGATATGTATAAATAAGAATAACATAAAATAAGTGATAAGGTGTCAGGAGGAAACGATGTACCAGGATAAATTAATATTATGCGGAGCAAGTGCATATGAACAAAAATTTTATTTAAATGAAAACTTCGCTGCTCTTCCCGACAGTATAAAAGACGAACTGAAAATAATGTGCGTCTTGTATACACAGGATGTGGGAGGAGTGCTCACGCTTGAATTTGAGGAGGATGGGACGCTTTGTTTTCGGACAGAGGCGCATGAATCAGATTATGCCTATGATGAAATTGGAAGCGTATTAAAAATTAAAGAGCTTCAGCGGAGCAAGGAAGAACTGCTGCGTTCACTGGAAATGTATTATAAGGTGTTTTTTCTTGGAGAAGACTATGAAGATTAAGATAGGCAGCGTAGAGCTGGCAAATCCATTTGTCTTAGCGCCGATGGCAGGGGTTACTGACCTGCCATTTCGCTTGCTTTGCAAAGAGCAGGGAGCCGGACTGCTGAGTATGGAGATGGTGAGTGCCAAAGCGATTTCTTTCCATAATAAGAATACAGAGAAATTGATGGAGATTGAGAAATCAGAACATCCCATAGCACTGCAGCTGTTTGGGTCGGATCCGGATATTATCAGTGAAATGGCAAAGGAAATTGAAGAAAAAGAATTTGACATTCTGGATATTAATATGGGATGCCCGGTGCCCAAAGTGGTAAACAACCAGGAAGGTTCCGCACTCATGAAAGATCCGAAGAGAGTTGCTGCGATTGTGAGCAAAACCGTTAAGGCGATTAAAAAACCGGTTACGGTCAAGATCAGAAAAGGATTTGATCCGGAACATGTGAACGCGGTAGAGATAGCAAGGATCATAGAAGACTGCGGTGCGGCAGCAATTGCGGTGCATGGAAGAACCAGGGAACAGTATTATTCCGGATTAGCAGACTGGGATATTATAAGGCAGGTAAAAGATGCCGTGGGAATACCGGTTATTGGCAATGGTGATGTTACGGATCCGCTGTCAGCTAAAAAGATGATGGAAGAGACCGGATGTGACGGCATCATGATTGGCAGGGCAGCAAGGGGAAATCCATGGATATTCAGAGACCTGGCTGCATACTTTGAAGAAGGGGTATTGCTCCCGAAACCTTCCATTCCGGAATTAAAAGAAATGATCCTAAGACATGCACAGCTTCAGCTTCAATATAAAGGGGAATATACCGGGATACGGGAGATGCGCAAGCATGTTGCATGGTATACTGCCGGATATCCTCATTCTGCTGCCATACGCCGATGCGTAAACGAGATTGAGAGTATGGAACTGCTGGAAAAGATGCTGGAAGATAAATTTTAGTCATTGGAAGATACTGGATGGCGCTATTTTAACCTTGAGATTCTTGACAATTTGCCACTGATAGGATATAATACTGTGATTGTTACGTAAACGTACGATTCACCTCATTTTATAGAATGGGAAACAGTCCTGTAAAATGAGGTGTTTCGTACTTGAGTGCGTTAAGGGGCTTGAAAACAAATACCAAAAATAGATGTAGGAAGGGTGCAGTAATAATGGAAGAAAAGAAGAACTTATTAACTTATGCAGGATTAAAAAGCCTGGAAGAAGAGCTTCACGATTTAAAGGTTGTTAAAAGAAAAGAAGTTGCCGGAAAAATTAAAGAGGCAAGAGAGCAGGGAGATCTTTCTGAAAATGCAGAATACGATGCAGCCAAAGACGAACAGAGAGATATTGAAGCAAGAATTGAGCAGATTGAGAAAATTTTAAAAAATGCAGAAGTAATTGTAGAAGACGAAGTTGATTTAGACAAAATCAGCGTTGGATGTGCTGTAAAAGTTTACGATGCAGAATTTGAAGAAGAACTGGATTTTAAAATCGTAGGTTCATCCGAGGCTAACAGCCTTCAGGGTAAGATATCAAACGAGTCTCCGGTTGGAAAAGCATTAATCGGCGCAAAAGTTGGCGATGAAGTGGTTGTAGAGACCCAGGCAGGAGACATGAAGTATAAGGTGTTAGAAATACAAAGATCCATTTAATTAAGGAGGAAAGACAGTGGCTGAACAGAAGAAGGTACAGGAACAGGATATTAATCAGTTGTTAAAGGTACGCCGCGAAAAGCTGGAAGAATTACAGGCAAACGGTAACAATCCTTTTGAAATTATGAAATATGATGTAGACCATCATAGCAGAGAAGTGAAAGAGAATTTTGAAGAGCTGGAAGGTAAACAGGTTTCCCTGGCTGGACGTATTATGTCCAAACGTGTGATGGGGAAAGCTTCTTTTTGTAACATTCAGGATCTGGAAGGCAATATCCAGTCTTATGTTGCAAGAGACAGCATCGGAGAAGAAGAATACAAAGCATTTAAGAAAATGGATATCGGTGATATCGTTGGCTTAAAAGGCGAAGTATTTAAAACGAAGACAGGTGAAATCTCAATTCATGCATCTGCAGTATCCCTGTTGTCCAAAAGCCTTCAGATTCTGCCGGAAAAATTCCATGGATTGACCAATACCGATATCCGTTACCGCCAGAGATATGTAGATCTGATTATGAATCAGGATGTGAAGGATACTTTTGTAAAGCGTTCCAGGATCATCAGCTGCATTCGCCAGTACCTGGATGGAAATGGATTCATGGAAGTGGAAACACCGATCCTGGTTCCAAATGCAGGTGGAGCTGCTGCCAGACCTTTTGATACCCATTATAATGCTCTGGATGAAGATGTGCATCTGAGAATTTCACTGGAGTTATATTTAAAGAGATTAATCGTAGGCGGTTTAGAACGCGTTTATGAAATTGGACGTGTATTCCGTAATGAAGGTCTGGATACCAGACATAACCCGGAATTTACTTTATTAGAGCTTTATCAGGCATATACAGACTACCATGGCATGATGGATCTCTCTGAGAACCTCTACCGCCATGTAGCCCGGGAAGTTCTGGGAACAACTGTAATTACCTATGGTGACGTGGAGATTGACTTATCAAAGCCGTTCGAACGTCTCACTATGGTAGAAGCGGTTAAGAAATATGCAGATGTAGATTTTAATGAAATTAAGACGGAAGAAGAAGCAAAAGCTTTAGCTGATAAAAAGGGCGTACACTACGAAGCAAGACATAAAAAAGGCGATATCCTGAATCTTCTATTTGAAGAGTTTGTAGAGGAACAGCTGATCCAGCCAACCTTTATTATGGATCATCCGGTAGAAGTATCTCCACTTGCTAAGAGAATACCAGGAAATCCGGATTATACAGAGCGTTTTGAGCTGTTTATCACAAAACGTGAAATGGCAAATGCATTCTCCGAATTAAATGACCCGATTGACCAGCGCGGACGTTTTGAAGCCCAGGAAGAATTAAAGGCTCAGGGAGACGAAGAAGCCAACAGTGTGGATGAAGACTTCTTAAATGCCCTGGAACATGGTATGCCGCCTACAGGTGGAATTGGAATCGGTATTGACCGTATGGTAATGCTGCTTACGAATGCAGCTGCAATTCGTGATGTGCTGCTGTTCCCGACAATGAAGACTTTGGGTGGTTCTGACTCTTCTGCCAAGGCAGGTAAAGCTGAAAATGCAGCTTGCGCACAGGAAGTGAAAGCAGCGGAAGTTATCGATTTTTCAAAGGTGAAAGTGGAACCTCTTTTTGAAGAGATGATAGATTTTGAGACCTTTTCAAAGGCTGATTACAGAGCTGTGAAGGTAAAAGCTTGTGAAGCAGTACCGAAGAGCAAGAAGCTTTTGAAATTCATCCTTGATGATGGTTCAGGCACAGAAAGAGTGATTTTAAGCGGTATTCACGAGTATTACGAGCCGGGAGACCTGGTTGGAAAGACTTGTATCGCTATCGTAAATCTGCCTCCAAGACCTATGATGGGGATTGACTCCTGTGGAATGCTGATTTCAGCAGTTCATGAGGATGACGGGAAAGAAGGATTGAATCTTTTGATGGTGGATGACAGGATTCCGGCAGGGGCTAAATTATACTAGGAAATAAGATTTAGGACAAATTTACGACCAAATAAAGAGAATGCGTTCAAAAGTGTAAGCAGATGAGAACAAATGCTTCACTACTTTTACATCAGATTAACAGTAGCTGCTGTAGAAACTTTACTGAATGTATCACCGGGCTTCTTAATTTTATAAAGTTTTGTACAAAAAGGACATTTTCCAGCGATTGGAAAATGTCCTTTTTTTGTAGTGCACCACAGGTTTAATGACTTCCCCTTTTTTCCATGATACATTCGGCGTACTTCTGCGGTGTCAATCCGGTGTATTTGCTGAATACCCGAATGAAAGTATTGGAGCTGTTAAACCCTGTGAGCGTACTTAAATCCTTTGTTTTCAGGAATGGATCTTTTTCCAGAAGAGCTTTCGCCTGATTAATGCGGTAGTTATTCAGATAATCTTTAAAATTATTGTCACTCAGCTGTTTGAATAGTATACCACAGTATTTGGGTGAAATATTAAACTGGTCGGCAAGGTCATTAAGCATGATATTATCCTGGTAATTTTGGTGTATATAGTCCAGCATACGGGAAAGTACGGCTTCATCCTGGGTCTGGGTGCGCCGGTTTTTCTCATGTATGGTTTCGGTGATAACCGTTTTGATGCCAGAGATCGTCACAGAGTCCGCCCAATGTGTATACCAGTGTTCATAATCGATGGGACGGCCTATAAATTCCTCCGGGCAGGTTTTCATCTCCTGGAATATTCGGTTCACCGTTCCAATCAAAGCATAGATAAAGTTCTGCAGGACCTCCATAGACAGAACCTTCTGTACCAGATTTTCACGGATCAGGTTGTCGAATAGTTCAAGTGCCTGCTCCTGGCCTTCTATAACGGACTGTATCAATTTATTTTCCATAGACAGAGGGTAGGAGTAGGTAGCAGAATCTATGTCCGCAATTTGAGCGTGCGTGATGATTTTGTCGTGTGGAAGCATGGGGAGATATTCGGATATCTTCAATGTCTCCAGATAACAGGGATGCAGATTTTCAAAGCCTTCTTTTACCGAACTGAGAACTATCTGCTCTTCCCAGTATTTGCCCTCTGAATCCGGGTCCGGAGAGGAGGACATCACCTGGGCTGCCAGCGCCTTTGCTTCCTCCAGAGTGCCGGAGATCATGATCAGGGCGTAACGATACATAGACAGCTTCACTAATACCAGATCTTTTCTTTGCAGGCAGCTTTGGAATATAAGATTCTTATAGAGCTCCAGCTGGCAGAATCTGCTGTCATCCGGGGGAAGGGCGGAATCGGGGGTAAAACAGATCAGTCCCACGCAAAATCGGCTGTGGTCAGGAAAATAAGGCTTCTCTTTGGGTGCCAGATAACCATTTGGGTCAGTAAGCAGATTCTGGTAATACTGCTGTGCAAGAAGCGTATCTGTAGTCTTCTGGGTTGCCAGAAGGCTGTGATTCAAGCTCTGGATTTTAGCCAGATTTTCGTTTAGAATTCCGAACTCGTCATAATGCTGTGAATTTTCCTTAATATGCGGCTGCAAAACCTCATAAATTGGCCGGTACAAAAGATTTGCCACATAATAAAAAGCAGCGCACAGCAACAGGAAAATAGCCATGACAGACAGCAGGAACAGAAAAATATTCATGGCATTCAGACTGTACTGGTCATAGAGATAGGAAATATTCCAGTTCATTGACAAAAGATGTGCATTTGCAATATAGTAGCCGGATTTCCTGACAATATCTTCACTGGAATCTAAGCCTTCCAGCAGTGACTCAAACAGTGCAGTATCTTCAGCGTCCAGGGAACTGGTGATGAAAAGCCCATCGGTGTTGGAAATCCAGTATTTTTCAGGCGTGGCAGTGCCCACCAGGGAAGTGATGGGGATATCTGCCATATAGATGCAGGTGCGGGGCTGTTTGTATCCCTTAATTAAATAATAAAGTGAGACAAGTGCGCCTTCTTCATTATAATGAGGGATCACATAGGGAAACATATTTTCTTCGAAATAACTCTGTATATCTGCCAGGTCCTTTTCGGACAATCCTTTTTTCTTGCGAAATTCGGTTATGGAAAAAGAACCTTCTGGTGACAGAACGGTGGAATGCGTGCTGTTCTCCATATCAATCTCTCCGTTATTCAGGAGCAGATAGACCTGGAAGCGGGTCTCTACCGCACCGGCATATTTTAACAAGGACTTTTGTGCTTTGGAGGAAAGGAGATAAAAATCCGACGTTCCTTCTGAGACAGACCATTCCTTAATCAGAGAATCGTTTACAATATCCGTCATGGTATTGGAAATCTCTTTAAGTGAGGCGGCGCTTTTCTCTTCCAGAATTGACCTGGAAACAGTGATGGAGCTCATATAATTTTCTTCCGATTGCTGTGACAGGAATATTCCTGTGACGGATGCCAGCGCCAGCGTTACAACTGCAGCTAAGAGCAGGAAGACAAATTTCAGTTTTTGATGATATAAACCGGAAGGATGTTTCAGCATCATTACGCACCTCCTTTTTGATGGAAATTGTTGAAAATCCAGTATAAATTATAATTGCATTCTGTTGATAATTCAAGTGAAAGAGCCTTATTTTACAAGGATTCGGACAAAATGGTGATCTTTTGAAAAATGATGATGCTATAAAAACCGGATAATTTGCAAAAACGGTACCGGATGAAAAGAAGGTATTCCAAAAAACAGAGATAAAATGCTCCGGGGAATTTGATGATTTACTTTTCAAACCGGATCCGTTATGGTTGTTCCATCGACTCGAAGCGCTTCGATACTGTAGAAAGGAGAGAAAAGAGGACTTTGGCTAAACAACAAATAAAAACACAGAAGAAAAGAAATTTTTCTTTTGTTATAAAGAAAATAGTTTCAAGCAAAGAATTATACCTTCTGCTGCTGCCAGGTATCATCTGGTATCTTCTGTTCGCATACCGTCCAATGACGGAGCTTAAGATTGCGTTATATGATTACAATGTATTTCAGGGAATTGAAGGAAGCAAATTCGTAGGTTTGCAGAACTTTATCGAATTTTTTAGAGGAAAGGATTTTCCAAGGGTATTGAAAAATACTTTGATGATCTCTTTCTGGCAGTTATTAATCTGTTTTCCCATTCCAATTGTACTGGCAATCTGCGTAACAGAGATGAAGAACAAATTTGTCAGCAGAATGACGCAGATGTCTACTCTGCTTACGCATTTCATATCGGTAGTGGTGGTTTGCGGCATCGTGATTAACTTTCTTTCACCCAGTACCGGTGTGATAAATCTAATATTGGAGAAGGTGGGGATAGATCCGGTGTATTTTATGACGAAGCCGGAATATTTCAAAGGAATTTATACGCTAATGACGCTTTGGCAGAATGCTGGATTTGATGCGCTTGTATATATTGCAGCAATTATGGGAATTGACCAGCAGCTCTATGAGGCGGCAACAGTAGACGGGGCCGGAAAAATGAAGAAGATTTTCCATGTGACAATTCCGGCTATTGTACCAGCCATAGTGACCATGCTGATTCTTAAGCTGGGAGGCATTATCAAGGTAGGGTATGAAGCGATTCTGCTATTGTACCAGCCGGCTACTTATTCGGCAGCAGACGTTATCTCTACATACTCTTACCGTCTGGCATTTGAAAACGGGAACTATGGAATGTCTGTTGCGGCGGGGCTGTTTGAATCCGTGGTTGCATTTATCATGGTGATTCTTGCTAATAAGATCAGCAAGAAAATTTCCGATAACGCATTATGGTAAGGAGGAAAAGAGATGGTGAGAAATAAAACCAAACAGGGGCAGGTTATCGGCTTGGGCGAGAAGATTTTCAATGCCGTGATGATCGTATTGGGTATTCTGATTACCTTTATCGCCCTGTATCCAATATATTATGTACTGATTTCTTCCTTCAGTAAGCCATTCTTTGTAGAAAATGGAGATGTGTTACTGAAAATTAAGGAGTTTACCACAGCCAGCTATGAGGCGGTTTTTAAGCGAAACGGGTTATGGGCAGCTTACGGAAATGCTATTTTTTACACCGTTTTCGGTCTTATGGCAAATATGTTCTTTACAACTACCATGGCATATGCATTATCGAAGAAATATCTGATGGGAAGAAAAGCTCTGACACTATTCGCAGTCTTTACCATGTGGTTCAGTGCCGGAATTATCCCTACCTATATGAATTTCAATAATCTGGGGCTGCTTGATACGAGAACGGCAATTATATTCGGGTTTGCCATTGAGACCTACAACCTGATTATTATGAAGAGTTTTTTTGAGCAGGTCCCCGAGGCGCTGGAAGAGGCGGCGTTCATTGACGGAGCAGGGCATTTCAGGGTATTATGGAGTATATATATGCCCCTGTCTAAACCGGCACTTGCTACTATTGGATTGTTTTATGGCATCAGCAGGTGGAACGGGTATTTCTGGGCAATGCAGCTTTTAAAAGATGACAGCAAAATCCCCCTGCAGGTATTTCTGAAAAAATTAATTGTAGAGAGGGTATCCAACCCTTCCGATGCGGCAATTGTCACAAAGACCTCGCTGACATCGCCTACCACGCAGGTATATGCTTTGATTATACTGGCAATTGTTCCAATGATTATAGTATTTCCGTTCATTCAAAAATATTTTAAATCAGGCCTCACCCTGGGCGGTGTGAAAGGCTAATCATATATGGAGGATTATTCGTTATGAAAAGAAAACAGATTACAGCATTATTACTAACCACAGTTCTGGGCATTTCTATGGTATTTGGAGCAGCAGGGTGTGGAAAAGGGGAAGAAAGCACAGCAGCGGCAGGGGGAGAAGGCAAGAGCAAAGAATTTACAGCTTTTATGTTCCTGTCTGGAACACCCTTTAACTCTGACTGGGAAGTGTGGAAAGAAGTGGAGAAAAAAACAGGTGTGAAATTAAAAGGCGTAGTTGCTTCCTCCAATTCGGACTATGCGACAGCATTCCAGAATATGGTGGCATCCGGACAGCTGGCAGATATTATCGCATGTGATTTAACGACGGATATGGAGAAACTGGGGAAGGACGGGGGTGTTATTCCGCTAAACGATCTGATTGAGGAGCATGCTCCCAATATCAAAGAAGCACTGGACAATGATCCGAATCTGAAATATCAGGCAACAGCGGAAGACGGAAATATATACAATATCCCGCTTGGTAAGGAGCTGAAGTCGTCACAGTTCTACTGGATCCGGCAGGACTGGCTGGATAAACTGGGGCTGAAGGTTCCGGAGACGGTGGACGAACTCCATGACGTACTGGCGGCATTTAAGAACAATGATCCCAATGGAAACGGACAGGCAGATGAGATTCCGCTGTTTGACCGCTCGGCTACAGCCGATACGGAAATGGGAGAGTATCTGGCACTGTGGGATTCCAGCGCTTCCTTCTATCCCCGTGATGGAAAAATCACTTATGAACCGCTGACAGAAAATTATAAATATGCAGTAAAAAACCTTGCCCAGTGGTATAAAGAGGGATTGATTGACCCGGAGATTTTTACAAGAGGCATGTCCGCAAGAGACACGCTGCTTAGCAACAACACGGGAGGATTTACCCATGACTGGGTAAGTACAGGCAATTACAACGATTCACTGGGAGAGGAAATTCCGGGATTTGATATGGTGGCAATTGCGCCGCTAAAAGACCAGAATGGAAATGTGAAAGAACGGGATTACCGTTATGCTGAGTGCGGATGGGGAATCTCTTCACAGTGCAAGGATCCGGAGAGTGTAATTGAGTTTATGGATTTTATGTTTACAGAAGAAGGTTCGGATTTGATGAACTGGGGTGTTGAGGGCAAGACATACACAGTGGATGACAAGGGCGGGAAAGCATTTACAGATGAAGTGTTCAAATCAGGACTGGCGCCGGTGGAATATCTTCGTTCCCTTGGCTCGCAATACCGTGCCGGTTATATTCAGGCTGCGGATTACGAGTATGCCACCATGAATGATGCAGGAAAGGCTGCAAACAAGCTCTATGATTCACATGATGAATGGTTTCGTGAGCCAAAACTTCCGGAACTGAAGCTGAGCACCGATGGCATGGACGAGTATAAGAGCATCATGTCAGGAATTCAACCGATTGTCTATGAAAAGCTTCAGAGCTGGATTTTGGGTTCCAGCAGCATTGACGATGAATACGATGCCTTTGTTCAGGAACTGAAAGACAGAAACATTGAGAAAGCAATAGAAATTCAGCAGACGGCTTACGACAATTATGTTCATGTAACAAAATAAAAGAAGGGGCGCCTTTTTTGGTAAACTGCAGGAGGGCATTTATGGATCAAAATAAATTACAAAAAGCAGCAGGGCAGGCAGTTTCTGTCCTAAAATCAAATCTGGACAAATATACTTATAAATTCCCCGGTTCCAACAGTGAGAAGATGTTCTATCCGGCTACGGAAAATATAGAGTGGACAACTGGATTCTGTACGGGAACGTACTGGCTTGCTTATGAACTGACAGGAGAAGATGGTTTCAGAACAGCGGCGGAGGTTCAGGTAGAGAGCTTCTATAATAGGATAAAACAAAAAACAGACGTGGATCATCATGATATGGGGTTTTTGTATACGCCTTCCTGTGTGGCTGCCTTTCAGATAACGGGAAATGATCGGGCAAAAGAGGCTGCCATCCTGGCTGCGGACCAGCTTATCAGCCGGTTTCAGGAAAAAGGGGAGTTTCTGCAGGCGTGGGGAGCGTTAGGAGCAAAGGAGAATTACCGCCTGATTATTGACTGTCTGCTGAATCTGCCACTACTGTATTGGGCATCCGATGTAACGGGGGACAAAAAGTACAGGGATATTGCAGTACGCCATACCAACACCAGTATACGGCACCTGGTAAGAGCAGACAACTCTACCTACCATACTTACTTTTTTGATCCGAAGACCGGAGAGCCGTTACGGGGAGTCACCGCGCAGGGATTTAGGGATGATTCCGCCTGGGCGAGAGGGCAGGCATGGGGAATATACGGTACAGCACTGGCGTGGAGGTATACAGGAAGTGAGGCATGCAGAGAACTGTTTCGAAAAGTAACGGATTTTTATCTTAGGCATCTCCCGGATGATATGGTACCTTATTGGGATCTGCATTTTTCTAAGGGGAGCAGTGAACCAAGAGATTCATCGGCTGGGGCCGCCGCTGGCTGCGGCATCCTGGAAATGTGCGAAAATGGGGGGCTAAAAAAGGAGGAGCAATCCTTTTACGGCAGCCTGGCTGACAGGATGCTGGAAAGCCTGATAGACAACTATGCGGTGACTTCGGTACAGAAAGCAAACGGACTGATTCTCCATGGTGTTTATGCGAAAAGCAGTCCGTATAACAGTGTATCGGACAGAGGTGTTGATGAATGTAATCTGTGGGGGGATTATTTTTATCTTGAAGCACTGACCAGGAAACTGAAGAACTGGAAGACGTATTGGTGATAGCAAAAGACGTATCATCAGGTTTCATATTAGGACTGCTATGGAATGCTAAAGAATGGGGAAACGATCGGGAAATAGATTCATACGAAATAAAAAAAGGATAATTCCAGATGGAATGTCCTTTTTTGTTGTCAGTTTATCTGTTGACAATAGCAATAGGTTTCGTATAGGTAACAATCTGGCCGACCTTCACTTTACGTAGGTATCCTGCAGGGAAGTTTTCAGAGACCTTAAAGTTTCCGTCAGTATACGGAGTTCTTTTTCGTCACAGTCGGTTAACAAATCTCTTAACTCTTTCACATAGAAGGATCTTGCTTCGGGAAGGTTGTCGCACAATAAATAGTCTACGGTTGTATGGAGTGCATTGGTTATGGAAATTAATGTAGGCAGGCTAACATGGGTGACCCCTCTTTCAATATTGCTGAGATGTGGCGTAGAGATATCTACCTGTTCGGCGAGCCGTTCTTGTGTTATTTTCTGAGTCAATCTCCTGGCTCGGATTCTGCGTCCGATGGCGGTATAATCAATTGTCATACTTACCCCCTCTATAATTATTTATTAAGTATTGTATTATTTGTTTTGTTATATTATAATAATCTATATGCTAATAAATAGCTTGTAGATTATGCTCAATGGAAGTATTTGCCATTTTTTGTGATTTACTTATAATTATCGACAGGTTTTGGTTAAATATTACACGAACTGTGTTAAAAGTGTAATTAGCATTGCAATTACTGTGATTCGGATGGTATAATTCCAAGAAATATAATTGTGCAATTATATTCAGGTAATTTAAAGAAAGAGTAAGGTGGGATGAATCATGATGCGAATCGGGATATGTGACGATGAAGCAAAGGCGGTTCAGGTAAGCAAAGATTTCATTGAGAAATTTTTGAAGAAAAACAAGTGTGAGTATGAAATTCATGAGTTTTTAAATCCGGAGGAGTTATACCATTACGTAAGAGAAAGCATTTATGATTTGGATCTGCTGTTTCTTGATATTGAAATAGGGGAATCCAATGGGGTGGAGGTTGCGAAAAAGCTGGAAGCATTAGATGCCAGGACTAAGATTGTGTTTTTGACGAATTACCTGTGCTACAGTTCAAAAGTATATGAGGTTGACTACTGCTATTTTGTTTTGAAAAAAGACCTGGAAAAATATCTGCCGAAAATTATTGAAAAACAAATTCAACAGAAAAGTAAGGTTGCCAGAGAACGTATCGTTGTTATGGTAAAAGGTAGAAAAATTATTCTCCTTCCAATGGATATCCAGTATCTGGAGAGAGAAAAGAGAAGTACACTGGCTGTCTGTGTGGGAGAAACTGTAAGAACATCTTCCGGGCTGACCGAACTGCAGGCACAGCTGGGCTCAGATTACTTTGTAAGATGCCACAACAGTTATATTGTTAATCTGAATTTTGTAAAAGAATTTTGCAGGAATGAATTAATTCTGCGCAACGGGAAGAAGGTCCCTATCAGCCGCAGGTATCTGAATGATGTCCGCAGGGCATTTGCAAGGTGGCTGGGGGAAGATATATAATCTAATGTGAGGTGAAATAATGACGGTGTTTACCGGAAAATGTATTGCTGTTCTGTTAGAGACTGTTATATTCTACATTTTTGCCATGAAGTGCGCAGATACCGGAAATATGGATTTGAGAAAGAAGCGGATGATTCTGCTTCTTCTTGCTGTAGTCCATGGTGTTCTTATGCTGCCTGCAAAAAACGGAGGATCTGCATTTTTAGTTTATGTGGCGGAGATCATACTGTGGATGGCTGTCATCTATAAAATATCGGAGAAGCCATTTAATGACTTTTTGAAATTTTATGCCTTCATTGAATTTTACGGAATTATGGGAGCGGCATTCAGTCTGATTTCAAAGTCTTTTTTTGGGTTTGGCGGGAGCCTTGCACTTTACAGTGGTGGAAATGTATTTTTCTTTGCTGCTGTAAATGGAGCAAAGAATATTCTGGCGGCAGTAATTCTGCTGATCTTAATAAAGTTCAGCGTATTTGAAAAAATTCCTTTATTGATCTGGAAAGTTTTTGCTATTGTATCGGTCCTTGTAAATCTGATCGTGACGGTTCTTTTGATGAACGAAAATGCCAACAGGCTTCTGGAACCATGGGTACTGATGTATGTGGTGGCAATGCTGTGTGTATTCGGCGGCCTGCTTACCTGGTACAGCAGAGAAAACCTGAAGAGGGAGAATCAGTATCTGTTAATGCAGCAAAAGCTTTTGAAAGAGCATTATAAGGTACTGGAAGAGCAGAATGAACTGGTGCGCAAAATGCGGCACGATATCGGGAATCATCTACAGACCATAGAAAGGCTGGTACGGGATAACCATACGGAATCCATGGGAGAGATTGCAAAACGCCTGAATAAAGAATATGACAAGCTTCTGCAAAGCAACATCAGCAGAAATGTAGTGATTGATGCAGTTCTTCATAATAAAATTACGGAATGTGCAAAAAATAAAATTAAGCTCCAGTTAAATATGGCACACTTTGTCATCGGAAGAGTGGATGACGTGGATTGGCTCAGCATTTTTTATAATTTATTTGATAATGCAATTGAAAGCTGTATGCGTATACCAGATCCTGAGCAACGGTTTATCAATGTAAAAAGCCAGTACCGGGCAGGCTATCAGGTTCTGATATTCTCTAATTCCAAATATGAAGAGACAAGAATCCAAGTGAAAAAGGATGGTAGTTATAAAACTACCAAAAAAGATAAGTTCCGCCATGGCCTGGGACTTGACATCGTTCAGGGTATAGTTAAAAAATACGAAGGAAATCTTGAATGTAAAGAGGAAGAAAAAGTCTTCCGGACCCTGGTCTCATTAAGAGTCGGAACCGAAGAAAAAAATTAGCTTACCCCTATACATTTTACGAGGGATTTGTTAAAATTAAATAATGGTTATAATCGAAAAAAGGGAGCGCGGGTCGTTCCCTTTCAATTTTCGTGTAGAAGAAAAAGGGTTTAAGAAATTTTGAAATAGAAAGGAAGCGGGTATAAGGATGAACATATTCGATATTTTGGGACCTGTTATGGTTGGGCCTTCCAGCTCCCACACGGCAGGTGCGGTCAGGATCGGATTGATGGGGAGAAAACTGCTGGGATGCATGCCCGTAAAAGCCCGGATTTGTATGCACGGTTCTTTTGCAGCTACCGGAGTAGGCCATGGAACGGATAAAGCCATAGTGGCGGGCCTGCTGGGGATGGAACCGGATGACATCAGGATCCCGGAAAGTTTTGAAATGGCAGAGGAAGAGGGATTGGAATTTACCTTTGAAGAAACAACCCTAAAGGGGGCACATCCGAATTCGGTGCAGTTGCTGCTGGAAGATAAAGAACTGCGCAAGCTGATGGTTCAGGCTTCTTCTCTGGGAGGCGGTCGAATTATGCTGAATAAAATCAATGACGTGGAAGTAGACTGTACCTGTGAGAACCCGACTCTGATTATTCATAACATGGATCAGCCCGGTTATGTAGCAGATGTGGCATCCATGCTTTTTCAGAAGTCTGTAAACGTGGCAAATATGTCCCTGCACAGGAAAAAACGGGGCGGCTATGCGGTGATGATCATTGAAACAGATCAGAAAATACCAAAAGAATCCATCGAGTGGCTGGAGCAAAAAGAGGGTATACTGAAGGTGACATATATTGACATAGGAGGGAACCGGTAATATGGCATATAATTCTTTAGAGGAAATCTTAGACCTATGCAGGGAATCGAAGATCCCCTTCTGGAAAACCATCCTTCTGGATGATATGAATGAGCGGAAAGTTACAAAGGAAGAATCATTTGATAAAATGATGGGGATGTGGCATGCAATGCTTTCATCCAGTGAAGCATATGATGATAAACTGATTTCCAACAGCGGTCTGGTAGGCGGCAGCGGCGGAATTATGGAGAGGTATATTCAGAAGGAGACACCATTGTGCGGGGATTTTATGGGACAGGTTATTGCAGCGGCGCTTCAGATGGGGGAATCAAATGCCTGTATGAAACGAATTGTGGCGGCGCCCACAGCAGGCGCCTGTGGAGTACTCCCGGCTGTATTGGTTCCGTTTTACAAAAATAACCAGACAGAGGAGAGGCGTATTGGGGAAGCTTTATATGTGGCTGCGGGCATTGGTCAGGTAATAGCGGTCCGCGCTTATATTGCAGGTGCTTCCGGCGGCTGTCAGGCGGAAATCGGGTCGGCAAGTGCCATGGCAGCAGGTGCTATGGTTCATCTCAGAGGCGGAGATCCGGTTCAGATTGCTCATGCGGCAGCAATGTCCCTTAAGAATCTGCTGGGCCTGGTCTGTGATCCGGTAGCGGGGTTAGTGGAGGTTCCGTGCGTGAAACGCAATGTGATCGGAGCGGTGAACGCACTGGCATGTGCCGATATGGCATTGGCTGGAATTGAAAGCCGCATTCCGCCGGATCAGGTAATTGATGCCATGAAAGAAGTGGGGGATCTGATGAATGTCTCACTTCGGGAAACGGGGGAGGGCGGTCTGGCAGCCACTGCTTTTGGAAGGGAGGTATCCTTAAAGCAGGGACAGGAAAAATTCCGCTGAATCCAGTCATTTATCACTCAGATGACAGGTGGCATGGGTGACTGGAATACTGCAGAAGATCAAGGATCTTGTCAAAAAAAGACTTGACTTCCATCTATTGTATATGATAAGATAAACGAGCGAATGGAAGTAGGTCTTTTTTTTATGCCTAAAAATTCAACAGCCTACGCAAGCTGTTACCAAATTACAAAGAAGGCGAGGTGGAAGTTGTGCGCGTTAAAATCACATTGGCATGTACGGAATGTAAACAACGTAACTACAACATGACGAAGGATAAGAAAAATCATCCGGACAGAATGGAAACAAAAAAATACTGTAAATTCTGCAGAACACACACATTACACAAAGAAACCAAATAACTGTTAGTGATAATGCAAAGGAAGTGAATGGAATGGGAGAAACTGCAAAAACAGACAAAGCCCCCAAGAAAAGCTGGTTTGAAGGTCTTAAATCTGAATTTAAGAAAATTATCTGGCCGGAAAAGAAAACACTTGGCAAGCAGACCGTAGCGGTTGTTGCCGTTTCTTGTGTATTAGGTGTCATTATTACCATCGTTGATGTTATTGTACAGTATGGTATTGATTTCTTAATAAAGTAAGGGCAAGGGTGATTTTATGTCAGAAACAAACTGGTATGTAGTTCATACTTATTCAGGGTATGAAAACAAGGTTAAGGCCAACATTGAGAAAACGATTGAAAACCGGCATTTAGAAGATCAGATCATTGAGGTCAGAGTTCCGATGCAGGATGTTGTAGAAGTGAAAAATGGCGTGCAGAAGCAGGTTCAGAAGAAACTGTTTCCAGGCTATGTACTTCTGAATATGGTCATGAATGATGACACCTGGTATGTCGTTCGAAATACAAGAGGTGTTACCGGATTTGTTGGTCCTGGATCAAAGCCAGTGCCACTTACCGAAACGGAGATGCAGAATCTGGGAATTCAGGCGGACGATGTCCAGGTTGATTTCGCAGAGGGAGATGCTGTTACTGTTACCGGCGGAGTCTGGAAAGATACCGTTGGGGTAATTCAGTCCATCAATCATGGTAAACAAATCGTTACCATTAATGTTGAGTTATTCGGTCGTGAAACACCAGTAGAAATAAGTTTCACTGAGATTAAAAAAATGTAACAAGATAGTTACCGTCAGGTTATATTCGCAGTCTGACGGATTAGTGGGAGGGAAATCCCCCGCCAATACCACATAGGAGGTGCCTAAAAATGGCAAAAAAAGTAACAGGTTATATTAAATTACAGATTCCTGCTGGAAAGGCTACACCAGCTCCACCAGTTGGTCCGGCACTTGGACAGCACGGTGTTAACATCGTTCAGTTTACAAAGGAGTTCAATGCAAGAACAGCTGACAAAGGCGATTTAATTATCCCGGTTGTTATTACTGTATATGCAGACAGAAGCTTCAGCTTTATTACAAAAACTCCTCCGGCAGCAGTTTTATTAAAGAAAGCATGCAACCTGAAATCAGGTTCAGGCGTTCCTAACAAAACTAAAGTTGCTACAATCAGCAAAGATAAGATCAAAGAGATCGCTGAAATGAAAATGCCAGATTTAAATGCAGCATCTGTTGAAGCTGCTATGAGCATGATCGCAGGTACCGCACGCAGCATGGGTATCACTGTTGAGGAATAATATATTTGGCAATCAAGCAAAACGTAAACTAAACAATGAAAAGTGGGAGGGAAATTCCCGCAAATACCACCAGGAGGTTATTTAATATGAAAAAAGGAAAAAGATACGCAGAGGCTGCAAAAGCAATCGACCGCGCAAATCTTTATGATACAGCAGAAGCTATTTCTTTAGTAAAGAAAGCATCTGTTGCTAAATTTG
The DNA here is from genome assembly GCA_900539655.1 of uncultured Robinsoniella sp. Taxonomy (GTDB): domain Bacteria; phylum Bacillota; class Clostridia; order Lachnospirales; family Lachnospiraceae; genus Robinsoniella. Next base: position 90,994 of record UQCR01000001.1, read on the forward strand.
ATGAAACTATCGAAGCTCATATCAGAACAGGCTGTGATGGCCGTCATGCGGATCAGCAGATTCGTGGAGCTGTAGTGTTACCACACGGTACCGGTAAAAAAGTTCGTGTCTTAGTATTCGCTAAAAATGCAAAAGCTGATGAAGCTCGTGCAGCAGGCGCTGAATACGTAGGAGCTGAGGAATTAATTCCAAAGATCCAGAACGAAAACTGGTTTGAATTCGATGTAGTTGTAGCTACACCGGATATGATGGGTGTTGTTGGACGTCTTGGTCGTGTACTTGGACCAAAAGGCTTAATGCCAAACCCAAAAGCTGGTACGGTAACAATGGACGTAACAAAAGCAGTTCAGGAAATCAAAGCAGGTAAGATTGAGTACAGATTAGATAAAACAAACATTATCCACGTGCCAATCGGAAAAGCTTCTTTTACAGAGGAGCAGTTAGCGGACAACTTCCAGACGCTTATGGGTGCAATTTTAAAAGCGAAACCTTCAGCACTGAAAGGACAGTATTTAAAGAGCGTAACAGTAGCTCCTACAATGGGTCCTGGTGTGAAGCTTAACACAGCAAAATTTGCATAAACCCTTATAAAGGGGCCATCGCATTAAGTAATTAATGCGGTGGCCCCCTTTTTTTGTCTTAAAGTATTACAGCATATCATTGAAACCGGATCGGTTTAATTATCATAGTATTTTTATCTCAATCGTAGTAAAATAAAAGCAGTACAAAGATAGTTATAATATCAGGTTTGCAAATACAAACAGGAGGACAGGATTAAATGGAGATCGTTCAGGCGGCATCAATTTTAAAAACCATAAAAGAAAATATCAATAAAGTTATTATCGGGAAATCAGAGGTCATAGATCTGGTACTGACAGCGCTTCTGTCTGGAGGCCATATACTTTTGGAAGATGTGCCGGGGACAGGCAAGACTAAGCTGGCAAAATCTCTTGCCAGATCCCTGGATCTGCCCTTTAGCCGGATCCAGTTCACACCTGATTTGCTTCCTTCGGATATTACGGGGATTAATTATTATAATCAAAAGCAGGGAGAATTTGTATATCGTGAAGGACCGGTTTTTGCAAATATTGTTCTGGCGGATGAGATCAACAGAGCAACACCCAGGACCCAGTCCAGTCTGCTGGAATGTATGGAGGAAAGGCAGGTAACGGTGGATGGTGTCACAATGCATCTGGAGGAACCGTTTCTGGTTATCGCCACCCAGAATCCCATTGAAACAGCGGGGACTTATCCATTGCCGGAGGCCCAGCTGGACCGTTTTCTGATGCAGCTGCCTATGGGACTGCCGGAAGAATCAGAGGAATTACAGATGATGGAGCGTTTTATCAAAGGAGATCCGCTGGATGAGATAGAACCGGTATGTACAAAAGAAACACTTCTGCTTATGAGTCAGGTGCATCGGGAAATATTTGTACACACTGCAGTGAGGGAATATATCCTTGCACTGATTACCAAAACCAGAAATCATGATAAGATTAAACTGGGAGTCAGTCCCAGGGGAACACTGGCATTTGTGAAAGCGGCTCAGGCTTATGCGGTAGTACAGGGAAGAAGCTATGTGGTCCCTGAGGATGTGAAAGCCCTTGCTATCCCGGTAATGGCGCACCGTGTGGTGATGTACGGAGGCATAAACCGGGCGCAGAATACAGTTAACACAATCAAAGAAATACTGGACCAGGTGCCGGTTCCTACGGAGAATTGGGAAAAGTAAGGATCGGATTGCAATTTTGCCTGGAGTAGTGGAGAGATGAAATATGAAAATTATCCTGATTGTATTGGGGCTTTTTGCCGTTTATTTAATACAGCGTGTTGTATATGAAAAGAACTGGAAAAAAGGGTTGCATGCAGCTGTGTCATTTGCACATAGTGCAGTTAGTGAGGGTGGTGGGACAGTGTTGTTTGAAATGGTAAGCAACCGGAAATGGATGATCCTTCCCACTTTAAAAGTAATGTTTAAGACGGATAAAGGGCTGCATTTTGAAAAAGAAGAAAATATGAAAGTAACAGATTACTGTTATAAATGTGATATATTTTCTCTCTTTCCCTATCAGAAAATAGTTCGTCGCCATAAGGTAATCTGTGCAAAGCGGGGTTTGTATGATGTGAAGGAGCTGGACCTTACTGCAGGTGACATCTGGTTTTCCGGGGAATATTACAGTTCCTGTAAGAATAAAGCAAGGCTTTATGTATTTCCGGCAAAGGCAGACCTGAAGCGGATTGATGCTCCGTATGAACAGATTATGGGGAATATACAGACAAGGAAGTATCTCCAGGAGGACCCGTTTGCATTTGCGGGTATCCGGGAGTATCAAAGCTACGATTCCATGAAAAGCATTAATTGGAAAATATCTGCAAAAAATAACACCTATATGGTAAATGTACATGATGCCACAGCATCTCAGGCGATTTGCTTTCTGTTTAATGCGGATCAGGATACCATATGGCATCACGATGATCTGTTAGAAGAAGGCATCCGCATAGTAAGTACTCTGGCAGGCCAGTTTCTGGAGCAGGGAATCCCGGTTCAGTTTATCACCAATGGAAAAGATAAAATAACAAAAGAGAGCCTGCATCTTTGCGCCGGCAGTGGGGAGGCACATGGGGAGATGCTGGATGAACAGCTGGCTAGAATTGATCTGACACTGGAAGCGGAGCGGTTTCATGAACGTCTGGAGGAAATCTGTAATGGAAAAAACGGAAATGTCCTTTATGTTTTTGTATCCACCAGCTGTAGGGAAGAGCTGCAGGAAGATTTTTTAAGATTGCGGGAGCAGAGCAGAGGTTCTATATGGATCGCACCCCTGTATCGTGGAACGTCAGTAGAGATTCATCCCGGAATCCCAGGGGATATAATATTCTGGGAAGTGGAAAAAGGCAGTTGAAAGGCAGGTGATAAAGATGCTGCAGGTGGAGAAATCAGAAAAATTCCAGTTTCATACAGCATTGCTGGAAATAGCAGCGCAGGGATGCCTGTATTATATGATCTATGCAAGTGCACTTGCAGGACTCTGGAAGGGGAATATACTTGGGACGCAGTGGTTTGCAAAAGGGGCTGTGTATGCGGTGCCTCTGATATTATTCTACATTCTGAGAAAGACAATTGGGAATTTTATTGTATTTCTTGCACTTCACATATTGGTAACGGCTGGGATGTATATCTTGATTCCGGAGAAACCGGCAGGGCTGCTTCTGGCATTTGTCACCGGAATTGCAGCCGTCGTTTCTCTGTTTTTGCGAATTCAGCATAAGCAGGAGCGGCCGTGGCTTGCGTGGGCAGGTATTTTTCTGGCATCTTATGGGATAGGCGGTTATACGGGCAGCGATATCCTTAAGCAGATCAGCGTGGTGGCCATCAGTATCTTCGGACTTTCTGAAATGCTCCTTATATATTTAGAAAATATGCACCAGTTTTTTGTGAAAAATAGAAGGAATTCCAGTATCCCATACGAACGGATCCAATGGGTGGGGAACGTTATGATGCTGGCTTTCCTGGTATGCGGCGCTGCTGCTGTTTTTCTGTTTAAAGACTTATCTCCTGATTATATACTCAATGCTTTAAAAAATATACTGGTGGGGATTGTTGGATGGATTATAGCGTTCTTTTTAAAAGAGTCAAATGAGGTGCCCCAGACAGAGGCACTGCAGCCTCAGAATCATATAGCTGAGATGTTACCACAGGGAGTCAGCGATAAGAGCCCATGGCTTGAGATGCTTGAGCAGATTTTTACAATGGTTTTAAAAGCGGCCATAGCTGCCGGAATCGTATTTTTAGCAGTCTATGGGATTTACCATCTTTACCGGAAGTTTCAACAGAAGAAGCCGGAGGAGGAGATACAGGAGTCCAGTATCTTTTTGTGGAAAGGGGAAAAAGAACAGAAGCAAAGAAAGAGGCGGACAATTCGGGAAATGTTAACAGGCAGCAACAATCTTAAAATCAGAAAAATGTATAAAAGATATGTAAAAAGCAGAATGAAAAAAAGCAGACAGCTGCCATCATCCAGTACACCGCAAGACATACGCAGGGAATTATTTCCGGAGTCGCCAAATGGTTTGGATCTTACTGCGTGTTATGAGAGAGCAAGATACGGTTTTGGAGAATGTGATAGGAAGATGCTGGAAGAAATGAAAGAGAAAACGGGGAATTAACATAAATAAGTCATAAAAGAGTATCCGATACAAGGGATATTCTTTTAATTTTTACGAAAAGCGGTCACATGTTCGATCAGATATTGTTATGAAAGTATTAACATGTTATAATAGTCCTTATTGCTAAAAGATAACTTGAAAATTTGAAGGATAAAAAGCAACCATACAATCTATCTGGTGGAGGTAGTGGGATGATGAATGATAATAAGCGGGATATGAGAACAATTCAGGAGAAAAGAAAATTTCGATTTTATTTTCCGGACACAGGACTGGAAGAGTTTGCCAGACAGGGGACTGTTGTGGGAGGACCGGATACGGAGCAGCATCCTCTTGGACTTCGGCATACATATCAGATTCTTGAGAAGATTTATACAGAAATAAAAAAAGGCAGCTCGGAAGGTTATATGCTGCGCACATTTGAGTCAGGAATGATGAAGAACATCTATATGGAAGCGTTTGACAAGGATCAGGCACAGGTGTTTGTGAGAAATGGAGAGGGCAAGAGCCAGAGAGTAGTGATCAGTGAAAAGAAAACATATGATATGCTTCAGGAATATATGGAAACCCTGAAAGAGGGAACTACAGTATATGACAGGGAGGAAATGCTGGAGCATTTTGAAATGGTTCTCAGAAAGTATAAACGAAGAGAACGCGCCTGATTAGTCTTAAAAAGGAATGCACAGCTTCCAGAAAGCAAATTTCAAAAGTGTTATGGGGAAAACTTTGTCATGGTACAAAATTATATATTTACACAGCTCTTACAATAACGTATAATAGACCTAATGATTTTGTGTAGTATAGTATACAAATAGATATTATGAGAGGTAAAACCATGAAGAGAAATGATATTCACAAAGTACTTATTATCGGTTCCGGTCCTATCATCATTGGACAGGCATGCGAATTTGACTATTCCGGAACACAGGCGTGTAAAGCGTTAAGAAACCTTGGTTATGAGATTGTTCTGGTAAATTCTAATCCGGCAACTATCATGACAGATCCGGAAACAGCGGATATTACTTATATTGAACCATTAAATGTAGAACGTCTGACTCAGATTATTGAAAAAGAACGTCCGGATGCGTTATTGCCGAACCTCGGGGGACAGTCCGGGCTGAATCTTTGCTCTGAACTGGCAAAGGCCGGTGTTTTGGATAAATATGATGTAAAGGTTATCGGTGTTCAGGTAGATGCTATTGAGCGGGGAGAAGACCGCATTGAGTTCAAAAAGGCTATGGACAGCCTGGGAATCGAGATGGCTAGAAGTGAAGTGGCTTATACAGTAGAAGAGGCTTTGAAGATTGCTGACAATCTGGGATATCCGGTTGTATTAAGACCTGCTTATACCATGGGCGGTGCTGGCGGTGGTCTGGTCTATAATGTGGAAGAGTTAAAGACGGTATGTGCCAGAGGCTTACAGGCAAGTCTGGTAGGCCAGGTATTAGTGGAAGAATCCATTCTCGGCTGGGAAGAACTGGAGTTAGAAGTTGTTCGTGATTCTAAGAACAACATGATTACGGTTTGCTTTATTGAAAATATAGATCCTCTGGGTGTACACACCGGTGATTCTTTCTGTTCCGCACCAATGCTCACCATATCAGAGGCGGTTCAGAAAAGACTTCAGGAACAGGCTTATAAAATCGTGGAAGCCATTGAGGTAATTGGCGGTACCAACGTTCAGTTTGCACATGATCCGGTCAGTGACCGTATCATTGTTATCGAAATTAATCCAAGAACATCACGTTCCTCAGCACTTGCTTCAAAAGCAACCGGCTTCCCTATTGCGCTGGTTTCTGCAATGCTTGCAAGTGGATTGACCTTAGATGAAATCCCATGCGGAAAATATGGAACACTGGATCAGTATGTTCCGGGCGGAGATTACATTGTAATTAAGTTTGCCCGCTGGGCATTTGAAAAGTTTAAAGGTTCTGAGGATAAGCTGGGAACACAGATGCGTGCCGTTGGTGAAGTAATGAGCATCGGCAAGACTTACAAAGAAGCTTTCCAGAAGGCAATCAGAAGCCTTGAGACAGGCAGATACGGACTGGGCAATGCAAAGGATTTTGCTTCTAAGACGAAGAAAGAGCTTTTGAAAATGCTTGCGGTGCCAACAAGTGAACGCCAGTTTATTATGTATGAAGCACTTAGAAAAGGCGCTTCCATTGAGGAATTATTTGAATTAACGAAGATTAAGCATTACTTCATTGAACAGATGAAGGAACTGGTTGAAGAAGAAGAAGCTTTAAAAGCTGCAAAGGGCAGTGTTCCTTCAGCAGACATATTGAAACAGGCAAAATTGGATGGATTTGCGGATAAATACCTGAGCCAGATTCTGGAAGTGACAGAAGATGAAGTAAGACGGGCAAGGACAGAGGCAGGAATTACAGAAGCATGGGAAGGTGTACACGTAAGCGGTACAAAGGATTCTGCATATTACTATTCCAGTTACCATATGAAAGATGAAAGCCCTGTTAACAGTGATAAGCCTAAGATCATGATTTTAGGCGGGGGACCAAACCGTATCGGTCAGGGAATTGAATTTGACTACTGCTGTGTACATGCAGCAATTGCATTAAAAGAATTGGGATTTGAGACGATTATTGTAAACTGTAATCCAGAGACAGTATCAACGGATTATGATACTTCCGATAAATTGTATTTTGAACCGCTGACACTGGAAGATGTGCTCAGTATCCATGAGAAGGAAAAACCGGTAGGCGTTATCGCGCAGTTTGGCGGACAGACACCGTTAAATCTGGCGAATGACCTGAAAAGAGCCGGCGTAAACATCCTTGGTACAACTCCGGAAACTATTGATCTTGCGGAAGACAGAGACCTGTTCCGTGATATGATGAAGAAACTGAATATTCCAATGCCGGAAGCTGGAATGGCGGTAAACGTGGGAGAAGCACTTGCGATTGCCAATAAGATCGGATATCCGGTAATGGTGCGTCCTTCCTATGTATTAGGCGGCAGAGGCATGGAAGTGGTTCATGATGATGAAGCCTTAACATTCTATATGAAGGCAGCGGTTGGAGTTACACCTGACAGACCGATATTGATTGACCGTTTCTTACATCATGCTACCGAGTGTGAGGCAGATGCCATCAGTGATGGGACAAATGTATTTGTACCGGCTGTTATGGAGCATATCGAACTTGCAGGTGTTCACTCCGGTGACTCCGCATGTATTCTTCCTTCTAAGAACCTGTCAGAAGAGCAGATCGAAACAATTAAGGATTATACAAGAAAGATTGCGGCAGAGATGAATGTAGTCGGACTTATGAATATGCAGTATGCGATTGAAGACGGCGTGGTATATGTTCTTGAAGCTAATCCACGTGCTTCCAGAACAGTACCGCTTGTATCCAAAGTATGTAATATCAAAATGGTAAAACTTGCTACAGATATTATGACATCACATTTAACGGGTAGACCATCACCGGTTCTGTCATTAAAAGAGAAGAAATTTACACACTACGGTGTAAAAGAAGCGGTGTTCCCATTTAATATGTTCCCGGAAGTAGATCCGTTATTAGGACCGGAAATGCGTTCTACAGGAGAAGTACTTGGTATTTCGGAAAGCTTTGGAGAAGCATTCTACAAAGCGCAGGAAGCTACCCAGACCAAACTTCCGTTAGAAGGCACTGCATTGCTCAGTATAAGTGACAGAGACAAGCCGGAAGTAAAAGAAGTTGCACAGGGACTTCATGACTGCGGATTCAAACTGATGGCTACCGGAAGTACTTATGAACTGATTAAGGAAGCGGGTTTTGAAGTGGAAAAGATCTCCAAGATCAATGAAGGAAGACCGAATATCCTGGATGCCATTACAAATAAAAAGATTCAAATGATCATCAATACACCAATTGATAAAAAAGGTGCAACAGATGACAGCTATATCCGAAAGGCTGCAATAAAGGAAAAAATTCCTTACATGACAACCATGGCTGCAGCAAAAGCTACGGCGGAAGGAATTAAAGCTGTGAAAAAGGGAGAACGTCTGGAGGTTCATTCCTTACAGGAGTTCCACAAAAAAATTAAAGAGTAAGACGGGCAGAAAAAATGTTAAAATCTGCTTGACAAATTCAGACATACTATGCTATAGTCTATTAGAAAACTGCCGAAGACAGTAGGTGCCGCAAGGCATAAGGTGAAAACGCCTACCGAGGAGTAATGAGTTCTTATAAGAATGATTTATGAAACCTCTTTGTCTTGTACAAAGAGGTTTTTTTACGGCGGTACACATACTAACATAAGGAGGTGCACCATTCATGGCAAAAGTTGAACTTAAAAAACCAGTTGTTGAAGAGATTAGCGCAAGTATTAAAGATGCAGCATCAGTTATTTTAGTAACTTACAGTGGAATCAGCGTGGAACAGGACACAGCTCTTCGTAAAGAGCTTAGAGAAGCTGGCGTTATCTACAAAGTATACAAAAATACAATGATGAACTTTGCATTCAAAGATACAGACTGCGAAGCACTCAGCAAACATCTGGAAGGACCAAATGCAATTGCAATTTGTAAAGAAGACGCAACTGCTCCGGCAAGAATCTTAGCAAAACATGCAAAGACTGTTCCGGCTATTAAATTGATCGCAGGTGTCGTAGAAGGAGCTTACTACGATGAGACAGGCGTACAGGCATTGGCTTCCGTTCCGTCAAGAGAAGAACTTCTTGGCAAGTTACTTGGAAGTATCCAGTCACCTATTACAAATCTTGCTCGTGTTCTTAATCAGATTGCAGAAGCAAAAGAAGCTTAAGAATTCAACGTAAACTTGGGACCGATACATCGGTTATCCGTAAAAAATAACTTAAAAATTATATGGAGGAAAATAAAATGGCAAAATTAACAACAGCAGAATTTATTGATGCTATCAAAGAATTATCTGTATTAGAATTAAACGATTTAGTAAAAGCATGTGAAGAAGAATTTGGTGTATCTGCAGCAGCAGGTGTTGTAGTAGCAGCAGCAGGCGGAGCAGCAGAAGCAGCAGAAGAAAAAGATGAGTTCGACGTAGAATTAACAGAAGTTGGACCAAACAAAGTTAAAGTTATCAAAGTTGTTCGTGAAGCTACAGGCTTAGGCTTAAAAGAAGCTAAAGAAGTAGTTGACGGAGCTCCTAAGGTAGTTAAAGAAGGCGTTTCTAAAGCAGAAGCTGAAGAATTAAAGACAAAATTAGAAGCAGAAGGCGCTAAGATCACATTAAAATAATTTGATGATTAGCAATCCCCGCAGACACCTGGGTTCCAGGTAACTGCGGGGATTTTTTAATGTATGGAATTTATTATTAAAGTCCGTTATATGCTGCGGTAAACATACTATTATCGCCATTTCAAAGAATAGGAACCGTTGCATGCAGATCGATAGCTCTCCCGGAATACCTGAATGTAATAGACGCCTGCCGGAAATACAGATTGGGTAGTTTCTGTTTTGGTGGAATTTATCCGGTAGGTAGATGCATTATTGATTTTAATATAAGGGCTTGCCGATATGATTTTAAATTCGATCCAGTTATTATTTGCCAAAGCACCGTAGGTAAGCCTGATTTTTTGCGGTGACGTCAGAACGATTTTATACCAGTCAGACTTCGAGGGAGATTCACCCATTAACAGGGTTCCCTGTGCCGTTTTATTACGGGGAAGATTTTTTGCGCTGGATTGTTTCGAACCGCTTTTATCCGAGATTCCTTTGAAGCTATACTTTAATTTATAGCTGTTGTCACTTGTTTTAATATAATAAGTTCCCTTTTTCAAACAATAATATTGTTTAGAGCTGTTGCTTCCCGAAGTGTATTTTGTAAAAGTATCCAGTTCCGTTTTCCGCCTGTTGCATAACCGGATACCCATGGGCCACTTGTAATTAGTGTAAGGGCTATAGCGGTACCCTGAGACAGTAATTAGACTAGGCTTTGAGATTTTAATCTTATGATATACAGTTTGTGTACTGGAATAATTTTTATCCGTGTACCATTTATTATTGCGAAGTGCTGCTGTTCTGGAAGCGGCCAGGGTGGTCATTCCCAATGCAAGGGTAAGCATGAGCGATAACATTGATAACATGAATAGTTTCTGTAAATAAATTCTCTTTTTCATATTTGTTTCCTCCTGATAAATTTATAATTCGTATTATACCTACTAACAATATCCGGTGTCAGAGAATGTATTGAATAGCTGATATTATGTGATGAATAATCAGGTAGCAAAGTCTGCAGGCAGGAGGGATTTTCGGTATGGAGTACTCCAAAATATTACTTGGCATGTGAAGTTATGAATATTTCATTGCGTGCAGATAATATCCTGATTATTTAATGTGGAAAATAATGAAAAATTTGTGTTGATTTTGGTTATGTTCTGTGATAATATAAGATATATCCAAAATGTAATCAAGAAATTACAATAGTTTACCACAAATATGAAAGTGAGGATTTATCATGGGCGATGTTAAGAAACTGGGTTATTATGTTAATGGTGTGTTTAAAGAATCTAAGACGGAACGTTATACGGATGCTTGCAATCCTAGTACCGGCGAAATCACTGCAAAAGTACCTTGCTGTACTTCAGAGGAAGTAGAAGAAGCCATTGCGGCAGCAAAAGCGGCTTTTCCTGGCTGGTCAGGAACACCTGTCATCAAACGTGTTCAGATTCTTTATAAGCTGAGAGATCTGCTGATTACCCATATGGATGAACTGACGGAACTTGTTGCCAGAGAAAACGGCAAAGCATGGGTTGAGGCTGAAGGTGATGTCCTGAAAGCAAAAGAAGGAACCGAACAGGCAATTTCCGCTCCGTCATTAATGATGGGTGAAAGCCTTATGGACGCTTCTTCCGGTTTTGATACTGTAATGTACCGTGAGCCAATGGGTGTATTTGCAGGAATTGTTCCATTTAACTTCCCGGCAATGATCCCTATGGGATGGATGACACCAATGTGCATCGCCTGTGGAAATACCATTGTTATTAAAGCTGCAACATTTACACCTCAGACCTGCATGCGCATTGCTGAGTTATATAAGGAAGCAGGACTTCCGGATGGGGTCATCAATATCGTAACCTGTTCCAGAAATGAAGCGGAAATGTTTTTAGAGCATCCGGATATCAAAGGAATTACCTTTGTAGGATCAACTGAAGTAGGATTACATATTTATTCCACTGCAGCAGCAAATGGAAAGAGGGTTCAGGCTCTTTGTGAAGCGAAAAACCATGCGCTGGTATTGGATGATGCACCGATCGAAAGAACAGCTGCAGGAATTATTAATGCTGCCTTTGGTTGTGCCGGTGAACGCTGTATGGCACTCCCGGTAGTTGTAGTACAGGAAGATATTGCAGATGATCTTGTTCGTGCAATTGTGGAAAAAGCAAAAGAAATCAAAGTCGGTCCGGCTTACGACAAATCAACGGGTATGGGTCCGGTAGTAAATGCAGGCCATAAAAAGTTTGTTACGAATTGGATCGCCAAAGGAATTGAAGAGGGTGCAGAACTGATCTTAGATGGAAGAGATATTCAGGTTCCGGGATATGAGAATGGTTATTATGTAGGACCTACAATCTTTGATCACGTAAAACCCGGAATGACCATCGGAGACAGAGAAGTATTTGGTCCTGTTCTCTGCATCAAACGCGTGAAAGATTTTGATGAAGGACTTGCAATCATGAATGCAAATCCATATGCCAACGGTTCTGTAATCTTTACTCAGAGTGGACATTATGCAAGAGAGTTTGCCAGACGTACTGACGGAGGGATGGTAGGTGTTAATGTAGGTATTCCTGTACCAGTAGGTATGTTCCCATTCAATGGACATAAGCAATCCTTCTTTGGAGATCTTCATTGTCTTGGAAAAGACGGTTACCGCTTCTATACGGAAGGTAAAGTAGTAACAACACGATGGTTTGACGAAGAAGAGAAGAAAGCTAAAACAGTTTCTACCTGGGACGGAACAATCTGATCCGTTTTATAATTTCTTGAAGTTAAATTGTATACAGAATAAAAAAATGCTGATGCCTGGCAGAAACCTGGCATCAGCATTTTTTCGGTATTATTCAAAGTCTTACTAGGATTATTCAAAGTCTTACTAGGATTATTCAAGGTCTTACAAGAATTATTCAAGGTCTCTCAAAATTATTCAAGATATCACAAAAATCATTCAAAGTCTCACAAGAATATAAACGACGCAATAACAAATTCTGATTTCATATAATACGTTACAATATATGGAAAATTGGTTTGGTTAATCCTATTAAATCATGTATAATATTTCTAAAGACAAATTCCTTCGAAAGTGGGAGGCAGATGAAGAAAGATTATTATCAAACACGATCAGAAACAAGTTTGAGCGTGAAATGGGGGGCAGAGCCAGATGAAGTATTTAAAAAAGAGAGTTTTTATTCCGGTTACATTCATATTGATATTGCTGCTGGGCACATTACCTGTGTTTCAGGCTGAAGCAGCCTGGAAGCATAAAAGCACAGGCTGGTACTATTATACAAAGAGCGGCAGGCTGCAAAAAAGCCGCTGGATTGGTGACCGGTATGTAAACTCAAAAGGGAGATGGATTGTAAGCTTTAAGAAAACCGAAAAGGGTTACCGCTATAAGAATGGTTCTCAGGGTTATCTGAAAAGCCAGTGGAAAACCATTGATGGAAACCGTTATTATTTTAATAAGAAGGGTTATGCCGTTACACAAGGCTGGGTTGGCAGGAATTATCTGGAGGCAAGCGGGAAATATGTAAAGGGCCTTGTGAAAACATCGAAAGGCTGGCGCTTTCTAAATGAAAAGAACCAGTACATAACAAATAAATGGAAGACGATCAATAACAAACGATGCTATTTTGATAAAAATGGCTATGTAGTCAAAAATAAAAGAATTACCATAAATGGCGTTAAGTATAGCTTTGATAAATATGGATTTATGAAGCCGGGTATTCGTACAACCGCTAAAGGAAAGAAGTATCAGAATCAAAGCGGAAGTTATCTGAAAAACAGCTGGAAGAAAGTATCGGGAAAGTGGTATTATTTTGGCGGTAACGGATATATGGTGAAAAACAGGTGGATTGGGGATTACTATCTGGGAACTAATGGAGTAATGGCTAAGAGCACCTTTGTAGGCAGTAAGTTTGTAGATGCTTCAGGAAAAAAGGTGAGTGCTTCGGTATTAAGCCTCTCAGCACCCTCCGGGGTATTAATTGATGCTGAGACCGGAAAAGTGATCTATCAGAAAAATGCAAATCAAAACCGTCCCAATGCCAGTACCACCAAAATAATGACTGCGATACTGGCTTTGGAATATGCCGGATTAAATGATTCGGTTTCCGTGTCCGCGTATGCGGCAGGTCAGGAGGAGGTCAAGCTGTATATGAATCCCGGTGAGGTCTATCGCATGCAGGATTTGCTTTATGCGCTGCTTCTTCCTTCCTATAATGATGTGGCTGTGGCGATAGCTGAGCATATCAGCGGTTCCGTGCAAAACTTTGCAGATCTGATGAATCAAAAAGCAAGAGAGCTGGGATGTAAAAATACAACGTTTGTCACACCAAACGGGCTGGAGATGGGAAATCATGGATCATCCGCTTTGGATCTTGCTAAGATGCTTCGCTACGCCATAAAAAATGACTTGTTCCGTCAGATTATACAAACAAGGACATACAGCTTTTCCTGTTTATCCAATGGCAGAGGGTTTACGGTTTACAGTACTGATGACATGCTGGGACAGATGTCAGGATTTATGGGCGGGAAGACAGGCTGGACCACGCTCGCCGGACATTGTTTTGCGGGAGCAATGAAGAAAAATGGAAAAACTTATATTTCTGTAGTCCTGGGGTGCCCAAGCAGTGAATCCAGGTGGAGGGATACCCGTACCTTGTTAAACTATGGTGCTGCAAACTATTGATGTAAAAACTTAAAAAACTTTGTACCAATTTAAAACCAATTTTTTCTGGAAAAACTGCTTGACAGCAGTTTTTCTTTATGATAAAGTGGAAGATGCACTATTGTGCAGGATTGTGCCCAAGGGTATCATTATGCCCAAAACCGGGTTGTTGGAAATAGTTTATATTTATATAGAAAGAACAGGGGTGAAACGTCAATGGAGAAAAACAGGATACGACCAATCAAAAGCGGCAAAAGCTTTCGTATGAGTTACTCAAGACAAAAAGAGGTTCTGGAAATGCCCAATTTGATTGAGGTCCAGAAAGACTCATACCAATGGTTCCTAGACGAAGGAATGAAGGAAGTTTTTGAAGATATCTCTCCAATCGCGGATTATAGTGGCAAGCTGAGTTTGGAATTTGTAGATTTCACATTATGTGAAGATGATGTGAAATATTCCATCGAGGAGTGCAAGGAGAGAGATGCAACATTTGCTGCACCGTTAAAGGTTAGGGTGAGACTTCATAATAAAGAGAATGACGAAATCAATGAACATGAGATATTCATGGGGGATTTACCTTTAATGACTGCAACTGGTACCTTTGTAATTAATGGTGCTGAGCGTGTTATCGTTAGTCAGTTGGTTCGTTCGCCAGGGATTTATTATTCAGTTGCTCATGATAAAATTGGTAAGAAGTTATTTTCTGCCACCGTTATTCCTAACAGGGGTGCCTGGCTGGAATACGAAACTGACTCCAATGATGTTTTCTATGTTCGTGTAGATAGAACCAGAAAGGTGCCGATTACAGTATTAATCCGTGCTCTCGGCATCGGTACCAATGCTGAGATCATTGAGTTGTTCGGTGAAGAACCAAAGATCCTGGCTAGTTTAACAAAGGATACATCAGAAAATTACCAGGAAGGCCTTCTGGAATTATATAAAAAGATCCGTCCGGGTGAACCGCTGGCAGTAGAAAGTGCAGAGAGCCTTATTACCAGTATGTTCTTTGACCCCAGAAGATATGATCTTGCTAAGGTTGGACGTTATAAATTTAATAAAAAGCTTCTGCTTCGCAACCGGATCTCCGGCCATGTGCTTGCAGAGGATGTTGTAGATACTACAACAGGTGAAATTCTTGCAGAAGCAGGTACCGAAGTGACACGTTCATTGGCTGACGATATTCAGAATGCGGCAGTTCCATTCGTTTGGATTCAGACAGAAGAACGTAATGCGAAAGTAATCTCCAGCATGATGGTTGACATTACGAATTTCGTGGATGTGGATCCAAAAGAAGTGGGTGTTACAGAGTTAGTATATTACCCGGTGCTTGAAAAAATACTGGAAGAAAATGACGATATTGAAGATATCAAATATGCAATCAAGCAGAATATTCATGAGCTTATTCCGAAGCATATTACAAAGGAAGATATCATTGCTTCCATTAACTACAATATGCATCTGGAGTATGGAATTGGCAATGCAGATGATATTGACCATTTAGGAAACAGACGTATCAGAGCCGTAGGAGAATTGCTGCAGAACCAGTACCGTATTGGTCTTTCCAGACTGGAAAGAGTGGTACGTGAACGTATGACAACGCAGGATCTGGAAGGTATTTCACCACAGTCTCTGATCAATATCAAACCGGTTACAGCAGCGGTGAAAGAATTCTTTGGTTCTTCCCAGCTGTCCCAGTTCATGGATCAGAATAACCCGCTTGGTGAGCTGACACATAAAAGGCGTTTATCCGCACTTGGTCCTGGTGGTTTGTCCAGAGACAGGGCGGGATTCGAGGTTCGAGATGTTCACTACTCCCACTATGGCAGAATGTGTCCGATTGAGACCCCTGAAGGTCCTAACATCGGTCTGATTAACTCCCTGGCAACTTATGCCAGAATTAATGAGTATGGATTCATTGAAGCTCCATACCGTAAAATTGACAAGACAGATCCGTCTAACCCTCGTGTTACGGAAGATGTTGTATATATGACTGCAGACGAAGAAGATAATTATCACGTAGCCCAGGCGAATGAGGCACTGGACGATGAAGGACATTTTGTTCATAAGAATGTCTCCGGTCGTTACAGAGAAGAAACCCAGGAATACGAGAGAACAACGTTTGATTACATGGACGTATCTCCAAAGATGGTATTCTCTGTTGCTACAGCATTGATTCCTTTCCTGGAAAATGATGATGCTAACCGTGCGCTTATGGGATCTAACATGCAGCGTCAGGCCGTTCCGTTATTGACAACGGATGCTCCGGTTGTTGGTACAGGTATGGAAATGAAAGCAGCCGTTGACTCCGGTGTCTGCGTAGTTGCCAAAAAAGCAGGAACAATTGAGCGTTCCACATCCAAGACAATCGTTATGAAAAATGATGATGGTTCAAAAGATGAGTATCATTTGACGAAGTTTGCAAGAAGTAACCAGAGTAACTGTTATAACCAGAGACCGATCGTATTTAAAGGCGATCATGTGCAGGCAGGAGATGTAATTGCTGACGGACCGTCTACACAGAATGGTGAAATTGCATTAGGTAAGAACCCGTTAATCGGATTTATGACCTGGGAAGGTTATAATTACGAGGATGCGGTATTATTAAGTGAAAGACTTGTTATGGAGGATGTCTATACATCTGTCCATATTGAAGAATATGAAGCAGAAGCCAGAGATACAAAATTAGGACCGGAAGAAATTACAAGAGACGTTCCTGGTGTGGGCGATGATGCTTTAAAGGATCTGGATGAAAGAGGTATCATCCGTATCGGTGCAGAAGTGCGTGCCGGTGATATCCTGGTTGGTAAAGTTACTCCTAAGGGAGAGACAGAGCTGACTGCAGAAGAAAGGCTCCTTCGTGCGATCTTTGGTGAAAAGGCGCGTGAAGTAAGAGATACTTCTCTGAAAGTACCTCATGGAGAATATGGTATAGTCGTAGATGCCAAAGTATTTACCAGAGAAAACGGAGATGAATTATCACCGGGTGTAAATCAGGCAGTACGTATTTATATTGCACAGAAGAGAAAGATTTCCGTTGGAGATAAAATGGCTGGCCGTCATGGTAACAAGGGTGTTGTTTCCCGTGTACTTCCGGTGGAAGATATGCCGTTCCTGCCAAACGGACGTCCGCTTGACATCGTATTGAATCCTCTTGGTGTGCCTTCCCGTATGAATATCGGACAGGTACTTGAGATTCATTTAAGTCTTGCTTCAAAGGCTTTAGGATTTAATATATCCACACCTGTATTTGATGGTGCAAACGAAATTGATATTATGGATACTCTGGATCTGGCGAATGATTATGTAAATCTGGAGTGGGATGAATTTAAAGAGAAACATGAGCAGGAACTGCTTCCTGAAGTTGTGGATTACTTATATGAGAACAGAACACACAGAGAACTCTGGAAAGGCGTTCCGCTTTCACGTGATGGTAAGGTAAGGCTGCGAGATGGCCGTACCGGAGAATATTTTGACAGTGCGGTTACAATTGGACACATGCATTACCTGAAACTTCATCATCTGGTAGATGATAAGATCCATGCACGTTCCACCGGACCTTACTCCCTGGTTACACAGCAGCCACTTGGTGGTAAAGCTCAGTTTGGTGGACAGCGTTTCGGAGAGATGGAAGTTTGGGCGCTGGAAGCATACGGCGCATCCTATACACTGCAGGAAATTCTGACTGTGAAGTCCGATGATGTTATCGGCCGTGTGAAGACTTATGAAGCAATCATTAAAGGGGAAAATATTCCGGAACCAGGTATCCCGGAATCCTTCAAGGTATTGTTAAAAGAGCTTCAATCGCTGGGACTTGACGTGAAAGTACTCAAGGAAGACCAGACAGAAGTTGAAATCATGGAAACGATTGATTTCGGCGAATCAGATCTGCACTCCGTTATTGAAGGCGACAAGGGCTACAATGAGGAAGAACCTTTGGAAGATTTCGGATTTAGCCAGCAGGAATTTGAAGACGGCGAGTTAGTTGATGTGGAAGATGAAGAAGAGGAAGCATTTTTAGACCTAGAAGAAGTTCTTGATGAAGAGTAAACGTAGGTAGCTAACAATGGAAAGGAGTACCATCAATGCCTGAAACAGCAAACAATGAAACGTATCAGCCAATGACTTTTGATGCTATCAAAATTGGTTTAGCATCTCCGGATAAGATCAGAGAATGGTCCAGAGGAGAAGTGAAAAAACCAGAAACGATTAATTATAGAACCCTGAAACCAGAAAAAGACGGATTATTCTGCGAGCGTATTTTCGGTCCCAGCAAGGACTGGGAATGCCACTGCGGTAAGTATAAAAAAATCCGTTATAAAGGTGTAGTCTGCGACCGATGCGGCGTAGAAGTCACCAAAGCCAGCGTTCGTAGAGAGCGTATGGGACACATTGAGCTGGCAGCTCCTGTTTCCCATATCTGGTATTTTAAGGGAATCCCTTCCAGAATGGGATTGATTCTGGATCTGTCTCCAAGAGTACTGGAAAAAGTATTGTACTTTGCCAATTATATTGTATTGGATAAAGGAACCACAGATTTACAGTACAAACAGGTTCTGACAGAAAAAGAGTTCCAGGAAGCCAAAGAAAAATGGGGAAACACTTTCCGCGTGGGTATGGGAGCAGAATCCATTAAGGAACTGTTAGAAGCCATTGACATGGAAAAGGAATCCGTTGAATTAAAAAGAGGACTGAAGGATTCTACCGGTCAGAAAAGAGCCAGAATTATTAAGAGACTGGAAGTTGTAGAAGCTTTCCGTGGTTCAGGTAACAGGCCGGAATGGATGATCATGACAGTTGTTCCTGTTATTCCCCCGGATTTACGTCCTATGGTTCAGTTGGATGGAGGACGTTTTGCCACATCTGACCTGAATGATTTATACAGGAGAATTATCAACCGTAATAACCGTCTGAAAAGACTTTTGGAATTAGGCGCACCTGACATTATTGTTCGTAATGAAAAACGTATGCTTCAGGAAGCCGTAGATGCTTTAATTGATAATGGACGTCGTGGACGTCCGGTAACAGGACCGGGTAACAGGGCCCTTAAATCCTTGTCTGACATGTTAAAAGGTAAATCCGGACGTTTCCGTCAGAACTTGCTGGGAAAACGTGTTGACTATTCAGGACGTTCCGTTATCGTGGTTGGACCGGAACTTAAGATCTACCAGTGTGGTCTGCCAAAGGAAATGGCAATTGAGTTATTCAAACCTTTCGTTATGAAAGAATTAGTAGCAAACGGTACTTCTCACAATATTAAAAATGCGAAGAAAATGGTAGAAAGACTGCAGCCGGAAGTTTGGGACGTTCTGGAAGAAGTTATCAAAGAGCACCCGGTTATGTTAAACCGTGCCCCCACACTTCACAGACTTGGTATTCAGGCATTTGAGCCGATATTGGTAGAAGGTAAGGCGATCAAACTTCATCCATTGGTATGTACAGCGTTCAATGCTGACTTTGATGGTGACCAGATGGCTGTCCATCTTCCGTTGTCTGTGGAAGCACAGGCAGAATGCCGTTTCTTACTGCTGTCTCCAAACAACCTGTTAAAACCTTCTGATGGTGGTCCCGTTGCCGTTCCTTCACAGGATATGGTCCTTGGTATCTACTATCTGACACAGGAGAGACCAGGCGCACTTGGAGAAGGCAAAGTATTCAAAAGTGTAAACGAAGCAATCCTTGCTTATGAAAATAAAGCTTTGACATTACAGACCAGAATTACAGTTCGTATGACAAAGACTATGCCGGATGGCAGCGAGCTTACCGGAAATGTAGAATCTACACTGGGGCGTTTTATCTTTAATGAAATTCTTCCTCAGGATTTAGGTTTTGTTAACCGGGCTATTCCGGAAAACGCATTGAAGCTGGAAGTAGACTTCCATGTAGGTAAAAAAGGATTAAAACAGATTCTGGAGAAAATTATCAATACCCACGGAGCAACCAAGACTGCAGAAGCGCTTGATGATATCAAGGCTATGGGTTATAAATACTCCACCAGGGCAGCGATGACCGTATCCATTTCCGATATGACAGTACCTCCGGAAAAACCACAGCTGATCCAGCAGGCACAGGATACTGTTGACAGAATTACAAAGAACTACAAACGTGGTCTGATTACGGAAGAAGAGCGTTACAAAGAAGTTGTAGAAACATGGAAGAACACCGATGATATTCTGACCAAGGCACTGCTTGACGGCCTTGACAAATACAATAACATCTATATGATGGCTGACTCCGGAGCCCGTGGTTCTGACAAGCAGATTAAACAGCTTGCCGGCATGCGTGGTTTGATGGCTGATACAACAGGCCATACAATCGAGCTGCCTATCAAGTCAAACTTCCGTGAAGGACTTGACGTATTGGAGTACTTTATGTCTGCACATGGTGCTCGTAAAGGTCTGTCTGATACAGCTCTTCGTACAGCCGATTCCGGATACCTGACCAGACGTCTGGTTGACGTTTCTCAGGACTTGATCATCCGTGAAGTAGACTGCTGTGAAGGAAAAGAAATTCCGGGTATGTATGTAAAAGCATTCATGGACGGAAAAGAAGAAATTGAAGGCCTGCAGGAGAGAATTACAGGCAGATTTGCCTGCGAAACTCTTACAAATAAAGATGGTGAGATTCTTGTTAAAGCAAACCATATGATTACGCCAAGACGTGCTGCACGTATCATGAGCGAAGGTGTGGATGCAAACGGAAAATCATTTGACAAGATTAAGATTCGTACAATTCTGACTTGTAAATCACATATCGGAGTATGTGCAAAATGTTATGGTTCCAACCTTGCTACCGGTGAAGCTGTTCAGGTAGGTGAATCCGTTGGTATTATTGCAGCCCAGTCTATCGGTGAACCTGGAACACAGCTTACCATGCGTACGTTCCATACCGGTGGTGTTGCCGGCGGCGATATCACACAGGGTCTCCCCCGTGTCGAGGAGCTTTTTGAGGCAAGAAAGCCGAAAGGTCTTGCTATCATTACCGAAATTCCTGGTATTGCAACCATTAAGGATACCAAGAAAAAACGTGAAATTATTGTAACAGACGATGAAACAGGTGAAGCTAAGACATATCTGATTCCTTATGGATCCAGAATCAAAGTGCAGGATGGCGCAGTATTAGAAGCCGGCGATGAACTGACAGAAGGTAGCGTAAATCCACATGATATCCTGAAGATTAAAGGCGTTCGTGCCGTACAGGATTACATGATTCAGGAAGTTCAGCGTGTATACCGTTTACAGGGTGTTGAGATCAATGATAAGCATATCGAAGTTATAGTTCGCCAGATGTTAAAGAAGATCCGTATCGAAGATAACGGTGACTCTGAATTACTTCCGGGTACGCTGGTTGACATTCTGGATTTTGAAGATGTCAATGAAGCATTGCTGGAAGAAGGCAAGGTAGCGGCAGAAGGTAAACAGGTAATGCTTGGTATTACAAAGGCATCTCTGGCAACTAACTCCTTCTTATCGGCAGCTTCTTTCCAGGAGACAACGAAAGTGCTTACAGAGGCAGCGATTAAAGGTAAGATTGATCCGCTTATCGGATTAAAAGAAAATGTAATTATCGGTAAATTAATTCCTGCCGGAACAGGCATGAAGAGATACCGTAATGTAAAACTGGATACAGATTATACACTGGATCAGGGTTATGACGAAGACGAAGATTTTGATGATGATGACGATTTGGATCTGGGCCTTGACTTAACGGGTGATTTAGATTTGGATGATCTTGGTGAAGAAGATCTGGTATCGGCTACTGAAGAGTAAGATATTACGGATGCATGGCATGTTATAGTGAAGATTATAACATGCCATTTTTTTATGGAGGGGTAAAAGGAATGAAGGATGAAAGGTCACTGAATATCGATATAGCTAGAATTTTTGCAATTCTGGGTGTTACATATTATCATATATGGAAGAGAATGCATCGACCGGAAAACATTGTGGGAATTTTCAATTTAGACGGATTTGCCAGATGGGGAGTAATCGGTGTTGTGATAATGTTTGTGATTTCGGGATACTGTATGGTTGGAAGTTATAATAGATTACAGGGGTTATCAACAGGTAAACGCTTAAAAAGTTTTTATATAAGTCGATTTTTGCGAATAGCACCGGCTTATTATATTTCTATATTAATTTGCTGTATTTTTATGGCAAATAATCTTAAGCCACAGCCATATGAATTAAAGGACGTTATAGCACATTTATTGTTTATTCATGCGTTAAGTATGGAAACAGTAGCAACTATAAAAGGTTTCTATTGGTATATAAGCGTACAGATGATATTTTATATGCTGGTTCCTCTGATATTTTTTATCTGCAAGAAAGCAGTACAGTGGCTGCATCTCTCTGATACTGCAAAAAAATGTTATTCTGTATTAGCTGTTATATTTCTATTACCTCTGATCTGGCTCCCTTTGTTTGGAGAAATGGAGTATATAGCAATGTTACCCTGTTTTCTGGTTGGAATGCTGGCTGCATATCTAAAGGATGTTAAAGTTCCAAAGTCTATTGGTATTTTATGCTTTTTAGTGGGGGTAGGGATGATCTTTTTAAAATCAACTTATTTTATTCCTTACGATATATATAAATGTACAGCAGGAATCGCTATAGCTGTCGGTTTTTTATGGATGCCGAAAATAAATGTCAAAAATTCATTGCGAACCATTATAATAACACTTTCCACAGCTTCATACTCCATATATTTATATCAATTTGTGTTTTTTGCTTTTATCGGGAAAAAACGGGGAGGGTTTGTGATGACACTTTTCGTGATATTTACAGTGGCTGTGGGACTATTGATGTATTTGTGTGTAGAGTATCCGTTATCTAATTTACTTTTTAAAAGTAAGAAAAAACCTGCTTCTGAATAATATACATACCGGCAAAAGCCTGTGAATAGAAATTACAATTCTATCCCCAGGCTTTTGTATTTTATATAAACCCTTTTTGATTTTACATGTACCTTTCCTTCCCCTGCTGGTAAGATAAAGACAGTTAAGAAAGAGACAGCATATGAAGATTGGAGGAGGAACTATGGAAAAAACAATATTGGAACTTAAAGATATTGTAAAAACTTTTCCAGGTGTCCTGGCCCTGAATGGCATTGATTTTGAACTTCGAAGCGGAGAAGTGCATGCCATCTGCGGCGAGAACGGAGCGGGAAAATCCACGCTTATGAAAGTGGTTTGCGGGGTACATAAGCCGGACAGCGGAACAATGATTGTAAATGCGACAGAGGAATCGTTTGCAAACCCTATGGAAGCATATCAGAAAGGGGTTTCCATTATTTTTCAGGAAACAAGTCTTTTTGAGGAAATGACGGTACTGGATAATTTGTTTCTGGGACACGAGATGACGAAAAAGATAGGCCCGGTCAGTGTGATTGATTATGATGGAATGAAAAAAAGGGCGAAAGAAATTTTTAAAAGGCTGAATACCCAGATGAACCTGGAGGTAAGGATAAAAACTTTGGGAATGGCTCAGAAGCAGATGGTTGAAATTGCAAAAGCACTTACGTTCGATGCAAATATCATTATTTTTGATGAACCCACGGCATCCCTTACCCAAAGAGAAGTCAGCGCTTTGTTTGAGATTATTGGAAATTTAAAAAAAGAAGGATTGGGAATTGTATATATCAGTCACCGACTGGAAGAGATATTCGAAATTTGTGACCGTGTAACGGTGATCCGGGATGGTCAGTATATCTCTACCAAAAAAGTTAGCGATACTAACAAAGATGAACTGGTAGCAGATATGGTAGGGCGTAAGATGGGGAATTATTATCCCAAAGCAGAAGCGAAAATCGGCAAGGAGCTGCTTCGGGTAGAGCATTATTATGACGATGGTTTTTTGGAGGATATCAGTTTTTCTTTGAAAAAAGGGGAAATCCTTGGGTTTGCCGGACTGGCGGGTGCGGGCAGGACAGAACTTATGGAGTCACTTTGTGGATTCACCCAAAAAGCAGCCGGTAAAGTTATATTAGAGGGAAAAGAAATCGTAATCAGGGATTATAAAGATGCTATGGCAAATGGACTTGTTTATGTATCGGAAGACCGTGGCAAATTTGGCCTGATTGTCGATATGAGCATTGAACAGAATATCTCGCTTCCTCAGCTGGAAAAGTTCGCTGGCAGGCTGGGAATAATTAACACAAAAAAAGAACAGGTGACGGGAGAAAAGTATATACAGGATGTAGGAATAAAGGCTCCCTCAGCCGATTTTCTGGTTGCAAATCTATCAGGTGGAAACCAGCAGAAGGTGTCCGTTTCGAAAGCACTGGCGCTGAATCCTAAAATCCTGATACTGGATGAACCCACCAGAGGGGTAGATGTGAATGCAAAAGCAGAAATCCATAAGATTATCAGCGATCTGACGCAAAAAGGCCTGACCATTATTATGATATCCTCCGAGCTTCCGGAACTTCTGGGTATGTGCGACCGCATTTATGTAATGAAGGACGGCTATATTGCGGGCTGTTTTGACAGAGATGAAGTGACTCAGGAAAAGATACTAACAGTAGCTCTGGAATCAAAAAAGCAGGCAATGGCATAGGAGGGAAGCAGAATGGATCAGAATAAGAAAAAAGCAGCGTTTTTAACAACAGAGTTTTATCTGGCAGTCTTCCTGGTTGTGGTATTGGTTGGGTTAGCAATTTTTGCAAAGGGATTTTATACCGTAAATAATCTGATGAGTTTATTGAATTCTTTCAGTTACATATTAATATCGGCAGTAGGGATGAACATGATTATTCTGACATCGAATATTGATGTTTCCACAGGAGCTTTAATATCTGTAATCTGTATTTGTGTGGCCGGCATCGGGAAGATGGGTGCGCCGTTTGCCGTACTGCTGGTAGTTGCAATGGTAATTGGCGCTGCCCTCAGCACATTTAACGGATTGTTTATAACAAAATTAAAGATTCCTGCTATCGTTGCTACGTTAGCTACAACTCAGATTTTCCAGGGAATTCTGCCGCTTACGGTGGAGGGATCAATCTATGATTTACCTGCATCCTTTACATGGCTGGCATTTGATGCAAAAATTTTTGGTATGATACCAGCCAGTGTACTCATGTGTCTGATCGTGGTTGTGGCAGCGCTGCTGTTTATGAAATACTCCAGGTTTTCTAAGAAAATATATGCTATTGGCAACAACAAAGGCGGTGCAAGGCTGGCAGGCATTAACGTAAATAAAACGGTAGTGCTGACCTATACCATAGCAGGAGCACTATTTGGAATATCAGCAGTTATTATAGCAACAGCAGGACAGAGAGTTACCACTACCATGGGAAGTGGCCTGGAAATGACATTTATCGCTGCAGTGGTTCTGGGAGGAACCAGCACGGCTGGAGGTTCCGGCAAAATACTTGGAACCGTTATTGGAGCTTTTATACTTGCCATGATCTCTCCGGCGATAAACTATCTGGGGATTAGCCCGAACTGGTCAGATGCCATTAAAGGTGCAATTATTATCATCTCAGTATTAGTTACGGCAGCCAGATACATCAAGAAAAAGAGGGTCATTGCAAACCCTGTAATCAGTAAGGCAGGGGGGGACGCATAATGGAAAAGAAGAAAAAATTTAAAGTTACATTTAATCTGGCACTGTTTTTAATTTGGATAGTTATTTTTGCGGCAATATCTTTAAAGAGTCCGTCTTTTTTAAAGCCGGCATATATTATTAACGTTATGTTTCGCAACATTGTGGAAATCGGCATGGCAGCCCTTCCGATGACCCTGATTATCATTACAGGCGGAATTGATCTTTCGGTGGGAAATATCATGATCCTCTCTGCTATGATGGGAGGAATGGCAGCAGCAAGTATGGGAGCAGCGGCAGGCATTATAGTTACGATACTCACTGGGGGGATCTGCGGTCTGGTGAACGGTGTTATTATCGCCAAAGCTAAGATCTCGGAAATGGTGACTACGTTGGCTACAATGTATCTGTTTTTGGGGCTGGCCAGAGGAATATCTCATGGTGACAGTGTTTATAGTTATGATTTTACGAACTTTTGCGGAAATACTTCCATTGCAGGAATTCCGCTGCAAATCTGGATTTATGTAATCCTGGCTGTTTTCTTCATTATTCTGCTGGGAAAGACGACTTTTGGAAGAAAATTATACAGCATTGGTCTGAATAAAAATGCAACAAAATATTCCGGTGTCAATACGGATAAGATACAGATACTGATCTATGTGATCTGCGGCCTTATCTGTGCTCTGGCAGCCTTTATCTGGCTGGGAAGATTCACCAGTGTAAAATATGATGCGGGAACCAGTTTTAACCTGAAGGTAATCACGGTAGTGGTTCTGGGCGGAACCAGCATCAATGGGGGAATCGGAGATATGAAGGGCACCGTTTTGGGAACGCTGATCATAGCTACTCTGAACAGCGGGCTTACGGTACTGAATATTCCTATTGATGTACAGACCATTGTACAGGGCGTAGTTCTGATGATTGCCCTGATCGCTTATGCATTTGTAAATACAAAAGCAAAGAAGAAGAAAATTATCGCGGTACCGGTGAAACAAACATCCTAAGGTCAGATAAAAGCGCATTAGACAGGCGACAGCCGGTTGTAAAAAACAGTGGATTGTAATAAAATTGTGATATTCAGAGTCAACTGAATAAACACATAATATTTACATAAAAAATTATTTATAAATGAAAGGGTGGGTAAATTATGAAGAAACAATTGGTAACAAAGGTATTGGCGGCAGCACTGATTGGTATTATGGCGGTGTCTTCTTTAGCAGGATGCTCGACTACAGATACATCAGGAGGAAGTAAAACTACTGAAAAAGCAGAGACAAAGGAAACGGCTGGTGCCGGAAACGATGAAACGAAAGAAGCATCCAAAGAATCGTCGGCAGAAACCAAGGGTGCGGATGTGGTTGTGGCAATGCTGCCCAAGTTTAAAGGTGAGAATTACTTTGATGCATGTAAAGTAGGTGCCCAGGAAGCGGCAGATGAACTGGGAATCACATTGTTGTATGACGGTCCGTCACAGGATCAGGCAACAAACCAGAAACAGGTGGACATTTTGGAAGGTTGGATAGCACAGGACGTAAGTGTTATAATAGTATCTCCCAATGATCCTACAGCAATTGCACCTACCTTAAAGAAAGCGCAGGATGCGGGGATTAAAGTGGTAACGTTTGATGCAGATGCACAGGCTGATTCCAGGGACTTATTTATCAACCAGATCACGGCACAGGCGGCTGCAAAGGGTCTGCTGGACGGTGCTGCAATTGACCTGAAAGCAAAAGGATACGGTGCAGACCATCCTGCAAATATAGCATTGGTATCCGGTTCCGGAACAGATGCTAACCAGACAGCATGGGAAGCTGCAATTGATGAATTATTGAAAACAGATGAATACAGCTTTATGAAAATCCAAAATAAAGAGACGGATGTATATTATCCCGGCACAGATGAAACTACAGTAAACAGCGAATGTGCAACCCTGATCAGCCGTATGGGAGAAGGCGAAGACCAGATACAGGCTGCAATAGCATTGTCATCTATGTCAACACCTGCTCTGGGTGCCCAGTATCAGTCAGCATCCAGTAAACCGGATCCTTCCAAAATTACGTTGACCGGACTTGCGACGCCAAATGCTCTGAAAACTTATATCAAGGACGAAGAAAATCCGATGAATACAGGAGTTCTCTGGAATTGTATGGATCTGGGATATCTGGCAGTCCAGTCAGGATACCAGCTGGCTGAGGGAACGATCACAACAGATTCCACCTCTATTGACGCAGGCAGGCTTGGGGCAAAAGAAATTACTAACCGGGAATGTGTATTAGGGGAAGCATTGGTATTCGATGCAGCTACGGTAGATAATTACGACTATTAATAGCAAAGCGTAAATGAAAGGGCCATAGATAGGGGGGAGAAGACCTCTGTTTATCGGCCTTTTCTTTCCACACTCCCCTATTTCCCTTCGAATAGATATGGTGTATAATAGAAAAAAAATAACAACTTGGTTCTAAAAGGACCGGAAGGGAGCTATATGATTTACAGAGAAATGAATGTGCAGGCAGCATATGAGAAGGCAGGTGCCCAGCATGGAAAATACCAGCCCAGATTATTCGGGTATATGCATAGTGACAGTGAAGAATTGGGAATGTCGGGGGTGAGACCGGCAGTCATTATCTGTCCGGGAGGAGCTTATCAATTCAAATCTGATCGGGAGGCGGAGCCGGTGGCAATGCGGTTTTTGGCAGCGGGCATGCAGGCGTTTGTGCTGCAATATAGTGTTGCACCATCCAGATATCCCTGTGCTGTCCTGGAACTGGCTGCCTCTGTAGCTATAGTAAGGGAACATGCCAGAGAATGGGGCATTGATCCGGAAAAGATCTTTATCTGCGGATTTTCCGCCGGAGGGCATTTATGCGCCACCCTTGGAACTTTATGGAAGGACGAAATATTTGAGCAGGTGTTTGGTACCGGAAACTTAAGCTATAAACCATCGGGAATGATTTTATGCTATCCGGTAATTACCATGGGGGAATTTACCCATAAGGAGTCACGGGCAAATCTGACTGGGCCGGATGGTTCTGAAAAACTTTGGGAAAAGCTGTCTCTGGAAAAACAGGTCACAGCAGATACACTGCCTACCTTTATATGGCACACCCAGGAGGATGATGCCGTTCCAGTAGAAAACACCTTACTATATACCTGCGCTCTGCGTAAATGCAGAGTACCTTTTGAGCTGCATATTTATGAAAGAGGGGGACATGGATTATCTTTGTGTGATGAGACTACAGCAAGGAACCAGGATCAGATTGTACCGGATAATGCAGGCTGGATTGAACATGTCATAAGATGGCTGAATAGGTTTTAGATAAGATGACCAGTACAAGTGTTGTTCTATAAAAGAAGAGGATGAAGTGGCAGAGAGTAAGTTATGATAAAACAAAAAATCAGTACAAAGCTTTCTATGACATATGCGGTCCTGACAATCTTGTTTATCGGGATTACGGCGGTTATTTTTTATAAATATAACCAATACAATATTCATCAGGATGGTGTCAGCAATATCGGGCAGATCGCAGAAAATGTGATGGCGCAGGTTGACAGCCGGCTTACGACCATGGATCAGACAGCGATTGACGTATTATCAGATAATCATTTTCTGGATTTGTGGGATCAGACCCTGGTTTCACCAGAAGAAGAGGTGGGAAAAGAAATAAGAAAGCTTCTGACCAAAGCGTATATTAATAAATCAGATATACGCAGGGTTGCCATTTATGGAAAAGACGGAACCTTTTACAGTACCGGGAAAACAGATGTAAAGAAAGAGGATGTAAGGCACAGGATACAGATGATAGAAAGCCAGTATCCGATGAAGCAGATGAACAGCCGGGTGTATTTAAAGCCGCATCTTGATTATTGGGATAAGAGCAGTGAGGTTCTGGTAGTGTCGGAAATTAAGCCGGTTAAGGACAGGAATACTGATATTATCGGATATCTGGAGGTTCAGCAGAATGCTTTTTATATGGAGAATATCTGTAATGTGAAGTGGAATGGCAAAGGTTTAAAGGTTATGGTATTTATGGAAGAAACGGATGAGCTTTTCTATACAAACCTCCCTGACAGCAAGAGGAATGATGCCTATATGGAACAGGTAAAGGATTTTACGAGGCAGTATTCCAAGATGAAAGAAGATAAACACTCTTTGTTTTCCACGGCTTCATCCAACTATTACGCTTGTAAAACCGTGATTATACTGGATAAAAATGTCTTAAACGAATCCTTGAACAAAATGCTGGGCGGAATTGTTGCCATTACCGGTATATTAATTATTGTTACGACATTTTACAGCTTCTGGACTACCCGGATGATTATGCGTCCTATTAATCTGCTGGTAAAGACTATGCAGAATACAGATCTGACTAATTTCAGGCAAAAGAGGGAAATAAAAGTCCGGGATAAAGAAACAGAAATACTGGTAAACTCATTTGAGGATATGGCTAAGAGGCTGGAGGATGCCCTGGTGAAGCAGAAGAAGCTGGAAAATGTCCAGACAAAGACACTGTTCAGTGCCCTGCAATCGGAAATGGGTCCTCATTTTCTTTATAACAGCCTTGGTAGTATCGCAAATCTGTGTGAGCAGGGAGAAACAGAAACAGCGGCAGATGCATGTTACAGCCTGACCGAGATCCTGAGATATGCATCCAACTATGAGACTTCAGAAGTAACCATCGGGGAAGAAATAGAGAACCTGAAAGCTTATATGTCGATCATGAAAAGCCGATACCAAAAAAGAATCGAATTTGAAATGGAAATTGATGAGGATACCAAATATATTATTATACCAAAGCTTACATATCAGCCGCTTGTGGAAAATGCCATCAAGTACAGCCTGATGGAACACGATAAAGTGATTATTAAAATCTATACAGTAGTACTGGGGGATAAGCTGGTAGTAGAAATAAAAGACAACGGATGTGGAATCAGCAAAGAGGCCGGGGAAGTGATCCGAAAAAGAATCGAAGAATTTCACAATACGGATAAAGCGACGTATATAGCAGAGCAGATTCAGTTTGGAGGAATGGGGCTGAGCGGCACTCTGATCCGGCTTTCCATATATTATGGAGACAGTTTCTGGTATGAGCTTCAGGATAACAATGACGAAGGAGGTACCAGTATTTTGTTTGGCATGAATATTAGTAAATACCGGTAACTATACAGCATGACCGGACATTTAGGTTAATATGTAAAAGGTCCGTGCATTTAGGTTAAAATGTAGAAGGTCCGGCATATAGGGCTGAACGTGGCATGACCAGACATATAGGGCAGACCGTAAGATAATAGAATGCAGCAGGAGCGAACAGTTACAAATAAGCATAAAAGGAGTGGGTATTGATGTATAAAGTATTGCTGGTGGATGATGAACCGGCAGCCCTTGATATGGAAAAAAGAGCAATCCAGAAGAGAACAGAAAATTTCCAGGTATCAGGAGAAGCATACAACGTCAAAGATGCGATTGAGCTTTACCACAGCATCACTCCCGATGTTGTATTAACAGATATGAAGATGCCGAGACAAAATGGGATTGAGCTTATAAAATACATTGCAGGGCAGGAAGTCAATAAGGCTGTCTGTATAGCGGTCAGCGGGTATTCGGACTTTGATTATGTTCACGATGCCTTTTCCTATGGAGCTTTTGATTATCTTCTGAAGCCTGTAGAGCCTAAGAAAATTGAGGAGCTTTTTGTTCGGATCCGCAGGCTTTTAATCTCCACAAGAGAGAATCCGTGTACCATAAAACTCCCCCAGGGAAGGTTAAGCACGGACCAGTTGGTAAAAGAAGTAGAAGAGCATATCCGAAAAAATATTGCCGGTGATAATAGCATTCTGAATATCTGCAGTATATTCTCCATCAGCCAGCCCTATCTGAGCAAGGCGTTCAAAATGCATTTTAACTGTACTTATAATGAATATTTAATCGGAATACGGATCGAAGAGGCGAAGAAGCTTCTGGACCGCAAAGAAGAGTACCTCATAGGAGAAATAGCCGAGTTATTAGGATTTTCCGACCAGTTTTATTTTAGCAAAGTATTTAAGAATACAACAGGCTATACCCCGCGGGAATATCGTGGCAGGAACGACAGGTGAGTTTTGTATTTTATATATTTCAGCTTTGATTTTACATGTACTTTTTCACCATTTGATCTTAAAATGAGCTTATAAAGTAAGATTGCAGACAGAAAAAATAATCGATAAGAGGCTCTGGAATCAGATATTTGGAGAAGGAGGATATGATGACAAATAGAGAGCGCGAGAATTTAACTTTAGATTTTGGAAGGCCGGACAGAGGGGCTGTGGAGGAGACTTTTTATCCCTGGGTCTTAACAAAGGACCGTTTTGTGGAAGAAGGATTGCCAGCAGATATTGCACGGAATGCAAAGGATATTACTAACGATATTGTGGGGAACAAAGCGAATCAGACCGAAAAGTATCTGCCTGTGGCTTGGGGACAGGGCGTTATGGAATATGAACAATACCTGGGTTTTGATCCGGTAAGGCGGATTCATTTTGTACTTCCCTTTCGCAGATTTGAAGAGAAAATACTGGAAGATACCGAAGCTTACCTGATTAAGCAGGATATTTACGGCAGGCAGATGATGCAGAAAAAGGGTTCTGATATTGAGACCGAATACAAATCGGTGATTCAGGATGAAGCAGATTGGGAGCGGCTGAAGGCCCATGCAGACAGAGAACTGGAGATTTATTTTAGCGATGAAGCAATAGCCTCAGCTTACGGTCCGCTAAAGGAAGGCCATGACAGGGGGGATTATTCCATCCGTCTGAATTTGGAAGGCTTTTTCTGGGTACCCCGGGAGCTGATGGGGATAGAAGCGCATTTATATGCATTTTATGATGAACCGGAGCTGATCCATGACATCAACGAATACATATTGCAGGTGTATACGACAAAGGTTATGAAAATCGTGGATCTGCTGCAGCCGGATGTGGTTTATCTCATGGAAGACCTGAGCGGGAAAAACGGACCGATGATATCCGGGGATAATTTTGACGAGTTTGTGGGTGCTTATTATAAAAAGCTGATTCCCCTGTTGAAAAAGCATGGAGTAAACAATGTTTTTGTAGATACAGATGGTGATTTTACAATCATGATTCCGCATTTTCTGGCTGCAGGTGTGGACGGTTTTCTGCCCATGGATGTAAATGCAGGAATGGATATCGTAAAGGTAAGAGAGCAGTTTCCGGAGCTGAAATTTATCGGCGGTTTCAATAAACTTATGATTGCCGAAGGTAAGGAGGCGATTGACCGGGAATTTGACCGAATCCTTCCGGTGATCCGTGGCGGCGGATATATTGTAGGGTCTGATCATCAGGTAGCACCATCTACATCCCTGGAAAACTATCGATACTACATTCAGAAATTAAAAGAGGTGATGCAGCAGGCCGGAGTTGATGCGAGATAGTCCGATTTAAAGAACGGACCACAACCTGACAGTAATGAAGACATAGGAAAAGCCAATGCAAGTAATGAAATACTGCATTGGCTTTTAATATTCCATCCCGCCGGCAACAATAGGCAGTGCTGTCACTATCATTACGGGGCGGATGTATCACCAGTTATTTTCGTGTAAAAAGAGAACGGATTTTAGTTACGATATCCTCGTCATCATCCTCATCCTCGTCCAGGCGTTTTGCATTTTTGTCGGACGCCCTGTACTCGTCGTCCGGACCGTTGTCATCCGCTGCTTCATACTGCTGATGACGGTCGTAATATTGAGTCTGGTCTTCAAAATATTCAGATGAACGGTGATTTGCATAGTCCCGGTCAGAACCATAGGTGTTAAAATCCTGCTGCTGTCCATTACCGAAGTTCTGGCTGCCAAAATCCTGCTGCCGCCCATTGCCGAAGTTTTGACCGGCAAAATCCTGCTGTTGTCCATTGCCGAAGTTCTGGCTGCCAAAATCCTGTTGCCGCCCATTGCCGAAGTTTTGACCGGCAAAATCCTGCTGTTGTCCATTGCCAAAATTCTGACCGCCAAAATCCTGCTGCTGCTCATTGCCAAAATTCTGACCGCCAAAATTCTGCTGCTGCCCATTTCCATAATATTGACCGTTAAAGTTTTGCTGCTGCCCACTGCCATACCCCTGACCGCCAAAGTTCTGCTGAGGTCCGTTGTTGTATGGATGCCCCCCATAGTTCTGCGGATTATTTCCATAATAGGGCTGCTGCTGGTTATAATTTTGATAACCCGGATCCTGGTTATAAGGTGCCTGCCCCTCATAGCCACCATACTGCTGATCAAAGGAATTGTTTCTGTTCTGGCTCTTTTTCTGCGAATTTCTAAAAGTTTTTGATTTAGATGCAGATTTTGGGATATTATTATAATAAGCATGTTCTTCCTTATAATGGTATTCCGGAGCACTTGTGGTGTAATTTTTAAATTTGTGGTTTTTATGTTTAACTTTTGTGATTCGCTTTACTTTTTGCTTTTTCTTTCTTGGTTTAAAAATTGTCATTCGCCCGGTCCATCCCACCATCCGGACGAGTACAATTCCAAAAAAGACGCCGATACTGTCAATTCCCACATCCCTGAGTGAAGGAGAACGCCCGCCTACAAAGGACTGGTGGTATTCGTCGCCCAGGGCAAAACCGACGCATAAGATACCGGCTACAAGCATAAGCCAGATACCGTGGAGCCCGTACACATATAATGGAAAGGATACTGCCACTGCAAGAGCAAAATATTCGGTCATGTGTGCTAATTTACGTGTGATAAAATTGATTTTATTGGCCCATTCTTCCACTTGCCACTGTTCCAGATTGGCATCCAAGATATAATCTCCCGCCTCTACAATTTTACAGCTGACTTTAAAACTCAACTGTCCGGAAACCTCTCCGCTTTGGCTGGAAAAATTAAAAATAAGGCACATTAAAAGTATAGCTGGTATAAAAGATAATGGTTTTAATAATTTCCTCATAATATATCGCCTCCGATTTGCGCCTATCATAGCATTCCTTGCGTTTGTTGTCTACCGGGTTAAGAAAATTATAAGGTATTTTGGGCAAAAAACTTTGAAAAATACTGGAAAGTGCTTGACATTGGAAATGCATATGGCTATAATAAATCAGTGTGCGTGAATTTTAATCTATTTTCATGCACCATTAAATAAAATTTAAACAGCAACCACATGTACAGAAAGAAAAAAATATGTTCTTTGTACAAATAAAACAGGAGGTGAAAGGAATGCCAACATTTAACCAGTTAGTAAGAAAAGGTCGTCAGACATCTGAGAAAAAATCAACTGCACCAGCTCTGCAAAAAGGATTTAACTCCTTAAAGAAAAAGAGTACGGACGTATCCGCACCACAAAAAAGAGGTGTATGTACAGCAGTTAAGACAGCTACACCTAAGAAACCTAACTCAGCTCTTAGAAAGATCGCCAGAGTTCGTTTATCTAACGGAATCGAAGTAACAAGCTACATCCCAGGTGAAGGTCATAACCTTCAGGAGCATAGCGTTGTTCTGATCCGTGGCGGTAGAGTAAAAGATTTACCAGGTACAAGATATCACATCGTTCGTGGTACACTTGATACAGCAGGCGTTGCAAAGAGAAGACAGGCTCGTTCTAAATACGGAGCTAAGAGACCAAAAGACGCTAAAAAATAATTCGTAACAATGAAATTATAAATTATTCGTATCACAAACAGAACTACAGACTTAAATTGTGCCGGATTTCTTATTCACCCGTGGTTGCAGGTTAATATAGAAGCTTTCGTGCACGAAACACAAGTAGAACGACACATGTGAGTACCGATGAATTAATCAAGCAGTCTTAATTGGCTGCGATAATAATTAAGGAGGGAAGTACCGTGCCACGTAAAGGACATACTCAAAAAAGAGACGTATTAGCAGATCCATTATACAACAACAAAGTGGTTACAAAACTTATCAATAACATTATGTTAGATGGTAAGAGAGGTGTAGCTCAGAAAATCGTATATGGAGCATTTGACAAAATGGCTGAGAAATCAGATAAGCCAGCAGTTGAAGTATTCGAAGAAGCTATGAACAACATCATGCCTGTACTCGAAGTAAAGGCAAGACGTATTGGTGGAGCAACATATCAGGTACCTATCGAAGTTAGACCAGATAGACGCCAGGCTTTAGCTCTTCGTTGGATCACATTGTATTCTCGTAAAAGAGGAGAAAAAACAATGGTAGACAGATTAGCAAATGAGCTTTTAGATGCAGCAAACAATACAGGCGCATCCGTTAAGAAAAAAGAAGACATGCACAAAATGGCAGAAGCAAACAAAGCATTTGCTCACTATCGTTTCTAATTATATAATAAATTTGATTAAGCGGTGCCGGCCTGTATTGGCCGGCTTGTGACAAAAGCGGAAAGCTTTAAATTATTTAGGAGGAAATAACCTTGGCTGGAAGAGAATATCCATTAGAGAGAACCAGAAATATTGGTATTATGGCTCATATCGATGCTGGTAAAACAACATTGACAGAGCGTATCCTGTATTATACTGGTGTAAACTATAAAATCGGTGATACTCATGAAGGTACTGCAACCATGGACTGGATGGAGCAGGAACAGGAAAGAGGTATCACAATTACTTCAGCCGCTACAACATGTCACTGGACATTGCAGGAAAACTGCGAGACAAAACCAGGTGCTTTAGAGCATCGTATCAATATTATTGATACTCCAGGACACGTTGACTTTACAGTAGAGGTTGAACGTTCCCTACGTGTACTCGACGGTGCTGTCGGTGTATTCTGTGCTAAGGGCGGTGTTGAACCCCAATCTGAAAATGTATGGCGTCAGGCTGACACTTATAATGTACCTCGTATGGCATTCATCAATAAGATGGATATCATGGGTGCAGATTTCTACGGTGCAGTAGAACAGATTAAAAACAGATTAGGCAAAAATGCAATCTGTCTTCAGCTGCCAATCGGAAAAGAAGATGATTTCAAGGGAATCATTGACTTGTTCGAAATGAAGGCTTATATCTACAATGATGAAAAAGGTGAAGACATCTCCATCACTGAGATTCCGGAAGACATGAAAGATGATGCTGAGTTATATCGTACAGAATTAGTAGAAAAAATCTGCGAATTAGATGACGATTTAATGATGGAATACCTGGAAGGTGAAGAACCAACCGTAGAAGCATTAAAGGCTGCTCTGAGAAAGGGTACCTGCGAATGTACTGCTATTCCTGTTTGCTGTGGTACAGCTTACAGAAATAAAGGTGTTCAGAAGCTGTTAAATGCAATTCTTGAATTCATGCCGGCTCCAACCGATATCGCTTCTATTGAAGGAACTGATATGGAAGGAAATCCGATTGTAAGACACTCATCAGATGATGAACCGTTTGCAGCATTGGCATTCAAGATCATGGCTGACCCATTTGTTGGTAAGCTGGCATTCTTCAGAGTTTACTCTGGATCAATGAACTCAGGTTCTTATGTATTAAATGCAACAAAAGGCAAAAAGGAACGTGTTGGACGTATCCTTCAGATGCACGCTAATAAGAGAGCAGAACTTGATAAAGTTTATGCAGGAGATATCGCAGCAGCTGTAGGCTTTAAGTTTACAACAACTGGTGATACAATCTGTGACGAACAGCATCCGGTTATTCTGGAATCCATGGAATTCCCAGAACCAGTTATCGAATTAGCTATCGAGCCTAAGACAAAAGCTGGTCAGGGCAAGATGGGTGAAGCTTTAGCAAAACTTGCAGAAGAAGATCCTACTTTCCGTGCACATACAGATCATGAAACAGGACAGACAATTATCGCAGGTATGGGTGAACTTCATCTTGAAATTATCGTAGACAGACTTCTTCGTGAATTCAAGGTTGAAGCAAATGTAGGTGCACCTCAGGTTGCTTACAAAGAAACCTTTACAAAACCTGTTGATGTTGACAGCAAATATGCAAAACAGTCCGGTGGACGTGGTCAGTACGGTCATTGTAAAGTTAAATTTACACCAATGGATCCGAATGGTGAAGAAACATTCAAATATGAATCCAGCGTTGTTGGTGGTGCTATTCCGAAGGAATACATCCCTGCAGTTGGTCAGGGTATCGAAGAAGCTTCAAAAGCTGGTATTCTTGGTGGTTTCCCTGTACTTGGTGTATGTGCAAACGTATATGATGGTTCTTACCATGAAGTCGATTCAAGTGAAATGGCATTCCATATCGCTGGATCTATGGCATTCAAAGATGCTATGAGAAAAGGTGATGCGGTATTATTAGAGCCAATCATGAAGGTTGAAGTTACTATGCCTGAAGATTACATGGGTGATGTTATCGGTGATATCAACTCCCGTCGTGGTCGTATCGAAGGTATGGACGACATCGGTGGAGGTAAACTCGTAAGAGGTTATGTTCCGCTGGCTGAAATGTTTGGTTACTCTACAGACTTACGTTCCAAAACACAGGGACGTGGTAACTACTCTATGTTCTTCGAGAAATATGAGCAGGTTCCGAAGTCTGTACAGGAAAAAGTATTAAGTGCTAAATCCAAGTAAGTAATTATATCGTTATTTTAAAAAATTAGGCTTGAAAATATCTTTGATTTGAAATATAATCAAAGATAGCCTAATGAAATAAAAAACCAAAAAGAAAGCCTGATACAGGCGCATATTATAAGGAGGACATTCAAAATGGCTAAAGCTAAATTTGAAAGAAACAAACCACATGCTAATATTGGTACCATTGGACACGTTGACCATGGTAAAACAACTTTAACAGCTGCAATTACAAAAACTCTGAGCGAAAGAGTTGCAGGTAACGCAGCAGTTGATTTCGAGAATATTGATAAAGCTCCAGAAGAAAGAGAACGTGGTATCACAATCTCTACTGCTCACGTTGAGTATGAAACAGATAAGAGACATTACGCACACGTTGACTGCCCAGGACATGCTGACTATGTAAAGAACATGATCACAGGTGCTGCTCAGATGGATGGTGCTATCCTTGTTGTTGCTGCTACTGATGGTGTTATGGCTCAGACAAAAGAGCATATCTTACTTTCCCGCCAGGTAGGTGTTCCTTACATCGTAGTATTCATGAATAAATGTGATATGGTTGATGATGAAGAATTACTTGAATTAGTTGATATGGAAATCCGTGAATTATTAAGCGAATATGATTTCCCAGGCGATGATACTCCAATCATCCAGGGTTCTGCATTAAAAGCTCTTGAAGATCCAAGCAGCGCTTGGGGAGACAAGATCATGGAACTTATGGACGCAGTTGATAGCTGGATCCCAGATCCTCAGCGTGCTACAGATCAGCCATTCTTAATGCCAGTCGAAGACGTATTCTCTATCACAGGCCGTGGTACAGTTGCTACAGGTAGAGTAGAACGTGGTGTTCTTCATGTATCTGAAGAAGTTGAAATCGTTGGTATCAAAGAAGAGACAAGAAAAGTTGTTGTTACAGGAATCGAAATGTTCCGTAAACTTCTTGACGAAGCTCAGGCTGGTGATAACATTGGTGCGTTACTTCGTGGTGTTCAGAGAACTGACATCGAAAGAGGACAGGTTCTTTCCAAACCAGGAACTGTTAAATGCCATACAAATTTCACAGCTCAGGTATACGTATTGACAAAAGATGAAGGTGGACGTCATACTCCTTTCTTCAACAACTACAGACCTCAGTTCTACTTCCGTACAACTGACGTTACAGGTGTTATCAACCTTCCAGAAGGTACAGAAATGTGCATGCCTGGTGATAACGTAGAAATGACAATCGAATTGATCCACCCAATCGCTATGGAGCAGGGTCTTACTTTCGCTATTCGTGAAGGTGGACGTACAGTTGGATCAGGCCGTGTTGCTACAATCGTTAAATAATTAAAGTCTTAAATATAGATACATTAGTCCAAGCGTAAGATTGCCCGTAGAGCCCAGGTTCTACGGGTTTTTCTGTGCTAAAAAGCAACAGTATCATAATCTTTATAACAGCAGGCATCAAAAATAGAACCAAAAGTCCATTGAAGAAATTGGCTTATGGTTCTATTTTGGTGCAATAATTTTTAATAAACAATAATCATTAAAGGGATCATTAATTGTTGTAATGCTGTCGGCTTAGTTAATAATCCAATACTTTTACTGCAAAATCTTTAAAAACAGCCTGCCCATTTTCTGCAAACATCCCTATATATGTCCCTGTAAATGTCATTGATTGAGTACCTTCTGTACAAAGCCCTGCTACCAGTCCAGAACCTAATTCAGTATAATCATTTCCATCCTGTTGATAAAAAAATTTATAATAAGTATGATCTGATTCCATTTTCAGTATTATATTATCAGCTTTTGGAATTTCAACACTGGATGTAACAGTAAAAATATCATGGATGCGTTTAGCAAGACAGATTTTCCATGTATTCAGTACTCTGGTGAGATAAATTTCATAGTGGTAAGAATCATTGTAAAAGGCTGTCAAGCCAGCACGCATGCCCTGTATCGCATTTGTTAAACTTACATTGACCGTTGAAATTGTATGAAAACCTTTTTGCCGAACTCCAAGCCAGGTCGGACTGCCAACGTCATTTAAAGTGATATTTGTACCGTTTAGAAGCAGTTCCTTCTTATCTGTATTTCTAATATAATTTTTCATCATAGGATTTCTTAGAAAATTATACTGAGGATAGAAAGATTCCCATGAAAAATTGTCATAAAAATTCCGGTTTACGGGCTGTGTTGCTTCTCCTGGAAGGGGACCTTCCATTTCCAGCGCTATCAGTCCGTCCTCACCAACTACCGGCCATCCTTCTTTTGTCCATTTAACAGGTGCAAGAAATGTTTCGCGGCCTAAATTGTGGAGAAGTACACGATTCGTTTTCTCCTGGCATGGACGAATACCGAGACACACTAACCACCAGTTGCCATTCTGATCTTCGACCATGTCAGCATGCCCAGTGCAGTAAACTTCCTCTCTCATATCATTTCTGTGTGTAAGAATCGGGTTATTAGGACATTCTTCAAAGGGTCCATAAGGGCTGTCTGAACGCATTATGGTTTCCATGTGCCCATATTCTGTGCCGCCTTCGGCCAGCATCAGATAATACTTTCCAAACCATTTATAAAGATGAGGACCTTCGGCATATCTTCCTCCACATCCTCTGCTAATTATCATACTCTCGGTCAGGAGTTCTCCGGTAAAGGGATCAATCCGGCATAGGTAAATTGCAGTCTCTCCATTTTCATCAAGATCAGTAGAAACAAAATATACAGATCCGTCATCATCAAAGAGTAAAGAAGGATCTATACCACCCTGATTTACCCAAACAGGATCTGACCAGCTCCCCATTATATCTGTTGTATGTACAATGAAGTTACCTTTGTGGGAGACATTTGTTGTTACCATGAAAAATGTTCCGTCGTGATAACGCAGCGTAGGTGCAAAAACTCCTCCGGAAGGTCTGCAATTATGCAAAAAAAGCTGTGTCTCATTTACAAGACAATGTCCCAGTAGTTCCCAATTAACTAAATTTTTGCTGTGATAAACAGGTACTCCTGGGAAAAATTCAAAAGAAGAATTAACAACATAATAATCCTCTCCTACTCTGCAGATCGAAGGGTCCGGATTGTATCCGGAGATGATCGGGTTTTTGTATTTCATTTAAATGTCCTCCAATTTATATAAATTTGTTTCTGTAACTTTGCTGGGGTGTGTTATCCCTTTAGCCCCGACATTTTAATCCCCTGTATGAAATATTTCTGACAAGTTGAAAAGATCAAAAGTACAGGAAATAAAGATATAAGAGCCATTGCCATCATCTGCCCCACCTGAACGTTTCCCTGGGATCCTTTGAAAAACTGCAATCCAATCGCAATTGTGAATTTATCGTCAGAATTCAAGTAAATCAGCGGGTTAAAAAAATCATTCCAGTTATACACAAGAGCCATAACCAAAACTGCAAGCATAACCGGCCTGACTGCCGGGAGGAGTATTTTGGTAAATATCTTCAGTGAATTGGCACCATCTATTTTGGCAGCCTCGTCTAATTCTCTGGGTAAAGTACGAAAAAATTGAATAAATAGAAATATATTAAATGCCCCGCCGCCTAACCAACTGGGGATAACCAATGGCCAAATCGTATCCACCAATCCAAGTTTATAGTATAAAAGATATTGTGGAATCAGAGTGACCTGTGTAGGCAGCATCATAGTCCCAAGCAGTATCATAAATAATACCTTGGCATACCTGGCTTCGAACCTGGCAAATCCATAAGCGACAATTGAGGAAGAGAGTACCGTCCCGATAGTCGCTATAAATGTTATCAATGCCGTATTCTTAAAATACAGACTAAAATTGGCGCCTTTCCATCCTTCCACAAAATTTGCAAGTGTTATATGTTCCGGAAACAATGCCGGAGGCATTTTGTATATATCTGTCATAGGCTTAAAGGATGTTGAAATCATCCATATAAACGGGAAAAGGCAGATTACTGCTGCCACTATTAGCACAAAGTATGTCAAGGTTCTTGCAGCAAGCTTCGTCTTTTTCTGCGATCTTATATGCATCTTATTTCCCTCCCTCTTCAATCATCATAGAACACCCAGTACTTGGATGTTGAAACTGCTATAATAGTAAATAGCATAATCACGGCAAACATACTCCATGCCATCATAGATGCATATCCCATCTTCCCGTACAGAAATCCGTTATTATATAAGTGCATCGCCGCTGTATATGTGCTATTTAATGGACCTCCGTTGGTTAAAATCATCGGCTGCTGGAATACCTGAAAAGCAGCGATCACTGTAACGATCAAATTGAAATAAACTGTAGGCGTACATAACGGTAATGTAATATAACATACCTGACGAATAGATCCGGCACCATCAATTTGCGCGCTTTCGTAATAGGACTGTGGGATATCCTGAATTCCAGCCAGCATGATAATAATATTATTCCCTATCGTCCACAAAGACAGAATTACAATAGAAATCATTGCAACGTTTTTATCACCAAGCCAATTTGGACCTTTTATTCCAACCAGAGCTAATATATAATTGATGATGCCATAATCCTTCTGGAAAATCCATCCCCACAAAATTGTAACGGCAACACCAGAAGTTATATATGGTATGTAAAAAGCCGTACGGAAAAAACCCAAATGTTTAACTTTTTTGCTTAGTAATAATGCTATGAAAAATGAAAGGATAATACTTCCGGGTACAAACAGTACTACAAATTTTAAGGTGTTCATAAATGCCTTTATAAATAAAGGATCATCTGTAAGTGCGTATACCCAGTTTTCAAATCCTACAAATTCTCCGTTTCCTGTCAGATTCATGTTCGTGAACATCAAATAAAAAGAGTAAAGTATTGGATACAGTGTAAGAACTACAAAGCCGATCAGCCATGGTGCAGTATATAAATAAAAATTTCTGGACTCTCTTCTTTTAATGACGGAAACTTTTTTAGTCAATTTGGGTCTACTCATTTTTCCTTGCCTCCAATTCTTCTTTTTACACATTGCAATCTATTAATTTCCATTTGCCTCGTTGAAAGCTTTTTCCAGAGCAGGATAATATTCATCCATGGCTTCATCCGCTGTCTTTCCATCAATGGTCACAGACTGCCAAATCTGTGTATATACATCTCCTGCCGCTGAGAAAGCGCCTCCCCAGATATTCAGCTTTGCATCCTTCATGCCTTCCAGATAAATGCTGTTGCTGACAGGACCATATTTCAAATCTTTATAATAGCTTTCGGCTATTGATTTGCATGAGGTAAGCCCTATATTACTGGTTTCTTTCGCCATATCTTCATTAGCATAAGCAGCATCCTTCATAAAAGTCCATGCAGCATCTTTATTCTTTGATGTTTTCAACATCGCATAACCAGTTGCATACATAAGGTTATTTTTACCTCCCGGTACCCTTGGCATGGTAACTGCTTCCCATTTGAAATTATCTCCGATTTCATCTGCAATTAATTTTGTTTCAAATCCTCCCAGTGTGTACATCGCAGCATGTCCAGACACAAATAATTGTTCCTTGGGCAGCCCCTTTGCTGCAGTATCATCAGGCATGGCTTTACTCTGTACTAAATCCCCAAAAAGATTCAGGCCGTCTTTTACCTCCTGGCTATTTACCTCGCATTTCTTCAAATCATCGGAATAAGCTTTTCCGCCTTTGCAGATAACAGACAACCCCGCATCTATCCAGTGGTTTACCATTCCATAAGTTGCATCTGCGCCTTCACCACCCACGAACTTTTTAGCTGCTACCGCCAGGTCATCCCACGTCCAGTCTGCTGTAGGATAGTCCACTCCAAACTGATCGAACATATCTTTGTTATAAGCCAGAACAAATACATTTTCTAATAAAGGCATTGCTTCCAGTTTCCCATCAGGACGATAATACGGATCAACCATCCCATCTGAAATAACAGATTTTAAATCCACTCCTTCTTTTTCAACATATGGGTTCAGATCTTCATAATATTCGGTATACAGTCCATAGTAATCCGGAGACATCTGTATGACATCAGGTCCGGTACCGGCTGATAATGCTGCAGTCATTTTCTGATCCCAAACATGGTCTGCTGTGGGAATTACGGAATGTTCAACTTCTATTTCGGGATGTGCTTTTTTAAATACTTCAATCATGTTTTCTCTGGATTTTTTTTCTTCATCTGCACCCCAGGACCAGATAACCAGCTTCTGCTTTCCTTTGACTT
The DNA here is from genome assembly GCA_900539655.1 of uncultured Robinsoniella sp. Lineage (GTDB taxonomy): Bacteria > Bacillota > Clostridia > Lachnospirales > Lachnospiraceae > Robinsoniella. The sequence goes on from UQCR01000001.1 coordinate 135,255, forward strand.
CTTCCCCGGTTGTTTTGGTTTCTTCTGATTTCCCTCCACATGCCATGAGACATACTGACATAATTACCGCTAAACCAACAGAAATAACTTTTTTAAACATCATAAACTTTTCCTCCATTCATTTTTTTTATATATCTGAGTTGCGCGCTTAACTCTGATATTTTCTCTGTTCAAATTCTTTACCGTTCCGCCTTCTAAGATTGCTAAGGGGGAATAATTCATGTATCTATATTTATTCCCTTCGAGAATATCTATAAGGACGTCCACACATTTTGCTCCCTGACGCTCTGGATAAATATCAATGGTAGTCAATTTTGGTTCATACCGTTCTCGGGTAAATAATCCATCGATTCCCATAATAGAAATGTCTTCCGGTATTCGGAAACCGTGTTTTTTCAACCCCTCCATCATACCAAATGCCATATCATCATTAAAACAAATAACAGCAGTAGCCTTATGTTTTGAATTGCTGTAAATATCAGCAGCTTTTTTTCCTAAAAAAAACAAATCCAGATAAATAAATCCTTCCGCTGCCCTGCTGAAATCCGTTTTATCTTCACCCGGAATATCAGTCTCATTTAAATTACCCTGAATATCAAGTAAGTACTGTATACAACGCGTTCCTATCTCATTAGTCATTCGTTCTTTCCAATATTTGTATCGTAGGTTTGCATATCCCTCATTGAAAGGAAGTGCCATGCCAATTTTTTTGTGCCCGTGGTCAATCAGGTAATCAATCGCCATATTAATAACTTTTTGATTGTCAATTATTACTGCAGGCATAGGCTTTTTAAATGCACAGGATGGATCAAACGATGCCGTAACAGTCGGAAGATAATAATTTTTTCCTACTGATTCTGCATAAGCCTGTGCTACACTTTCCGTTGGAAAAAGAATTCCATCCGCTAATATCCTTTTCACTATCTCAAAGTCTTTTTCATTCATAATCGCCAGAATATGGTACCCCTTTTTTTCAGCTTCTCTTGCCATCCCATGGTACATCTGATTATAATATACCCCTGTCATATCTCCGCAGAAAAATAATAGTTGATGTGTTTTCTTCTGCTGCAAAGCCATTGCTACCGGATTCGGCATATAATCTACCCTATTGGCAATATCCAAGATTTTTTTCTTCTTCTCCTTATCTACGTATCCGCTGTTATTCAGCGCCCTGGAAACTACAGAGACAGATACCCCGGCTTCATTGGCAATATCTTTTCGAGTTACATTTTTCCCCATAAAAGCACCTCATGTATTTGTAGCATTTATACTATTTGTATAATCAACATACTATATTATATCGTCAAATATATCAATATACAAAAATGTGGTCACGAATCCACTATGATAAATACCGAACAAAAGTAAATGCAAATATTTTTCATTTAAATATATTTACTTTGTCCGAGAAGAAGCGGGTACCATCCAATTATGATGTTGTCTATATTAGTCCTTTTTCTGTCGTACTGGCGATTGGTTATCATTATCCATAGATATCGATATAGCTATTGTGACTTTTGACCCTAGGAAAAAAGCAAAAAGTGTGATATAATAGGATAGTAACTTGCTGCTGCGGTATTCAATGCATTGGCTATTGGAGTAGTTCTTCCACAAGGGAAGTAAAGAAAGTAAGGTGCTTATATTGTTCAAGATTAATGAAAGTGTAGTTTATGAGGGAAGAGGCGTATATAATATCGAAAAAATTGATATGCTGGATTTTCTTAACACAAATGAGATGTACTATATTTTAAAGCCTGTTTGTAATGATGGTGGTACGATCTATATCAAAACAAACAACGATAAGGTATCGATGAGAAAAGTCATAACAAAAGAAAAAGCCGAGAAGTACCTTGATGATTTACCTGAAATGACGGGTATTTATGACGAGAATGATAGAGTGAGAGATAAAGAGTATCAGAGTGTACTGAAGTCATGCGAATGCGGAAAATGTTTTGGCATGTTAAAAGGCATTATGCATGCACAGAAAAACAGGCAGGAAAGTGGAAAAAAACTGAGTATCAGTGATGACAAAAATCTTCAGAGGGTAGAGCATTTACTTTTTTCAGAACTTGCCGTAGTTTTTGACACAACCATTGAGAGAATAGAAGCACAAATTGCAAAGTTATTACAGGTTGCCTAGTTAATAGCTGTGATATAGAATGAGATCCGCTGCAGGATCTCTTTTTTTGCCTGAAGATATAATATATATTTTACTTATGCAATATATAGTTGACATTAGCGTGCTCCAGGTAGTATACTGGTCACAGAAAGACTGAGAATATGGTGGTGAGATATGAAAAACATGAAAATGAAAATTGCGAGAATGGAAAAAGATCTCTCGCAAGTACAGTTAGCAGAGATGACAGGTGTTACCAGGCAGACAATAGGAATGATTGAGGCTGGTGATTTTAATCCATCACTAAAACTTTGTATCTCAATCTGTAAGGCATTGGGCAAAACATTAAATGATTTATTCTGGGAGGAGGAATGGCTATGAGAGAAAGTAATCTGGATGAAAGAGAAAAGCAGAAATTAGCAGAAATAGGAAAACGTAGTTTTTGGATTATGGTCGTTGTCGGAATGGCAGTAATTATTGTGCAGGATTTTATCTTACAGTCTGATTCGAAAGGCACGCTTGGTGAGACGATCATAGTGCTTACAGGGATCTTCGCTTATCAGATCGGATGTATCCGGGAAGGGATCTGGGATGGATCCAATGTATTGAGAGGATGGAAAGGCAGTTTATTTTATGGGCTTGCAGGTTCAGGGATTTTCAGTCTGGCATTTTGGGCAATCTTAATTTGCAGTAAAGGAAAGAAGGATTTTAATATTGAAAAAAGAGTTGGGGTTGCATTTTTAGTTTTATTTGTACTCATCTTTAGCTTTACCTGGCTTTTTGATCATTTTGTGAGAAGAAAACAGGAAAAGAATGAAAATGAATATTTGGATTAGATGAGAAGTGTAAGAGGTGGATACGATGGAAAAAATCCTGATGATAGAAGATGATCTGGATCTAATGGAAGGCGTGGTGTTTTTTCTGGAGAGTGAAGGATACAAGCTGGACAGAGCTGTGAGTAAAAGGGAAGGGAAAGAGAAGTTGTGCAAAGAGAACTATACCCTGATTATCATGGATTGCAATCTCCCGGATGGAAATGGTTTTGAATTATGCAGGGAAGTGCGGGAGCACAGTCAGATACCCATTCTAATGCTGACGGCAAGGGACACGGAGATGGATGAGATAAAGGCATTAGAATTGGGTGTAGATGATTTTATGACAAAGCCATTTTCATTATCGGTTCTGAAGGCCAGGATAAAGAATTTGTGCAGAAGAAGAGACAATATATCTGTTCTGAACTCTAATGGGATAACCATTGATAAGGGGAAGGGAAAGGTATTTAAAGAGAGAGAAGAAATTTTGCTCAGCGCAGTGGAATATAAGCTTTTGGTTTATTTGGTGGAGAACAGAGAGCAGATTTTATCCAAGGAGCAGATTTTGGACTGGATCTGGGATCAGGATGGTAAATTTGTGGATGATAATATTGTTTCGGTGAATATCAGAAGACTGCGAATGAAAATGGAGAAGGATCCGTCTTCACCAGAATTTATAAAAACGGTGCATGGGATGGGTTATATTTGGAGAGAGATAAAATGATTGTAATTATAGTTCTTGTGTGCTGCATTGTTGTCTTAGGAATAACAGTCTATTATTATAGGAAGAAATATCAGGGACTGTATTTTAATATAGATAAGATGCTGGATGAACTGCTGAACGAAAGAGACATAACCCAATCAGATTTAAAAGAAGGGGAAGCCTCGGCACTGGCTGGAAAGATGATGCGTGTTCAGGAAAAACTGAATCTGGAGATATGTCAGGCAAAAGATGAGAAGGAGAGTGTGAAGAGCCTCATTTCTAATATGTCTCATCAACTGAGAACTCCATTATCAAATGTCATGATGTATCAGGAGCTTTTGATAAATCAGGAATTAGATCCGGAGAAAAGAACGGTTTTTCAGAGTAAATTAAAAGAACAGACAGAGAAAATCAACTGGATTTTGCAGTCTTTGTTTAAAATGGTCCGACTGGAGGAAGGGGTTATTCAATTTGATATAGGGCCTTATCCTGTAAAAGAGACCTTGCGAAAGGCGATTAATTCCGTATATGACAAAGCAGCGTCTAAGAAAATAGAGATTGTTACCGGCGAGACAGAGGAACTTTATCTCATACACAATGTGAAATGGACGGCCGAAGCGCTGGAAAATATTCTGGAAAATGCCGTAAAGTATTCACCAGCAGGTAGCCGGATTGAAATAGAGCTGAAGCAGTTTGAACTGTATAGCCAGATCAAAATCAGTGACCAGGGAATTGGTATTCAGGAAAAGGAATTTAACAATATTTTTAAAAGGTTTTATCGAACCAGAGAGGTGCAGGAACTGGAGGGGTCCGGAATAGGGCTTTACCTTGCTAAATTAATTCTGGAAAAACAGAAAGGCTATATTACGATTGAATCTAAGCCGGGTGAAGGCAGTTCTTTTTTTGTGTTCTTACAGAATTGTAAGGACTGAGAAGCTATTTGTAGCCTTTATGACATACTTGCCTGCTACAATATAGAAAACAGGAAAAGAGGCGGTTCAATGAAAATAGTAGAGATAAAGGATATTGTTAAAGTTTATGGAAAGGGAGAAAATGCGGTACAGGCACTACAAAATATCAGCTTTTCTATAGAACAGGGTGAATTTGCTGCTTTAGTGGGCACTTCCGGTTCAGGAAAAAGTACATTATTAAATTTAATTGGGGGGCTTGATTATCCTTCCTATGGCGAGATAATCATTCGGAGCCACAATATAGCTGCGCTAAAGAAAAAGGAGTTAACGATATTCAGGAGAAGAAATATTGGTTTTATTTTTCAGAATTACAGCCTGATGCCGGTTTTAAATGTCTATGATAATGTAGCGCTTCCGGTAACTTTTGACAAGGGAAAACGCATTGACCATGAGTATATCCAGGAGCTGCTGAATGAGTTAGGATTATGGGAAAAAAGGGAGAAGTATCCCAATGAGCTATCCGGAGGGCAGCAGCAGCGTGTTGCGATTGCCAGGGCGCTTGCTAATAAACCGGCGATCATCCTTGCGGATGAACCCACCGGAAATCTGGATACCCGTACTACTATGGAGGTAATCGGTTTATTAAAAAACAGCAGCCAGAAATTCCACCAGACGATCATGATGGTTACTCATAATGAGGCGATTGCGCAGATTTGTGACAGAATTATACATATAGAAGATGGAAGGATTGTGGGTGAAGGCGGTGGTTTACAGTGAAAGCCAGCTTAAGATTCTCGGTTCAATATATCAAGTTCTATAGGAGGCAGACAACAGCCATTGTGTTCAGTATTATCATTTCAGTTGCGCTGATGACGGGAATCAGTTCTCTGGTTTATAGTGGTGAAAGAAGTAATCTGGAGAAAGACCGGAAAATATATGGAGACTATCATTATTACATAAAAGCGGATTCAGATTTAATCCGGGAGATTCGTAGTAAAAAGAAGGGGGACGGATATCGGATCACCCGGATGGGGGAATTTAAAAAGAAAAAGGTTATGCAAGAACCCTATGTTTTTTCTTTCGTTTATGGGGATGGAGAATATTTCTCAATCATCGGAAGAAAATTATTAAAGGGAGATTATCCGGTAAAACCAGGTGAGATTATGCTGGATGAATATACCATGGGAAATATGAACATCAAGGACGAAATCGGTGGTAAAATTATTCTGGATGAAACAGAATACACACTTTGCGGTGTGGTTTCCAACCGATGGGCGACAGCAGTTGGTGGAATGGAGGGATTTCTCAGCAAAGAGGAAGCTGGAGGTACAGGAAATCATTTTCTTTATGTAAAATTCGATGAGACGAGGGATTTAAAAAAACAAAGAAAAGCATTTCAGAAAGAATTTCAGATTCCGGATGGTGGGATGATGGTGAACAATGCAGTTGTTTCTTTTTTTGGAGAAGGGCAGCCTTCCGCGTTTTGGAAGATGATGAAAACACCGGGTTCAAATATTACTTCAGCATTGTTGATTGCCCGGAATGAATTTAATCTGACTGTCAATGGAGTAATCTTAATTCTTAGCATTTTCAGTTCTTTTATTATTTATAGCATTTTCCATGTTTCCATTATGAAGAGAACTTCTCAATACGGGATCCTGGAAGCACTGGGAGTTGGGGAAAGAAATATTTTCTGGCTATTGTTCATGGAGCTTGGTTTGCTATTTATCATTGGATATCCAACTGGGAGTGTGATTGGAAATGGAATAATTGGATTGTCTTATTCAAAATTTTCTAATGTATTTGCAGATGCAGATGCCATTTCCAAACATTTTTACATTAGCTTTAAAGCTGTAATTCTGGGAGCAGTATTTTTAGGAATCTTGTTGTTCATGATTAGCTTTATAAGTGTTCGAAGGCTGCACCGGATATCGGTGGCTGATATTATGAAAAACAGCAATGACAAGAAGAGAAAAAACAGAAAAAGTTATAGTAAAAGTACCCGGCAGATGACAGATGTTATTTCTGAGAAATTTATGTTTGCGAGAAGAGGAACCTTTATCAGCATTTTGCTTTCACTGTCACTTGGGGGAATCATTTTTTTATGTACGACTTATGTTACGGTCAATACCAGGCAGAATAATGATTTGTCCCTGAAGGCGGATGACGGACTGGGATCAGACTATCAGGTTTATCTGGAAACCTCATCCTTTCAGGATACGATTCCGGTAGATAGGGTATTCAATATAGAACAAATACAGGGCATAGAATCCGTTCATCCCGTAAGCTACAATCTGGGTGAAGTGGAAATAGATCGGGACATTCTGCAGTGGAAAACTTATTTTCCGGAGATTGACAATGACCCTAATCATTTAACGGATCCAAGAACAATGGACTATTTTAATGGGATCTGCACAGAGAAAGAGGACGGAGGATATGGAATAAAAAGTAATATCTACGGATATGATTCCCTAATGCTGGATGGACTTAAGAATTACATTCTGGAAGGCGCCATAGATTCCAGGGAAATGGAACAAAAAAATACGGTAATACTCCGTACGCTTATGGATGGACAGGGATATTATGACGGGCTGATCATCCATCCGGGAGATACGATAACTGTAAAAGTACCAAAAAGTTTTGACGTTCCGAAAGAGGCAGTGAAATTTGGGAATCAGGATAGGTATGTAGAAAAGGAATTTGTAGTATCGGCACTTGTAAAGCGGGCTATGGCAGTCAACCCGTATATTATAGGTAAAGATGGATTAGACCTGATTATGACCAATCGGCAGATGGAGAGAAACTTTGGAATCCAGGGATATAATATGCTTAGTATTAATAAAGGACAGGAGGATAATGGAGAACTGGTTCAGGAGGTGAAAGAGCATATTTCAGATATACCCAGGTGCCTGATCAAGGATTATACGGAAGAAATAAAGGTACAGAACAGTTATCTGAAACAAAAGATGGTATTTTTTTATGGAATAGCTGTGATCCTGTTAATGATCAGCCTGATGCACATTATAAACAGTATGAGCTACCTGGTATTGTCCAGAAGGCATGATTTTGGTATTCTCAGGGCAATGGGAATTACTGATGACGGATTTTTAAAGATGATGCTGAAAGAAGGACTGCTATACGGCACATATGCAAGTATTGTGACCATTATGGCATATGTTGGACTTGAGAAAGCTTTGCTGTTCTTACTGGCCCATGTATATCTCTATATTAACCCTAATCTAAGGGTCAATATAGAGGTAATTGTTGGAATCGTAATCCTGAACCTGATGATAAGTGTTGGGGCAGTATTTATTCCGGCGAGGCAGGTACTGGGAGATTCCATTATTGAAGAAATAAACAGAGATTGATGATTCATGGAAACATGGGCTTGATAAAATCAATTTTTTGGATATACTTATAGTAAGGCTCAAAATTGGACAGGAACAGAAAGTAGAGTGAAACTATGCGTATTGGATTTATATCGGACCTTCATATTGATTTTAACAGACAGTTTAATTTCCTTGAGATTTTATCTGAAGTGATAGCTGATAAGGCACTGGATACAATTGTTTTTTTGGGAGATACTTCTACGGGTGCGGAGGATGCGCTTCGATTCTATGATGCTTTGGCGGTTAAGACTAAAGCTCAGGTGCGCATTGTCCCTGGGAACCATGATATGTATGTGGAAAACCTGAGAAGAAAAAGTAAATCCGAGATAAACAGAGAATCCAGTGCCTTTCATGACAGTATCCTGTTTCATAAGGAGTATTCCCTGATGGAAAATCCCATCGTTACTAAGCACTGGTACATTACGGGAATCGGAGGATGGTTTGATTACAGCTTTGGCAGGAGAAAACCCGGAGATAACCCCAGGAAGGCAGCTAACAGTATAATTTCCCGTTTCCTATGGCCGGATCAGAAAGTAATTCACGGGGGTGTGATCGATTATGAACGGGATGTCAGACTGGTCATAAAGGATATCAGCATGCTTCAGAAGTCCTTTGAAAAAGAAGCTGCATTGGGAAAGAAGCTCTGCGTCGTCATGCATATGCTTCCAACAGGAGATCTTATCAGAACATATCCGATTCCTTTTTATAACAAACTGGTCAATCAGCTTGGAAGTGAACGATACAGGCAGTTTTTTGAAAAAAATAATGTTGCACTAAGTATCAGTGGTCATTCCCATATGCCAATGAAAATCAGGAAAAATGGTATTCGATATGTGAATGTTTCGCTGGGATATACATTCCAGTGGACAAATCCGGCGGATGCCATTGGAGAAATATCACAGATTATGTATATCCTGGAAGACTGATAAACAGCTGGCTTTTAATCATAAGGAGGAAATGTCTCATGTATAAATTACCTACAATGCTATTATGTGATACCGCGTATTTTTTTGCGAAGTTTTTTCGCTTTAGAAGAAGAAAACATTTTTAGATATCCCACAGATATTGGCTTGGCTGCTATCAGGACTACTGACAGGAGCCTTGTTTTACTCTGCTGCCCCTGAATAGTAAGGATTCATATGCAGGGAAATAATGAGACATCATAGAAAGAGGAATAATTATGCTATGGAATAGTATTCAGAGTGTTTTGTCACTGTTAATTATGATAGGAATCGGTTGGGTGATTGCAGGCAGGGCATGGTTTGGAAAGAGCGGAATGGATGTCTGTTCAAAATTCTGTGTAAAAATAGCCATACCCTGCTATATGTTTTACAATGTCCTTACAACATGTAAAGACAGGACAGAATTATTACGGATTGTGACAAACCTTCCCATACCGGTTATGGTAATTCTGGTATGCCTGGGGCTCAGTTTACTATTAGCCGCCATTTTTCGGGTAAGTGTTAACCGAAGAGGGGTGTTCATTAATGCAGTCACCTTTTCCAATACCACAATAGTGGGCTTTCCGGTTATTATAGCATTGCTGGGAGAAAAGACGCTTTCAGATGCGATGGTGTATTATATGGCGAATACTACATTGTTCTGGACGCTTGGGACCTGGCTGCTGCGCAGGGATTCCAAGGAAAAAAGCAATTCTGGCTGGAAGAAGGAGATAAAGAATATTTTTTCGCCGCCCCTGGTTGGATTTTTGCTGGGTGTTGCAGTAGTATTGTTAAAAATTAATCTGCCTGATTTTCTAATGAGTTCCATAAGCTATGTAAAGCAGTCTACAACAGCATTGTCCATGGTCTTTATCGGCAGCGTGATCCGCATGACAGATTTAAAGGAAATCCGTTTTTCCAGAGAGCTGGTTCTGATACTGGCGGGACGATTTATCATTGCACCTGGGATTATGTTCGGGCTTTGCTTACTTCTGCCGGTTGATCCGCAACTGCAGCTGGTATTTTGCATAATGACGATCATGCCAGCCATGACCCAACTGGGGATTATGGCGAAAGAAAGCGGCAGCGATTATTCTTTTGCTTCCGTTGTAATTACCGTAACGACGATCCTGGCAATGGCTGCGATACCGATTTACATGCAGATATTTGGAAGGGCATTCGGTGTATCATGATAAAGGCGGGAAAACAATCTATAAAGAAAAGCAATTCAGAAAGTTAGGACAAAGTATATAAAGGGAAAACGGGATGATATATAACATAGAAATCCCTAAAGTGATAAATGATAACGAAGAAAGGTTGTACATATATGGAATATTTCGAAATAAAGGAAACGATGATTAGGGATCTGGCAAATATGTTTATGAATGCATTTAATGCACCGCCGTGGAATGATAAATGGACTGAGGAGACTGCGGGAAAAAGAATCCGCCAGATGGTGACCGGAGAGAATGCTTATGGCATTGCCGGGTATCTGGATGGAAAGCTGTGCGGTATGATTGTTGGGAGAGAAGAGCAGTATTATGACTGTGTACATTTTGAAATCAAAGAGTTTTGTATGGATATCTCAATGAAAAATAAGGGACTGGGAAGCCTTCTGTTAAAAGAATTCGAAAGCAGGCTGAAAGAAAAAGGAATTGATAAGATAATTTTATGGACCAGCCGTGATCCCCGTACGGAAGGTTACTATCAAAAAAAGGGATATGAAACAAATGAATTTCTGACTGTCATGGAAAAAAGGATATCAGGCACATTATAAGATGTATTCCCGCTAGCTGCCAGAAAGCAATTTTAAAAAACGATCTAATGTGCAATTTATATCAAATAAAAAGTAATCGTTCATGATAAAATAGAATCAGGTATAGAATAAGTTGGATGTTCAATGCAAGAAAAGCTGCAGGGAGGAAGACATGTCAGTTAAAACAGTAAAGACTATGATTGCATGGGTAGAACAGAATATTAAAGGAAATCCTACACTGGAAGGGATGTCCGGTCATGTTGGATATTCTGCATTTTATTGTTCTGCGAAGTTCCATGAATATACCGGAGTCTCTTTTAAAAAGTATATAGCAACCCGGAAATTATGCCTGGCTGCCCAGGCGATTGAGGGAACAGACCAGAAGTTTTTAGATATTGCAGTGGAGTACGGATATTCTTCTCAGGAAGCATTCACCAGGGCGTTTGTAAAGGAGTTTGGAAGAACGCCGGGGCAATACCGCAGATATGGAAAGAAAGAGGCAGATATTACGGTGGCAGCAGGAAAGGGAGTATAGAGTGAAATGGGTATGATGAAAAAACCGGGAAGAAATGATGCGTGCTGGTGCGGAAGCGGCAAAAAATATAAGTTGTGCCACGAGGGCTTTGATGGAAAATTACAGGAACTCAAACGAAGAGGTTACCGGATCCCAGGCAGGCATATGATCAAGACAAAAAATCAGATAGACGGAATACGGGAAAGCGGGAAAATAAACATTGCAATACTGGATGAAGTGACTAAACACATTCAGGCGGGCATGTCCACAGAAGAGATTAACCGGATCGTACACGATACTACAATTACCCTGGGAGGAATTCCGGCACCTTTGGATTATGAAGGATTTCCAAAAAGTGTCTGTGTGTCCATAAATGAGGAGGTATGCCATGGAATACCGGATCAAGAGCGTATTTTAGCAGACGGGGATATTGTAAATGTAGATGTTTCCACCATATATAATGGGTACTTCTCAGATTCTTCCAGGATGTTCTGTATCGGAGAAGTCAGCCAGGAAGATAAGAAACTGGTAGAGATCACCAAAGAATCGATACAGATCGGACTGGATGAAGTGAAACCCTGGCAGCCTATCGGAAATATGGGACATGCCATTCACGCATATGCAATGAAAAACGGGTATACGGTGGTCAGGGATATCGGTGGCCATGGCGTAGGGCTGGAATTTCATGAAGATCCTTGTGTGAGCTATGTTACAAAACCGGATAGCGGCGTTATTCTGGCACCGGGCATGATATTTACGATTGAACCAATGATCAATATGGGAACGGATGAAGTATATATAGATGATGAGAATGGATGGACTGTTTATACGGATGACGGCAAACCTTCTGCACAGTGGGAAGTAATGGTGCTTGTTACAGACTGCGGTTATGAGGTTCTGGCATATTAGATCCATCTCGCAGATTCTGTCTGCGAAAAGAGAGGATTTTATTCTTTAAATGAACTATGATGATAAAAGAGGTGATACAGATGGAATGGATAGAACAGTTAAATGAAGCAATTCAATATATCGAAGAAAATTTGAGCAGTGAAATTGAAATCAGAGAGGCCGCGCGGATAGCCGGATGCTCCACATATCATTTCCAGAGAATGTTTTCTTATATCGCAGGTGTACCATTAGCGGAGTATATCAGACGAAGGAGGATGACCCAGGCTGCTTTCGATCTATGCAATGGCGATAAGGTTCTGGATGTTGCATACCGGTACCAATATGAATCCCCCACTTCATTTAACCGTGCTTTTCAGGGGGTTCATGGATTTGCGCCCTCTGCGGCAAAGCAGCAGGGAGTTACGCTAAAAGCATACCCGCGTATCAGCTTAAAAATGGTGATTAAAGGAGAAGCGGAGATGGAATATCGTATCGAGAAAAAGGAAGCATTTCGAATTGTGGGTATGAAAGGAAAATTAAGTAAGGATTTAGAAGAGAATTTCAGGGAAGTACCGCAGATGTGGGCAAAGGCAGCGCAGTCAGGTATTCTGGAAAAGCTTGCTGGAATGATGAACCAGGAAGTGAAGGGAATCCTTGGGGTTAGTGCATGCCTGGAAGAGGATAACTGGTATTATTACATTGGTGTGGCAACCGACCAGCCGGCATTAGAAGGAACAGAGGAATATATGGTTCCGGCTGCTGAATGGGCAATCTTCTTCGGTACCGGGACAATGCCGGACAGTATCCAGGATATTGAAAGAAGGGCTGTGACAGAGTGGCTTCCAACATCCGGGTACGAATATGGGAATGCACCGGATATTGAACTTTATTTAAGCCCGGATCCTGCAAATGCTGTATTCGAAGTATGGATGCCGGTAGTGAAAAAATAGTATTTGAAATGAAAAGTGGGGTACCTGCAGTTATTTATCACTGCAGGTATCCCATTCTTCGTCCAGTAATCTGGTGAGTTCCCCGTAATCTATCCCATCCAAAATGTATTCCATAAAATATTTCTCTGCATTTTTATAAAATCGGTTTGGCCAGGTACCGCTGTAGTCTTCGATATACTGATTTTTGTCCACATATTTTTGGATATCCTTAGAAACGGAATCACCTGGAATGGGTGCGCCGATTACGCTGGAGAAGGTCTTCGTACTTTCTACATAGATTTTTGCAGCTTCCTGGGTTGAGAGAAAATCCAGGTATAGCTTGGCTTCTTTTGGATACTTGGTGTCAGCGCTAATGGACAGATAATAATCGCAGTAATAGCTGATCTTGCTTTGAGCAGAATCATCAGAAACGGGAAGCGGTATAAAGCCCAGTTCCACATCTGGATTATAGGTCTGGATGAGAGAAGTTGCCCAGGATCCCTGAAGCATCATCGCAGCTTCGCCGTTGGCAAGCATGGAGCAGGCATCCATATAGCCCATTTCAAATGCGGTATCCGTATTGCCATAGGCATAGACATAATTCTTGGGTATATCCGCAATTAATTTCCATTCCGGGGTATCTGCAAAAGATACTTCTCCCTGACTTCTTCGTTGGTTCCAATCGGGGTAAGTTCCATACACGGCATAATATGCCGGGCGAAGAGAAAAATGTCCAACCCACAGGTCTTTGTACCCAAGTGCGAAGGCAGCAATGTTTTTAGAAGCCAGCACCTGATGTACTTTTGTGAGTTCGGCCAGTGTCCTGGGCGGAGTTAGGTTATTTTCCGTAAAAACGGATTTGTTATAAATGACCCCTACGCCTGAATAACCGATCGGGAAAAAATAATCCCTTTTATCCTTTACTGTGTCAAAAGATACCTTTTTTACGTTTTTCATGAAGGGCTCATCGGTCAGATCCATGAGAATTCCGGCATTTGCCTCAATGGTTGTAGCGGAATAGATATCCGGTGTCCGATTCTGTGCCCTTCGATTCTGCATGGTCAGGTCAAAATTGCTGGGTGTTTCATAGTGTACGGTAATATTGGGATGTTTTTTATGGAAAGCATCAGCCAGTTTCGTGTAGGTTTCCGGTGCTTCCTGCCGTCCGTGCATCACATAAAGGTCTACCTGATTTTCATCCGTTGTTTCAGAAGCTTTATCGGGTGCGGAAAAAGAGAAGCTGCAGCCGGAAGTCATAACCAGGACCACAATAATCACGGAAAAAAGATTAACATATTTTTTCATATATATTCCTTTCAACCCTCGATCTCCTTGGTATCCAGCTTTTCGATGAGCGTTGGTGAGCAGGCAAAGTATTTTTTAAATGCTTTTGTAAAATAATAGGGGTTTTCATAACCCACCATTTCTGCGATCTCCTTAATCAGGAAAGAATCACTGGATAATAATTCCCTCGCTTTTTCCATTCGAATCCTGGTAAGAAAGCTGCTGAAGTTTTCCCCTGTCTCTGATTTAAAGAGGCGGCTCAAATAGATATGGTTCATGTAATATTTCTGGGCAAATGCAATCAGACTGATTTCTTCTCCGTAGTTCACTTTTACGTATTCACATATTTCCTCGATCACGTTTTTCCCGGCTGGAGCCTTAGCTTTTTCAATTTCATCCAGAATGTCATTGAAAATCTTTATAAGATACTGGTTAATCCGGTTGGTTGTACACATTGGGGTGACAATAGTTACTGTGTCAGACAATTCTGGGTTCTTCATATCTTTTTCAAAACATGCCTTTTCTAACTGCATGGCAGCGCGTATTACTGCATTTTTGTAAGTTGGAAGATGATAGTAAGAAGATGTTTTGGAAATGGAACCAATGTGTTGTATAAAAAGGGGAATCATTTTCCGGTTTCTGTTTTTAATAATACCGGTCAGTAGTTTTTCATCCGGCGTATAGGAGCAGGTACTGTGGTTCAGATCTTTAATATCATCAAAAAAGACGTTCTGGGGAAAAGGCTGGTTGATCAGTTCATATTCCAGTGTAGCCTTTGCCTGACGGTAGGAGAGCGGGATCGACTGGTACCCTTTCACAAAAGTCCCCGTTCCGCTTTTCATGGTATAGCCTTTATAATCTCCCAGTTTCTGAAATTCCGTGAATATTAAAGTACGGTGAAGCGTTCGGTTCGGCGTACCTTCCCATAGAAGAATAAATTCTTCCTTGCGATGACGGCTTTTAAACAGAATACAATCTTTACGTGTGATCTTTTCTTCAATAAAAGAAGTCCATGTCCCAAGCTCTTCCTCTGTAAGGGTGGTCAAAGAGGAGTCCGAATGAAGCTTTGCAATATAGAGAATCTGAACCGTAAAATATTTATCATTTAATTCAAAACCAATTTTAGATAGTTCTTCAATAATTTTTTCTTTTCCAAAATCCTCCGGGCTTACCAGTGAATTTAATAATTTCTCCTGTAAAAGAGGTACGGTTTGCTGCATTTTTTCCTGAACCTGGATCTGCTCCATGCGGTCTTTTAACTTTGTATGGATTTTGTCTATGGCTTTTATCAGCACATTTCTCAGTTCTGTTTCTTCTACTGGTTTTAATAAATATTCGCAGACAGAAGAATTGATGGCCTTTTTCGTATATTCAAAATCAGTGTAACCGCTGATAATTATTTTTTCACAATCAGTATTCGTGTCGCAGAGGTAATCAAGCAGGGTGCAGCCGTCACCGTTATTCATATTCATATCGGTAATGACCAGGTCAATGGGGTGAACCTTTAAGAATTCGATGGCATCGGTGGCATTTTCAAATTCTCCGGCAAACTCCAGACCGAATTCGTTCCAGGGAATGAGATTTATAATACCTTTGCGAACCCAGTATTCATCTTCACATATGATTGTTCGGATCATTTATATTGCCTCCTGTTCTTTCACTGATAATTCCCTGGTTGAATGATAGGGAAGTTTTAGGGTAATAACAGTACCCTCATCCTGTTCACTGTCAATCTCCAGCAAAACATTCTTATTATAATAGAGCCGCAGACGTGCATAGACATTTTTTATTCCGATGCTGGGGCTTTTGTCACTGTAAAATCCGGTAGCAGGGGTAAGAAGTTCCGTCTGCATCTTCTGCAGTTTATCGGTGGGAATTCCTGCACCATCATCTGATATCTGGATAATTAACCATGGATCTTCTTCAGTAACCGTCAATAAAATAAAAAGTTTTTCATGGGATGGACAGAACCCGTGCATAATTGCATTTTCAATTAATGGCTGCAGCGTTAATTTAAGAAGAGGAAAGGCTGCATATTGATCATCTGACTGAATTTGATAATCTAGTTTTTCCAGATGCCGTATTTTTTGGATCTCCAGATAATGAGCCACATGTATCAATTCGTCCTGAATTGTGGTGGAATTATCAGCTGTTTTAATGCTGTACCGCATCATTTTTCCAAGGGAATTTGCCATGGTGGTAATCTCAGGAATATGGTTAATGGATGCGATGCTGGCTATGGACTGCAGAATGTTGTATAAAAAGTGCGGATTGATCTGTGCCTGCAAAGCTTTCATCTGAGCATCTTTTTGCTGGGCAGTCAGTACATACTCCTTTTCAATCAATTCATTGATCCGATCCAGCATTGAATTAAAGCTCACGGAAAGCTCGCCAACTTCGTCGCTGGATGAAATTTCGGCACGGATGTCCATCTGGTCATTGGAGACTGCTTTCATAGTTTCGGATAGTGATTCAATAGGAGTAGAGATCCTTTTTGATAATATCCAGGTAATGAAAAGGCCGAGTGTCAGCACCAGAGCTCCAACTATAATGCTTAAAAGTGCCACATGCCGGCTTTCACGTGTATAGACCGATTTCGGGATGAGTGAAATAATCCGCCAGTTATTCACCTGAATGGGAACGGGAAGCGCCATGTAAGTATTATTGGAAAGGGTCAGATAGCCGATGGTTTCACAGTTTAACAGGGTATCGGTTACTCCAGGAATCTGGGTTAATCTGGTATCTGTTGTATAAATCACCTCTCCGGTATCAGTCATAATCACATTTTGCATCCCATCATAGGCATTTAACCCCCGGGTCAGTTTTTTCAATACTTCCAGGTCGATGTTGAAAAATAAAAGGCCCTTATTCTGATAATTGGTATTAACATTAGCAGTCTTTCGGACTACGGTAATTACCTCTTTATTCACATCATTTGCCCCACGTTTGTAATACAGTTCCTGGTGGGAAGGAAGATATAAAATATTCTTATTCTCATTTTGTTCCAACTCATTTACAGCTGCCTGAAACCAAGAGGGGGAGCCTGTAAATGAAAAATTGCGCTCAACATTCATCTCCCCGGCAATGCAGGAGATCAGCATGTCATTGGAAGGGTTGATATAATTAATGCTGTGTATATAAAGTGAAGCCCCAAGAGGGGTGCTCAGCAGGTCCGATAGGTTATAGGTCAGCAGATAATTCTCCAAGGGGGAAGCTTTGCTGCTGGCATTATAAAGAGATGAAAAATTCGGACTGGTAGTAATGGAAGAATAAATCCGGTCGATTTCATCAAATATAACCTGGAAATCCTGGTCAGCCAGAGTTGCCATCTGATTATTTAAAATCTTTGCATTTCTATTATTTGAACGGCTGGAGATCATGTAATTCAGCGAAATAGTGATCAGCAGCAGGATCAGTACCAGAATAAAAAATATGGTAAATAATTTCGTGCGGATACGGTTAAAACGATATTTGGGCTTCAAGTTTCACATCCTTATCTGTAGATAACGTATGTTGTAATTAGTTATATAAAGATATTTTAACATTTTACGGCGGGGTTGACAATGAAGTTTGAAGGAGAAAAGCGAAGAAATTAGAAAAAACTTGATATTACATAATTTAAAAAAAGTCTTTACGTGCAAACTAATAATGTGCTAAAATAAAATGGTATAATAAGATAGATGGAACAGGATGCAAGGTTGTGAGCCCTCTGGTAGATAAAGGGGGTGATGCCAATGAGCGTGATGGAAATACTAACATTATTGCTTGTAATATTTACGGCATTGTCATACATAGACAATAAAAACAACAAAAAATAGCATCCCGACCTCCTAAAGTTTGGATGCTATTTTTTACCATTCAACTGAGGGTATCAGATTTTGTATCTGAGTACCTGTCTAATTTGATTATACACGAGGCACTTGAAATTTTCAAGTGCCTTTTGAATTATTTTTAAAAAAAATAGTCATTACATAATATTAAAAAAGTCTTTGAATGCAAACTAATAATATGCTAAAATAAAATGGTATAATAAGATAGATGGAACAGGATGCAAAGTTGTGAGCCCTCTGGAGATAAAGGGGGTGATGCCAATGAGCGTGATGGAAATACTAACATTATTGCTTGTAATATTTACGGCATTGTCATACATAGACAATAAAAACAACAAAAAATAGCATCCCGACCTCCTAAAGTTTGGATGCTATTTTTTACCATTCAACTGAGGGTATCAGATTTTGTATCTGAGTACCTGTCTAATTTGATTATACACGAGGCACTTGAAATTTTCAAGTGCCTTTTGAATTATTTTTAAAAAAAATAGTCATTACATAATATTAAAAAAGTCTTTGAATGCAAACTAATAATATGCTAAAATAAAATGGTATAATAAGATAGATGGAACAGGATGCAAAGTTGTGAGCCCTCTGGAGATAAAGGGGGTGATGCCAATGAGCGTGATGGAAATACTAACATTATTGCTTGTAATATTTACGGCATTGTCATACATAGACAATAAAAACAACAAAAAATAGCATCCCTACCGCCTAAAGTTCGGATGCTATTTAGCACTTAAAACTGAGGGTATCAGATTTTGTATCTGAGAACCTGTTTAACTTTATTATACACGAGGCACTTGAATTTTTCAAGTGCCTTTTTATATTCAGGCATTAAAAGTTTATTTTGTTCACACCCAAAGTTTATTTAGTTCATTTTAAACAAACCGGCAAAAAGTTATAATTACCTCAGAAAACAGGAGAACATCCAAATGAAAAGGAAGGTAAGGAATTATGAAGAGAACAGTGAAATTTACAGCTCTTGCATTATCGGTTATGATGGCGGGCAGTCTGCTTGCAGGATGCGGAGGTGACAGTAAGTCATCAGCAAAGGCAGAAAGCGCAGCAGGTACAGGTTCAGCAGTAAGCACAGACAGTAAGGACGTGACTTTAAAGGTGTGGGCTGATCAGGATGTCCTGGATATTACCAAGGATCTGGTAGAGCAGTTTAAAGCAGCCCATCCGGAAAAAAATTATACCATAGACGTGGTATTTTCGGAAAGCGGAAAAGCAGAGGAAGAGGTTAAGAAGGATCCGGAAGCGGCAGCAGATGTAATTGCATTGCCTCATGACCAGCTGGGACAGCTTGTGGAAGCAGGGACGTTATATGAAAATACAAAGTATGTAGACAGAATAAAGAGTGAAGATACCCCTACGGCTTTGGATGCGGCTACTTATAAAGATACCGTATATGGTTATCCATATGCAGTGGAAGCCATGTATCTGGTTTACAATAAATCCATGCTGACCGAAGAAGATGTAAAAACATTTGAAGGAATTACCGCAAAGGCTAAAATTGGGTTGAATGTGGCAGAAGAAGGTACTAACTATACGGTAGCCCCTATGTATATCGCCAACGGATGTAAACTTTTTGGAGATAATGGCGAGGATATAGCAGATACCACATTTAATTCCAAACAGGGCGTAAATGTAACAAAATGGATTGCTTCTCTGAAAGATAATAAAAATGTCGTTGCCTGCAATGCCGATGCTATGAATAAATTAAAATCTGGTGAAATTGCAGCAATGGTTACCGGACCATGGGGGAAAAAGGATATTACAGATGCACTTGGAGAAAATCTTGGAGTAGCTGTTTACCCCACTGCTGACTTTGGTGATGGAGCCGTACAGCTGCGTTCTTTCCAGGGGGTTAAATTACTGGCAGTAAATGCAGCTACTAAGTTTCCTTTAGATGCAATGGAACTTGCTGATTTCCTTTCAAACCAGGAAAGCCAGAAAGCACGCTTTGAAGGAAATGGGAATATTCCATGCAACAACGCATTAAGAGAATCAGATGAAGTGAAAAATGACATGATCTCCGGTGTTGTATCTGAAATGACCCAGGAAGACCGAACTGTATTAATGCCAAAACTTTCCGAACTGCGTTCCTTTTGGGATATTCTGGATCCTATTATTATAGATGCATATGCAGGTAAATTATCAGATGCCGATATTCAGTCAAAACTAGATGCCCTGGTAAATGATACAACCAGTGCAGCTAATGATTAAACCGATAGGGTGCCGGAGCGTGTCAATAATTGCCTCCTTTCACATGGCGGGAATTGATCTTCAAACGCGCACCTGGCTTAAGTATCTTTCAGATTAAATGGAAGTGTCTGAAAAATCATGGGCTAGTCATGATGTTTCATGGCTGGCCTTTTCAGAGGAGATTAGGATATGCAGACAAAGAAGAAGAAAAGAGTAAATCCATTTAGAAATTTTGTAAATGGATTTAAAAACGGGGATCTTTCCGTTCGTTTATCATATTTTATCATGGGGAGTGCAAACCTGATGAACCATCAGATAGTAAAAGGATTGCTGTTTCTGGCTATTGAAGCAGTGTTTATCCTTTACATGATATTTTATGGAGCAGCGTCACTTGGCGGGTTGGTCACCCTGGGTGTGCAGGCACAGGGATGGGTTATGGATGAAAATCTGGGCATCAAGGTACAGGTTCAGGGAGATAATTCCATGCTGTTCATGATCTATGGACTGGCAACTATAATCATTATTGCATTGTTTATTGCGGCCTATGTTGTAAATATTAAAAGTGCCTGTAATTTACATGTGTTAAAAGGCGGAAACAAAAAAATACCGTCATTGAAAGAAGATATTCATTCCCTGCTGGACAGCCGTTTTCATGTTACCTTATTGGGGCTGCCCACAATTGCAGTGTTAGTATTTACAATTTTACCGCTGCTGTATATGATTTTGCTGGCATTTACAAGTTATGATCATAACCATCTGCCGCCTAAGAACCTTTTTGGCTGGGTTGGATTCAGTAATTTCGGCTCCATGCTGGGCGGTAATATTGCGGGCACCTTCTTCCCCTTACTGGTCTGGACCCTGATCTGGGCACTTGTGGCAACGGTCACAAACTTTTTGGGCGGAGTTATCCTGGCACTTTTAATTAACAAAAAGGGGATTCGTCTTAAGAAATTTTTCAGAACCATATTTGTAACCACAATTGCGGTACCTCAGTTTGTATCCCTTCTGATTATGAGAAATATGCTTCATGCATCAGGACCTTTAAATACATTATTGCAGAATATTGGTTTGATCGATCAACCAATTCCATTTTTAACAGATCCGCTGGTGGCAAAATTATCGGTTATTATGGTAAATATGTGGGTGGGTATACCATTTACCCTGATTGTAGTGACCAGTATTTTAACCAATTTACCTGAGGACCAGGTGGAAGCAGCCAGAATGGACGGCGCAAACACCTTTCAGATTTTCCGGAAGATAACCCTGCCCCAGATCTTTTTTGTGATGACCCCCTCCCTGATACAGCAGTTTGTCGGCAATATAAACAGCTTTAATGTCATTTACCTGCTGACCGGAGGCGCACCGCTTAACAGTAATTTTTATGCGGCGGGAGATACGGATCTGCTGGTTACCTGGCTGTATAAACTGACGGTGGAGAAGGCAGACTACAACCTGGCATCTACGATCGGTATCATAACCTTTGTCATATGTGCAGTGTTCTCACTGATTACATACACCAGATCAGCCGCTTACAGTAAGGAGGATATGTATCAATGAAACTGAAGAATAAATTCGGCAATACGATTACTTACCTCATCTTAATCGTACTTAGTGTACTTTGGATTTTTCCCATTATCTGGATTGTACTAACGTCATTCCGGGCAGAAAGCGGACAATTTGTTTCCTATTTTATACCAAAGGGATTTACATTTAATAATTATAAAATGCTGTTTACCATGAGCGAATACCCATTCTTCAGATGGTTTTCCAATACCTTAATTGTGTCGGTGGCATCTTGTCTGTTAAGTACATTTTTAACAACATCCATGGCATATGTATTATCCAGACTGAGATTCCGTATGCGAAAACCAATTATGAAAATAGCCCTGGTACTCAATATGTTCCCGGCTTTTATGAGCATGATTGCGGTTTATTATATTTTAAAAGCGATGGATCTGACACAGAGTCTCCTGGCATTGGTACTAATATATTCTTCTGGTGCTGCGCTCACCTTTTATGTGGCAAAAGGATTTTTTGATACAATGCCAAAAGCGCTGGACGAATCGGCAAAGATTGATGGGGCAACCCAGTTCCAGGTATTTACCAAAATTATATTTCCATTATCAAAGCCTATGATTGTTTACACAGCTCTTACTGCATTCATGGCACCGTGGATGGATTTCATTTTTTCCAAGGTTATCATGGGGGATAAGCTTGAGAACTATACGGTAGCAATCGGATTGTATACGATGATGACAAAGTCTAGTTCTAACACGATGTTTACGGTATTTACTGCGGGATGTGTGATTATTGCAATTCCTATTTCGCTGCTGTTCATCTATATGCAGAAATATTATGTGGAGGGTGTTACCAGCGGAGCAGTTAAGGGCTAAATGCATTGGCAGGAATGAATCAGCAGATACGCTTAGGTTCACAGATTAGGCGCAGAGTTATGCGCAGATGGAGGATAAAATGCTTAAAAAGTGGTGGCATAATACAATTGGATATCAGATTTATCCAAAGAGCTTTCAAGATACCAATGGGGACGGAATCGGTGATATCAGAGGGGTTATCCGGCATTTGGACGATTTGCAGGATCTGGGGATCAATGTAATCTGGTTATGTCCAATATACAAATCCCCGATGGTGGATCATGGTTATGACATTTCCGATTACGACAGGATCGACCCGATGTTTGGAACAAATGAAGAGATGGAAGAGCTGATACTGGAAGCAGATAAAAGAGGAATCAAAATACTGATGGATCTGGTGGTAAATCATACGTCAGACCAGCACGAATGGTTTCAAAAAGCAATGGCGGATCCAGACAGCGAATATGCGGATTATTATATTATAAAAGAAGGGGATGGAAATAACCCGCCCAACAACTGGCGCTCTATTTTTGGCGGCAGTGCATGGGAAAAAATTGGGGATACCAATAAGTACTATCTGCATCTTTTTACAAAAGGCCAGCCGGATCTGAATTGGGAAAATCCAAAACTGAGGGAAATCATCTACGATATGGTAAACCGATGGCTGGACATGGGACTTGGGGGATTTCGCATCGATGCAATCAGCCATTTAAAGAAAAACTTTGCATATGTCAACCAGCCGGCAGACGGACCGGACGGGCTTGCCAGTGCCTGGGATTATTTCCGAAATGCAAAAGGACTAAATGTCTTTCTGAATGAGTTAAACGAAAAGACCTTTAAGCCTCACAATGCTTTGACAATCGGAGAGGTGGACGATGTGAGACCGGAAGAACTGGGGGAATTTATCGGAGACGATGGTTATTTTTCCACGATTTTTGATTTCTGCCATACGCAGTTTCATGTAAAGGATAAAGAATGGAAAGACCGTCCGTTAGAAATGATCCGTGAACTGAGAGAGCGGCTGTTTGCAAAACAGGATTACGCAAAAGGCCATGGTCTGATGTGTAATTTTACAGACAATCACGATACATCCAGATCTGTGGAGCGGTTTATACCGGAAGCGTATATCAGTTTCTATAGCGAATCTTTGCTGGCTTCGGTAAACTTTTTCCTGAGAGGAATTGTATTTTTATACCAGGGGCAGGAAATTGGGATGCGGGATTACCAGAAAAAATCGATTAACGAGTTTCTGGATCTGGCAACTTTCAACAATTATAATGGATACCTGCTAAAAGGTATGACGGAAGAAGAGGCATTGGAAAAAGTCAACAACGAATGCAGGGAACACAGCCGGACGCCTATGCAGTGGAACGACAGGAAAAATGCAGGGTTTACGGAGGGAACTCCATGGTTCGAAGTAAATCCGAATTACCGCAGGATAAATTATGAGACACAGAAAAAAGATGAAAACTCCCTGCTTTCTTATTACAAAAAGATGATAGCCTTAAGAAAAAGGGAAGATCTTGAGGAAGCTTTTATTTATGGCGATACCATTCCACGGTATGAAGACCAGGATGGAATCATTGCTTATGAAAGAAGATATGAAGGAAAACGGATTCTGGCGATCCACAATTGTAATGCAAGGGAAATCAGGCTGCCGTTAGGGGATGAAATAGGAGAAATACTTTTGAACAATTATGAGAAATTGAATGTCGGGGATGGCAATGTTGTTCTGAGTGGGTTTCAGAGTGTGATAACGAAATTAATATAGATAAGAAAATCAGCCTGGGAGGAAGAATCTCCGGCTGATTTTTAATTGCATTGCATATGGATTTAACTAAAAGATTTGACAAATGATAATTTATACTATATAATGAACGTTGTTCAAGTTGAATATAAAGGAGAAAGTACATATGGATGTAAAATTAATTTTAGCTATAATTACGATTACTTTGGCACTGATATTTTATACAATCGGCGTTTTTTCAGAGCGAAAGGCACATGTTTTGCGCAAGCCTCATGTCATTATATTCTGGCTGGGTCTGGTGTTTGATACCACAGGAACTACTATCATGAGTACCATTGCCGGAAGTAAGCCAGGTACTGGTGGCATAAATCTCCATGGAATTACAGGCGCTCTGGCAATTGCCCTGATGCTGTTCCATGCAGTATGGGCAACGATTGTTCTGGTGAAAAAGAATGAGCAGAAACAGGAGAATTTCCACAAATTCAGTATTTTTGTCTGGGCGGTATGGCTGGTGCCTTATGTGCTGGGTATGATAGTTGGAATGGGGAATTAAAGAGAAGTGTTTTTTGAGAAGATTGAAAAATGAAACCTTTTCTGAAACATTTATCTGGTAAATTTAAACAGGAAAGATCTGCGGTATGATATGGCTGGGAAAGCTAATCATACCGCTTTTTTTATTTTTTAGTAAAGAGGCTGATATGGTAAGACTACTCTGTTTTATATTTTAAACATTTTTGGTTATCCATCTACCTGTTTCCTTAATGTGATGTAATATATAATAAAATTATCTTAAAACAGAAACAGATATCAAAAGGGTTCGATGTGGTGAAACCTGAAAATGTGTTAAAACAAGGAAAATGGAAAACTAATTATGAAAGGAAGAGACAGGGTATGAAAAGAAGATGGATGAGTTTAATATTTACAGGGATTGCGGCAATGGCAGCCGTAGGTATGCTGGCAGGATGCGGAGGCAATGGGGCTGACAGCCAGGTCTCCCCGGATGGGAAGAGCAGCAAAACGGGAAGTGAGATGTCAGAAAACCTGGATAGTGGAAATACGGGAGAAGGTGTAAAAACAGGAGATGGACCGGCGCTGACAGCTATGTGCGTTGGAAGCGCAGCTGATGCATATCGGGAGACATATCAGGAAATTGCTGATGAGTTTTCAAAGGACAATGAGTGGGGAGCCACGGTAAATATAGAGTTTTATGAGAACGAACAGTACAAAACAAAATTGACAACGCTTATGGCTTCTAATTCTGTGCCCGATATATTTTTTACCTGGGAGTTGGATTATTTAAAACCATTTGTAGAGGGCGGCAAAGTGGCATCCCTTCAGGAAGCGATGGAAGGGGATGACAAGTGGAAGAACAGTTTTGCAGAAGGGGTACTGGATCCGGTAACTTATGATGGAAAACTATATGCAATACCAACCCAGAAGTCCTTTTGTGTCATGTTTTATAATAAAAAGATATTCGAAGAGAATCAGGTAAGCGTTCCAGAAACCTATGAAGAATTTCTGGATGTATGCGAAACCTTAAAAAATAACCAGGTTACGCCAATGATACTGGCAGCTACTGATTCCTGGATTCCGGCGCAGTTTGTGCAGCAGATATCAAACGGAATAGCAGGAATGGATTTGTATGATGGCATCTGTGACGGAACGAGAAAATGGAATGATCCGGCGCATGTGGAAGCTTCTAACGAAGTACAAAGTATGATAGATAAGGGATATTTCCAGGACGGAATGCTTGGTATGACAGCGGAAGAAGTGCAGTCTCAGTTTAAACAGGGAAAGGCGGCTATGTATTTTCAGGGAGCATGGGATGCATCCACAATTCTGGATAAGAATACCAGTTCCATCACCGATTGTGTAGGTGCTTTTACACTTCCGGGAAAGAATTCCCAATATAATAATATTTCAGTTGGATCGGTAGATACCTGCTTTGCAGTTGCTGAATCCTCACCTAACAAGGAGATTGCAGTTGCATTTTTGAAATACTGGACCTCCAAACAAAGTGAAGAGAAGCTGCTTTATGAGATGGGAAGGCTGCCATCTTTAAAATTAGAAGTAGATGATTCTAAGATTGACCCACTGGTTGCTGAGATTATCAGCTTATCAAACAAGGCAAAGGGCCTCACACCCTGGTGGGACAGAGCCTTTGGTGCCGGAGAAGGTGTGGAATTTAATAATCAGTGTCTGGCGGTATTCGGAGGTTCTGATCCAAGGAAAGCATTTGATGAACTGCAGGCATTTGCAGAAGAAAATGCAGACCGCTAAAAGTTTAAACCTTTCTGTGGAAGCGGCAGTTAATCAGGCTTAAGGAGGCTGTTAATATGGACAAAATTTTAGGAAATAAAAAAAGTATTGCAGTATTTGTACTTCCGGCATTTTTAATCTATGGTGTATTTTCTCTGATACCGATATTTTATAATATTTATATCAGTTTATT
This sequence comes from uncultured Robinsoniella sp., assembly GCA_900539655.1. GTDB lineage: Bacteria > Bacillota > Clostridia > Lachnospirales > Lachnospiraceae > Robinsoniella. Next base: position 162,110 of record UQCR01000001.1, read on the forward strand.
TCAGACTGATCTGATGAGTCCGGGAAAATTCGTGGGATTAAAAAATTATTTGAATCTGTTTAAAGATTCTACCTTTTTAACGGCACTGCGCAATAATATTTTCATGGTAATCGGTTCCTTAATTGCCCATCTGCCGCTGGCATTAATTTTTGGAAATATTCTGTTTCAAAAGATAAAAGGAAGCCACTTTTTCCAAACAGTATTCTTTTTGCCTAGTGTTATATGTGGGGTGGCAGTGGGACTGATGTGGTCTTTTATTTATAATTCGGAATTTGGGCTTCTGAATAAACTCCTTGAAGTTCTGGGATTTGGCAATGCTCAGCAGGCATGGCTGTCCAACCCCCGGATTGCACTGTTTTGTATTATTATTGTTGTCATGTGGCAGTTCGTTGGGTATCACATGATTATACAAATAGCTGCAATGAAAAATATACCAAGTTCCCTGTATGAAGCGGCTGAAATCGATGGAGCCAGCAGATGGATACAATTTCGCTCAATTACTTTTCCACTCATTAAAAATATATTAAAGGTGGATGCAGTGTTGATTATTACAGGGTCCCTGAAATATTATGATCTGGTGGCGGTTATGACCGGCGGAGGCCCAAACCATGCAACTGAATTAATGTCTACTTATATGTTTTATCAGGGATTTCGGACATTAAAATACGGATATTCTGCAGCAATTGGTGTTATTTTACTTGTTTTATGTATCTGTGCCGTTGCAGTTTCGAATTTGATTTTCAAATCGGACCCAGTTGAATACTAGAGCGTGTTTGAAAATTCATTCCCGCCATCTGCACGCCCCACTTTGCGGTATATTTGCCCCGAATTCAGGTTACGTAGCCCGCTACGTGCCCTTCATTCGGGACAAATCTCCCACAAACTGTGACGCACAGCTGCCAGAAAGCAATTTTAAAACACGCTCTAGTATTGCATGATGGTTTTGAAAGGAGGAATAAAGATGAGGATAAATGGAAAAGACAAGATGTTTTTCGCGTTTAAGTATACAGGGCTGGGGCTATTCACGCTTACCTGTATTTATCCGATTATATGGCTGTTAATCAGTTCGTTTAAGACCAATGATGAGTTATTTGCAAATCCCTGGGGCATGCCGGAAGCCTTTGGATTTAAAAATTATATTTCTGCGATGGTAGATGGAAAGATTGGGACATATTTTACAAATTCTGTTATAATTGCAGTAATAGCGGTATTAGCCGGAGCAGTCTTAAGTTGTATGGCTGCCTATGCAATATCACGGATGAAATGGAAGCTCTCCGGGATAATGATGAATATATTTTTGCTGGGTATGATGATACCTGCATATGCAACGATTATCCCGTTATTTAATATGTTTAATAAGGTAAACTTGTTGAATACCCATGCTTCGGTGATTATTCCCCATATAGCAAACAGCTTTCCAATGGCTATCTTCATACTAACCGGATTTTTTCTGTCAATTCCCCGTGATATTGAAGAAGCAGCAGTAATGGATGGGTGCAGTATCTACCGTATTTTCTATCAGATCATTATGCCCATCTCAAAATCATCTGTTGTGACGGTAGCTGTGATTGTATTTATCAATATCTGGAACGATCTTCTGCTTCCGCAGATATTTCTGACAGACCAGTCAAAAATGACGCTTCCTGTGGGACTTACTGCTTTTCAGGGGCAATATGCAACGGATTATACAGCGATGATAGCTGCAGTTGTGATTACCATTATTCCCAGCGTGATTGTATACATACTATTACATCGGAATATTATGGAGGGAATGGTGGCAGGGGCAGTAAAGGGCTGATGGAAGGATACAGGAAAAGGGGGAATATCATTGAAACTGCTGGTTGCAGATGATGAAATCATTATACGCCAGGGAATTTTATCCATGGACTGGAAAGCAGAGGGGTTTGAAAAGGTCTTAAGTGCACAGAATGGGCAGGAAGCCAGAGAATTGCTGGAGAGAGAAGAGATTGACATTATTATCAGTGATATCCGCATGCCGGGGCTGTCAGGTCTTGAGCTGGCGGGGTATATCCGGGAATACCAGAAGAGTACTATGGTAGTACTACTCACCGGATTCAGTGATTTCCAGTATGCACAGGAAGCAATCAGGCAGCAGGTATATGATTACATATTAAAACCAATTAAGACGGATGAATTAGCTGCTTCCGTGAGACGTGCCGTAAGTATTCTGGAACAAAAAAGATATTCCAGGAAAGTAGTCCGGGAACACGAAGATATGGTGGGGGCTTTTGATGCTGCCGAGCAAATACTTTACAGTTTCCGGGGGGCAAATCCTCAGGTTATGGATATGCTGACTTATATCGCGCAGAATTACAGCGGAGATATTACACTGAATGCACTGGCTGAACAGTATCATTTCACCGCGATCTATCTGTCAAGGTTGATAAAAAGGGAAACGGGCTACTCCTTTGTGGATATCCTGACTGGAATCCGCCTTATGAATGCGGGGTATCTGCTAAAGGAAAATAAACAGAAAATCAATATGATCTGCGACAGAACAGGATTCCATGATTCCCGCTATTTCAGTCAGGTGTTTAAGCGGATATTTGACAGCACGCCGGGAGAGTACAGGAAGAACCCCGGGATACAAAAGGATTATTCAATCAGAGAAATTCTGGACATGATGGACAGGAAAAAATAAGAGGTACAGCAGTATTACAGATTTTCTGTAATATGCCATGGGGTTAATCATGCAAAGAAAGCACAGATTCAAGGATATGAGGCTGAAAGAAAAGCTGATTCTGACATTTTCAGTATTGGTTATCATTTCCAGCGCAGGTATTTCGTTTGCTTCAATGGCTGTATTCCAAACGGTTTACAAAGAAAAGTCCAGGCAGTATATCATGGATATTACCAGACAGACAACAAATAACCTGGAAAATAATATTGATGAAATAGAGACCATTACTTTTAATACATTGAAAAACACTAAGATTCAAGAGCAATTGGGCATAGTCAATACGAAAACGCTGTCTGAATATGAGAAGCTGCTGGTAAAAAGGTCAGTGGAGGAAGAACTGATCGGAGATGCCCTCTATAATAAAAACGTAACTTCCCTGAGCGTTATTTCCCTGACGGAGGAAGCGTTTACGGTACAAAAACAGGTTGGAGAGCAGGTCATACAGATGTTCTCCGGAAATGAAGTCTTTGATGCGAAGGGCTCCACCCTCTGGAAACTGACAGATGACGGGCAGAATGGAATCTGTATTGAGCGGGCTATTTATGACTTTAAAACTCAGCGTCCCATTGGAATCATCGATCTCGTCTGCGAAGAGGCATATTTCTCCGATATTCTGGAAGATATATCGAATACGTACACCAGTGGTACTTACATTGTGGATACAGATGGAATAGTAGTGGCATCCAACAACAGGAAGCATGTGGGAAGTTATTTTCCGGTGGAACTTGAAAGGCTTCAGAATATTCAGAATGATTCACGGGCAGAAATCAATGAAGTGGATTCTTACCTTTATACCGGTGAAAAAATGCCCAATGGATGGATGCTGGTTACAACGGTAGCGGTTGGAGAAATACAAAAAGATATCCGGTACTTTGCGCTTTTTTCAGGCGGGATAGCTTTGCTGGCCATAGTAGTGGCTGTGGTTGCAATCATTTTGATGATCAGGCATATTACCTTTCCCCTGGGACAGTTGAGCAAAAGTATGACGGCAGTGGGACAGGGGGATTTTTCAGGCCGGGTGCACATAGCGGGCAATGATGAAATCGGAAGTCTGGGAAGAACCTATAATGATATGGCTAAGAACATAGAAACCCTGATTGAAAAGGTATATAAAATGGAGATATCCCAAAAACAGGCGGAGATTGAATTTCTTAAAATGCAGATTAATCCCCATTTTCTATATAATACCCTGGATACCATTAGCTGGATGGCAAGAAGCGGAGGAAATAATGACATCTCCGATATGGCGGTTACACTGGCGGATCTGCTTCGGGCGACCATTAAGCAGGATAGTTTCATAACAATTGATGAGGAATTAAAAAGTGTGCGGAATTATCTGTTTATTCAGGAATACCGTTTTGGGGATAAGGTAGAAGCCTCTTATCAGATTGATAACCTTACAAGGGATTATATCATTCCAAACTTCATTTTACAGCCATTGGTAGAAAATGCCATTATACATGGACTGGAACCAAAACTTGGAAAAGGAAATCTAAATATTGAAATCAGAATGCAGGAGCAGGGTATCTTTTTTTGTGTGAGCGACGACGGAGTTGGAATGACACCGGAAGAGGTGCGCAGGACCTATGAGCAGTGTGAAAGAGATGATGGCAGGGAGTCTATTGGAATCAAAAATGTATACCGCCGTCTGAAGATTTATTATGGGGCAGAAGGGACTTTAAAAATAGAAAGTGCCAAAGATGAAGGGACAAAAATTACTTTCTGCCTGTCCCTAAAGAAGTTAAATGAGCAGTTGAAGAACGAAATATAGTGGAGGGTCTTATGACAATTGAAAAGAGTATAAAACTGGATAAACTAGCACTTGGTACCTGCTATTATCCGGAACATTGGGACAGGTCTCTATGGAAAGATGACCTGAATAGAATGAAAGAGGCAGGTATTGAAACAATTCGCATTGCAGAGTTTGCCTGGAGCAAAGCAGAACCTTTGGAAGGTCAGTTTACCTATGAATTTTTCGATGATTTTTTAGATATTGTTGAAGAAACTCAGATGCAGGTAATTATGGGGACGCCCACAGCAACCCCTCCGGCATGGCTTACACAAAAATATCCGGAAGTGTTAAACTGTGATATCAATGGAGTCCCGTTTCGTCATGGGGCAAGGCGGCATTACAATTATAACTCAAAAAAATATCAGGAGCTCAGTGCCCGGATTGTAACAAAAATGGCACAGCATTATGGTAAGAGGAGTTCCGTCATAGGCTGGCAGATCGACAATGAATTAAATTGTGAGACAGACGTATTCTATTCTGAAAGTGATACGCTGGCATTCCGGGAATACCTTAAGAACAAATATAAAGATCTGGATGCTTTAAATGCCGCATGGGGAACAGTCTTCTGGAATCAGACATACACCGAATGGGAGGAAATCCATGTACCACGTACCACTATTAGTGATTCTACAAATCCCCATGAGGTATTGGACTATATCCGATTTATATCAGATAGTGCCTGCCGGTTTGCCAAGATGCAGAGTGATATTATAAGGATGTACAAAAAAGATTCCGATTTCATTACGACGAATGGAATGTTTTCCCACCTGGATAACCACCGCATGACAAAGGAATCCCTGGATTTTTATATGTACGATTCCTATCCTAATTTTGCATACTGCCTGTGCGAGGATCCGCTGCATTCAGATGATTTAAATGACCGGAAATGGAGCCGTAATCTGACAGAAGTGAGATCGGTTTCCTCAAACTTTGGTATTATGGAACAGCAGTCGGGTGCCAACGGGTGGAATACCCGGATGGAAGCTCCGGCTCCAAAACCCGGGCAGATGACACTTTGGACTATGCAGAGTGTAGCACATGGTGCAGATTACATCAGCTATTTCCGCTGGCGGACTGCGATTATGGGAACCGAGATTTATTGGCACGGCATTCTGGATTATGCCAACCGGGATAACAGAAGACTGGAGGAAGTACGGCAGATACATGGGAAATTTCAGAAAATAGGAGAACTGGCGGGAAGCAGATATCAGGCATCCTTTGGTGTAATCAAAGATTATGATAATGTCTGGGATGCAGATCTGGATGTATGGCATCAGCGTATGGAAAAAGTAAGTCAAAAGGGAATTTTTGAGGCGGCACAGTTAACCCATACGCCGATGGATTACGTCTATCTCACAGAGGATGTATCCTTACAGGAACTATTAAAGTATCCACTTTTATTCTATCCCCACGGTATTATTATAACAAACAGAAGAAAAGCCCTTTTAGAAGCTTATGTGCAGGAAGGGGGTATCCTGATTCTTGGATGCAGGACCGGATATAAAGACAGAACCGGAAAATGTGTGATGCAGAATCTTCCCGGGCTTATGCAGGAATTGTCGGGAACGGACGTAACAGACGGTACTTTTATCGGGAAAGCAGATGGAAAGGTTATGGTGGGCTGGGAGGATTGCTTGATAGAAGCAGCGGTTTATAACGATATCCTGGAACCGCTTACCAATCAGGCGGAAATACTGGGTACTTATCAGTCTAATTATTATAAGGGGGCAGCAGGACTTATAAAGAATAACTGGGGGAAAGGTAAGGTCTATTATTTTGGGGGAGCTTTTACAAGGGATACGGCAGAGGTTTTCTTAAGGAAGCTTTGTGTGGCAGAACCTTATCAGAATATGTTTGATTTACCCCGGGAGACAGAATTAGCCGTAAGGGAAAAGGATGGCAGACAATATATATTTGTCCTGAACTATAGTCACGAGCCGGTATGGATCTGTTTAAAAGAGTCGTTGCTGGACATGTTTACAGGTGCGCAGGTGATGGGGACCATGGAAATGAAACCATATGAGACAAAAGTATTTTTAAGGAACTTATAAAATTTAATAACAGTGAATGGCCTCTCATGAAGCATAACTTCGTGAGGGGCTTTTTTGTAATTGTGCAATTTGGATAGAAATTACTGGAAAAACCTTGATAAACGCATTGAAAAAACGGTAAAAAAGGAAGAAACAAACAAAAAGGAAAAATCTTCTAATATTATATTGAAAAAAGAAATTATTTTTGTAATAATATTAGGTATATCGACAGGAAATGATTTCCAGTAAGAGAAAGGAGGAAGGGAAAGGAAATCCGGATTTCCATGTAGGAGAATAACTTAACTTATCTTATGGGATGTGAAAAAGGAGGAAATAATGTATATCAAGCAAAAACATAAAAGATTTTTAGCGATGATGTTAGCAATTGTACTTGTCGTGTCAGGAATTGTGCCTCAGGGAATGATACAGGTATCTGCACAGGAAAAAACCCAGCCCATATATTCCGGGAGAAATATGAGTATTTCGTCAGCGGCAAATACGATCAATGTTACAGAGGAATATCTGACAAGGCTTTCATCGCTAAAGGAGGGGACCATTTCAGTAAGATACCGGTCCAATCCCAATCAGGGATTAAGTGCTTTGTTCAGTCTGTCCAGTACAGATCCAGGGCAGGAAAATACTTATGCGGTTGCCTATGTTAATCCAACGGGAAACAAAGCCGGGGTAGAAGTACGTCAGGGAAACAACAGCAATGTAACAAATTATAATCAGGTTAGTGCCACAGCTTCGATTCGTGATGACCAATGGCATACAGTTGTTTATGTATTTGGAAAAACGAAATTCCAGATTTATCTGGACGGAAAGAAGCTTACGGAACAGGATAAGTCTGGCTTCTTTGACAAAATAACAGAAGCGGATTCCGTTAAAGTAGGTGCGTTGGATCGTGCTCCGGCAAAAGGAGGGACAAATCAATGGGTATTTAGCGGTGACATTGACCTGGTAGAGGTGTATGGACAGGTTCTTTCAGCAGACGAAGTAGCAGAGATGCAACATGCAACTGCTTATGAACCGGTAATTCCCGATGATCCGGAAGATGCAGTCAGAACAGATACAAGGCTATTCTACAATGGATATGAGAATTCTGCGTCATATCGAATTCCGTCCTTATTAACAACGACTGAGGGAACTATTATTGCAGCCATTGATAAACGCCAGAGCGGATCTGCAGACCAGGGTAATATTGACACTGTTATCAAGAGGAGCACAGACGGGGGCGTAACCTGGGAGGAAACAAAAACTTTGGTAAATCTCCCATCGGGGCAGAACAGACATGCACTAAGTATTGATGCAAATATGGTCCAGGACAGAAATACCGGTAAAATATTCTTGATGGTTGATATGTTCCCAGAGTCCAATGCAATTATGGATTCTGGAAGTCTGGTAACTTCCTCCGGCTATAAAGAGGTGAACGGAAAGAAGTATCTAATTTTAAGAGATTGTCCAAATTCAGAAAGAGGCAACACTTACACAAAAGAATATACAATCCGGGAAAATGGAATCGTGTACGATGAAGCATCGGGTGAGGCCACGAATTATGTGGTACCTAATCTGGCAGATGGAAAACTATTTGAAAAGATTGCAGTCAGTTCAGCAAATAGAATGAAAAAAAATGGAATCTCGGGAGAAGAAATATTAGGAGAAGAAACATCAGCGGTTGGAACATCAGGAGAAGAAACATCAGAGAATGGAACACCAGCAGATGAGATATCAGGGATTGGAACATCAGTAGGTGAAACATCAGAAGTTGGGATACCAGGAGATGAAACATCAGGGGAAGCACCGGGAAATGAAACGTTAAAAGATTTAAAATCGGGAGATGAAACGCCAAAAGAAGAAGCATCAGGAAATGAAACACCAGAAGAGGAAACGAAAGAAGAAGCACCAGATACAATAACCGAAGAAAATACTACAGGGGAAGAAACAACAGAAGCAACCATAAAAGCAACCATAAAAGCAACCATAAAAGAAACAGCAGAAGAAGTATCAAATAAAGATGAAACAGAGTTGCAATCCGAAGTAATCGAAAATCCAATACTGATGGAAAATGATGGCGATGTGCTGGAAGCGGAGGGTGAACTGGAATCTGGTCAGACAAGTGAGCAGGTATCTAAAGCCCAGCCGGCAAATGCAAACAATGATGCAGACCAACTGCAGTACGCCGGCAACATTTATCTCTATACCGGAACTGAGGCTGCGCCATTAAAAGCAGTCAGAACCTCACATCTCTGGATGGTCACAAGTGAGAATGATGGTGTAAACTGGTCTAAGCCAATTGATCTGAACGGTCAGATCAAAGAAGACTGGATGCTCTTTACCGGCACGGGTCCGGGAGTAGGCATGCAGATGAGCAATGGACGTTTAATACTTCCGGTATATATTACAAACAGCAATGTAGGCGGGAGCCAGTCAGCAGCGGTAATCTATAGTGATGATGCGGGTGAAACATGGCACATGGGTGAAACCGTGAATGACGGAAGAGTACTTAGCAACGGAACCATACTGCAGACGAAAACCATGAATAACAACGGCGCAATGATGACAGAATCCCAGGCAGTGGAGGTAACAAATGCAGCAGGAGAAAAAGAACTGAGGCTGTTCTGCAGAAACCAGGGTGGGAATGTAGCCATAGCCACCAGTAAAGACGGAGGAGAGACCTGGGAGAATACCCTGAAGTTTGATTCCGTATTAAGGGATGCATATTGTCAGCTTACGATTGTTCCTTATCCATATGAGGTACCCGGATATGAGGGGAAGGAAATGTTTCTTTTTGCTAATCCGGACAGTACTTATGCGGCTGGTCGAAACCACGGAACCCTCCGTCTTGGGTATTATGAACCACAGACAGATGGGTTTGTATGGATTGCATCCAGATTAGTGGAAGCTGGAAATTATGGATATTCATGCCTTTCCGTTTTGGGAGAAAATCAAATCGGATTATTCTGGGAAGGAACAAACCTGGATCAGAATTATACCACGTTTAATTTACAATGGCTGATGGCTGACAAGACTCCGGTGGAAAGGGCAGCACCAGCCGTACAAGGTGTCAGATGGGAAGGAAGCAGGATTGAAGTAACATTTGACCAGCCAATGATGGTAATAGGCAGCCCCCATCTGGAAGCCAGCGCTGACGGAGAACCTGTTTCTATGGAATATGATTCCGGCAGCGGCACGACAAAGCTTTTATTCCGTCCGGGAACGGATGACACACATGAGCTGACGTTTCGTAAAATAACAGCTGAAGGCAGGGATTTTTGCGGCAACGCGCAAAATATCGGGGTAGCCGAAGGCGGATTTGACGGATTTACCATACCCGCATCCCAGGGACCGTCCATCGAAACTGTTATCAAACCTGGATACAGTTCCATTAAAATTAATTTTGTTCCGGCAGAAGGCATTACAGAGTATGATATCTACCGAAGTGAAGATGAAAACGGAACTTATGAAAAGATCGGAAGCACCAAGGGAACCTCTTATATTGATCAGACAGGTGCAGGAAAGACCTATTATTACCAGGTGCGGTCAAAAGATGGAAGCAAAGTATCGGATAAAATATGTAATAACAGCCCAACCGGCATAGAATCATTGAAAGAAAATGCTGTTCTGTACCAGGATCTTGCAGGGCAGAAATTTAATGGCAGCACATTGGTTGATGTGAGTGAAAAAGCTGCAGAAGTAGGCAAACTGTCAACAGGATCCGTCCTAATTAAATTCCGGACAACTGATAAAAGTGGTAATCTGATGATGCTGATGGGAAAAACTGCGGGGGAATCCACAGCTATAAATGGATCCGTAAACAAAGCCTCCTTTTATTTGGAAAAATCGGATAATCTTATGCGGTACCGTGCAGATATGAAACACACCAGAGCATCTGTTGCCGGAATTGATTATGCCGACGGAGAGTGGCATACAGCGATGGTGACCCAGGCAGACAGCGGATATGTCTTCCGGTTTGCAATTGACGGTGTAGACAGGGGGAAATTTACGGGAGATAGCAATAAAGGATTTTTCTCAACCGTACAGAACTTAAACCAGCTCACCATAGGAGGTTATTATAATGGCAATACCCAGACGGTATCCAATGGTTTTAAAGGTGAGATTGCTTACGTAGTGGTAACAGATGAAGCAGCCAGTTTAGAAGACACACTGGAGATAACCAAGTCAGAAAGTGGAATATTATGTGATTTACCGGAGCAGATGTTTGACCAGTCAAAAGATAATACCTGGGTATTTACCGGTGGAACAGATGTGGAAGGCGGTTACAGCGAAACCCAGGGAATCCGAAATTATGTGGGGCAGTTTGAAGAGTATATCCGTTGGACAAAAAATGGTGGTGTTATGGGGCGCCAGCGCTATATGATCAATACCGGGAAAGCCGGAAATACAATCGCAGATGTAAAGGACCAGTTTGAGAAGCTGGTTGGAAAATATGATCCGAGAGCGCTTGCCGTGATGGTAGGAGAAGAAGATTATCAGGCGGGAACTGAAGGGCTGGAAGCATTTAAGGCATCCCTGCAGACACTGGCAGATAAAGCACTTGGGCTGCGTGATGGCACAGGCTATCTGGTTATTCAGACACCTTATGCCCAGGCAGATGAAAGCCGGAACCAAATGGCCGCTGCTTACGCGGAGGCTGTTCATGAGGTATACGAAGGCTTTAGCGATGCACAGAAATCAAGAGTTATGGTAGCAGACCATTTTAAGAATACAGACCATGAATCGTTTAAAATGAATTGTCTGGATGAACAGGGAAAAATAAATGCATTAGGACATCTGGAAATTGCAAAACAATTTGCAAAAGTGACCTACGGTACCGCAGAAGGATTTCCGGTGAGCGAAGGAGACCTCTTTTTGAGAAAAGTTAAGACCCCTTCAGCGTATTCCGGCGAAGCACCAAGGGTAACGGCATCAGATACACAGTTGACAGTAAATATCCCTGATTCGGCTTTAGAAGGCATTACCGGGTGGCGTTATGAGCTGCTAATTGAAGATCAGACCATAAGCGGCGGATTTATTAATACGCAGGCAGTGATTGGCGGTCTTCCAACAGGCGCAGGCTATACGATAACTGTGAAGTCTGAAGACGGGGATACACAGCTTGCAGCCGTTACAGGAACAGTAATGCAAGGAGATAAAGGCCAGATTAAACCGGTTACGCAGACTGAGTTAAATGATCTTCAAAAACAAATTAAAGAAATTGTAGAAAATAAAAAACCGGCAACCTGGTTATTTGTAGGTGACAGCATAACCCACGGCGCCCTGCACACAAAAGGCTATGATTCCATCCATCAGACATTTGAAAAATATATAAAAGATGAACTGGGCAGAAAAGATGATGTGGTAATTAATACAGCTGTATCAGGTGCAACCACAGCGGAGCAGGAGGAAAATTCCAACGAAAGACTGGATAAATACAATGCAGATGTTGTAATCGTCATGCTTGGAACTAACGATGCTTCAAATGAAACGGTTCCAATAGACCGCTATAAAGCAAATCTGGAAAGTATTGTAGATAAAATACATGACAAAGGTGCTGTTGCCGTATTACGGACACCAAACCCGCTCAGGCCGGAAGCCGGAAACAGGGCGGTAAATCTTCCAAGATATGCGGAAGTAATACGCACTGTTGCAGCAGAAAAAAATGCACTGTTAGATGATCATTTTACAGAATGGAGCAAAGAATTAGAAACAAGAGCGTATTTGTGGCAGAATACCTACTGGAACAATGATACCATTCATCCCAATCCAAATGGCCAGTTGAATATGGCGCAGTCGTTGATCCGGGCATGCGGGTTATATAAAGAAACCAGCCCTATCTGCAATCTGTCATACGAACTTCCCCATACGGAGGAGCAAAGTGACAAAGCAATAGGAGCAGTTACATCCGGAGACAAAATTGCAGTTGATATTAAAGTACTGGAAGAAACTTATGGAAGTACCTTTGGGGTAACAAAAATCCAGGCTGTCTGCGATGGTAAAACATATGCTGCCTCTTCAAAAAAAGGGGAAAAGATGATAACACTCCGGAATTTACCCGTAAATAAGACGTATCAGGTTACGGTAAAGGCAGACTTGCTGGAAACCAGTAAATCAGTTACATTTCAAACAGAAACAGTAGAATTGAAAGAAGGGGAAGGGGTAATCGGACTTGGCTTTTTGGCTGCAAAGCTCACAGACCTGACACCGTCCGCATTGGCTGGGACATTCTATGTCAGTGCGCTGGCACCGGAAGGAACACCTGAATATAGTCTATGCCAGGGAGAAAAGGATACAGATAATCATAAGTTCGTCATTGAAGACGACCAGTTAAAAGTAAAAGAAACATTGACAGAAGGCAATACCTATTCGGTAAGGGTAAAAGCAAGTATCGGAGAAATCTCGGATGAACAGGTATTTACAATCAAAGCATTAGGCAGGTATCTGATCATTGATGAAGGCAAAATGGAGATTGAGAGCGGACATCCAATTGATCTTACAGGGAAATATATTGAGAAAATAAAAGATTTAGAGGAAGGAACACTTTTTGTAGATTTTACTTCCGCAAATGCATCTATTCAGTCCCTGTTCAGCGTTTCACTGGGGGATGATACCGCAGCCGCCGCCCAGAATACCCATATGCATGTTTATACCAGCGGGGAAAACCTGGGTGTGGAAATCCGAAATCAAAAGGGAGATCCTGTATTTGATTACAAAGGGGCGGAATTACTAAAAACAGGAGTAATCAGAATTGGTGAACAGAATAAAGTAATCTTCCGGGCAGATAAAGAGAAAGGAAGCTATCAGCTCTTTGTAAATGGCAAGCTGGAATTCGAACTTGCAGCATCCGTCTTTGGAGGGTATAGATATCTGTCTGATATGCCTCATCTGAATACCGTAACGATTGGTGCTACCATGCGCGGCGGTGCTGTGAAATATGCCTATGCAGGCAGTATGGAAAAACTGCAATATTATGGGGTACCGCTGAATGAAGAAATATGTAAGTCTATGACTAAAGTGGAAGGATATGAACAGTTAGACCCTCCATTCCACTCAAATGATGCGACCGGTTCTTCTTATTTCAGAATACCGGCTATGCTGACAACTATGCAGGGAACCGTTATTTCAGCCATTGATGCGAGGTTTGGAGGAACCCAGGATGCTCCGAATAATCTGGATACCGCAGTCAGTACCAGCACGGACGGCGGCAGAAGCTGGTCAGAGGGAATACTTCCGTTCCATTTTGATGACTTTGCAGATAATGGTCAGATATTTAAAGAAGGATCATCTGTTTCAGTTGCCGGAAGCGCAGCATTTATCGATCCGGCACTCTTAGAAGACCGCACCATCAATTCCAATGGAAGAATCTTTATCCTGGTGGATGCATTCCCAAGTGCAACCGGCACCTTGTCAGCACAGAAAGGCAGTGGTTATACGCTGGTAGATGGTAAGAAATATCTGAAGCTAAAGAAAGCAGGAGAGACCGAATATAATTATACCGTTCGGGAAAATAATGTAATTTACGATCAGAACGGAGCACCTACGGAATATTCATTAAACGGAAATTTTGAAGTACTTAAAAATGGTGAGCCGTTAACTGTAAAACAAAAGGATATTGAATACAATAATGATACTATTACAACAGTCACAACGGATCAGGATGTAGCTATGAATGTGATGTATGACACATCTGTCTTCCAGGTTCTGCGGACCTCTTATCTCTATCTGAAATACAGTGATGATCAGGGAAAGACATGGTCAGATCCTGTGAATTTAAATGGCATGGTGAAGACGGAAGACATGGGATTCTTAGGTGTAGGACCAGGCAGAGGAATACAGATTGTAGATGGAGAACATAAGGGACGGCTGCTATTCCAGGTCTATGAATATGTAAATGGAGATCAGTGGTGTCATACCATTTACAGCGATGATCATGGCGAAACCTGGAAGCTGGGGGGGAGCCCGCAATTTGACCGGGCAACCGTAGGTTCCATGAGTGAATCCCAGTTAATTGAACTTCCAGGCGGTACCCTGCAGGTATTTGCAAGAACCGTCAAAAGCAGAATTGCCACCGCTTACAGCAAAGACGGAGGAGAGACATGGACAAACGGAGCGTTAGATGACAGGCTTCTGTTGGCAAGCGGTTCCGGATGCCAGCTGTCCGTAATCAATTATGATGGTTATATAGATGGAAAACGTGCAGTCATTTTATCCGCACCTGTAGAGTCCTCCAGAAGACACGGCGTAATCCGTATCGGTTTAATAAATGATGACATATCGAAAGGGGAGGAATATCCGGAAATTGACTGGAAATACCAGTTCGATGTGACGAAAACAGGAGTTTATTTTGCATATTCCTGCCTGACCCAGCTGCCAAACGCAGATGTGGGGATCTTGTATGAGCAGGGGAATACGAGACAGTTCCTGGATAAAATCCGGTATAATACGTATTCTGTGAGTAAACTGACGCAGGATGCCTATGAATCTCAAATATTGGCAGGCACTCAGAATGCGGCAGGCGGAAAAACTTCCATATCCAAACAAAATGATACTTATACCATTCATGCAGATGCCAATGAAGGTTACGAATTTGTCAGATGGACGTTAGACAAAGCAGAAGTAAGCACAGAAGCAGACTTTGCATTCCGGCAGGGCGGGGAAACTGCATTTGGAGGCAAGACGCTGCACTTTATGGCAGAGTTTCAGGAAGCCGTAAATCCCCCAACCGAGACATTTACCGTCCGTTTCCTTGGAAAAGACGGGAATCTGTTAAAGGCTCAAAATGTAGAAAAAGGCAAAGATGCCACAGCGCCAAACCCACCTGAGATAGAAGGATATGAATTTATCGGATGGGACAAAGACTATACGAATGTACAAAGCAATCTGGATGTCATGGCAGTGTATAAGGAAATTGCTGTCCCGTCTGTAAAATATACCGTAAGATTCTTAGACCGGGATGGAAAGCTTCTGAAAGAAGAAACCGTGGAAAAAGGCAAAGATGCCACAGC
This sequence comes from uncultured Robinsoniella sp., assembly GCA_900539655.1. Classification (GTDB taxonomy): domain Bacteria; phylum Bacillota; class Clostridia; order Lachnospirales; family Lachnospiraceae; genus Robinsoniella. The sequence goes on from UQCR01000001.1 coordinate 177,635, forward strand.
GCCAAATCCGCCTTCCATAGCAGGTTATATATTTATGGGGTGGGATAAAGCTTATACAAATGTACAGGGAAACCTGATTGTGAAAGCAACGTATCAGAAGAATCCGGTAAAAGTGGAGAACATTACCCTGAATAAGAAGGATATACGTCTTGCTAAAGGGAAAAAGGTAAAACTCACTGCAAAGGTGTCCCCTTCCAATGCGGATGAGAAAGCGGTAATGTGGACATCTTCCAATGAAAAAGCAGCCGTTGTGGACAGCATGGGAAGAATAACGGCAAAAGCACCAGGAACAGCGGTTATTACTGCCGTGTCAAGAGACGGCAGCAATGTGAAAGCCAGCTGCAGGGTAAGGATTGGCTATGGAGTAACCTACAAATTAAACAAAGGCAAAAATGCCACATCCAATCCATCAGTTTTCCTGACAAATGAAACCACAAAATTAAAAAAAGCAATAAGAAAAGGATACACGTTTGCAGGCTGGTATACCGATAAGAACTATAAAAACAAAATAAAGGAAATAAAGAAAGGAACGAAAAAGAATATTACCGTATACGCCAAATGGAAAAAGATCAGCGTTGACAGGGTAAAATCCCTGACGCTAAAAACTTCAGGAAAAGACAGAATACGGGTAAGATTTGGAAAAACCAGCGGGGCAGATGGATATCTGGTTAAATATAGTACCAGTAAAGATTTCAGGAAATCAATGACCAGGGTACGCACCGGTAGAACAAATCCGCTGATCCAAAATCTCAAGACAGGCAGGACTTATTATGTAAAAGTAAGGGCATACAAAGTTGATTCTGCAGGAAAGAGAGTTTTTGGAAAATACAGTTCCGTTGAGAAAATAAGGTTAGAAAATAAGTAAGTGACAGAAAAAGCGTCTATTGCCGGCGTGCTAAAGCGCCGGCAGAGACGCTTTTTCTGGTTCACACGGATACAGGCTTATGGAAAAAAACTTATCATTAAGTGAACGTAAATATCATAGCAATATCTGGGCAAATATGGTATAATGCTTCACGGATATGGTGAATATAATAAATAAGATGCGGCATTTAAATTTTCGTGTTGCCGTAATACCGTGTAGGGCATTATAAGATGCATAACCGGTAGGAAGACAGTGAGGGAATATGTTTACAGAAGCATTAAGAGAAGCATTTTTTGATAGTTTACAGATGCTGCCATTTTTATTTGCAGCTTTTTTAATTTTAGAAGCAGTGGAACATTACTCCAGTGGATTTATGAAAAAAGCCCTTTACAAGGTAGGCAAAGCAGGACCGGTAGCAGGCTCCGTTCTGGGATGTATTCCCCAGTGCGGATTTTCTGTTATTGCAGCAAATCTGTATTCCGGAGGAATTATCACACTGGGAACGCTGCTGGCAGTCTTTATCGCTACATCTGATGAGGCGATCCTGATCCTGATGGGCAATCCGGGCAGAGGAACCGATATTCTCAATTTAATTATAACGAAGATCATAATTGCAGTTGTTGCTGGATATGGAGTAGACATTTTCTTTCGAAGCCGAAGTGAAGGAAAGAAGGAAATCGGAGAAATCTGTGACCACTGCGGCTGCCATGAAGGGCATGGCGGAATTTTAATGCCGGCTCTGCGCCATACGGCAAAAATATTTCTCTATGTATTGGCGTTTAATTTAATTCTGGAAGTTGCATTGGACTGGATTGGTGCCCAGAGGCTTTCCGAATTTCTCCTAAAAGATTCCCTGATTCAGCCTTTCATAGCAGCACTGATTGGTATGATACCAAATTGTGCCTCATCCGTTATACTGACCGAGCTGTATTTAAGTGGTGCAATCAGTTTTGCATCCGTCGTATCCGGGCTGTGTACCGGGGCGGGAATTGGTCTGGTAGTGTTATTAAAAATGAATCATAACCCCAAAGAAAATTTGAAAATCGTTGGACTGCTGTACGGAATTTCGGTTGTGGCAGGTGTGGTTATTCAGGTGTTTGGAGGATTATTTTAGTATTAACGCAGTCGTAAATATTTTTGAGGTCACAGAGCATTACACACGCTCTGAAGATCTGAATGGAGGTAAGTATGAAAATCACCTATATACATCACAGTTCATTTTTAGTTGAAGATTCGGAGTTTTATCTATTGTTTGATTATTTCCAGGGGAAAGTCCCGAAGTTATCAGAAGAAAAGCCCCTTTATGTATTTGCAAGCCATCGGCATGGAGATCATTTTTCCAGGGTGATTTTTGAACTTGAAAAAGTTCATCCTAATATCTGCTATATTCTTTCATCCGATATCAAAGCGAAGCAGGTTCCGGCAGAATTCCTTTCCAAAACAACTTTTCTGGGAAAAAACATGGAAGAAAGGATAGGAGATCTTGTGGTAGAAACCTTTCATTCCACGGATGAAGGTGTTGCATTTCTCGTTACGGCTGGTGGAAAGACCATTTATCATGCAGGGGATTTAAATGACTGGACCTGGACCTTGGAACCGAATGACTGGAATGAAAAAATGCGCAGAGTCTATCGGAAGATCGTAGACGGAATAAAAGATAAGAAAATTGATGCTGCATTTCTCCCGCTGGATGGAAGACAAGAAGGGGAATTTTATCAGGGTATGGATTACTTTTTAAGAACTGTACCGGATGTAAAAGCAGTATTTCCCATGCATTTTTGGGAAGATTACAGTGTGATCAAACGAATAAAAGAAATGAAAGAGTCAGAGAATTACCGTTCTATAATATACGATATCGCCTATGAAGGACAGGAATTTCTGATTGTTTAGAATAAGTCGGATCTGGAGGCTGTTTTGAATGGTGGGAATAGGACATGGGGGTAGGAGTTAAATATGAAAGAAAGTTGCTTTCGAACTACTAATTCAGGAATAGACCAAGCCAGACTGTGATTCGGGGGGAGAAAGATATGGTTAGATTACAAGACATTGCAGACATGGTGGGGGTGAGCCGGACGACGGTTTCCAATGTATTGCATGGGAAAACGAAAAAAGTGTCGCCAGAAACAATTCAGAAGATTACAGCTCTGTTAAAAGAAGCAGAATATGTTCCAAATATGGGTTCCCTGATTTTGACCAATCAGAAGTCAAAACTAATCGGACTTGTGATCGGATATGAAAAGGCCCATGGGAATACGGCTATCGGAGATCCTTTTGTCAGCGAGATGACTGGGGCATTACATGAAATCGTGGAACGCCACGGCTATTATTTGATGCTGATCGGCGGTGAAAATCAGGAAAACGTAATTAATATAGCATCCAGATGGAATGTGGATGGGCTGATCCTGTTTGCTTATTCGGAAAAAGATTATCTGAAGCTGCAGAAAAAGTTAAATAAACCGATGGTAACAATTGATATCTATCAGGACAAATCCCATGATATGGTGAATATTGGAATTGATGATTTTCACGGTGGATATCTGGCTGGAAAATACCTGCTGGATATGGGATACCGTGATCCCCTCTATCTGGCGGAGTACGAGGAAAATGCAGATGCATACCGCTGGATGGGAATGAAGAAGGCTTTGGAAGATGCCGGGATAGCAAGCATGGATGACAGGCGGATTCTGCTTTCCCATTATGAGACGGTACGCCTTTGTACATACCGGGAGATGATGCCCCGTTTCCTTAAAGCACAGGCTCTTTTCTTTGCTGCGGACTATCTGGCAGTGGAATTTATAAATGAATGCCATGACAGGGGCATTGGAATACCGGATCAGATCTCGGTGGTTGGTTTTGATGACAATATGCTTGCCAGAGTGGTACGTCCAAAGTTAACAACAATCCGACAGGAAAACCGAAAAAAAGTGTCCCTGGCATTTGAACGGCTTCTACAGGTAATGGAAAATAAAGAGGTTGAAGTAAAAGACACCCGGCTGCCGGTAGAACTGGTTATCAGGGATTCTGTAAGGAACAGGTCAGGGAAACAAGGGTAGAACAGTTTGCAGTATCAGACATCTGATGTGGCAGGCTGTTTTTATTTTGTGGTTTTGTACAATATGCATAATGCAAATAATAAAGTATTGTTATAATATATAGTTTCGCACGAAACCTATTGACGCTCCAGCATTTCCGATGATATGATGAACTCAGAAAAAAGAAGTAAACTGTACAATTATGAGTCAATAGATGGAGGAAAAACATGAAACAGTGGTGGAAAGAAAGCGTAGTTTATCAAATTTATCCAAGAAGCTTTGCTGACAGCAATGGAGATGGAATCGGAGATTTAAATGGAATAACACAGCATCTGGACTATCTGCAGGATCTGGGCGTTGATGTAATCTGGCTCTCACCGGTCTATCAGTCCCCAAACGATGATAATGGATATGATATTTCTGATTATCAGGCAATCATGAGTGACTTTGGTACCATGGAGGATTATGACAGGATGCTGTCTGAGGCTCATAAACGCGGAATAAAAATCGTTATGGATCTGGTGGTAAACCATACTTCCGATGAGCATCAGTGGTTTGTAGAAAGCAAAAAGAGCAAAGATAACCAGTACCGTGATTATTACATCTGGAAAGAAGGTAAAAACGGCAAAGAGCCTAATAACTGGGGCGGATGTTTTGGAGGTTCTGCATGGGAATATGATAAGGAAACGGATATGTATTTCCTACATTGCTTTTCCAAAAAACAGCCGGATCTCAACTGGGAAAACCCACAGGTTCGTAAGGAAGTATTCGATATGATGTCCTGGTGGTGCGAAAAAGGAATCGATGGCTTCCGTATGGACGTAATCAGCATGATTTCTAAGGACCCGGCATTCCCGGATGGTGAAGTGAGAAACGGACTTTATGGAGACAATGGCCCATTTGTATGTAATGGACCTCATGTACATGAATATCTCAGAGAGATGAATCAGGAAGTATTGTCTAAATATGATATTATGACCGTTGGTGAAGCAGCAGGCGTTACCATTGAGGAAGCAAAGAAATATGCCGGAGAAACAACCGGGGAATTAAACATGGTATTTCAGTTTGAACATGTGGAACTGGGAGACCACAGAATCGGAAAATGGTCTGCAAAAGAGGTACCTTTAAGAGATCTGCGGAAAGCAATGAACAGATGGCAGATTAATCTGGAAGGAAAGGCATGGAACAGTTTATTCTGGGATAACCATGACCAGCCTAGAGCCGTATCCAGATTTGGCGATGACAGTCCTATGTATCGTGAAGTATCCGCAAAAATGCTGGCTACCTGCCTTCATATGATGAAAGGAACTCCATATATTTACCAGGGAGAAGAACTGGGAATGACAAATGCATACTTCAGCAAACTGGAAGATTATCGGGATATTGAAAGTATTAATGCTTTCCATGAATATACCGAGAATGGCCTTGCAGGTAAAGAAGAGATGATGAATTGCCTAAAAGAAATCAGCCGTGACAATGCCAGAACCCCTATGCAGTGGAACACGAAAGAGAATGCAGGGTTCACGACAGGTACGCCATGGATTAAAGTAAATAAAAATTATCTGGAAATCAATGCGGAAGCTGAAATGGCAGAAGAAGACAGCGTATATCACTATTATAAAAAACTGATCCGCCTGAGAAAAGAAAATGAAATTATGGTTCAGGGCAGATTTGTTCCACTTCTGGAAGAAGATGATCATATCTATGCATATGAAAGACTTTGGGAAGGTGAAAAAATTGTAGTGGCATGTAATTTTACAAAAGAAGTGCAGGAATGTGATTTATTCCAGGGATTAGATGGCAGCAAGGAGTTAATATCTAATTACAAAGAACATAAATCCGGCGTTCTTCAGCCATACGAAGCAATTGCCGTTTTGTGTAAAGCATAAGAAACAGAAAAGTCGACAATATATAATCATATAGAAAAATAAAAAACTATCGGTAAATCTTAAGGGAGTTTCATATCACCCAAAAGATTTACCGATAGTTTTTTCATGCAGAAAATGTGATTATAATAAACTATATTATGGTATTGGAAAAAATTGATGAAAAAAATGTTATGATATTGATAGAACTAAGGGATGGATATACGAAATAATAAGTGTAACAGGCAATACGTTACAGCAAGCTTGCAGTCAAATACCCTAAGCCAGAGCGTGTTTGAAACTTGTGCCAGCCGCCACCCGTACATTTAAGTATGTACCAGGTATGCTGACCGAGAATAAATCCATGGGAGAAAAAATGAAAATAAGAGAAGACAATTTTATAGAACAATTAAAAAAAAGAAATGAAAAAGCTCTTCTGTATATCATAGACCAGTATGGAGGACTTCTAAAGTCTGTGATTGGAAAACACATGTATGCTTTGAAAGATTATCAGGAGGAATGTCTAAATGACGTACTCCTGGGAATCTGGAATAATATTTCTTACTTTGAAGAAGAAAAAAATACCTTTAAAAACTGGGCAGCGGGAATTGCCAGATATAAAGCAATCGATTATCTCAGAAAATATGCAAAGGATTTAGAAAATGCAAACTGGGAAGATGTGGTTATTGTAAAAGAAGATGAGGCAATTCAAAGGACGGTGGAACAGGAAATTTCGGATGAACTGGAACTGATGCTGGCTTGTCTGTCACCGGAAGACCGGGAATTATTTTTAAAGCTATATGTAGAAGAGCAGGAAATGGATGAGATTAGCAGAGAGACCGGTCTTAAAAAAGCGGTTATATATAACCGTGTATCCAGAGGAAAGAAGAAAATAAGGACATTATTTTCAGATGGGAAAGGAGCAGATATCGTATGAATAAAAATATTTATGAACTGTTAAATGAAGTAGAAACAGATTTAAGCGAATATCAGGATGAGCATTTGTCGGAACTGGAAAACAAAAGAATAAAGAAAAAGGTGATGAGTCATATGAAGAAGAAAAACAGCGGTAGGAAAATAGCGGTGGCGGCATGTATCTGCCTGTGTGCAGTTGGTCTGGCGGCAGGTCCGTTTAAAGGGCAGGTACAGGCTGCAATGAAATATGTATCTTATACAATAGCAAATTCTCTGGGCATACAAAAGGATTTGTCCCCTTATGAAAGCGTATTGAATCAGTCTGTAAGCGATGCAGGAGTGACCATTACCTTAAATTCTGTTATCCTGGATGAAAATGAACTGGTAGTTTCAACTACAGAGGTCTATGACCGTGAATTGAAAGAAAATGATATGAGTACTATTGGTGGCAGTATCTACATTAACGGAAAAGATGTCAGCACAGGAGCAAGCGGAGGAGCTGCCCAGGCAGACCCGCATACTATGGAGAGCGTGATGCATTATGATATTGAAGGGCTTGATACCAGCGGCAAATTGGATTTTGAACTGGTCTTCAATGACCGTGAGGGCAGCGGGAGCTGGGAATTTGCATTTGCAGCAGATGGCAGTAAGTTAAGCATCGACACATACCGCATGGCACTTGACAATTCTTTTGAGCTGCCGGATGGAACAGAAGTTACTTTAAATGAATTTACCAATAACGCACTGGGAGAAAAAATATATTTCACCTATAACACAGAACGGTGCAATTATGATATGAAACTGGAAGGAACGGACGATCAGGGTAATGAAATCAGCTTTTACCTCTCCAGAGCAGGCAGTGGGAAAGGACGCTTTAATTTCGATGACTTAAAACCACATCTTGGAGATGATGTATCTTCCCTGACACTAACACTTTACGCAGTAGCTTTCCCAGAAGAAAGCGGAAAAATGAGTAATGATTTTCAGCAGATTGGAGAAGCATTTACTATAAATCTAAATAAATAGTTGCAAAGTAATTAGATCATATCTGATGGTTTATTAAAACAAAAGCAACCCCCATGAGAGTAGTACAGATAATATTTGTACTTTCATGGGGGTGCTTTTTGATGCAAATCCACAATAATTATGTTATCGCTATAGGGATTGCGTATGATAAGAGCGATTACACCGGGTGTAGTTTGTCCGATTCCCAATAACACACAGAAATCAGTATCCTCAATTTTTATCTCATCGGGAAGGCGTATGCTGAAGCGGGCGGTAATATCTTCTTCCTGGCATATGGAATTATAGTGGTTTAAAATGGCATTTATACTGGAGGAAGGCTTGTCAGAGAATTCAAAATAGTAATGAAAATTGATCGTTAGCTTTGCATGTAAACAATTGATTATTTTGTCATAAAATGCAGAAAAAAATATTCAAAAACTACTTGACAAAACGAACTGTAATTGATATTATTACAGTATCAACTGTAACTAACAAGATAACAGATAAGATAAAGAGAAGGTGGGAAGGAATGTGACCAGCGAATTTACAGTGGCAGTCCATGCAATAGTTTTTCTGAATCATAAAAAAACGATCTTAGCCAGTGATGTTCTGGCTGAAAATGTCTGTACCAACCCAGCCAGAATACGAAAAGTTATGGCTAAGCTGAAAAAAGCAGGGCTGGTAGTAACCAAGGAAGGCATAGACGGCGGATATTACTTTGATCAGGATCCACATTCTGTAAATTTACAACAGATTTGTGATGCGCTGGATACCAAGATTGTTTCTTCCGGATGGCGTTCAGGTAATGCCTGTCTGAAATGTTTAATTGCTTCCGGAATGGCGGACATTATGGATGAGATCTATGAAGATTTAGATGATGCTTGCAAAAAGCGCCTGAGTCAGATCACCATACAGAATATTGATGACAAAATATTTAAATCAAAACCTGCGCTTTAATACACGCTCAACCAGCAGGATGAATTTAAAATTACGATGAGCGGTTATAGGAAAGCAATTTCGGATACACTTCGGTAATAAAGAATAAAATTACAAATAACAGAGATAATACAACAAAAAAAGGAGTAATAGCTTATGAGTCTTATTAAAACAAATGAATCTAGCTTTGAACAGGATGTTTTACAGGCACAGGGACCTGTATTAGTTGATTTTTATGCTGACTGGTGTGGACCATGTAAAATGGTAGGTCCGATCCTGGAGCAGATTGCAGATGAGGATACATCTGTAAGTATCGCAAAAGTAAATATAGATGAAAACCCAAATCTTGCAGCAAAATACAAAGTAATGTCCATACCTACATTAATGGTATTCCGCAATGGACAGCCGGAGAAACCTATGGTTGGAGCCGGATCAAAGAAACAGATCCTGGATTTAATCGGCTAAGTTTTACTAAACGGAGATAGATTAAAAGTAAATATAGAAATATGCAGCGATGCAATATGGAACAGACAGTCCTTTCACAGTATTTAAAGGTATTAATACTGTGGGCGCCGGCAACGGCAAAGGAAGGTCTGTTTTTTTGCGAATTTGCTAAATATATAATTAATTCTACTGCCGGACTTTAAATAAACTTTACAAGAACTTTACAAAACTTCGGATTACATTTTACATAGCTATGATAATCTACCTTTATAATAAAAATTTTACAGGTTTGAGGGAGAAACGTATGAATAGTTCATTACAAACGATTTTTGGATTATTAGGTGGTTTGGCACTATTTATTTATGGTATGAACATGATGAGCGAAGGACTCCAGAAAGCTGCCGGAGAGAGAATGAAGATGATACTGGGATTTCTGACTAAGAATCCGGTTCTGGGTGTTCTGGCAGGAGCGCTTGTTACAGCAGTGCTGCAGAGCAGCAGCGCTACAACAGTAATGGTAATTGGTTTTGTGAGTGCAGGTCTGATGACCCTGCCGCAGGCAATTTCTGTTATCCTGGGTGCGAATATCGGAACTACGATGACAGCACAAATCATAGCTTTTGAAATAAATGATTACATATGGCCGCTGGTATTTATCGGTTTCGTAATTTTCTTTTTTTCCAAGAAGGAAAAAGCGAAGAGTATAGGGCAGACTATTTTTGCATTTGGACTGCTCTTCGTGGGAATTATCACTATGGGTGATGTAATGAAGCCTTTAGCATCCAGCCCCATTTTTACTGAAATGATCGCAAAAGTATCTGAAATTCCGGTGTTGGGTGTATTATTAGGAACTGTAATGACACTGGTTGTACAGAGCAGCAGCGCGACCATTGCCGTTTTGCAGAATTTTGCAATTCAGCCGGGAGCGGATGGCGTTACCAGCGTGATCGGACTTGCAGGTGCGATCCCTATCCTGCTGGGGGACAATATTGGAACCACTATCACAGCCCTGCTGGCATCGGTTGGACAGTCCAAGAATGCTAAACGTACTGCAGTGGCACATAGTGTATTTAACATAAGCGGAAGTGTGGTATTTATCTTCATTATCCCCTGGTTTGCAAAATTCGTACAGTGGATCTCACCAAAGGGAAATGAAGTAGATGTTATATCCAGACAGATTGCTAATGCACATACTACTTTTAATATCGTAAATACTCTTATCTGGCTGCCTCTTATCTGGCTGATGGTTAAAATTGTAATGTGGATTATTCCAGGCAAAGATCAAAATGAATCAAGGGAAAATGAACCTAAATTTATTGATTCTACGATTGTGAACCAGCCGGTATTTGCACTGCATCTGATTCGAAAAGAAGTCATCCACGTTGCACAGAATGTCAGAATGGTACTGTCCGATTCCAAAGAGGCGTTTGTGAACAGGGATGAACATGCATTGAAGCAGGCAGAACATCTGGCGGAGATGATTGAATCCGTACAGGCAAAAGCAGTCAAGCATATGTCAGGATTAATGGCAGATGGCGTGCTCACGGAGGAACAGGCGAGACAGACAGCATCCTATATGTATGTTCTGGATGAAACTGGGCGAATGGCACAAAACGGGCTGTGTATTGCACGTGCATCCAGGAACAGACAGGAGAAGGGATTCCGTTTCTCAAAGGATGCAGTAAAAGAAATTGAAGTCACCATGGACAGCATTCGTGAAATGCTTGATAACTGTATCAATACGCTTCAGACTGGAAATACTGAAAACGCTGGCAATGTCATTTTAAAGAAACAAGATATTCTGTCTTTAGAGGTACGGATGCTGAAGAATCATATGGATCGTCTGAAAAAAGGCAAATGCAGCCCTGATTTTACTGTAGAATTCACAGGAGTGCTGCACAGTCTGGAACGAATGGGGAATAACTGCATGAGCATAGCAGAAGTATTAACAGACGATTTAGACTTAAGCCATGAGGTACAGGAAATAAAAGAGCTGGAAACGGGAAACGGTCAGACTGCTTCAGTAGCCGTGTAGAAAGTACTTTTAAAGAATAGAAAAGTACATTTAAAAATAAAATAAGTACAGAATAATATAAGTATATTCAAGAATAAAAAACTACTTATAATAAAGAATTCAGTTCAATATCAAAGCGTGTTTTAAAATTACTTTCTGACAGATGTATGTAACATTTTGTGGAAGATTTGTACCAAAATAAGGACGCATAGCAGGCTATGTAACCTGATTCTGGTGGGAATCTACTGCAAAGTGGGGTGTATAGATGGAAGGAATGATTTTTCAAACACGCTTTATTTTAGTAAAAATAGATAAATGAATAGTAAAATTTCAGATGGAATTATATAAATAATATCTGAATTGATGAAAAAAAGAATTTTGCCAAATAACATTTGACACTAAATAGGTCGAAGCTTATAATAAAAGTATCTTGAAACGGGTTTCAAAGAAATAAAAAAGGAGGTTTGATAGATGGTAAGTATCCGCGATGTAGCAAAAATAGCGGGAGTGTCACCGGCAACAGTGTCCAGGGTTATGAATGACACAGCCAGGGTGGATGAGGAAAAGAGGCAGAGGGTTTTAAATGCAATACAAGAAACCGGTTTCAAACCAAATGAGGTAGCCCGTTCCCTATTTAAAAAATCATCCAGGATTATAGGAATGATAGTACCGAATATTGAAAATCCATTTTTTAATGAACTGGCTAAAGCCATTGAAGAAGAAACTTATCTGCGTGGTTATCGTTTGACACTCTGCAATTCTAACAATGATCTGGAAAAAGAAAAGCAGAATTTAAGCTTACTGGACCGGATGAATGCGGATGGCATTATCCTGATGACGAATCAGGAGAAGATAGAGAAAGAGGTGCAAAAATGCAGAATACCGGTTGTTATGATTGACAGGCAATTAGACGGAGGAGTGGAAAGCGCATGCATCCAGTCGGATCATTACAAAGGAGGCAGGATTGCAATGGAATACCTGATATCCTGCGGCTGCAGGCATATCGTACAAATGAGAGGACCGTTGAAATTCTCCAGTGCGCGCCAGCGCTATCAGGGGTATCAGGATGTCTGTCGTGAAAGAGGGCTGCAGGAAGCTGTGATTGACTGCAAGTATGATTATGAAGATGGCCTCCTTAAGGCTAATGAGATTCTGGAAAAGTTTCCCCAGACAGACGGTATCATTGCTGCAAATGATATGGTAGCTATCTCCGTGTATAAGGTACTGGTAAGGAGGGGACTACGGATACCCCAGGATATTCAGTTGATTGGTTTTGACAATATCAGCCTCAGCAGGTTGATGACGCCGGAACTTACAACCATATCCCAGCCCATCGGTGAGATGGGGAAAGCTGCCGTGGAAGCATTGATAGCTGCCGTAGAGGGGAAACAGCCAGTCAGGAAGGTATTTGAGGTGGAACTGATAAAAAGAGAGACGACGTTAGCTTAGCGGTAAGGAATGTTATGAACTAGAATATAAAAAGTAAAGGAGAATCTTATGAAAACAGCAGTAGTAGGCAGTATAAATATGGATATGACGGTGACAGCTGAACGTATCCCATTAAAAGGAGAGACTCTGCGGGGCGATGATGTACATTATATACCAGGTGGAAAGGGAGCAAACCAGGCTGTGGCTATGGCGAAACTGGGCGCACAGGTAGAGATGTTCGGATGTGTGGGAGATGATGATGCGGGGACAGCCTTACTGGAAAACCTCCAAAATGCAGGTGTTATCACAGACCATATTAAAGTGGTTCCTGGTGTATCGACAGGTCTTGCTTTGATTACGGTGGGGGAAAATGACAATACTATTATCGTTGTTGCAGGGGCTAATAACAGTGTGGACCGGAAATATGTGGATCAGATTCTGGATGAATTACGAAAGTGTGACATCGTACTGCTTCAGCATGAAATTCCACAGGAAACCATAGAATATGTAATTGAGAAATGCTACGAGAGCCAGGTAAAAATTGTTTTGAATCCGGGTCCAGCCAGACCTGTTCGAAAAGAGATACTGGATAAAGTTACCTATCTCACTCCAAATGAGCACGAAGCTGTCATTTTATTTGGAGATCAGATGTCAACCGAAGAACTGTTGAAACAATTTCCGGAAAAGCTGATTATTACCCAGGGCAGCAGAGGAGTTGCAACCTGTCTGAAATCCGGAGAAATCCTGGTTGTTCCAGCAAGAAAAGCGAACGTAGTAGATACAACAGGAGCCGGAGACACTTTAAACGGAGCATTTACCGTAGAGATAGCAGGCGGCAGCGATATCAAACATGCATTGAAGTTTGCCAATACGGCAGCCAGCCTCTCAACCGAGAAATTTGGTGCCCAGGGCGGAATGCCATCACGCAGCCAGGTTCTGGAAGCCATGGAGGAGATGGAGAGATGAAAAAGCATGGAATTCTAAATAGTGAGATATCATCTGTATTATCCCATATGGGGCATACTGATTTAATCACTATTGGGGACTGCGGTCTTCCCATACCCGACGGAGTTAAAAAAATTGATTTGGCATTGAGCTTTGGCAATCCAGGATTTATGGAAGTATTAAAAGTGGTTTGTGATGACATGAAAATAGAAAAGCTGATTCTGGCAGAGGAAATCAAAGATCAAAATCCGAAAGTGCTATTGGAGATTCAGAAATTATTTGCAGACCATAAAGATACACCTAAGATTTTGTTTGTAACTCACGATGAATTAAAAGAAAGAACGAAATCCTGTAAAGCAGTGATACGGACAGGGGAGACAACCCCCTACGCAAACATTATTTTACAGGCAGGATGTATTTTTGCCTGACCAGTCCTTACTCTTCATTTGATAGGAATTTCGCATAAAGAGTAGTACAAATGTAAGACCCATTTAAACAGGCTTTCGTATCGTATTTAAAATAAACCGGCAGTCAAACACGCCCTTAAATTATACTTTATTACAGAAACCGTGATCATAATGAAACGGTTTATCCAAAGAAGTACATAATTTTTGAGGTGTCTGACTGCCGGTTGTTTACTTACCGTCTTACTTTTCTTTGTTCATTTTAGAAAAAACGGGTATATACATAAACAGGGAAAGCAGCATGAAACCAATGCAGATAATGATCAGTACATTTGCCACGGTTAGGGGGATGCTTGGGAAGAGGAAGAGTATAAACATCATAACATACAGTACTGCTGTACATACTTTTCCAAACCACATGGCACCATTTAGCATCTTACCTTTTCTCAGCAGCAGAATTCCCATGATACCCATAAAACCTTCTTTAATAATGAATAAAATCAGTAAGGGTACCATCCACTGATAACGAAATACAAGGCAAAGTGCCATTGCCCCCTGGGTCAGTTTGTCAGCAATAGGATCCAGTGCTTTACCTAAAGGGGTAATCATGTGAAAACGGCGGGCTATTTTCCCGTCAAACATATCGGTTAATCCGGAGATGGCAACTATAATAGCGGCTATTCTGTAATCCGTTATGCTGTCTGCAGTGATGTAGCGCCATATAAAAACCGGTATCAGGATGATACGGAAATACCCCATAAGATTGGGGATGGTGAACAGTTGCTTTTTAAGCGGCATATCGTGATTAAGATTCATATAACATAGCTCCTTCGTAGTTGTCAGTACCAATTATGGGTTATTTATTTTGATTCCCAACGTCCGGATGCTCCGCATGGAAGCACAAGTCCATTGCCGGATACAGGAAGTCCGACTTCCTGGGAGTCCACTTTTCCATTAAATTGTTTTAGTTCCGTTGCCAGCATGTAAGTCAGAACTGCGGGAGCAAGTCCCGTTGTGTAAGAATTTACAAGGAAAAACAAAGGATTTTCTGTCAAGAGCTGCGTACACAGCTTGATGAGAGGATGAATGGCATCTTCTATTTTCCAGATTTCTCCTTTGGGTCCACGTCCGTAGGAAGGAGGATCCATGATAATTCCGTCGTAACGGCTGCCGCGTCTAATCTCCCGTTCCACGAATTTTACGCAGTCATCTACGATCCAGCGGATTGGTGCATCTTCCAGATTGGAAGAACGGGCATTTTCTTTTGCCCAGCTAACCATGCCTTTTGAAGCGTCCACATGAGTTACCGAAGCACCGGCAGCTGCAGCAGCCAGAGTAGCCCCTCCGGTATAGGCGAATAAATTCAGAACTTTGATGGGACGGTGTGCATGTTTGATTTTATCAGAGAACCAGTCCCAGTTTGTTGCCTGCTCAGGGAAGAGTCCGGTATGTTTAAAACTAAAAGGTTTTAAATTAAAAGTCAGGCTTTTATAAGAAATGCTCCATTGCTGAGGCAGGTCGAAAAATTCCCATTCGCCGCCGCCTTTCTTACTGCGGTGGTAGTGGCCGTTCATCTTTTTCCAGCCTTTGTTTGTCTTGGGAGTATCCCAGATTACCTGGGGATCGGGACGGACTAAAATATAATCACCCCATCGCTCTAATTTTTCTCCACAGGAGGTATCAATTACTTCGTAGTCTTTCCAATGATCTGCTATCCACATATTACATATTACCTTTCCTAGTTAAATTTCGTAATGCAGCAGAGCGTGTTTGAAATTCATTCAAAAACGCTATAGTCCATAAATCATGAATACCCAATGAAACTTGTCTGTTTTCCCGGGGTTTTATTATTTTGTTTATGGATTACTGTTCTTTTTTTGAACGGAACCAGTACGTATAAAAATCTTCAAATCCAAGTGAAGTATAAAGGTCCTTAGCGGATGTATTCCCATCCACTACTTGAAGATAAGCATGTTTTGCACCTTTTTTTCGCGCCTCTTCCAGGATTGAGCTGCAAATGGAACGTGCGAAACTTTTGCGCCTGCAGCTGGGGTCTACGTAAATGGCGTAGAGGCCAATATGTGCGCGGTCTAAAATTCCCAGACCGGATGCAACCATGCGTCCGTCTATCTCAATAAAAGCGACGATTGTTTCCTTTGGAATCGCCTTGAACATAGAAGGTACAATGCGCCTGAGTGTAGGGTTGGTTGTACCATTTAAACGGAATAAAGAGGTTATCCAGTCATCCGTAATGCGATCCCTCAGTTGAACGATCGTATCATTGGGATAAAAAATGGAAGAGGGAAGGTTGGAGTTTCTTCCATAATATTCGTATTCGATAGATTCATAAGGGAACATCTGAAATTGTTCCATAGACATTGTCATTACATCTGTGCCATGCTCCACGCTATACCCACGTTCCTGAAGGATCCGGTCAAAAGACGGGTCGATCATAGGGTTGATTTTAAAATTTACCGGAGTATGGAAGTTGGCATACATGGATTCACAATATGCTATTTTTTCTTCTACCGGAATATTGGAGATGCCAATCTGCTCTACGCTATTGGTCCGGTAGGTATAATTATGGGAAAAACGGATCAGCCAACCGTCATAAAGCTCGATTTTATGCGAAGGCCATGCATTGAGAGAAATCTCTTCTATTAATTTCATGTAAGCATTGTCTTTTATCATAGGTACGCTCCCTTAAAGAAATCTTCTAATTATTATAGTTCAAAATGTGAGGATATTCAATGAAAAACTTGACCGAATCCCGTTAATTTGATAAAGTGGAAGATAAGTGTAAACTTTTGCATTGCTTATCCGCAATATGGTTGGCAGGTTTTTCATGTTCAAAAGGTTAAGAGCGTAAGAAATGCAATTAAAGAGGAATAAAGGTTGGAAGAAAATTATGATTGGAAAGGAAGCCACAGTGTGATTCTTTCAACTTGTTTTATTGTGGCAGTATTGCAGGCAGGCCTGCAGTATGCAATGGGTATAAAAATGAAAATAGGATTTATTGGCTGCGGAAATATGGCAACAGCGATGCTTGGAGGCATCTTAAAAAATCAAATGATTCCTGCAGATGAAATCATAGGTTCCACATCCAGACAGGAAAGCCTGGATGCAGTTAAAGAGAAATTTGGCATTTGCACCACTCTGGATAACAGAGAAGTTGCTGAGAAGTCGGAAGTGATTGTTCTGGCTGTAAAACCAATGTATTATGAAGCGGTAATTAAAGAGATCAGGGATGTGGTAAACGGTGATAAGATCGTGGTGACGATAGCTCCCGGTAAAACACTTGAGTGGCTGGGTGATGTGTTTGAAAAGCCGCTTAAAATTATCCGCTGTATGCCCAATACCCCTGCGCTGGTAGGGGAAGGAATTACCGGAGTATGTGTAAATGAACTGGTATCATCCGAAGAATTAGAGCTGGTATGCGGGATTCTCAGAGCATGTGGGTCTACGGAAGTAATCAGTGAACATCTGATGGATGTAGTAGTATCCGTAAGCGGAAGTGCTCCGGCATATGTCTTTATGTTCATAGAAGCCATGGCTGACGGTGCGGTTGCGGATGGGATGCCAAGAGCACAGGCATATAAATTTGCAGCCCAGGCGGTACTTGGCAGCGCGAAGATGGTATTAGAGACCGGAAAGCACCCGGGAGAATTAAAGGATATGGTATGCTCACCGGGCGGTACAACGATTGAAGCGGTGCGTGTATTAGAAGAAAAGGGTATGAGAAGTGCTGTGATTGAAGCCATGAAGGCGTGTGTGAAGAAGTCTAAGGGGATGTAAAGAAAACCAGGAATATATGGAGGAAACCGAGGACATATTCATAAATTTAATTGAAATGATAGAAAGGGTGGCAGAGTATGGAACGTGAAAATGCATGGAAAAAATATGATGAGGCAGGACGTGAAAAAGTATTTGCCTTTAATGAAGGATATAAAGATTTTATTTCCAAATGCAAGACAGAAAGAGAATGTGTAAAAGAAGTGATTGCACAGATTCAGTCGTTTGGTTATGAGGATCTGGAAGAAATAGTTTCTTCCGGAAGGGAATTAAAGTGTGGCGATAAAGTATATGCAGCCAATATGGGGAAGACAATTGCGTTATTCCATATTGGAGAAAAACCAATAGAAGAAGGAATGAATATTCTGGGAGCCCATATTGATTCGCCGAGACTGGATTTGAAACAGAATCCTTTATATGAAGATAATGACCTTGCCATGATGGAAACACATTATTACGGCGGAGTAAAAAAATATCAGTGGGTTGCACACCCTCTTGCCCTGCACGGTGTTGCAGCAAAAAAAGACGGAAGCATAGTGGAGGTTTCCATTGGGGAAGAAATGTCAGAGCCTGTATTTGGTGTATCGGATCTGCTGATTCATCTGTCAGGAACACAGCTTGAGAAGAAGGCGAATAAGGTGATTGAAGGAGAAGACCTGAACATCTTAATCGGAAGCATTCCTTTAGAAGGAGACGATAAAGAACCGGTAAAGGCACAGATCCTGAAGATATTAGGCGAGAAATACGGAATAGAAGAAGAGGATTTCCTGTCGGCAGAGTTTGAAGCTGTTCCGGCGGGAAGAGCAAGGGATTACGGCCTGGACAGAAGTATGGTTATGGGATATGGGCAGGATGACCGCGTTTGTGCTTATCCATCTTACATGGCTATGCTGGAGCTTTATAAAACCAGCAGGACGGCAGTATGCCTTCTGGTAGACAAAGAAGAGATCGGAAGCGTAGGAGCAACCGGCATGCAGTCTAAGTTTTTTGAAAATACGGTGGCTGAGGTAATGAACTGTACCGGAGATTACAGTGAGCTAAAATTACGCCGTGCCCTGAAAAATTCCAAGATGCTTTCTTCTGATGTAAGTGCTGCATTTGATCCCAACTATCCCAGCGTTATGGAGAAAAACAACAGCGCCTTTTTAGGAAGAGGTTTGACATTTAATAAGTACACCGGTTCAAGAGGAAAATCCGGCTCCAATGATGCTAATGCAGAATATATTGCACAAATTCGCAGGATTCTGGATGAGAATAAGGTCAGCTTCCAGACGGCAGAGCTTGGAAAAGTAGACCAGGGAGGCGGCGGAACAATTGCATATATCCTGGCAAATTACAGTATGGAGGTTATTGACAGTGGTGTTGCCGTACTGAACATGCATGCACCATGGGAGATCGCCAGCAAGGTGGATATATATGAGGCGTATCTGGGGTACCAGGCGTTTTTAAAGTATATATAAAGAAAAAGTAAGACAAAGAGGAAAAGAGAGAGGAAAAGGTACATGGAGAAAAGTTCTATAATTTGGATATTGATTGCATTTGTTGCGTATCTTGCAATGATGATGGGAATCGGTGTGATGACCATGAGGAAAAATAAGAGCACAGATGATTTCTTTTTAGGCGGTCGTGGGTTAAGCGGCTGGGTAGCGGCTTTGTCAGCCCAGGCTTCTGATATGAGCGGCTGGCTGTTAATGGGGCTGCCTGGAGCAGTTTATGCACTGGGCACCGGGCAGGCATGGATTGCAGTAGGCTTATTTATCGGCACCGTGTTTAACTGGGTATGCATATCTTCCCGGCTTCGCCGATATACAATCAGAGCAAATAATGCGATTACATTTCCGGAATATCTGGAAAACAGGTTTCACGATAAAAAGAAAATACTGCTTTTGATTTCTTCAATTGTAATTGTTATTTTCTTCCTCGTGTACACCGCTTCTGCATTAGCTGCCGGAGGAAAATTATTTGCAAGTGTTTTTGGAATTGATTACCGCGTGGCATTAACCATTGGAGCAGCTGTTATTTTGGCATATACATTCATGGGTGGGTTTCTTGCTGTCTGCCTCACTGACTTTATTCAGGGGATGCTGATGCTGGTTGGACTTCTGGTCGTGCCGGTTGTAGCATATTTTGTAATGGGCCCTGACACAGTCACTGCAAATCTTGCAGCCAGCGGCGTAAATGCAGATTCTTATTTGAACATTATGCATAATGGCGGAACATCTTACCGGGCAGTAGATATTATTTCTCAGATAGGATGGGGACTTGGATACTGTGGAATGCCTCACATTCTTACCCGTTTTATGGCGGTTAGAAGTGAAAAGGAATTAAAAAAATCCAGAGTCATTGCGATTATATGGGTGTTGATATCACTTGGCATGGCGGTATTGATCGGTGTTATCGGCAGAGCTTACCTCTACCCGACGATCTTAGGCGGCGCAGGAGCAGATTCAGCAGAAAATGTCTTCATTGCCACGATTACACAGGTGTTTACAAAGGATCTTGCATTGCCATTTATCGGAGGAATCTTCCTCTGTGGAATATTGGCAGCGATTATGTCTACAGCAGATTCCCAGTTGCTTGTAACTGCCTCTTCCGTTTCAAAAGATTTATATCAGGGATTTATTAATCCAAAAGCAGAAGAAAAACATGTATTAAAACTCAGCCGAATCACCGTTATCGGTGTTGCAGTGCTTGCATACATAATTGCGCTGAATCCAAACAGCAGTATTATGGGACTGGTATCCAATGCCTGGGCGGGTCTGGGAGCTGCATTCGGACCAACTGTATTACTTTCCCTGTTTTGGAGAAGAACAAATATTGCAGGAGCCATTGCCGGCATAGTTTCCGGAGGATTGACGGTAATCATCTGGGATTACATACCGTTTGGCGGCCAGACACTTGGCGCCTCTACAGGTCTGTACTCCCTTGTCATCGGTTTTGCCATCAGTATCATTTTGATCATTGTGGTAAGCCTTATGACTACAGCGCCGGATGAAGAGATGCTGAAGGAATTTGATGATGTGGCAAATAGAAGAGTAGAAGGCTGATCTAAAATAGAAGATAAGAACCGAAGCTTTTGATCCTGAATGCGCCGTTACGGACTGGTGTGTCAGTACACTCGATAAGAAGACTACTCGTAATGCGAAAGGTGATTCTGGAACAAAAGAGGGGCAAGACAAGAGTGTGTAGAAATACACGCTCTTTTTTGCTATACTCCTTGCCGATAAAACCATAACTATTACAGAAATACATTTTAAGATTGCTATTTACAGAGATACACTATATAATAGAAGAAACATTTCGTTTTTCAGGACAAATCTGTCCAAAGAATTCCATTTTACAAGATAACAGATAAGGAATAACAAAAGAGATAGCAGGTTACATAGGTTGCTATGGCTGCGCAATGATGCGTAAATGTTCGTTCAGACATTTTACCCGTACGGCAGTTCTAGCGGCATCATGCACGTGCGTTTTATTGTAATACCCTAAAATATATGCTAAAGTATAGGAGGAAAAAGATTGAAAGAAAACGTTATAAGAGATTTTTCAAACAGTAGCTTAACAACAAGTGTGTTTGCAGCATACTTCGGGGAACAGAAAAATGCGATGGACCTATTCAATGCCCTGGAATCTTCAGCGTGTGCAGACCCATCCCAGATTGTTTATCTGACACCGGAACAGGAGTGGTATGGACCGGGAAATAATAATCTTGCATTTACCGTAGGTGGCCGGATGCTGGTGATCAGTGAGGAATGGCCCGGATGGAATAATAATGTGCCGATTGGGCAGGGGGCTTATTATGCCAGGGCGATGGAATTCTTAATGGAGTCAAAAGAGCAGTTTCAAAAGAAAATGATCAGGCTCCCCTGCCCCAGATTTTATGTGTTTTGTAACGGAGCATCGGACAGTCCGCCAGAAGAGATCCTTCGTTTATCGGATGCTTATGAACATTCGGAAGCAGAGCATTCCCTGGAGCTTCTGGTTAAAATGATTAATATCAATCCCGATGCCGGCCATCCGATTCTGGAAAGGTGTCCGGTTTTGAAGGAGTATTTCATTTTAATGGAAAGTATCAGAATGAATCTGAAGATGGGAAACGGTATGAAGGCAGCAGTCGGTCGCGGGATTGATGACTGCAGGCGCAGAGGGATCGCAAAGGGATTTCTGGACAAGTATGGAAGCCTGGCTGGTCAGATGATGCTGGCGCAGTTGAATATGGAAGCAGTATTTAGCGCACATGGAAATGAGGAACCGGCTGCCGGGAAGAAAGAAGGAATGGAAAAAGGCAAAGCATACGGAAAAGAACTTCTTCTTATTATTTTAATAAGAAAAAAAATGCAAAAAGGTTGGAAGACCGCAGACATAGCAGAATTGTTGGAAACAGAGATACCCGTGGTATCCAATATCAGCCGGATAATACTGAATAATCCCGATTATAATGATGAACAGGTGCTGGATGAGCTGTTATTACATAATTAAAATCAAATAATTACCAATAAATAGATGTGTACAAAAAAAAATACAAATTTTCCTAAAAAACCCTTGCATTTGCGAGGGTTATGCTATATAATCATTCATGTTGTGACCTTGATAGCGTAGAAGTGTGAGGTTGCTGCAGTCTAAACTGCAGGTTTTCCATGGAGCGAATGTCAAGTTAGAAAACTGGCGACAAGTCACTGTACAATATATAACTGTCCATCAAAGAATGGAAACAACGTGGAGTATCAAGATGATACACACGGGAGAGTGTACAGTCACCGCTTGTCGTACTGCAATTAAGTGCGAAAAGGAGGCGACTTTTTTTATGGCAAGTCAAGTAATGAGAATTACATTAAAGGCGTATGATCATCAATTAATCGATGCATCCGCAAAGAAAATCATCGAAACTGTGAAGAAGAACGGATCTCAGGTGAGTGGACCGGTACCACTTCCTACTAAGAAAGAGGTTGTTACAATCTTACGAGCTGTACACAAGTACAAAGATTCCAGAGAGCAGTTCGAGCAGAGAACTCATAAGAGACTCATCGATATCATGACACCAACCCAGAAAACGGTTGACGCATTATCCAGACTGGAAATGCCAGCAGGTGTTTATATTGATATCAAAATGAAAAGCAAATAATTAACAGGTATTTGAGCAGAGATTATCCTAAAAGGTTGATATAGAAGTAACGAACAGTTCCACTTATATTAACTGTTTGACTAGGATGATTGCACAACACGGTGTAATCCGCTGTAGAAAAACAGGAGGTAAAAAGAATGAAGAAAGCGATTTTAGCGACAAAAGTCGGAATGACTCAAATCTTCAACGAAGACGGAGTTTTAACTCCAGTAACCGTACTTCAGGCTGGACCTTGTGTAGTAACTCAGGTTAAGACAGAAGAAAATGATGGTTACAAAGCAATCCAGGTAGGTTTTGTTGATAAGAGAGAAAAATTAGTTAACAAACCTATGAAAGGCCAATTTGACAAAGCTGGTGTTTCTTATAAAAGATATGTCAGAGAATTCAAGTTTGAAAATGCAGAGGAATATGCAGTAGCACAGGAAATCAAAGCTGACATTTTTGCAGCTGGCGATAAGATTGATGCAACAGCTATTTCAAAGGGAAAAGGATTCCAGGGCGCGATTAAGAGACATAATCAGAGCAGAGGACCTATGGCCCACGGTTCTAAATTCCATCGTCATGCAGGTTCAAACGGTTCTGCATCTGATCCGAGTAAAGTGTTCAAAGGCAAGAAGATGCCAGGACACATGGGAGCTAAACAGATTACAATTCAGAATCTGGAGATCGTTAAAGTAGATGTAGAAAACAATCTGCTCTTAGTTAAAGGTGCTGTGCCAGGACCTAAGAAATCTATGGTAACAATTAAAGAAACAGTAAAAGCTGGTAAATAGGCTTTTATAGGAAAGGAGGAACACACAGATGGCAAACGTATCTGTTTACAATATGGAAGGCAATGAAGTTGGTACAATGGAGCTGAACGATGCTGTATTCGGTGTTGAAATTAATGATCACTTAGTACACATGGCAGTTGTAAGCCAGCTTGCTAATAAACGTCAGGGAACACAGAAAGCAAAAACTCGTTCAGAAGTTTCCGGCGGTGGAAGAAAACCTTGGAGACAAAAAGGAACCGGTCATGCAAGACAGGGTTCAACAAGAGCTCCTCAGTGGACGGGCGGCGGAATCGTATTCGCTCCAACACCAAGAGATTATTCTTTCAAAATGAACAAAAAAGAAAGAAGACTTGCTTTGAAATCTGCATTAACCTCAAGATTACAGGAGAACAAATTAGTTGTTCTTGATGACCTGAAGTTAGATGAAGTTAAAACAAAAGCAATGCAGAATGTATTGAACAACTTAAAATTAAACAAAGCTTTAGTTGTTACAAAAGAGAATGACAACAATGTAGTGTTATCTGCAAGAAACATTCCTGGAGTACAGACTGCTCTTACAAGTACGATCAATGTTTACGATATTTTAAAATATAATACAGTTGTTTTGACAAAAGCTGCTGTAGAGGCAATTGAGGAGGTGTACGCATAATGGCTGCAATACAATATTATGATGTAATCCTTAAACCAGTTATTACAGAAAAAAGCATGAATGCTATGGGCGAGAAGAAATACACTTTCTTAGTTCATACAGAAGCTACTAAGAATCAGATCAAAGAAGCAGTTGAAAAAATGTTCGAAGGAACAAAAGTAAAAAGCGTTAATACCATGAATATGGACGGCAAGAAAAAAAGACGTGGAACTACTACTGGAAAAACTGCTAAGACGAAAAAAGCAATCGTTGCTTTAACAGAAGACAGCAAAGATATTGAAATCTTTGAAGGATTATAAAAAATCCTGTTGTAACTAAAATATACGCAAAATAAGCGTGACAATAAATATTGAAAGGAGTGACAATAATGGGAATTAAGACATACAACCCATATACACCTTCCAGAAGACATATGACCGGTTCTGATTTCGTAGAAATCACAAAGAGCGAACCTGAGAAAAGCTTATTAGTTTCTCTTCAGAAAAACTCTGGTCGTAATAATCAAGGTAAAATCACTGTAAGACACCGCGGAGGCGGATCCAGAAAGAAATATAGAATCATCGATTTTAAGAGAAATAAAAAAGATGGTATTCCGGCAACTGTAATCGGAATTGAATACGATCCGAACAGAACTGCTAATATCGCATTAATCTGCTATGCAGATGGCGAAAAAACTTACATCTTAGCTCCTCAGGGATTAAAAGATGGAATGAAAGTTATGAATGGACCAGAAGCAGAAGTAAAAATTGGTAACTGTATGCCATTATCCGATATTCCGGTTGGTACTATGGTTCACAATATTGAAATGTATCCTGGAAAAGGCGGACAGTTAGTTCGTTCCGCAGGTAACAGCGCTCAGTTAATGGCTAAAGAAGGAAAACATGCTACACTTCGTCTGCCTTCAGGCGAAATGAGAATGGTTCCAATCATTTGCAGAGCAACTATTGGTGTTGTTGGTAATGGTGATCATAACCTGATCAACATTGGTAAAGCTG
Source organism: uncultured Robinsoniella sp. (assembly GCA_900539655.1). Lineage (GTDB taxonomy): Bacteria > Bacillota > Clostridia > Lachnospirales > Lachnospiraceae > Robinsoniella. The sequence continues at coordinate 202,819 of UQCR01000001.1, forward strand.
GTAGAAAACGCCATATGGGCTTCAGACCTACCGTTCGTGGTTCCGTAATGAATCCTAACGACCATCCACATGGTGGTGGTGAAGGTAAGACAGGTATCGGCCGTCCAGGTCCGTGTACACCTTGGGGTAAACCTGCTCTTGGCTTGAAGACAAGAAAGAAAAACAAGCATTCTAACAAGATGATCGTAAGAAGACGCGACGGTAAAGCGATTAACTAATTAATCAAATCAATTAAAGTTTACAAGGAGGTTAGAACCTATGGCTCGCTCACTTAAAAAAGGACCATTTGCAGATGATAGTTTACTGAAAAAGGTAGATGCGATGAACGCAGCAGGACAGAAACAGGTTATTAAAACCTGGTCCCGTCGTTCCACAATCTTCCCACAGATGGTTGGACATACAATAGCAGTTCATGATGGAAGAAGACATGTGCCTGTATATGTTACAGAAGATATGGTTGGACACAAACTCGGAGAGTTTGTTGCTACCAGAACTTACAGAGGACATGGAAAAGATGAAAAAAGATCTGGCGTTCGCTAGAATATCGTAGATTTGAAAGGAGGTTTCATCCATGGCAAAAGGACATAGATCCCAAATCAAAAGAGAGAGAAATGCACAGAAAGACACCAGACCAAGCGCTAAGTTATCTTACGCTAGAGTTTCTGTCCAGAAAGCATGTTTCGTATTAGATGCCATCAGAGGCAAAGATGTACAGACAGCACTTGGTATTGTAACTTACAATCCAAGATATGCGTCTAGCTTAATAGAAAAATTATTGAAATCAGCAATCGCTAATGCTGAGAACAACAACGGAATGGTTGTAGAAAACCTTTTTGTAGAGGAATGCTACGCTAATAAAGGACCTACAATGAAGAGAATCAAACCAAGAGCACAGGGTAGAGCTTACAGAATCGAAAAGAGAACAAGTCATATCACTGTTGTGCTGAATGAAAGATAAGGAGGGCAATCATGGGACAAAAAGTTAATCCTCACGGCTTAAGAGTCGGAGTTATTAAAGACTGGGACTCCAAATGGTATGCTGAGGCTGACTTCGCTGACTATTTAGTAGAAGATCACAAAATCAGAACATACCTGAAGAAGAAGTTATATAGCGCAGGTGTATCTAAGATTGAAATCGAAAGAGCATCTGACAGAGTGAAAGTAATCATTCATACTGCTAAACCAGGTGTGGTTATCGGTAAAGGTGGTTCTGAAATCGAAAAAGTAAAAGCTGAAGTTCAGAAGCTTACAGATAAAAAGATTATCGTTGATATCAAAGAAGTAAAAAGACCGGACAAAGATGCTCAGTTAGTAGCAGAAAACATTGCCTTACAGTTAGAGAACCGTGTTTCTTTCAGACGTGCAATGAAATCCACTATGACAAGAACAATGAGATCCGGAGCGAAAGGTATCAAAACAGCAGTTGCAGGACGTCTTGGCGGAGCTGATATGGCTCGTACAGAATTCTACAGCGAAGGTACTATTCCACTTCAGACACTTAGAGCAGATATTGACTATGGATTCGCTGAAGCAGATACAACTTACGGCAAATTAGGCGTAAAAGTATGGATCTACAAAGGCGAGATACTTCCAACTAAAGATACAAAGGAAGGGAGCGATAAATAATGTTAATGCCAAAAAGAGTAAAGCGTCGTAAACAGTTCCGTGGATCTATGGCTGGTAAAGCACTTAGAGGAAATACGATTTCAAACGGAGAATATGGACTTGTCGCTTTAGAACCATGTTGGATCAAATCAAACCAGATCGAAGCAGCCCGTGTTGCTATGACCCGTTACATCAAACGTGGTGGTAAGGTTTGGATTAAGATTTTCCCAGATAAACCAGTAACAGCTAAACCAGCAGAAACTCGTATGGGTTCCGGTAAAGGAACATTAGAATACTGGGTAGCAGTTGTAAAACCAGGACGTGTAATGTTCGAACTTGCAGGTGTTCCAGAAGAAATCGCACGTGAAGCATTACGTCTTGCTATGCATAAATTACCTTGTAAATGTAAGATCGTTTCTCGCGCAGACTTAGAAGGCGGTGATAACAGTGAAAATTAATAAATTTGTAGAAGATTTAAAAAGCAAATCAGCTGCAGAATTAAATGAAGAATTAGTAGCTGCTAAAAAGGAACTTTTTAACTTAAGATTCCAGAACGCAACCAATCAGTTAGATAACACAAGCAGAATTAAAGAAGTTCGCAAGAACATCGCAAGAATTCAGACAGTGATTACTGAGATGGCTCAATAATATAGGATACACCAATCCACTGAACCAGGAAACACTTTCAGGAGTGGGGTGGGTGTAGATTCGCACGATATTCGGGTTAAACCGACAACGTGCTTATACCATGAAAGGAGTAAATAACGTGGAAAGAAATCTTAGAAAAACCCGTACTGGTAAAGTTGTTAGCGACAAAATGGATAAGACTATTGTCGTTGCAGTAGAAGACCATGTTAAACATCCTCTTTACAAAAAGATCGTAAAGAGAACATATAAATTAAAAGCACATGATGAAAATAATGAATGTAACATTGGTGATACCGTAAAAGTTATGGAAACAAGACCATTATCCAAAGATAAAAGATGGAGACTTGTTGAAATCATCGAGAGAGTTAAATAGTATAGGAGGTATATCAGCATGATACAACAAGAGAGTAGACTTAGAGTTGCTGATAACACTGGTGCCAAAGAATTACTTTGTATCAGAGTTATGGGCGGATCTACCAGAAGATATGCAAATATCGGCGACATTATCGTAGCTACCGTTAAAGATGCAACACCAGGCGGTGTTGTAAAAAAAGGTGATGTTGTAAAAGCTGTAGTTGTTCGTACAGTAAAAGGCGCTCGTCGTAAAGACGGTTCTTATATTAAATTCGACGAAAATGCTGCTGTTATTATCAAAGATGACAAGAATCCAAAAGGAACTCGTATTTTTGGACCAGTAGCCAGAGAGCTTCGTGAAAAACAATTCATGAAAATTGTTTCCTTAGCTCCTGAAGTATTATAAGGAGGTGCCAAAAGAATGTCAGCTATGAAAATTAAAAAAGGCGATTCTGTAAAAGTGATCGCTGGTAAAGATAAAGATAAAGAAGGCAAAGTTCTTGCTGTAGACGTAAAAGCAAGTAAAGTACTTGTTGAAGGCGTAGGCATGATTACAAAGCATTCAAAACCATCAGCAGCGAATCAGCAGGGTGGAATCATCAATAAAGAAGCGTTTATCGATGTTTCTAACGTTATGCTGCTTCACAAAGGAAAAGCAACAAGAGTTGGTTTTAAAATGGATGGAGACAAAAAAGTTCGTTTTGCGAAAGCAACTGGCGAAGTGATCGATTAATTAAGAGAGGAGGCCGCACAAGTTGAGTAGACTGAAAGAAACTTACAAGAATGAGATCGTAGATGCTATGATCAAAAAATTTGGATATAAAAATGTAATGGAAGTACCGAAGATTGATAAAGTTGTTATCAATATGGGCGTTGGCGAAGCTAAAGATAACGCTAAATTATTAGAAACTGCTGTAAAAGACATGGAAACCATTGCAGGACAGAAGGCAGTTCTTACCAGAGCAAAGAATTCTGTTGCTAATTTCAAAATCCGTGAAGGTATGGCAATCGGATGTAAGGTAACACTTCGTGGCGAGAGAATGTATGAATTTGTTGATCGTCTGATCAATTTAGCATTACCTCGTGTACGTGACTTTAGAGGTGTAAACCCTAACGCATTTGATGGAAGAGGTAACTATGCACTGGGTATTAAAGAACAGTTGATTTTCCCTGAAATCGAATACGATAAAGTAGACAAGGTTAGAGGTATGGACGTAATTTTCGTTACGACTGCTAAGACTGACGAAGAAGCTCGTGAATTATTGGCACAGTTCAATATGCCGTTTACTAAATAGTTATAGGAGGGAAATTTCATGGCTAAAACAGCAATGAAAATCAAACAGCAACGTCCGGCAAAATTCTCTACAAGAGAATACAGCCGTTGTAGAATCTGTGGACGTCCACATGCTTATTTAAGAAAATACGGAATCTGCAGAATCTGCTTCCGTGAATTAGCATACAAAGGACAGATCCCAGGCGTGAAAAAAGCAAGCTGGTAGGATAAAGTAGTAGAGAGGAGGCAACTTAAATGACAATGAGCGATCCAATCGCAGATATGCTTACAAGAATTCGTAATGCAAATACTGCTAAACATGATACAGTAGATGTACCTGCTTCTAAAATGAAAATTGCTATTGCAAACATTCTTTTAGATCAAGGTTATATTGCAAAATATGATATCGTAGAAGATGGAAACTTTAATACAATCCGTATCACTTTAAAATACGGTGCAGATAAAAATGAAAAGATCATTACAGGTCTTAAGAGAATTTCTAAACCAGGTTTACGTGTATACGCAAACAAGGAAGAACTTCCAAAAGTACTTGGAGGTTTAGGCGTAGCAATTATTTCTACCAACCAGGGTGTTATCACTGACAAAGAAGCTAGAAAGCTTCAGGTAGGCGGAGAAGTTCTGGCATTTGTTTGGTAGGCTGTAAATTATAGAAGTTACTGAAAACAGAAAGGGCTCAGACCCTTTCCGAAAATTTAAGTAAGGAGGACATTTAAAATGTCACGTATCGGAAGAATGCCAGTAGCAGTTCCGGCAGGCGTTACTGTTGAAATTGCAGAAGGCAATAAAGTTACTGTAAAAGGTAGCAAAGGTACACTTGAAAGAGTATTACCTGTAGAAATGGAAATCAAATTAGAAGACGGTCAGGTTCTTGTAACAAGACCTAACGATTTAAAGAAAATGAAATCATTACATGGTTTGACAAGAACTTTAATTTCTAACATGGTTGTAGGTGTTAGTGAAGGATATCAGAAAGTTCTTGAAGTAAATGGTGTTGGTTACAAAGCAGCAAAAGCTGGTAATAAATTAACATTATCTCTTGGATATTCCCATCCGGTAGAAATGATCGATCCAGAAGGATTAGAGTCTGCTGTAGAAGGAAATAAGATCATTGTAAAAGGTATCGATAAAGAAAAAGTTGGCCAATACGCAGCTGAAATCAGAGAGAAGAGAAAACCGGAACCTTATAAAGGAAAAGGTATTAAATATGCTGATGAAGTTATTAGACGTAAAGTTGGTAAGACTGGTAAGAAATAATTAAGGAGAGTGTGAAAATGGTTAATAAAGAATCCAGAACAAAAGTTCGCGAAAAAAAACACCTGAAAATTCGTAATCGTTTCAGCGGAACTACTGAAAGACCACGTTTAGCAGTGTTTAGAAGTAATAATCATATGTATGCTCAAATTATTGACGATACAGTTGGAAATACACTTGTTTCAGCTTCCACCCTTCAGAAGGATGTAAAAGCGGAATTAGAGAAGACCAATAACGTTGATGCAGCAGCATATTTAGGTACTGTTATTGCAAAAAAGGCTTTGGAAAAAGGTATTACAACTGTTGTCTTTGATAGAGGCGGCTTCATATATCAGGGTAAAATCAAAGCATTAGCAGATGCAGCTAGAGAAGCTGGTCTAGAATTTTAGGAGGTAGAACACATGAAACATACAATTATTGATGCTAGCAGCTTAGAATTAAACGAAAAAGTAGTATCAATTAAACGTGTAACAAAAGTTGTTAAAGGTGGTCGTAACTTCCGTTTTACAGCTTTGGTAGTTGTTGGTGATGGCAACGGACACGTTGGCGCTGGACTTGGTAAAGCTACTGAGATTCCAGAAGCTATCCGTAAAGGAAAAGAAGATGCTGCTAAAAAGCTCATCTGTGTATCAATGGATGACAATGCTAGTATCCCACATGATTTTCAGGGTAAATTCGGTGGTGCTTCCGTATTGTTAAAAAGAGCTCCTGAAGGTACCGGTGTTATCGCTGGTGGTCCTGCACGTAGCGTACTTGAGCTTGCAGGCATCAAGAACATCCGTACAAAATCTTTAGGATCAAACAATAAACAAAACGTAGTACTTGCAACGATCGAAGGCTTAAGACAGATCAAGTCTCCTGAAGAAGTTGCTAGACTTCGCGGAAAATCTGTTGAAGAGATTCTGGCGTAAGGAGGATTTGAAAAATGGCAGATAAAGTAAAAGTTACATTAGTGAAATCTACAATCGGTGCTATTCCTAAACATTGTGCTACAGTAGCAGCTTTGGGACTGAAAAAAGTAAATAAATCAGTTGAATTACCAAACAACGCAGCTACTATGGGAATGGTGAAACAGGTACAGCATTTAGTGAAAGTAGAAGAAATCTAAATTATTGATAAGGAGGTGTCGAGATGGATTTATCAAATTTACAGCCTGCTGAAGGTTCGAAACACAGCGATAACTTCAGAAGAGGACGTGGACACGGTTCAGGAAACGGTAAAACTGCTGGTAAAGGACATAAAGGACAGAAAGCTCGTTCAGGAGCAACAAGAATTGGCTTCGAAGGTGGACAGATGCCTTTATACAGACGTATCCCGAAGAGAGGTTTCACGAACAGAAATACTCTTGAGATTGAATCAATCAACGTTAGCGAGCTTGAAAGATTTGAAAATGATACCGAAGTTACCATTGAAACATTAATGGAAGCAGGTGTTATTAAAAGTCCAAAAGATGGCGTTAAGATACTTGGCAACGGTGAACTTACAAAGAAGCTTACTGTAAAAGTAAATGCCTTCAGTGAAGGTGCAAAAACTAAAATAGAAGCACTTGGTGGAAAAGCAGAGGTGATCTAATGTTAGAGACGCTACGAAATGCATTTAAAATTAAGGAAGTACGAAAAAAGATTTTCTTCACGTTTTTGATGCTGGTAGTAATAAGATTGGGCTCTCAGCTTCCTGTTCCAGGAGTGGATAGATCGTATTTAGCCAACTGGTTTGCAAACCAGACCGGTGATGCATTTAATTTCTTTAGTGCATTCACCGGTGGCTCTTTCGAGAAGATGTCAATATTCGCATTGAATATTACACCTTATATTACATCCTCAATCATAATCCAGCTTCTTACAATTGCAATTCCGAAGTTAGAAGAAATGCAAAAAGAAGGGGAAGATGGCAGGAAGAAACTTACTGCTATTACCCGTTATGTAACGGTTGCTTTAGCATTAATTGAATCAATTGCCATGGCAATTGGTTTTGGTAACAAAGGATTAATCCCGGATATGAACTTCGTGAAAGCATTTATGGTTGTAGTTGCATTAACAGCCGGTTCTGCTTTCTTAATGTGGGTTGGTGAACGTATTACAGAAAAGGGTGTCGGAAATGGTATCTCCATCGTATTGATGATCAATATCCTTTCCAGAATTCCTTCTGATTTAACGACACTTTACACTACGTTCGTAAAAGGAAAATCTGTTGCCCGTGGTTCACTGGCAGCATTAGTAATCCTTGCAGTAATAGTGGTTACAGTTGTGTTAGTTATACTTTTGAACGATGCACAGAGAAGAATCCCTGTTCAGTATGCAAAGAAAATGCAGGGACGGAAGATGGTTGGAGGCCAGTCCACACATATTCCGTTGAAAGTAAATACAGCTGGAGTTATTCCGGTTATCTTTGCTTCTTCCCTGATGTCCATGCCGACTGTTATCGCATCGTTCTTAGGTAAAACCGGAGGAACTGGAGTTGGTGCAACCATCCTGGGAATGATGAGCCAGAATAACTGGTTTAGTCCAAAACAGCCGATTTATTCGGTTGGTTTGGTACTGTACATTGCAATGATCATTTTCTTTGCATATTTTTATACATCCATTACATTCAACCCAATTGAAGTAGCGGATAATATGAAAAAGCAGGGTGGATTTATTCCGGGTATTCGTCCTGGAAAGCCAACCACAGATTACTTAAACAAAATATTAAATTATCTCGTATTTTTAGGAGCTGTAGGACTTACAATTGTTGTTATAATTCCAATCTTCTTTAACGGAGTATTTGGTGCATATGTTTCCTTTGGTGGTACATCCATCATCATCATCGTAGGTGTTGTTCTGGAAACATTAAAGCAAATTGAATCACAGATGTTAGTACGTAATTATAAAGGCTTCTTAAGTGAGTAAACAGTGTACTGCATCACTTACCGTTGTCTGCACAGGCAGCGGTAGGTGGGTAGTGCACTTAAATGCTATATAGGATGGATTATATCTGTTCATGGTTCTGAGCAGATAGGATGGATTATCATAAATATCCAAGGAAAGGTAGGGGTAAAGTATGAAGATTATCATGTTAGGTGCACCTGGTGCCGGTAAGGGAACACAGGCTAAGAAAATTGCGGATAAGTATCAGATTCCACATATATCTACAGGAGATATTTTCCGTGCCAATATCAAAAATGGAACGGAACTGGGGAAGAAAGCAAAAACTTACATGGATCAGGGGCTGTTAGTTCCGGATGAGCTGGTAGTGGATCTGGTAGTAGACAGAGTACAGCAGAGCGACTGTGCAAATGGCTATGTTCTGGATGGTTTCCCAAGAACGATTCCTCAGGCAGAAGCATTAGATGCAGCACTTGCTAACTTAGGCGATAAAGTGGATTATGCAATTAATGTGGAAGTTCCGGACGAAAATATCATCAACCGTATGGGCGGAAGAAGAGCCTGTGTAGGCTGTGGTGCTACATACCATGTTGCATATAACCCTCCGAAAAAGGAAGGAACCTGTGACATTGACGGTGAAAAACTGATTTTAAGAGATGATGATAAACCGGAAACGGTTAAAAAGCGTCTGGATGTATATCATGATCAGACACAGCCGTTAATTGAGTATTACAGCAGCAAGCAAATATTAAAAGAAGTAGATGGCACCGTAGATATGGAAGACGTATTTACAGCTATCGTACAGATATTAGGAGTGTAACACTATGTCAGTAACAATAAAGTCTGCAAAAGAAATTGAACTTATGAGAGAAGCTGGAAGATTACTGGAGATAACTCATAATGAATTGGCAAAGGCAATCAAGCCGGGGATATCTACCCTGGAAATTGATCAGCTTGGCGAGCAGATTATCAGAAGCTTTGGCTGTACTCCTAATTTTCTGAATTACAATGGATATCCGGCATCGATCTGCGTCTCCGTTAACGATGAAGTCGTACATGGAATCCCTTCTAAAAACCGTATTTTACAAGAAGGAGATATTGTCAGCCTGGATGCTGGACTTATCTATAAAGGCTTTCACTCTGATGCAGCCAGAACTCATGCGGTGGGCGAAATCAGTAAGGAAGCAAAACAACTGATTGAAGTAACAAAACAGTCTTTCTTTGAGGGGATCAAATTTGCAAGAGCCGGACATCATCTGCATGAGATTTCAGCAGCGGTTCAGGCATATGCTGAGAGCTTTGGCTATGGCGTAGTCCGTGATCTGGTTGGACATGGAATAGGCACCAGCCTGCATGAGGATCCTCAGATTCCCAATTTTGCACAGAAGCGCAGAGGTATCCGCCTTCAGCCTGGAATGACCCTTGCTATTGAGCCAATGATTAATGCCGGTCGTTATGATGTAGAGTGGCTGGATGATGACTGGACGGTAGTGACAGAGGACGGTTCCTGGTCTGCCCATTATGAAAATACCGTATTGATTACGGAAGATGAGCCTGAAATTTTAACTTTAGGCCGTATAGATGAATAATGAGGGCAAAAAATGGAAAGATTTGAGATAGGAATGCTGGCTGTATCAAGAGCCGGTCACGATAAGGACTGTCTGTATGTAATAAGTGCCATAGATGGTGAATATGTATATCTGACGGATGGCAGGGTGAAACCCCTGGAGCATCCCAAGAAGAAGAAGAAAAAACATATCCAGGTGATCCGCATAATTCCGGAAGATTTGTGCGGTGCACCTATGGATTCACTTAAAAATGAAGATATCAAACGAGCAATTAAGCATTATCGTAAATCACAGAAAACAGATAATGTCAATCAGGTGAAGAAAGTTTCAGGAGGTTTTTAAATGTCAAAAGTAGATGTTATTGAAGTAGAAGGAACTGTGTTAGAGAAATTACCAAATGCGATGTTTAAAGTAGAATTGGAAAATAAGCATGTGGTTTTAGCACACATCAGTGGAAAATTACGTATGAATTTCATTCGTATTCTTCCGGGTGACAAAGTTACAATCGAATTATCACCGTACGATTTAGATAAAGGCCGTATTATTTGGAGAGATAAGTAAAAAAAGTTAATATTTTGCTTGCTTTTCCAATATATTCGTGTTATAATTTGAGTCGAACTTTTTGTGAAGACACCATGTTTCGGTGTCGCAGTTTGCCCAAATACCGGGCGTTAAATGGTGTGAAAGGAGGATTTACCATGAAGGTTAGATCATCAGTGAAACCTATTTGCGAAAAATGCAAAATCATTAAAAGAAAAGGAAGTATCAGAGTAATCTGTGAAAATCCGAAGCACAAACAGAGACAGGGTTAATTCTGTTTGTAAAAGTTTTATTTTAGTGCGGCTGCAGCAGGACTCACCAGGGGGTGTTGTTACTGCTGATGACAATATAAAGTGGAGACTTGCTCCACCATATATTGCTTATAATACCGGATGCATGCATACCACCTCATTCAGTAATGGGGGGCATTCGGAAAGGTCGTATTTCAATGCGGCTGGGCAGGACCATCTATCCGTGCCTCAATTAAGGACAATATAATTAAGATTTCGAAGGGTGCACACATTTCAGACGTGCAAAAAGCATGGGCTGCGCGGCATCGTGATCTTACAAGAAAATGGAGGAAATATTACATGGCTCGTATTGCTGGTGTAGACTTACCAAGAGAAAAACGTGTAGAAATTGGATTAACTTACATCTACGGAATCGGTAGAGTAAGCGCAACAAAAATTCTGGAATCTGCAAAGGTGAATCCGGACACTCGTGTCAGAGATTTAACTGATGAAGAAGTAGGAAGAATCCGTGACGTAATTGATGAAACACAGACTGTAGAAGGTGATTTAAGAAGAGAAATCGCTCTTAATATCAAGAGATTACAGGAAATCGGATGCTATCGTGGAATCCGTCATAGAAAAGGACTTCCGGTTCGTGGACAGAAGACAAAGACAAACGCAAGAACCAGAAAAGGTCCTAAGAGAACAGTTGCTAATAAGAAAAAATAATATTTGTAATACGAAAATTATAAACTTTATTAAAGAATATGAGAAAGTAGGTTAGTTTAAAATGGCTAAAAAAGTTACCAAAAAAGTGACAAAAAAGCGTGTAAAGAAAAACGTTGAACGCGGACAGGCACACATTCAGTCATCTTTCAATAACACAATCGTAACATTAACAGATGCTGAAGGAAATGCTTTATCATGGGCAAGTGCTGGTGGTCTGGGATTTAGAGGTTCAAGGAAATCTACTCCATATGCTGCACAGATGGCAGCTGAAACAGCTACAAAAGCAGCATTAGTACATGGTCTTAAGACTGTAGATGTAATGGTAAAAGGACCAGGTTCAGGACGTGAAGCAGCGATTCGTGCTCTTCAGGCATGTGGTCTTGAAGTAACTAGTATCAGAGACGTGACTCCGGTTCCACATAATGGATGCCGTCCACCAAAACGCAGAAGAGTCTAATAGGAGGGGTAGAGTAAGATGGCAGTTAATAGAGTTCCTGTTCTTAAAAGATGTAGATCACTTGGATTAGATCCAATTTACTTAGGAATAGATAAAAAATCCACTAGAGAATTAAGAAGAGCAAACCGTAAAATGAGTGAGTATGGTTTGCAGTTAAGAGAAAAACAAAAAGCGAAATTCATTTATGGTGTTTTAGAAAAACCTTTCAGAAACTATTATAAAAGAGCTGAGAAAATGACGGGTATGACAGGTCCTAACCTGATGATCTTATTAGAGACCAGATTAGACAACGTATTATTCCGTGCAGGACTTGCAAGAACTAGAAAAGAAGCAAGACAGATCGTTGACCACAAGCATGTTTTAGTAAACGGCAAACAGGTTAATATCCCTTCTTATTTAGTAAAAGCAGGCGATACAATCGAAATCAAAGAGAAATGCAAAGGTTCTCAGAGATACAAAGATATTTTAGATGCAACAAGTGGAAGACTTGTTCCTGAATGGTTAGATACTGAAGCAGAAGCATTAAAGATTTCTGTAAAAGAAGCTCCAGCCAGAGAAGCAATTGATGTTCCAGTTGATGAGATGCTTATCGTCGAGTTGTATTCTAAATAATCCTTAAAGTGATTTCGTCACCCTCAAAAAAATGATAACCCAAAGGAGGGGCTTTTATAGTGTTCGATTTTAATAAACCAAAAATTGAGATAGCTGAGATATCAGACGATAAGACCTACGGAAGATTTGTTGTGGAACCTTTAGAGAGAGGTTACGGAACGACGCTTGGTAATTCTCTTAGAAGAATCATGCTTTCTTCACTGCCTGGAGCTGCAGTAAGCCAGGTAAAGATTGAAGGCGTGCTGCATGAATTCAGCTCGATTCCAGGTGTAAAAGAAGATGTCACTGAGATCATTATGAACATCAAATCACTGGCGATTCAGAACAACAGTGAGACGAATGAAGCTAAGGTTGCATACATCGAGTTTGAAGGCGAAGGCGTAGTAACAGCTGCCGATATTCAGGCAGACCAGGATATTGAGATTCTCAATCCGGACTTAGTCATCGCAACTTTAAACGGTGGTGCAGACAGCAAATTATACATGGAACTTACCATTACAAAAGGCAGAGGATATGTAAGTGCTGATAAGGGTAAAAACGAAGATATGCCGATTGGTGTAATTGCAGTGGATTCTATTTACACCCCGGTAGAACGTGTTAACCTGACTGTCCAGAATACCCGTGTAGGCCAGATTACCGACTACGATAAACTGACATTAGACGTATATACAAATGGAACATTAGCTCCTGATGAAGCAGTCAGCCTTGCAGCGAAAGTTTTAAGTGAGCATTTAAGCTTATTCATTGACTTATCAGAAAATGCGAAATCCGCAGAAGTTATGATTGAAAAAGAAGACAATGAAAAAGAAAAAGTGTTAGAAATGAACATTGACGAATTAGAGTTATCTGTTCGTTCTTACAACTGCTTAAAGAGAGCCGGTATCAATACCGTAGAAGAATTGTGTAACAGGACTTCGGAAGATATGATGAAGGTTCGTAACTTAGGACGTAAGTCTCTAGAAGAAGTATTAGGCAAATTAAAAGAACTTGGATTACAGTTGAACCCAAGCGACGAATAGTTGCTGGGGTATACTTTCCCAATTAATTTGGGAAAGATGACTGTGCCAAAGCGTGTTTTGAAATTGCTTTCTGACAGATGTACGTCACAGTTTGTGGGAGATTTGTCCCGGATGAAGGGCGCGTAGCGGGCTACGTAACCTGAATTCGGGGCAAATATGCCGCAAAGTGGGGCGTGCAGATGGCAGGAATGAATTTTCAAACAGGCTCTAGGTATCAATAATAAAACATTATGGACAAGAAAGCATTTAGGAAGTAAGCCCGAAGAGCATTCTTAGGTGTTCCACATATGGAGGAAATTTAAAAATGGCAGGTTATAGAAAACTTGGAAGAACTTCCAGTCAGAGAAAAGCATTAATCAGAAACCAGGTTACAGCTTTACTCCACAATGGTAAGATCGTTACAACAGAAACCAAAGCAAAAGAAATCCGCAAAGTTGCAGAAGGCTTAATTGCTATGGCTGTTAGAGAAAGAGACAACTTTGAAACTGTTACTGTTACTGCAAAAGTAGCACGTAAAGACAAAGATGGCAAAAGAGTAAAAGAAGTTGTAGATGGTAAGAAAGTTACTGTTTACGATGAAGTTCAAAAAGAAATCAAAAAAGACAATGCTTCCAGACTTCATGCCAGAAGACAGATGTTAAAAGTACTTTATCCTGTAAAGGAAGTACCGAAGGAAGCAGCTGGTAAAAAAGCTAATGCGAAACAGGTTGATTTAGTAGATAAATTATTTACTGAAATCGCTCCTAAATATGCAGACCGTAACGGTGGTTATACAAGAATCGTAAAGATTGGCCTTCGTAAGGGTGATGCAGCTATGGAAGTTCTGTTAGAGCTTGTATAAGAGAAATAGACTCCCGCTAGATGATAGCGGGAGCTTTTTTACAGTTTGTATGAAATCGATACCTCAAAATATGTTTTTATGATAAGGAAGGTTGAAAACATTATGAATATCAGTGAAATAGCGGAATTAGCAGGAGTCTCCAGAGCTACGGTTTCCAGGTATTTTAATAATGGCTACATAAGTGACGAGAAAAGGGAAAAAATCCGTGATGTAATAGAAAAAACTGGTTATGTACCTTCCATGTCCGCGCAGGCACTTCGCACGAAGAAGTCAAGGCTGATTGGTGTCATTGTGCCAAAGATCAGCTCTGAGTCAATCAGCAATATGGTAAATGGAATCAGCCAGGTACTTACAAAAAACGGTTATCATATATTGCTTGGAAATACCGAAAACAACATCAAGAAAGAATTGGAATATATCAATGTCTTTCGGAATAACCATGTGGACGGAATTGTATTCATTGCCACCATGTTTACGAAAAAACATATGGACGAATTGAAATCGCTGGATGCGCCAGTGGTGATACTGGGGCAGGAATTAGAGGGTTACTGCAGTGTATTCCATGATGATTACCACGCAGCCAGGGAATTGACAGAAAGTTTGATTCACGCTGGATGCCGTCAACTTGGATTTTTAGGTGTGACAGAAAAGGATCATGCAGTTGGTGTGGAACGTAAAGATGGCTTTTTGGCCGCCCAGAAGGGTGCTGGAATGGAAATAAACAGTAAGGCTATGCGAGTATGTGAGTTTCAATCAGAATCCGGATACAGGCAGATGAAACAGCTTCTGGAAGATGTGCCGAAGGTGGATGGAGTCGTATGTGTAACAGACAGTATCGCTCTTGGGGCTATTGAATATATGAAAGAAAAAGGACTGCGCATACCGGAGGATATATCTGTAGCAGGTATGGGTGACAGCCAGTTTTCAAGAGTAATTACCCCAAAACTTACTACAGCCAGATTTTTTTATGAACAAAGTGGACAAGAAGCGGCAGAAATGTTAGTAAATCTTATCGAAGCCAAAGATACCCATGTGAAAAAACTCAAATTAGGATATGAAATTATTCTGAGAGATTCTGTAAGGAAGAAATGTTCAGATACCCTCTAATACTTCAGCCGGACAGCAACAATGATGACTGGTTGATACTCTAGAGCGTGTCTTTACTTTTGACTTTATGAATTACTAGTAAACTTACACAAATTTCTTGTTTGAATTTTGGCTTAGTTTCATAATTTACAATCTAGGAAAAAGCGTGTAAAATAAATTTAAGTAAATGAAATCGATACCATATAATATTTCATAAATATATTGGGGATATTATATGGTAATTATTAAACATTATGTGAGATCGATAACACATGGAGGAGGAGTAAGGAAATGGATTACAGAAAAGTAGCCAGTGAGATTTACGAGAAGACCGGCGGCAAAGAGAATTTGATATCAGCTGCTCATTGTGCAACCAGGCTTCGTCTTGTCATATCTGACAATGAAAAAGCCGATAAGGAAATGGTAGAAAATATAGAGGGGGTAAAAGGAGTTTTCTTTGCCCAGGGACAGATGCAGATTATTCTGGGAACGGGCGTGGTGAATAAAGTCTATGATGAGTTTATTCAGATTGCAGATATTTCAGAAAGCAGTAAAGAGGAACTTAAGCAGGTTGCAGCGTCTAAGGCTAATCCATTACAGAGGCTGATTAAAACATTAGGGGACATTTTTGTTCCAATTATTCCGGCTATCGTTGCCAGTGGTTTCTTGATGGGCATTATGGAAGCGTTAAACTTTATGGTTGCCAATGGTTTCCTGGATATTAACACATCCGGCTCCATCTATGTATTTGCAAAGATCTTCAGCAACACAGCATATACATTTTTGCCGATTCTCATTGCATACAGTGCAGGTAAAGTGTTTGGTGCCAATCCTTTCCTGTCCGCAGTAATCGGCATGATCATGATCCATCCGGATCTGCAGAATGCCTGGACAGTAGCAACAGAAGGGGTACAGGCTACACAGAGCGTCTGGTTCGGACTTTACAGCGTAGATATGGTAGGGTATCAGGGGCATGTCATTCCGGTCATTATATCCGTATGGGTACTGGCACAGATTGAAAAGAGACTTCATAAAATTGTGCCCGCCATGTTTGACCTGTTTGTAACACCTTTGGTCAGTGTATTTGTAACGGGATATTTAACACTTTCTATTATAGGACCTGTATTTGTAACTGTGGAAAATGGGCTTCTGGACGCGGTACAGTGGCTTATAGCACTTCCTCTGGGAATTGGAAGTTTTATTATGGGAGGTGCCTATGCTACAACGGTGGTAGCCGGTGTACACCACATGTATACAATCATAGACCTTGGGCAGATTGCAAAATTTGGAATGACTTTCTGGCTCCCGCTTGCTTCGGCAGCAAATATGGCACAGGGTGGTGCCGCACTGGCAGTAG
Source organism: uncultured Robinsoniella sp. (assembly GCA_900539655.1). Lineage (GTDB taxonomy): Bacteria > Bacillota > Clostridia > Lachnospirales > Lachnospiraceae > Robinsoniella. The sequence continues at coordinate 219,274 of UQCR01000001.1, forward strand.
CGTTAAAGACGAGAGATCTGAAAACAAAGGCTATGGCAGTTCCATCAGCGTTAAGTGCATTTATGGGAATTACAGAGCCTGCAATCTTTGGGGTAAACCTACGCTATGTGAAACCATTTATCATGGCATCCATAGGTGGTGCGTGCGGTGCCCTGTACGCATCTGTGGTTGGACTTGGGGCAACAGGGACGGGAGTGACCGGCATCTTTGGAATACTTTTATGCCTGAACCAGCCTGTGCATTACCTGATTATGATGTTAATCTCCGCCGGTACAGCATTTGTACTGACATGGTTGTTTGGGTATAAAAATAAGATCATTGAAGAGGCAAATGACATTATATCAGACCCTGCTGATTATAAGAATGTATTTAGTCCGCTAAAAGGGAAAGTGATCCCCATATCCGAAGTAGAGGATGAAACATTTGCATCTGAAATGCTGGGAAAAGGTGTTGGAATTATACCAACCGGTAATCGGGTGGTTGCACCCTTTGACGGAACTGTGACAACCTTCTTTGAAACGAAGCATGCAATAGGGATTACCAATCAAGCCGGACTGGAAATTTTAATTCATGTAGGGATCGATACTGTTAACCTGAAAGGAGAACACTTCCAGGCATATACAAAGGTAGATGAAGTTGTGAAGAAGGGAGATTTTCTTCTGGAGTTTGACCAAAAAGGTATTGAAGAAGCCGGATATGATTCTACGACAATGGTCATTGTCACAAACACTGATGATTATGAAAATGTGAACTGTAAAACCGGACAGTTAACAGAAGAACTGGATGTAGTTATTGAAGTTTGCTAATTTAGGAAATCAGAGGAGCGGCATATTATGAATGCGATGTACAGAGATTTGGTGAAGCTTGTGGGGGAAAAGGAGAGAAATGCCTGGATGAACTGGGAGAATGACCGGTGTCGTCCGGGATTTCATCTGATGCCGGTAACTGGCTGGTTAAATGATCCCAATGGACTTTGCTTTTATAAAGGATACTATCACGTTTTTTTTCAATATTCTCCTTTTAATGCAAATGGCGGGGTGAAATTCTGGGGACATTACAGAAGTAATAATCTGACAGAGTGGGAGTATCTGGGAACTGCCATCTATGCGGACCAGCCTTATGATTGCCATGGAGTATACTCAGGGTCAGCATTTATAGAAGATGATACGATGTGTTTGTATTATACTGGCAATGTGAAACTCTTAGGTGACTATGACTATGTAAATAGTGGAAGGGAGTCCAATACTGTGCTTGCAGTCAGTAAAGACGGATTACACTTTGAAAATAAGCACTGCATTATGACCAATAGGGACTATCCGCCCGATTGCACCTGTCATGTAAGGGATCCCAAGGTCTGGCGTGAGGGCGATCGTTATTATATGGTACAGGGCGCCAGAAAACGGGGAGATGATGCAGAAAATGATACGGGAGAAGTATTGCTTTTTGAATCAGAAGATAGAGTGAACTGGCATTTTCAGAGCCGGATAACCAGTGAGGAAGCGTTTGGATATATGTGGGAATGCCCTGATTTCTTTCAGTTGGATGGTGTTAATATTCTTGTTGTCTGTCCCCAGGGGGCGGATTCAGAAGAAATGAGGTACCAGAATCTCTATCAATGCGGTTATTATACTGTAGATCAAAAAATTACATCACAGTGCAGGTTGGGTGATTTTACAGAGCTGGATTATGGCTTTGATTTCTATGCTCCTCAGACGTTTCAGGATGAAAGCGGGAGGCGGATCATGATTGGCTGGGCAGGTATGCCGGATGCAGATTACGAAAATCCTACGGCGCAAAAAGAAAATTGGCAGCATTGTCTCACTGTACCCCGTGTGCTGGAATGGAAACACGGACAAATATGCCAAAGTCCCCCCGTGGAACTGCAGACACTTCGTGGGGAAAAAATAGCGGAAGAAATAGCAGGCAGTTTTGTGAAGAAAGAAATGTCCATGTATGAATTAGTGTTATTTGTGACTCAGGCATTTGAAATACGTATTGCGCAAGATTTGATGATCAATTATAATCCGAATGAGAGGAAGATAGTACTAAGGCTTATGGGAAGCCTCGCAGCAGGAAGGACCAGCAGAACGGTGCTTGTGGATAAGATGGAAAAGATCCATTTACTTGTGGATAACTCCATTCTTGAAATCTTTATTAATGATGGGGAAAAAGTTATGACTACCAGGTTTTATCCAAAAGAAATAGTCCATGAATTGGTGATCCATACGAATAAAGGGAATATTAATTTATGGAAGCTTAATAGAATGCAATTTCGGATGGGGGAAGTATAAAGGCTTTATTTTGATGATACGAAAATTATAATAAGAGAAAAGGTATACGAGTAGAATTAATGGTTCTTTCTGAACTTTGGGTAATATGGGCTTTCTGAAATCCCAATAGGAGCGTTAAATCTGTAATGAATACAGACTTGACGCTCCTTTGCTATTTCTTGCCATAATTATATTATACCCAAAGATCAGAAAGAACCGAATTAATTGTTCGTATACCTTTTCCAATAGGCTGTAATGCAATTAAAGGTGTGTTCACTTAATAAATAACTTTGTTCATCTGTCTATTTACAAACTTTATAGAGATCTGTGCAGCAGCAGATTTGCAATAGAATTTTTCCATGACTTAATCCGGCTGCATGTACGTGGGGAAACAATCAGAAAAAATGCTGCTGTTAGTATTAGTCCCGCGCCCATTCCTGATATGAAGTGGATTAGTTCTTCCGGAAAAAATTCGAAATTTACTACTCGTATCAGATTTGCTGCCAGAATAAACATAGATCCGATACAGAGTAATTTCATTTTAGAGCTATCATTTCTCATTTCCATCACCTTCCAAATATATTTATTTTAGAAAAACTATTAGTATTTGCGCTGGTAATAAAATTTTGTAATCACCAGGAGAAGCATAAATGCCATGGCGGTACACAGGAGTGTTTTAAAAATGATCAGGTTAAAGAAACTGGAAATTAACATAGCCAGATAGATCAATACGAGTAAAATAAGTAATGCTGATTGCACAGCTTTCTGGGCAATTGCCTGATTACGCTCATCCTGTTCTTTCAGTCTTGCGGTATGAACTTTCTTGGTGTCTTTTAAAGTGAAACGTATTTTAATAATTAAAAGTATTCCACCAAAAATTAATCCGGTACCCATCCCGCAATAAAGTCCATTGGTGTAGTCAGAAAGATAGGCATGGTCACCTGATGAAAAGTAAAGTGAGCTTAAGATCGTTATGATGCCAAGGGCGATTAAAATAAAAAAGTATCCGGTACGTTTTTTTAGGATGTTGGCAAATTCCTGATCATTTGCAGCAGTTGGTGTTAAGGTTTTCATTAACATATATTTTCCTCCTCCAGGTCAAAAATAAAAATATCTTCTATGGTTAAATGAAAGTACTGGGCAATTTTGTGAGCCAGAACCAGGGATGATTTGTATTTCCCGTTTTCCAGGGAAATTATGGTCTGACGGGTGACATCTACCGCATCAGCCAATTCACTTTGGGTAATACGTCTTTCTTTTCGAAGTATTTGTATGCGATTTTGCAACCATTCACTTCCTTTCCGGGTGCAGTCTTTAATTATTGATATTGTTCCTGTACCTTTATTGTTACTTATAATTCCAGGAATGGCAAACCCACTTAAATGTATAGTTAACTTTACAATAAAAGTATAGTACGCTTTACATGAAATGTCAAGTGTATTTTACTTTTTGTTTTTGCTGACAAGTTTGTCAAAGCAATCGAGCCACGTCTGGGCAAGCATTTCATGGCCTTTTTCAGTGAGATGAATGCCATCTATTGTAATTTCACGGTATCCATGATTTGCAGCGTATTCATTTAACCAGTCGTGAAGGAGTATGCATGGAAGGTTATTTGCCGCAGCGGTTTTTTGAATGTATGCCTGAGCTTTTAGAATTTCAGGTATCCAGAAGAAATATTCCTGAGGGTATGGGAAGATAAAAGGTGCCATGCAGATAATGTGCGCACTAGTTTGTTGCTGAATACGTTGGATTAATTGTGTATAGTTATTTAAAAAATTCTGCTTTTCAAGAGAGGCCTTTGTATTCATAGATATGCCTACATCATTACTGCCCACCAGTATACTTACGAAATCAGGTTCCTGTAAAATGCAGTCCTGTTCCAGTGTCCGAAGCAGGGAAGGGACGGTGAAACCATCATGTCCTTTATTAATAATTTGATATGAGAGAGCGCGGGTTTTCAATACGTCAGCAATGACATGCACGTATCCTTCGCCCAGCCCCTTTGTATGAGGATTCCAGTTGCGGTTTGCATCTGTGATACTGTCGCCTAGAAATAAAATTTTCTGCATAATTTCTCCATTGAATAAAAATCTTTTTAGATTTATTATGCATCAGGTTGCTACAGGGGGCAAGAGATGATGTGAAAAATATGCTGTTTGTTTCCTGTAAAATCGACTTTATTCTCTATATAGGAGCAAAAATAGGGGAAAAGGAATGATAGAAAAAGAACATTTCGGGAATAGTAGCTTGCAAAAAGACAGAAGGCATTATAAAATAGAGGGATGTAAATGAGAATAGGAGAATCTGCCGATGAAGAAGAAATGGGCTGCCTGCGCAGTACTCCTGGTGGTGATGGCTGTTAGTATTCCTATCAGCGCCAAATCTCTTGGAGAAAACAAGCAGGATAGTACGGACCAGATTCTAAATGGCCTTAAAGAAAAGGCGAAAGATAATCTGGGCTGGCTGGACCTAAACCAGTGGATGAAACAAAACTCAGAAGATAATCAACTGAATACAGAATCTCTGACCGAGTCGCAGACAGAGACACAGAGAGAAACACAAACAGAAACACAGATTAATGAGAAACATAGTGAAAGTAATATACCTCCATTTGACCTGAATGGATATTTAATTAAAAATGAAGTGACTGAAGATTATTATGTGGATATCAAAGGGAAACGCGTAAAAAATATGTGGGTACTGCAGGGGGGCGAAGAAGTCTTTCTGGGAGCAGATGGAAACGCTATTGAGGAGTTTTCCAAAGGCTGGTATGAGATAGATAAAAAGTGGTATTACTACACGGATGAGGGAATCCTGGCAACTGGCTGGTTTACAGTGGACGGAAAAAAATACTATGTGAATAAAACTACTCAGCAGAGGCTTAGCGGCTGGTATGTGATAGACGATAAGACATATTATTTTGATCCTGAAACGGGGGTAATGGCTATGAATCAGTGGGTTGGTGAAAAATATGTAGGTCCGGATGGGACGGTAACAAAAAAATTGCCTTCAAGTGCAGCGATAACAATGAAGAATATTCTTCAGAAGCCGGAACTTCCTACGGGATGTGAATCGGTTGCACTGGCGATGGTATTACAATTTTATGATTTTCCGGTGAAGAAAACGACAATAGCAGATCAATACCTGGATTACAGTTCTGACAATTTTGTTTCTTCCTTCGTTGGGAATCCGAGATCTGCAAATGGTGCGGGCTGTTATGCGCCTGCGATTACAAAAGCGGCTAACAAATATCTGGAAGAGAAGGAGTCAGAGCTGCGTGCGGAGGATATATCAGGAACAGCATTGGAAGACCTGTATCCTTACATCGAGTCAGGACAGCCGGTATTGGTATGGAACACCATGTATATGCAGCAGCCTGAATTTACCGGTGCTACATATACAGAGAACGGAAAGACTTACCGCTGGTACAGGAAAGAGCATTGTGTGGTTCTGTGCGGCTATGATAAAGAAAAGGGGACCGTTACTGTAAATGATCCGTTAGACGGAATTATTGAACGCGATGCGGCAGATTTTGAGGCGATCTATGACCTGACCGGGCAGATGGCGGTATTGATTCGGTAATAGTGCCGTTTATATTCTTGTAATCCAGATATAAGGGCGATATAATAATACGAAAAGAGAAAATGAAACAGGGGGAAATTCACAAATGAAAAAGAGACCGGCAATGCTGCTGATATTAATGTTTCTGTTATTATGCCTGCCAATTACTGCAGATGCAGGATGGAAGAAGACATCCCAGGGAACATACCGCTATTATGGAACAAATGGAAAGCTGATGAAAAACCGTTGGATTGGTAATTACTATGTGGATAAGAAGGGAAACCGGGTTACAGATCAGTGGATTGGAGAAGGCAGCAAGCGGTATTTTGTTGGCAGAGATGGGAAATGGATTCCAAATTTCAAGGGTGGATGGCAGCAGATTAAAGGAAAATGGTATTATTATAAGAAATCAGGTGTTACGAAAAAGAGCTGGTTTACGGTTAAGGGCAATAAATATTATGCAAATAAAAAAACTGGGGCACGTTATACCGGATGGCATACAATTGATGGGAAAAAATATTATTTTAATTCCAAAACAGGTATAATGACAGCGAAAAAATGGGTCGGAGACAGCTATGTAAATGCTAAAGGAATTGTAACGAAGACCCGTGCGGTATCCTATGAAATAAAAATGGATGCAATTCTGCAAAACCCGGAACTTCCTACGGGATGTGAATCTGTTGCACTGACAAACGTTTTAAATTATTATAAATTTCCACTGAAGAAGACAACTATTGCAGACAATTACCTGGAATATAGTTCCTATAATTTCGTTTCTGCGTATATCGGAGATCCAAGATCCTATGACGGGGCAGGATGTTATGCTCCCGCTATCACGAATGCAGCCAATAAATTCCTGAGAGAAAAACGTTCCGGACTGACGGCAGTTGATCTTACAGGAACTTCATTATCAAAGCTGTATAAATATGTAGAAGCGGGTAATCCGGTGATTGTATGGAACACAATGTATATGATGCAGCCTGTATATACGGATCTGACGTACTATGAAAACGGAAGGACTTATCGGTGGTTTGGCAGAGAACATTGTGTTGTACTGTGCGGATATGATAAAGAACAAGGTACGGTTCTAATCAATGATCCATTAGATGGGATTGTAGTTCGAAATGCAAAGGATTTTGAAAGTCTGTATAATCAGATGGGAAAAATGGCAGTGTTGATACGATAAAAAAGGGGCATAAGTGCGAAGAGAAAGGAATGGAAAGTATATGATGATAAGAAAAAATCTAAAAAAAGTGATAGTTTCAGTCATGACTATTACGTTCATGTTAGTGGCATCTAATTCATTAACAGGCTGTGCATTAAATAAGTCTTCACCTGAATCTAAGCAAACAGATATTACAAAGACATCTATTACTGAAGAAATATCATCCAAAAAAGAAACCATTGAATCCACACAAAATTCAGAGTCCCAAAATCATGTGGAGACACAGGAGAGTCAAACTGATACAGACAATGTATTAAAGGAATCAACTGAGGTTAAATCGAAGGTTCAATTATATGACATAAATTATTTTGATGAATCTATATTAGGATTTGATGAAAATAATATAAAAAACGGTCAATATATTGCTGAAGATTATTATGAACTTGTCATTACCAATGTCACAGATACAAAGTTTGATTTTACTATTTTTAAAGTAAATGCAAGCACGGGAGCAGGAGAGGAGGCATTTCCAACTAACACAGCAACTTTTACAGGTGATGGAACGACGGCAGCTTTTAGTGGGAATGAAAACTCGCTTTCATTTTCATTTCCGGATGACAGATCTTCATTTCCTGTTGTTACAAGCATTAAAGTATCGGGTTTCAGTCCGATTGAAGGAATTACATTTACCAATAACGGTATCCCAGGATATGAATTTAGTTAATGAAGTTGTCTATATAATAGGTCGGAACGGTCTGATAAGGAAAAACAGCCGTTCCGGCTTATTTTGTTTTAATGTAACGGGGTAAGTCTTTTGTAATTCGCTTAAAAGCTTTATCACCTTCAATATCCAGGAACTACATGAGCGGAACCTGAAAGTCACTGTATACAATCCTTCCATCGCAGATTGTGGCTTTTACTCTTCCTTTTACATCCCAACCATGAAAAGGAGTATTCCTTCCTTTAGAAATGAAGGTATTTTTATCAATTTTGTAAGAATGGGAAGGATCAATGATTACAATATCAGCAGTCTTGCCTTCCTTGAGACTTCCTTTATCAATTCCAAGAATTTGTGCCGGGGAGGTACTCATACGTTCTGCCATCATCATAGGAGTAAGATATCCCGGTTCCACCAGTCTGGTAATGGTTAGAGCAACCGCTGTCTCTAATCCTACGATGCCAAAAGCGGCTTTACGCCAGTCTTTATCTTTTTCATGTGCAGCATGGGGAGCGTGGTCTGTGGAAATGGCATCAATCGTTCCATCAGCTAACCCTTTTATTAATGCATCCACATCTTCTTTAGATCGAAGAGGAGGTGCCATTTTATAATTGGTATCATCAGCAGGAATCTCATCGCTTGTGAGTGTGAAATGATGGGGGCATACTTCGGCCGTTACATTGATACCAAGTTCCTTTCCACGGCGGACGAGGTCAACAGAGCCTTTGGTAGAACAGTGGCATATATGCAGTTTGGCACCGGTTTCACCGGCAAGCTGAATATCCCGCTCAATGATACGGTCTTCTACTTCATTAAGAATTCCCGGGAGGCCGTATTTTTTCGAGACCTCACATTCATTCATAACCCCTTTGCCTTTTAGCTCGGCATCTTCACAATGATCCAGAACCGGAAGATTAAACTTGGCAGCAGTTCTTAAGCCTTCCTGGTAGAGTACGGCATCCATGACGGTTTTTCCATCTTCGCTGAGGGCTGCTGCACCGCATGCAGCCATTGAAGCAATATCCGCCAGTTCTTCCCCAAGCATGCCTTTTGTAACAGCACCCGCCTGAAGAACATGTATGGGAGAGAGTCTTGCTGCTTTTTCATAAATAGAAGATATCTTATCACCACTGTCGATTACCGGAAGCGTATTAGCCATTGCTACGATGGTAGTAAAACCACCCTTGGCAGCAGCCATGGAACCTGTTTCTAAATTCTCTTTATATTCCAGTCCGGGATCCCGTAAGTGGACATGGAGATCAATCAGCCCAGGCATAACATAACAACCTGCTGCATCTAAAACTTCATCAGAGTCCTCCTGGATATTCTCTGATACTTTAAGTATTTTATCATCCTCAACTAAAATATCAGATATCTCATCTCTATTCTCGGATGGATCGATTACTCGTCCGTTTTTTATTAATAAGCGCATAAATGCTCCTTTCAAACTCATGCGTGTTCCCTGCGGCATGTACAGCAGGGCTTGTTTACTTGCTATTTAATATTATCGTATCATAGATAAGAATGGGCTGTAAAGGGGGAATATGGAATTAGATAGGGTGGAGCAAGGGAGATAAATAAATTGAAAGATAATAATGATTGTGGTACAGATCACAATAAAACCAAAAGAAGTAAGTAATGATTTGGCAAATTACTATAAGCGAAAAGGTATAGAATAAATAGAAGGACTCAGATAAATAAAAAAACAATATCATCACTAAATATATATAATGAGATGATAAGAATAATACATAATATAATAAATTTATTGTTGACTAATTATAATAATTATTATAAACTTATTGTATATAAAATATTTTAAATCTATAATAATCTGTCTCTGGCAAGTCGCCAGGAATTCCAATGAATGATAATGGGTGTTGTATCCCTAAAGTGAATTGATTTAGGAGAAAGTAAGAAACTGTAAATTTTAAATATCGTGGCTGGTGCAAAGTCCGATATTGCTGAAATCAAATTTTAGTGTTATAATAAAGGAGAAAAAGATGGAAAAAATAATAAAAAAGATGAAGCCGTTAGAGAAATTGGATTTGAAAGACAGATTTCTGTTTGATCAGGTAGCAGAAGATCCGGAATGCTGTCAGGCGATGCTGGAAATCATTCTGGATAAAGAAATTACTATTTTGATGAAAAATGAAACAGAAAAGGAATTTCGAACGACTACTTCACAAAGATCGATAAAAATGGACGTTTTTGCCGCAGATGCCGAAGATAAAATTTATAATATGGAAATGCAGCAAAAGAATGCAGGTAATCTGGCCAGAAGGGGCAGGTTTTATCAAGCCCATCTGGACGTATCCCTGTTAGAGCCGGGAGTCATAGACTTTAATGAATTAAATGACTCCTATATGATTATGATCGCTTGTTTTGATCTTTTTGGATTTGGGAAGTATCGATATACCTGCCGCATGGAATGTAAAGAATTACCAGGTACAATTTTAGAAGATGGCGCAGTTAGGATATTTTTAAATACAAAAGGTACAGACCGGCATGGAGTCAGTCAGGAATTAATAGATTTTCTGAATTATGTTGAATGCTCTACGGACGAAGTCTGCAGCAAGTGCCAAAGCTCGCGTATTCACAAGATACATAAACGCGTCTGCAGCATTAAGCGCAATGAAGAAGTGGGGGTGCGTTATTTGCAGCAATGGGAAGAAAAAATAATGATCCGAGAGGAAGCTATGGAACAGGGGGAGAAGAAAAAAGCAATAGATATTGCAAAGAACCTGATCGATCTCCTGGATGTGGAAGTCATTGCTACGAAGACGGGGCTGTCCGTTGAGGAGGTTCAGCGGATAAAGACTGGTCAGACAATGCAGTCAGAGGAATTAAAAGATGACGTAATTCAAAAATAAAAAAAAGAAGCCGGAAACATCTTTGTAAATTTCTTCAGTACTGGATGCTAAAGATAAGGATCTAATAATTGAGGATATTTTACTGATGTTTCCGGTTCCTTTTCAAATGTCGTTCTGGATTATTTAAAATATTTTTCTTTTATAATATCCACCGGCATATCCTGTCCGGTCCAGATTTTAAAGGAAGCTGCACCCTGGTATAATAGCATATACATACCATTAGCGGTACGGCATCCGCTTTCTTTGGCAAGCTTTAACAGCTTTGTTTCCTTTGGGTTATAGATTACATCAAATACCATAAGGTCTTTATGAAAGAAGCTGGTATCGGTAATCAGGCACCCATCCGTATTTGGAGCCATGCCAACACTGGTTCCATTAGTAAGGATATCACTTTCTGCAATTTCAGACTTTAGGATAGAAGGATCATCGAAATCAAACAAAGTTACTTTGCATTTGGATTCTGAATTTAAAGTTTCCACGATTTTCTGTGCACGATCCCAGAATGCATCATGAATGCTGAATACCGAGATTTCTTTTACGCCATCCAATGCTGCCTGTATCATAATAGCACTTGCAGCGCCCCCGGCTCCTAACAGGGTCATTTTTTTGCCGATGATGTCAAACCCGGAATCTTTACATGCCATCATAAATCCGGTTCCGTCTGTTGTATAGCCTATAAATTTACCATTGTCATTTAATACTGTATTCACTGCACCGCCGATTCTGGCAGCAGGCGAAAGCTCATCGCAAAGTTCACACATGATGTTTTTATCTGGCATGGTAATGTTAAAGCCTAAAACGTTCATTGACCGAAGGCCTTCTGCCACCTGAGGCATTTTATCCACACCGGCATCAAATGCCAGATAAGTACAGTCAATGCCGAGCTGCTCGAAGGCTTCGTTATGCATCGCGGGTGAAATGCTATGTTCTACTGGACTTCCTAATAGACATGCAAGACGTGTATGACCGGTTATTTTTCTTGCCATTTTTATAAACCCCTTTCATTATCTCGTTTTTATCGGTATAATTTTGTAAATATATGATTTTTTAATAGTAAACTATTTGGCATAAAAAGTCAATTATTTCTTTAATGCATTAATGTGCTCAAGTGAATATGGTGTGGCAAGATAACCATATCGTTAAAAGAAATATTGACCGTCTATTTTTCTAAGTTCTTCATTCAGCAGAACCTTTTCCTTGTCAGAGAGAGGATTGTTCAGGCATTCAGCAATATGCTCCACAACAAAAGAAAAACTTTCGAAGTTTCCCGGTGGAACTACAGCATCAGCACCCATGGAAAGCGTGTATTTAATGGCTGCGATCCCCAGGGCCTCATTGTGAGAAATTGGTTTGCACCATGATTTCGGGAAGGAGGACCGGGTACGTTCTTCTTCATTGAACCATGCGCGGTGGATTAGCGTTTTCATGCCAAGTAAACCGATGTTTTTCTCTTTAGCGGCTTTGGAAATGCGGGTACCAAAGTCCTTGCCCAGATTTATTCCCCAGTTTAAAGGAAAGAGAACAGTGTCAAAGTCATAACGTTTCAGTGCCTCCAGAGCTACCTCTTCACTATGGCAGGTGATACCAAGCTTCTTTAAACTGCCTTCTTCTTTTGCTTTACACATAATTTCCATGACGCCACCTTTGGAAAAAGCGGTATCCAGTTCTTCCATAGATACGAGTCCATGCATTTGGTACACATCAAAATAGTCTGTGTGAAGCAGATCAAAGGACTCTTCTAATTCCCTTTTTCCATCGTCAGCCAGCCTGCAGTTTGTTTTACAGGCAAGATAAATTTGTTTCCGGTAAGGCTTCAGGGAGTTGCCCAGTTTTTCCTGAGCATCTCCATATGAGGGAGCTACATCGAAATAGTTGATTCCTTTTTCAATGGCATATTCCACATAGCGGTCAGATGCCTCCTGACCGTCTTCCATAGATACAATACCGCCATATACAACTGGGCTGATCTCATATCCCGTATTACCCAATTTCCGTTTTTGCATAATTCCGTTCCTTTCTGAATTATATTTCAAATTCATATGTTTTGACATATTCAATAAGGCCTTCAGAAATACTGTTGCATGTCATAATGCCTTGTGAATGAATATGCATATTCATGGTTTTGTATAAAATTATAGCATAAGCATTCGATGAATACTACATTTTATCAATAAAACACAGTAAGTTTTTCGCTTTAAAGTATTAAAATGTTGATAATTTTCTATCTCCCTGTTATAATACAGCATAGAAATATAAGAAAGGAAAAGCCCAGATGGATAAATTAGAAGAAATCAGAGAAAAGATAAGTCAATGTGATGACCGTATCATTGAGGAACTTGTGATTCGAATGAATTGCATGAAGGATATAATCGCATATAAGAAGCAAACAGGTGCGCCGATTATTCAGCCGGAACAGGATAAAAAACAGGAAGATGACCTGAAAACTAAGGTTAAAGATCAAGAGTTTCAAGATGAAATTTTACATATTTTTGAATATATTTTTAAAAACAGCCGTAAGATACAGACAAAGAGTTTGTTAGACTATAATATCTTCTTAATCGGTTTTATGGGAGCTGGGAAGAGTACCGTAGCGGATGGTCTGGAGCATATGCTTGAAATGGAGCGTGTTGAGATGGACACCTTGATTGCAAAGAAGCAGGGAATGTCAATACCGCAGATTTTTGAGGAGTATGGAGAAGCATTTTTCCGTGATCTGGAAAGCAATCTGCTGATTGAACTTCAGAAAAAAAGCCAGGTAATTGTATCCTGTGGAGGCGGCGTTGTGATGCGACCGGAGAATGCGGAACATATGAAGAAGCATGGAAGAGTTGTTTTGCTGACCGCATCCCCGAAGACTATTTTTGAGCGGGTGAAGGACAGCAAGGAACGTCCCATTCTGAATGACAATATGAATGTGGCATTTATAGAAGAATTAATGGAAAAACGGCGTGAAAAATATCTAGCTACAGCTGATATAATCATTGAGACAGACGGGAAGAATGTGGTGGAGATCTGTGAAGAAATTATATCCAGGCTGATAGTGCTGGACCGTGGATAAACCGAAATAGAAGAATTGTATCAGAAGTATAAAAAGTGGTAAAACATATAAAGGTTCAGCCTTATACCTTATATGATTTTGCCGCTTTTTTTGTTTGAAAATACTGATGACGACGGTTTTTAAAACGGTAAAATCAGGTTAGCAATTTATATGAATAAAAAACCTTTGTATTCTGCTATAGTATTAATGAAAGGTAGTTCTGCGTTGAACGTGGTGCTCAGAGAATACTCAATAGAATTTAATTTAAAAATTGCTGCCGGAACGAAATGTTTGACTACAAAGCACTTCCTTCAACAAAAACCATATACATTTTGCAAAATACAAGGAGGACAAAAATGGAGAATAATCGATATGAAATCGGACGGGTAATTGACTATATAGAAGATCACCTCCTGGATGAGAAGCTGGATTTAGAGGCGATTGCAACAAACATCGGATACTCCAAATATCATCTGCACCGGATGTTTACCGCTGTTGTGGGTTTCACTGTCCATCGCTATATTCAAAGACGCAGATTAACAGAAGCAGCACGCATGCTTATTTTTACAGATAAACCAATCATAGAAATTGCTCTGTGTGCAGGATATGAGACACAGAGGTCCTTTTCCAAGGGATTTAAAGCCATGTTTCAGTTTAGCCCAAAATCATTTAGAAAACATAGCAGTTTTCTGCCGTTACAATTAAAGTTTGATGTGAAGAACTGTAAAAAGTTGAGGGGAGACAGGATTGTGGAGGTTAAAAACGTAGAAGCAGGAACCATAACGGTGGTTGGGTGCAGGAAAAGTACCAAAAAAGGATTTATAGTTATAGGAAAATGCTGGAACTTTCTTCACGGGAAAAAGCATAAAATTAAAAACAGAACGGATCCAGATTTTTTAATTGGGATAAATGATTATTCTATGTTCAGATATAATGAGGAAGATGATGCAAACCCTGCTTTTAACTATATTGCAGGAGCGCAGGTAAGTGTGGCCAAAGAGATACCAAAAGGAATGGATGTCTTCATTCTGCCCGCCAGTAAATATGTGGTTTTTACATTTCGTGGGAGAAATGATGACAGCTTGCAGCCTATTGTGGAATATATTTATCAGGAATGGTTTCCTGAGGCTGCCTGCCAATTTAATGAAAACAACCCATATGATTTTGTTAAATACGGAGAAATTACAGATAGAAATGGTGAAAGTGAAATTCAATTCTGGGTACCGGTTATTTAGTTCTATAGAATTTTGCTAAACTGGCATGGTTCAAAAACATAAAACTGGCATTTGTAACGAGGACACATATCGGATATAGTAGAAACATAAAAATTGCCCATTTGCAGTTAATGATAGGAATTCTTATGATCTTAATCTAAAAATGTATGAGCCATACAAATTTTTACTTGCCACTGATAACAATAACAACTTGATAGATAGCAGGAGAATGTATATGGAACAGAACAGATATGAATTGAATAAGGAACTGGCACAAATGTTAAAAGGGGGTGTAATCATGGATGTGACTACACCGGAGCAGGCAAAGATTGCTCAGGATGCCGGAGCATGTGCGGTTATGGCACTTGAGCGTATCCCGGCAGATATCAGAGCTGCAGGCGGAGTGTCCAGAATGAGTGATCCAGGCATGATTCGGGGAATTCAGGAAGCAGTATCCATACCTGTCATGGCAAAATGTAGAATTGGCCATTTTGCGGAAGCGCAGATTTTGGAAGCAATAGAGATTGATTACATAGATGAGAGTGAAGTGCTGTCTCCGGCAGATGATGTGTATCACATTGATAAAACTAAATTTAGAGTCCCTTTCGTATGCGGTGCGAAGGATCTGGGGGAGGCACTAAGGAGAATTATGGAAGGAGCTTCCATGATAAGGACAAAGGGGGAGCCGGGAACCGGTGACATCGTACAGGCAGTCCGCCATATGAGGAAAATGAACCAGGAAATAGCAAGATTGGTATCTATGCGTGAGGATGAATTATTTCAGGCGGCAAAGGAGCTTCAGGTTCCCTGCGAGCTGGTGGAATATGTGCATAGTAACGGAAAGCTTCCTGTTGTTAATTTTGCAGCAGGCGGAGTAGCTACTCCGGCAGATGCTGCGTTAATGATGCAGCTTGGAGCGCAAGGAGTCTTTGTAGGATCGGGCATATTCAAATCGGGAGATCCGGCGAAGAGGGCACAGGCAATAGTGAAAGCCGTTACCAATTACCAGGATGCCAAAATGCTGGCGGAATTATCGGAAGACCTGGGAGAAGCTATGGTGGGAATCAATGAGCAGGAAATCGGACTTTTAATGGCAGAAAGGGGAAAATAAAGTGAGAATTGCAGTGTTGGCAGTTCAGGGGGCTTTTATTGAACATGAGAAAATACTTGAAAAACTGGGCGCAGACTGCATCGAAATACGGCAGAAAAGGGATGCAGAGGGAGCGTTCGACGGTCTTATCCTGCCGGGCGGAGAGAGCACAGTAATGGGGAAGCTTTTAAAAGAGCTGGAATTATTCCATATCTTAAAAACAAAGATTAAAAAAGGGATGCCGGTGCTTGGAACCTGTGCAGGATTGATCTTACTGGCGGAAAAGTTATCCAACGATGAAAAGGTCCATTTCGGAACACTGCCGGTTACTGTAAAAAGAAATGGATATGGCAGACAGCTAGGCAGCTTTCATACAGAGGGATATATGGAAGGAGTGGGCATGATTCCAATGACATTTATCAGAGCCCCATACATTGAAATTGCTGATCCGGCTGTAAAGATAATGGCAAGGGTTGATGAAAAAATAGTGGCAGTAAGATATAAAAATCAGCTTGGAGCTGCCTTTCATCCTGAAGTTACAGCGGATACCCGAGTCCATGAATATTTTCTTCAAATGGTGAAGGATGAGCGATCATTATGATATAGAAAGTAGGACACTGGCAGGGCAATCTGAAATACGATATGGATTCTGAGATGAAAAATGTAAGTTGGAATTAATATTTGAAATTTGAAGAGATTGTCAATATCATACAAGAGAACTATTTTAGTGTGTGTTATACTTTGCAAAGGTCATAGGTTTTTTGAATATGAGCAGATTCAGCGATTAAATTACAGATCATATGCAAAGGAGAACATGAATGGATAGTCATAACGATAAATGTGTCATGGTAATTGATGAAAGCCTTCCGCTTGGGATTATTGCAAATACTGCGGCAGTCTTGGGAATTACGCTTGGAAAACAACATTCGGAAATTGTGGGAGCGGATGTATTAGATGAAACTCATAATAAACATCTGGGCATTACAGCATTTCCGGTTCCTATTCTAAAAGGCAATGTTCAAATCATTAAAGAGCTGCGCAGCAGACTTTATACGGAAGAATTCCGCCAGCTGACAGTAGTTGATTTTTCAGATGTGGCACAAAGCTGTAATGATTATGAAGATTTTACAAAAAAGATAGGACAGACAGAGGAAGATAAATTACAGTATTTTGGCATTGCGATGTGTGGCAATAAGAAGTTGGTAAATAAATTAACAGGGAGTATGGGGCTGCTTAGATAACGTTAAAAGCATTAGAAGAAAAAAGCATTTAAAATAAAAAAGCATTTAGAAGAAAAAAAGCATTTAGAAGAAAATAGTATTTAGAAGAAAACAATACTGATGAAAATTTGTCAGAAAGAAACAATATGTTCAACCTTAGAAATCAACCGTTCGGTTGATTTCTTTTTTTGTCCCGGATGTTAAAGTAATACCAGAAACGGAATACAGAAAGAATGAGAGGTTTTTATATGGATCAATTAATTAAGGTTATGAATCTGGATAAACGGTACGGAGATAAAAAGGTGGTAAATAAAATTTCATTTGCAATCAGAAGTGGAGAGATTCTCTGTTTTCTGGGACCAAATGGAGCAGGCAAAAGTACGACAATCAATATCCTGGCGGGAGTTCTGGGCGCAGACGGCGGAGAAATCCAGTATAAAGGAAAACGGATGCAGGATGCAAAAAAAG
This sequence comes from uncultured Robinsoniella sp., assembly GCA_900539655.1. Lineage (GTDB taxonomy): Bacteria > Bacillota > Clostridia > Lachnospirales > Lachnospiraceae > Robinsoniella. Next base: position 236,890 of record UQCR01000001.1, read on the forward strand.
AATATCAGTACCATCTTGGAGTTGTGCCACAGGATCTGGCTTTGTATGAAGATCTTACCGCCATGCAGAATGTATGTTTTTTTGCTTCTCTTTATGGGCTGAAAGGAAAGGACCTAAGAGAGAAGGCAGATCAGGCGCTTTTATTTGTGGGATTAAGCGAGCGTAAAGATCAGAAGGTAAAAACATTTTCTGGTGGAATGAAGCGCAGGCTAAATATAGCATGTGCCATAGCGCACGAACCGGAATTGGTTATTATGGATGAACCCACGGTTGGTATTGATCCCCAGTCACGCAATCACATTTTAGAATCAATCAGGGAACTGCGCAGGCATGGCATGACAGTACTCTATACGACACATTATATGGAAGAGGTAGAAGAGATTTCCACACGAATAATTGTAATGGACGACGGATCGCTTATAGCAGAGGGAACAAAGGAGGAACTGAAGGAGAGTATTTCGGATAAGAGAAAATTCACGCTGACAGTAGAGTCGGATGCATTAAATGTAGATGAATTTTATCGCATTGAAGGTGTTACTGAGATCAGGACAAAAGAGGGAGTCATTGAAATTACAACTTTAAAAAATGTGGAGAACCTGGATAAGATTATATCACTGGCACTATCCCAAAACATTAAGATCAATAATGTTGTATGCCAAACGGCAAACCTGGAAACTGTATTTTTGAGCCTTACGGGAAAAAGCCTGCGGGATGAATAATCAGAAAGAAAAGAGGTATTTTGTATGCAGGGATTTTATAATATTTTCAAACAGGATTTTTTGAATCTGGTAAAAAATCCAATGTGGCTTTTTTATGTATTGGCATTTCCAGTGTTACTGGTGGGAGTGATGGGTTTTTTTATGGAAGGAAGTTATGGCAGTAACATTACTTCATATGATTATTATGGCATCGGCCTTATGATCTATGGAGCATTGAATGCGGCAACAATCGGTGCAAATTCCTTTATGGAGGAACGAATTAAAGCAGGGAATATGAGAATCATCTTTTCACCTCAGCCGGATGCTTTCCTGTATATTTCCAAGATCGCCGCCTCATTTTTATTTACGGAAATTGCATATTTTATTGATTTTGGAATACTTCATTTTTTGTTTGGGGTAAATATTGGGGGAACGTATACGGGATATGTACTGGTGGTTTTGACTATGGCAATTTTGTTTTCCTCAGCGCTGGGAGTAATGTGCTGCTGTATCTTTAAAAGCGAGAATATCACAAACCAGATTTTAAGTACGGTACTAACCATATTATGCCTGTTGGGAGGTGTGTTCTTTTCCCTGGACGGATTTGGAGAGACCATCCGAAAAATATGTTTGCTGTCTCCTGTAAAATGGATACTGAATACGCTGTTCGCCATTATTTATGACAGGGATCTTGGGCAGGTAATGCCCACTATACTTCTATTGGCTGCAGGAACGGTTATTTTGCTGGCACTTTGCCGAGTGTTTTTTCATAAGGAGGATTATGTATGATTCAAATATTAAAAAATAATGTGGATAGGGTGTTATGTAATAAAAAAAATGCTATAATCCCGTCTTTGACACATGTAGGGATTTATAAGTGCCACAACCCCTTGAAAACAATGGGTTTGTGGCACTTAATGCCCCATACATGAAATATAGTAATGTTCTATCTGTTTTTACTTTTTTTCTGAATTTCTTTCATCTTACGCTTCGTTAAAAATTGATAGTCTGTTCGGAAACCGCAGACCTTGTGCAGATCGTCTGTTATTTCCTGCCGTTCATATACAGGCATAAAGCCTTGTTCTTCTATATCAGCAAAATTGATACTCCTTAACACTTGAAGCAGCTGCTCTGTGGTATAGGTACTTTTTAAGGAGCGTTTCAGCAGCCTGAAATGTAATAATGCAAGGAAGCATGTGAGAAAATGAGCCTTTATGCGGTCATCACGTGCAAGGTAAACCGGTCTTGCCTCAAAATCTGTTTTCATGGTTCTGAAGCAGTCCTCAATCTGCCATCTGCCTTCACTGACGTTCAGGATATCTGCCACGTCATCATCCAGCAGGTCGGTACAGATGGCATAGAGACCATCATATTTTTCTTCTTCTGCAATCTTATCCAAATCTAGAAAATAGTGTACTTTTGCTTTTTCCCCTTCCGTGGTTACGGCCAGCTTGTTTACAAATCTTGCCGGATCATTTGGATTTTTACGCTGCCGTTTTAAAGAGCCATTGGCAACCATTTTTTCTGCCCTTGCAACCTGTTCTGCGCGAACTGCTTTCTGATAGGCCGCATACTTTGGTGAGTAAGTTATGATCAGTCTCTGGTGGAGCTTTTTGGTTGTATAGGGTTCATCTTTATAAAAGAGACTTTGCTGATCAGCATCATCCAGCAGTGAGAAGTCGACAGGTGTGTCATCGGATAAGCGTTTAAAACCACTCCGGTTCAACGCCCATTTGCGCTCCTCTGCTGGAAGTTTTTTGATGGACTGTGTAACAATAAAGGAGCGCTGCCCCAAATGGTTAAACACTCTGTTATCTTCCGAAGCGAGACCTGCATCACTGCAGTAAATAAACTTTTCACATCCGAACTGCTGTAGGATTTTAGACTCCAGAGGTTTTAGTGATTTCTGCTCATTCTGATTACCCGGAAACAGAGAAAAAGCCAGCGGTAATCCGTCACCATCCGTAAAGAGACCCATCTGGATAATCGGGTTTGGTCTGTGTTCCTTGCTTTTCCCGTATTTTTTATCCCCATCTTCCTGCTCAATTTCGAAGTAGTAGTTTGAACAGTCATAATAAAGGATTCTGTCATTTCTGTTTCCCAGGAAAAAACTGTTCTTGTATACTTCCCCCTGAATAAAATCCATTTCTTCTGCCAGAATGGAAAGTGCACGATATATGTCATGGAGTTCATAAGTCGGTGCTTCAAGGAAGTGCTTTGCAGCCCGGAAAGAAGAACTTTTACTGGAAGGATCCAGGATTCTGGTATAAATCAAATCAGAGAGAATGGCATTTAAATCATACTCAAACTTATGGCGGCTTTTGATTTTACGGCAGATAGAATCCATCTTAAGCCCATAGTAAACAGACTGGAGGAAAAGATAGCCACCGGTAAAGAGTTTTTTTCTGTTATAATCCAGGAGCCGATTGGAATGGAAAGGGATCAGAACAACAGCATCTTCGGCTTCACTTTTATATTTCAGCGTTTCGAGACGTGCCTGTTCATTAGCCCATGCCATTACACCGTCCCGGTCTGTACCAAGACGTTTTGAAAGTTCTGCCAGAGTGCCCAATTTTCGAATGGTCTTGGAAGTACTTTTTCCCTGGTCATTGGTATAGGATTTGGTAATGTAAAAGGATTCTGAATTTTTTGATTTAGATGTTGTAATTCTCATAATAATCACCTCAATACCAGTATAACACAAATCACTAAATATTACTAGATAGTAAAACAAAAAAGTTGACAAAAAAATAAGCCTACAATAAGGCTTTGAAGTGCTTTTGGATTGATGGATGTGTCAAACGCCCGGAGGATTATGTATGATTCAAATATTAAAAAATAATGTGGATAGGGTGTTATGTAATAAAAAAAATGCTATAATGACGTTAGTACTCTCTATTTGTATGGTGGGATTTGCTATTTATTTTACAAATAAGATACAGGTGATAGGAAATCTTGCGGTTGTTGGTAGCGCTGGGGCGGATGTGGAAATGGATAGTCAGGACATGCATATTCCAATTGGCGGTCTGGAACGTTATTATAACATCAGCTATATTTCTGAGGTACCAAAAGAAAGTGAACTGGTAAGCGGACGCTATGATGCGGTAATAAAACAATCTGCAAATGGCTATGAGATTGAAACCGTAAAAAGTGATGATTTTAAAAAAACACTGATGCAGGCACTTGAGAATCCGTTAGAATTTGTCCCGGCTGCAAATCAGATACGGGGAGTTGGTACAAATATTATTGGATATTTAGTCATGATTCTTCTGATGCAGGGCGTGCTTCATATGGAATACTATGGGGAGGATAAGGAAAAGCATTTGGTAGAGCGGATTGCAGTTTCCCCTCTCAGTTTCGTGAAATATCTTACCGCACATTTTCTATACGCTTTTCTGATGCTTTTTCTGCCAAGTATGGGAGTAGTGGCGGCAGCCCGGATAATGGGACTGAATATTGGGTTATCTCTATGGGAATATGCAGTACTGCTGGGAATTTTGTGCATGCTTTCGGTTTCGTTTGGAATCTTTATGCATACCTTCTGCAAGAGCATGGACAGCGCAAATATGACGGCATCGCCCCTCATTGTGCTGACATCTATTTTAGGAGGCACTTTCTATTCTTTTGCTCACAGTAACCAAATCATGAATGGGTTGATAAATGTGCTGCCTCAAAAGAATTTTATTTCATTTGTGAATGGGATGGAGAGGGGAAGCCTGGATATGCATCATTATCAGCAGCTGGGCTACTGTCTGGTTATGATATTGGTATTGACTGGAATATCTGTTGTACGAAATTGCAGGAAATACCGGCCTGCTGTAAAATAAAGTCCGGAAAGGTTTAATTATGTTCAAAACATCTATATTACAATCAAAATTTAAAATCCCGAAACCGCGGAAGAATTATGTGGTGCGGCGTGATTTATACAAGCTTTTAGATCAGGCAGCAGATTATAAAGTAATACTGATCCAGGGGGAGGCGGGCAGCGGTAAGACAACACTGCTCAGCTCCTATATATCTGATAGAGGATTAAATACGGTGCGGTGGATTACCCTGGATGAAAGCAGTAATCATGTCTTAGTATTCTGGCGTTATTTTCTGGAAGCGGTGAGAGAGCAGCTGGGCGAAAAGGGTGAAGAACTGATACATCTCTTTGATGAAAATATGCAGTTAGAAAACATGGAGCATTTTTTGCCGGTTTTATTTGGTGAAATTAATATAGAAGATGACTGCTGGCTGGTATTGGATGATTTTCAGGTGATTCAGCAACCGGAACTGTTAAAAACAATTGACCTGTTATTGAAACACATACCGGAGAATCTTCATATTTTGCTGGTTGCCAGAGAACAGCCAAAGGTTTATCTGGGAGCGCTGGGAATGGAAGGCGAACTTCTGGTCATCGATGAGGAGCAGTTAAAATGCGGATTCCGGGAAAGCATGGATTTTCTGAAAAATACATTGGGGCTGGCATATACAGATAAAGTTCTGGAATATATGTGCAAAATTGCGGAAGGGTGGATTGGAGGCCTTCAGCTCTTATCCCTCTCGCTGAAAGGAAAGCCTGAGGAAGAGATTCTGACAATCCATTTCCAAAACCGTTTTACGGATGAGTACATTACCAGGGAGATATTCGAGATATTAACGGTGCAGGAACAGAGGTTTTTACTGTATTCCTCCGTATTTCAGTATTTTAATAAAGAAATGTGCAGGGAATTGATTGGTGAGGATGCAGCAGGGGCATTTGACAGTATCATAGACCGGAATTTATTTGTCATATGTGTAGATGAAAAGGAGGGCATGTACCGCTATCATGGAATTCTGCTGGAGTACTTAAGAAAGCTTTTTGCCAAAGAAGAAAGGGAGCTTCAATGGAAATTACATAAGCATGCGTCAGAAATTCTTTATGAAGCAGGTGATTATGAAGAGTGTCTGAATCAGCTCTTTTTCATAGAAGCCTATGAAGAAGCAATGAATGTACTGTCCCGGATTCCCCAGAACTCCATTTACTTTTCCTATTTCTGCAAAGTTCCGATAGATGAAATATATAAAAATCCGGATTTTGCCATACAGTATTTCTTTTATCACTATGCAAATTTTGAATTTGAGATATGTAAGAAAGTGTATGAAAATTTAAACAGGGAAAACATTTCCGGTGATCTGGGAAAAGCAATCCAGTGTGCGGATTTATTTGTAAACGAGTCCTTTGCCTACTCGGATATCCGGCTGTTAACCATGGAAGAAATAGATAGTTTTCCTATTAATGATATAACGAAGGCATTTCTGCTGGTAAAGGAAACCTTTTTACAATATTACAAATGGAATATTCAGATTGCTTTTACGTATCTGGAAAAGGCAGACAGTATCTGGAAGAGGACGGGGAATCATTATCTGGGATTTTTCGTGACTTTTGTACGTACACAGATCTATGAAGAACTTGGCGAACTGGACATGTGCATGGAACTTTATGACAATTGCAGTCCTTTGCTGAATGATTATAAAATGCTAAAACTGCCCTATTATGTAGGGCTGATTGGCGTCTATCTGAAAAGAATGCAGCTAAAAGAAGCAAAGGCCGCAATAGACCAGGCAGAACAGGTGACATCCAGCGAAGCGCTTATGATGGATCTGAGCTTCCAATATAATGTGGTGGAATATGAGTGTCTGACAGAGGACTATGCTAAAAGCAGTGCAAAGGTAAAAGCATTTTTAAGAAGCTGCCTGCCGGATAATTGCCTGATTGGGTCGGCACTGATCAAATACGTAATCTGGAACCATCAGGATGCGGAATGTGAGGAACGGTTTTTATATGATTTCACACGTGGTGCGGAACATGGAAATAAAGTAGATACCATGCTGGTTTATGCAAAGCTCTGTGCTGACAGGGGAGATGTGGATACTGCACTGCAGACAATCAATGATATATTAAAATTTGCAAGAAAGAATCGTAATAAGACCAGAATTATTGAAGCTGATCTGTTGAAAATGAGAATATTGAACAGAGAAAAGGAAGAAGAACAGAGCAAGGAAACCCAGCGGGAATTAAAAAACATGCTGTTTGAAGTGATAACTTATGCTGCGGACAGCGGATTGCGCCAGCCCTTTTTCTTTGAACGAGAGCTGATGCAGGACCTGATAAAGCGGTATCGCTTGGAATTAGATGAAAAGCTGGAGGAGAAGGAACAGGAATTCATTCATGAAATGGTATTGGATGAGAGGAGTGAGAGCAGCTGCGGTCATAAAGAGCAGCTTCTTTCAGAACGGGAATTGGAAGTTCTGAGAGAACTCAGTATCGGTAAAAGCAACAAGCAGATAGGGGAGGAGCTTTGTATTTCACTGGCAACCGTAAAGACCCATGTAATAAATATTTATTCTAAGATGGGGGTGAACAGCAGACTGGCGGCTGTGAACAAGGGGAAGGTGATAGGGATTTTGTAGAAAAAAGTAAAATGTAGCGGGGGATTTTATCATCTCTCGCTATTTTTATGTTATGCAATTGTTTTTCTTGACTTATTATAAAGGGAGATGTATTATTTGTGTAATAATAGATATTAAATTAATATTTAATATGATAAAGGTGGGCACTGTTCATGTTGTTAAATACATATGATAAAGTTATTGCGTTATTTAATAAAAATGCGGGGTATATGAGTTTTGCTGATTTACGTGGGGAAAAGATTACGGTGACCCAGATGCGAGAGTTAGAAGAGAGGGGGGTGATTCAAAAAATTTCATATGGTTGGTATTGGTGCACGACGTGTGGGCTACAAAAACCTGCAGACTATAAATATATTGAGCTGGGAAAAGTAGAGCCTAATGCAATTATTTGTTTAGAGAGTGCCTGTTATATACATGGACTGTTAGGTCATGAGCCTTATAATGTATCTATAGCTATTGCACGAAATAACAGAAAGCAGCTAAAAATGCAGTTTCCTCTCCAAAAGCATTATTATACGAATCTGTATAATGAGGGAATCGAAGAACGAAGATCAGTGTTTGGTGATTATAAAGTATATAATATAGAATTATGCATCTGTGACTGTATTCGGAAAATAAATAAGTTGAATTACGATATATACTTAGAAATAATTGAGAATTATAGCAATCGATCTGATAAGCAATTTGATAAATTAAGGAAATATGCAATTAATATGAAGGTAGATAAGAAAATCAGGAAGGTATTAGAATGTGTTTAAATGAAAGGAAAAAATGGAAGAAAAAATCATAGAAAAATTAAAATTAATGTTTGACGATATCGTACATAATAGCGATGATAATTCCATCGAATATTGGCATGCCAGAGAGCTTCAGCCATTACTGGGATATTCCCGATGGGAGAATTTTGAGTTGGCTATAAAAAGAGCGGTGGAATCGTGTAAGGCCAGTAAGATAGAAGTTTTAGACCATTTTCGTGATGTCACGAAAATGGTTCAGTTAGGTAGTGGATCTACAAGGAAAGTTAAGGATTATATTCTAACCAGATACGCATGTTATTTAATTGCTCAAAATGGTGATCCAAGAAAAGAAGAAATCGCTTTTGCACAAAGTTATTTTGCTGTTCAGACAAGAAAACAGGAAATCATAGCTAACAGAATTAAATTAATGGAACGCGTAGAGGTTAGAGAAAAACTTCGTGAATCAGAAAAGAGATTATCTAAAAGTATCTATGAACATGGGGTTGACGATGCCGGATTTGGAAGAATCCGCTCAAAAGGGGATCGGGCATTGTTCGGCGGTTACTCAACGAAGGATATGAAAGTTAAGCTGGAGATCAATGAAAAAAGGCCCTTAGCTGATTTTTTACCAACGTTAACAATTACAGCTAAAAATCTTGCAACAGAGATGACAAATTATAACCTAAACCAAAAAGATTTGTATGGAGAGGCAACGATTACAGATGAACATGTACAAAATAATGGGAGTGTAAGAGATATGCTGGGAAAAAGAGGAATTAAACCTGAAAATCTGCCACCTGATGAAGATATTAAAAAATTAGAGAGAAGAGTAAAAATGGAAGAGAAGAAATTAGGCAAAAAAAGCAGCATACTTCCAGAAAAGTTCGTTTAATTAAATCATAAAGTCTACCCAAATGGAGGTACACAACACAATGAATAAATTCATAGCAGCAGCAATCCAATTGGATACAAAGAGTAATGTAGAAGAAAATCTTATCAACGTGGTTGAAGGGATCAGAGAAGCAGCAGAACGTGGTGCCCGGTTGATTGCCATGCCGGAGACTGTTAATTATATCGGGCCGGAGTGTGAAAAGTTTGCAGAGTCCATACCGGAAGGCCATACTTTCAAAGTATTTGCAGAGCAGGCAAAAAAGTACGGTGTGTGGCTGCACTGTGGAAGTATCTATGAGAAAAACGAAGATACTAGTGACAGACGCCCCTATAATACAACGATTATAATAAATCCTGAGGGAGAGTTGGCAGCAAGATACCGTAAACTTCATCCATTTGATGTTTCTATTACGGAAGGGCCTGCGGTTCGGGAATCCGACATAAATTGTCCGGGGAATAAAATCGTGACGGTGGATACGGGAGAGGTGGGCCACTTGGGGCTATCTATCTGTTATGATCTGAGATTCTGTGAATTGTTTCGGATGATGGCTTTGCAGGGAGCACAAATCTTTATCACACCTGCCAATTTTACGGTAAACACCGGAAAGGATCATTGGGAAGTTCTTTTAAGAGCCCGGGCAATTGAAAACGGCTGTTATGTAATCGCACCTGGGCAGATTGGGATGAAGCCCAGCTATCAGGCATACGGAAAATCGATGATCATTGATCCATGGGGAAATGTAATTGCAATGTCGTCAGACAAAAATGCTGTGATAACGGCAGAAATTGATTTGGAGTATCTACGTTCTGTGCGTAGCCAGGTGTCTACTCTTGAGAATAGAAGAAGCGATATCTATCACCTGTCACATCGATAAGTTGTTTTGAAAAATATATAAAAGGGAAGAATACAGATAGCACATTGGGGCATATCTGTATTTTTTTACATTAAATATTAGAAACATAAATATATTTACGATTATTTATAAAATAAACATAAATATTTATATAAAATTTATGGGAATAAACAGGAGTAAAAACAAAGAAATGCTGTGAAATATATCTAAATCAGAGGAGGCTATATAGTGCAGATAGACTAAAATGTATAATATAAAAGAAAATTACAAAAAATGTTATTGACTTTTAGGAAAAATAGTACTACTATTCTATTAAAGAATTTATAAATAAATATAAAATCTTTAATAGAACATTAGAGACATTTATTTAAAGGAGGATTTTAAAATGAAAAAACGTTTAGCAGCAACATTATTAGCAGTAACATTAACAGCATCCATGATCGCTGGCTGCGGCAGTTCCGATAAACCGGCTGAAACTTCAGGAGATAAGGGTACGGAATCAAGCCAGACAGCAACAGATGGAAAAGAAACGGATGGTAAAGCAGAAGACGGAAATGCGGATGAGAGCAAAGCGGAAGATACGGCTTCCGGTGAAGAGGCTGAGCTTACGGTCTGGGCGTGGGACAAGGCATTTAACGGCAAAGCACTGGAAGAAGCAGATAAACTTTATGACGGGGCAAATATTAATTTTGTAGAAATGTCAAAGGCCGACTGTCTCCAGAAAATACATACTGTATTAGCGTCCGGAGTAACAGATGATCTTCCTGATATTGTAATTATCAGCGATCTTGCGGCACAGGGATATCTTATGTCTTATCCGGATGCATTTTTGCCCATGGATGATGTCATTAATTATGATGATTTTGCAAGTTATAAAAAAGCAGCCGTTTCTTATGATGGGGTAGGATATGGAGTTCCCTTTGACACAGGTGTGGCGGGACTCTTTTACCGCACAGATTATATAGAAGAAGCAGGTTATACCAAGGAAGATATGCAGGATCTGACCTGGGACGAATATCTGGCTATGGGGGAAAAGTTAAAGGAAAAGGGACATATGCTGCAGACATATAATCCAAATGACATAGCAGAATTTCAGATCATGATGCAGTCTGCTGGGAAATGGTTCACGGATGCAGATGGTAATGCAGACTTTACGGATAATGCTGCTTTAAAAGAAAGCTTTGAGATTTTCAAGACATTGAATGAATCTGATTACTGTAAGGTTGTCAGTGACTGGACAGAATTTGCCGGAGCTATCAATGGCGGTGATGTAGCTTGTGTACTCCGGGGCTCCTGGATTTCCTCCACCATCATGGCAGCAGAAGACCAAAGCGGAAAATGGGCGGTAGCGCCAGTTCCGAAATTAAGTGCAGAAGGTGCAACCAATAAATCCAATCAGGGCGGTTCCAGCTGGTACGTACTTAAAAATGCAAAAAATGCGGAAAAAGCAGCAGATTTCCTGGCTAAGACATTTGCAGGAAGTACAGAATTATACAATACTCTGTTAAAATCCAGCAATATTATGGGAACGTATCTCCCGGCTGAAAGTGTAGAAGCTTATTCTGAACCGTCTGAATTCTACGGCGGACAAAAATTAAATGCGGATCTGGCATCATGGTTAAAAGATATTCCGGCTGTTGATACAGGAGCATTCTCTGCAGAAGCGCAGGCTGCACTCCTTGCAGTGACACCGGAATACCTGGCGGGAGGCAATCTGGAGGACTGCCTGAAAAATGCAGCTGATCAGTTTAACCAATCGATCCAGTAACATCAAGATCAATTCATTAATAACACGCTCTGGCGATTAGCAAAGAGGAGAAAAGAATGGAAACAAAAGGCAAGAAAAAATACCGCCTGACAGGGTGGTCCATGGTAGCGATAGCAGCCGCGCTGGTTTTGATTTTCAGTTATGTACCAATGATCCAGGCATTTATCCTTTCCCTGAAAACGGGAAAGGGGGCAGGGCTTCATTTTGCAGGATTTGCAAATTATATCAGAATGTTTAAGGATGCCACGTTTGTGACGACAATGGGAAATACGCTGCTCTATGCAGTAGTACAGCTTCCTGTTATGCTGCTGGCGGCGCTGGTAATCGCCGTACTGCTCAATGACCCGAAGATGAAAATGAGAGGCTTTTACAGGACCTGTATTTTTCTTCCATGTGTAACATCTCTGGTATCTTATTCGATTTTATTTAAGAATTTATTTGCAGTTGACGGGATTGTAAACCAGGTATTGTTAAAACTAAATATTGTGGACAAAGCAATTCCTTTTGTCCTGGATGCTGGATGGGCAAAAGCAGTAATTATCATAGCGCTGATCTGGAGATATACCGGATATTATATGATCTTTTATTTATCAGCCCTTCAAAATATTGATAAGTCTGTATATGAAGCAGCGAAAATGGATGGATGCAGTTTTTTCCAGTCCTTTTTCAAAATTACAGTTCCGCTTTTGAAACCAATCGTATTTCTCACCAGTATCATGGCGCTAAATACCACGCTGCAGCTCTTTGACGAGGTGGTCAATCTGACCGGCGGCGGTCCGGGTAACGCAACCAGGACGATTTCACAGTACATTTACGACCTTTCGTTTAATTATGTTCCAAGTTATGGATATTCAGCGGCAATCTCATATGTAGTTTTAGTATTAGTCATTATACTGACGATTGTGCAGAAAGGAATAACGGGTAATAAGGATGAATAAAGCAGGCGGAATTTTCAAACATTTGTTTTTAATCATTGTATCGCTTATCTCCATCTTCCCTTTTTACTGGATGCTTGTAAGTGCCACAAATGATTCCAAAGATATTACTATGGGGAAACTGTCTTTTGGTTCTTCCCTGATGAAAAATGTAAAAAATGCATTTGAGACAGCCGATCTGTGGGGCGCATTCTTGAATTCCACGATACTGGCGGTAGTTATTGTAGTCATATCCCTGGTGATCTGTTCTCTTGCCGGGTATGCATTTGTCATCTATCCCAGCAGAGGAAAAGATATTTTATTCATGGTACTGATAGCTTCCATGATGGTTCCTTTTGCAGCAAAAATTATTCCCATGTTTAGAATGTTTTCGGACATGAAACTTTTAAACAGCTACTGGGCGATCATTCTTCCGGCGATAGGTGCACCGTTTTTGATCTTCTTTTTTAAACAGAACACTCATGCTTTTCCTCAGGAAACGATTCAGGCTGCCAGAGTGGACGGACTAAATGAATTACAAATATTTATAAGAATTTTCATGCCTATGATGAAGTCCACCTATGCGGCAGCGGGAATCTTTTCTTTCATGGCAAGCTGGAATAATTATATGTGGCCGCTGATTGCGCTGCAGAGCAATTCCAAGTTCACCCTGCCACTTACAGTATCTAATCTGGCAGCGGGATTTACACCGGATTACGGTATGGTAATGGTGGGAATCATTATTTCAACGATTCCTACAATTTTGGTATTCTTCCTGTTGCAGAATGCATTTGTAGAAGGAATGGTAGGCTCTGTAAAATAACGTGAGTTATTTACATTGACAAGTAGTAAACACCAGTGATAATATAAAACTAAATAAAGATTTAATAAATATTTAGTAAAATTTATAATCCAAAAATTAAAAACCTCGCAGCAGTCGCCAAATAGACATGCAAGCATGTCTGCCAGGCTCGCTGTCTGCGGGAATAAAGGATGGTATATGATGGGGATAAAAGTGAAAGATTTGGCAAGTATGTTGAATTTGTCGCCCTCTACGGTATCACTGGTGTTGAATAACAGACCTGGAATCAGCGAGGCGACAAGAAATAAAGTGCGTAAGGCAGTGAAAGAAATGGGATATGAGGAGCTGCTTGTGACGCAGTCTCAGGAGAAAAAGAATATTCTTTTCCTGGTTTACCGCAAACATGGGATAGCTCCTGCAAGCACCCCTTATTTTTCCCAGCTTTTTTCTGAAATTATCGAAGGAGTGGAAAGTCAGATTAAGATCAAAGGATACAATCTGATGATATCTTACACAGATAAAGACACTATACTGGAAGAGGCTGAGAAGATCAGGAAACAGGACATAGAAGGCGTGCTGGTTCTGGCAACGGAGATGGCAGAGGAACAGATTAAGATTTTTACAGATTTAAAGGTTCCGGTAGTTATGGTAGATAACTATATGGAGCACCGTAAATTTGATTGTGTAACTATAAATAATGAGCAGGGTGTCTATCAGGTAGTTGAGCATCTTGCCAAAATGGGACATAAAAGAATAGGTTACTTGCATGTAAGCCAAAACGCTAACAATTTCACGGAACGCTATTATGGGTTTAAAAGAGCGGTGGAAAAATGCGGATTGCCTTTAAACGAACGGGACATCATCTGGATTGCCACAGACGGCGGAGAGGCTGTCTATGGCGAGTTAAAGCATAAGCTGGAAGAACAGAAAGATCTGCCGGGAGCATTTTTTGCAGACAATGATATTGTAGCCATATGCGCCATGCGTGTATTTCGTGAATTAGGATATAAAATTCCGGAAGACATTTCCATAGTCGGTTTTGATAATATGACACTTTCCGAAATGTTAGACCCTCCCCTTACGACGATTCAGATACCGAAGCATAAGATAGGGGTATCGGCTGTGAATCTCATCGTAGAGAAGATCAGTGAAAATACGGAGGGGGTTGTGAAAATGGAAGTGGGCACCAGACTGGTAGCCCGCGGCAGCGTTAAGCGTATCAGTGAGTAATCCTGTTCTGATTTGAATACCGGATACCGCATGGTGTGCCGCCAGATTCTCGGGAATTTGTGCGGCTGGCAGCAGGCAGTTCGTGGTAATATTCAAAGAGAATAAAGGAGAAGTAATTATTATGCATAGTAAAAAAACACCATTTGTATTGTATGGCGGCGATTATAATCCTGAGCAGTGGGATGATGCCACCATAGAACAAGATATGCAATTATTTAAGAAAGCTGGAATTAATCTTGTGACATTACCGGTGTTTGCATGGGCTAAAATCGAGCCCAGGGAAGGTGAATACCATTTCGAATGGTTAGATAAGATATTACAAAAGTTGTGGGAAAACAAAATATATGTCATTATGGCGACGCCAACTACGGCACAGCCTGCATGGCTTTCCAAAAATTATCCGGAAGTGCTGCCTGTGGATATCGCAGGGAGGAAGAGAACCCATGGTATGCGTGTGTTCTTCTGCGTGAACAGTGAAAAGTACCGGGAGAGGGCTGCGGCAATGGCAGCTGAGATGGCAGAGCGTTATCATACTTATCCGGGCCTGGTGGGATGGCATGTGGCAAATGAATATGGTACATATTGTTATTGCGAAAATTGTCAGAAGAAGTTTCGGATCTGGTTAGAGAAACGGTACAAAACCATCGCTGAATTAAACGAAAAATGGAATACGGCTTTTTGGGGACGCATTGTGTATGATTTTGATGAGATTATGCTGCCAACGGAATTAAATGACGATTATCGTTTCAATCCGGCGATTCAGCTGGACTATATGAGATTTGTTACGGATTCTACGCTGGAGTGTTATTTGAACGAAGCAGGCATTTTGAAAAAATCTACCCCGGATCTTCCGGTATTCAGTAATATTTCGGGATTCATTAAAAAGTTAAATCAGTTTAAGATGGTAGAGCAGATGGATGCGGCGGGATGGGATAATTATCCGGGACCAAGGGATGACAGAAGCCTGCCGGCACTGAAACACGATATTATGCGTGCTTTAAAGGACGGAGAGTCCTATATTATTGCGGAGCAGTCACCTAATCAGCAGAACTGGCAGCCATATAACAAACTGAAAAGGCCGGGAGAAGTGCGGACCATAGCATATCAGGGGATTGCCAGAGGGGCGGATGCCTGCCTGTTCTTCCAGATGCGTCAGTCTGTGGGAGGACAGGAAAAGTTTCATGGAGCGGTTATTTCCCATGCAGGAAGCGACGACACCAGAATTTATCGTGAAATAGCACAGCTGGGGGCGGAATTGCAGAAGCTGGGGGATTCATTTCTGGAAGGAAAAGTGGAGGCAAAAGCAGCATTTCTGTTTGACTGGGACAGCTGGTGGGCGTTAGAACTGTCCAGCGGTCCTACACAGGATATGGATTATCTGGCACAGGTGCATAAATATTACAAAGCATTCTATGAGAAAAATATTCCTGTGGACATCATTAAGGTAACTGCAGATTTAAGTAAATATAAAATTGTAGTGGCACCTTTGCTGTATATGATGAAGCCCGGAGTGGCTGAAAAAATTGAAAAGTTTACGGCAGAGGGAGGGACCTTCCTGGCAACCTATATGACCGGTGTGGCTGATGAAAATGACAGGTGTATCTTTGGCGCGGCGCCGGGGGAACTGTCCGGGACGCTGGGGCTATGGGTGGAAGAAACAGATGCAATGTTCCCAGATGAGCATAATTCTATACTGGTAAATGTAAATAATCTTCCACTTCGTGAGAAATACACTTCCGGATTTTTATGTGATGTTATCCGCCCCACTACCGCAAAAACACTGGCGGTATATGGAGAGGATTTCTACAAAGGAGTGCCCTGTGTTACTGTAAATGAACTGGGAAGTGGGAAAGCTTATTATCTGGGCTGCGAGCCGGATGATGCATTTTTGTCAGATTTTGTAGGCTGTATCTGTAAGGAACAGGGACTTGAGCCGCTGTTTGAAACCCACGGGGAAATAGAATTATCCACAAGAACCGGAAAAGACGGTGATGTAACGTTTATAATCAATCATAGTGTGGATACGGGATGGGTAAACCTGGGGACACAAAATTATAAGAACCTGCTGAAGGAAGAAGTGCTGTCCGGTAACTGTAAAATCAGGGGCAGAGATGTATTGGTTATCAGAAAACAGTGTGAATAAAATAATGCTGAATCTGAAATTGGGCATATTGCATACTTACATGCAATATGCCTGTTTAATTTAGTCGATTAAGTGGTAATTGTGGTAAAAACTCATATGAAATATTACATAATTCTAAACTTCTAAAAAAAATCTAAATTTTTGGTTGACAATTTTTGGTATATTTGTTATATTAAAAACGAATTAAATACATATGGATTGTTACTGGCAGGCAGGCAAAACCAATTTTGAACGTAAGAAAAATTTATGTTTTCTTACTACAAAATTGGTTTTTTTTATTTCTGGGGTGAATTGAATTATGAAAATAGATAAAATTATTAACAATAATATTGTCAGCGCTCTGGAAGACGATGGGAAAGAGATTATTGTGATGGGACGGGGAATTGGATTCAATACAAAACCCGGTAAGGAGATTCAGGAGAAGAGAATCGAAAAAATATTCCGTATGGACAGTCAGAATACCGTGGATAAGTTCAAACAGCTTTTGGAAAACATGCCGCTGAAGCACATTCAGGCATCTGTGGAGATTATCACATATGCAAAGAGTGTGTTGAACAGAAGGCTAAACCAGAATATCTACATTACCCTTACTGACCATATTAATTTCGCAATAGAGCGTCTGAATGAAAATATGACATTTACAAATCCGTTATTGCACGAGGTGAAGGCATTTTATAAAGAGGAATACCTCATAGGAGAATATGCAATTGCATTAATTGAAAGGTGGATCGGAGTAACACTACCCGTAGATGAGGCAGGATTTATTGCCCTGCACATCGTAAATGCAGAATTTAATACCGGTATGAGGGATACGATTGATATTACGAATCTGATACAAAATGTTGTGAAAATTGTACAGGAGTTTTTTGGAATGAATCTGGATGAAATGTCCCTGAATTATCAGCGGTTTGTAACACATCTGAGATTTCTGGCACAAAGAATTATAGCAAAAGAGCTGTTAAACAGCGAAAACAGTGAATTTAACCGTTTGATTCTGCAGCTGTATCCGGAAGAATATGCATGCAGTTTAAAGATAAAGGAGTACATCAAAGAGGTATATCGCCACGATGTAACGGAAGAAGAAACCGCTTATCTGGCTGTACATATTAAGAGAATGAGAATGTGACAAGAGAGGAGAATACATATGTTTGGATCAATAAAAAAAATGTTTGGTTCCAAAGAGAAGATTTTGGCGCCTGTAGAAGGGAAGGCTGTTCCGCTAAGCGAAGTAAATGACCCTACCTTCAGTCAGGAAATTCTGGGAAAAGGGGTTGCTATTATTCCTGAGAAAGGGCGGGTTGTGGCACCGGTCAGCGGAGAAGTCACAGTTCTGTTCCAGACCCTTCATGCGGTGAGCATCACAACCGATTCAGGAGTAGAGCTCATAGTCCATGTAGGACTGGATACGGTAAATTTAAAAGGAGTGCATTACAAAGCACATGTGAAGCAGGGAGACAGGGTAAAAGCCGGTGATCTTCTTTTGGAATTTGACATAGAAGCCATAATTGAAGATGGGTACGAAGTAATTACTCCAGTGATTATCTGCAATGCATCCGATTATCCGAATATGGAATGCCATACGGACATGTATGTAAATGAATTGGATCCAATTATTGAGCTGTAGGTAATACATATGAGGGAGTTCGAATATGAAATCATAGATTTACTGGGATTACATGCAAGGCCCGCATCCAGGGTCTTTATGGAAGCGAGAAAATATGAATGTAAGATTGAGGCACTGTGTGGGAATAAAAAAGCGGACTGCAAAAGCCTTCTGGAACTGATGGGACTGGGGGCAAAACATGGAAATCAGATTCTGTTTCGCTTTGATGGGGCAGATGAAGATGCAGCAGCTGAGGGTCTTAGGCAATTATTGCTATAGTGTGGATTTGAACTTGCGGGAGAGCAAGATCAGATAAAAAATGTCTGAAAAGGCGAGAGAAAGGAGATTTAAAGTTATGATGAAGTATTTGCAAAGGTTAGGCAAATCATTAATGCTTCCGGTAGCATGTCTGCCGGCAGCGGGTATCCTGATGGGTATCGGTTATTGGATCAGTCCGGCAGTTATGTCAGGACAGGGAGATCCAAATGTAATTGCATTCTTTCTGGTGAAAGCGGGAGGTGCACTGATTGACAATATGGCAATCTTGTTTGCCATTGGTGTTGCGCTTGGTATGGCGGATGATAATGATGGTACGGCAGCACTTGCCGGCATCGTATCCTGGTTGATGGTTCAGATGATTCTGTCTCCGGGAGTTGTAGCAGTACTCAGCGGTATAGACGTTGCAGCCGTAAATCCTGCGTTTGGCAAGATTAATAACCAGGCAATTGGTATTTTGTGCGGTTTGATTGGAGCGTCCTGCTACAATAGATTTAAAAATACAAAGTTACCGGACGCATTAGCATTCTTCAGTGGAAAACGGTGTGTATCCATTGTTACGGCGGTAATCTCATTGGTTGCATGTTTAGTACTGTTCTTTATATGGCCGATCGTTTACTCCGGATTGGTAGCATTTGGCGAATCTATCCTGGGACTGGGACCGATTGGAGCCGGTATCTATGGATTCTTTAACAGGCTTTTAATTCCATTTGGACTGCACCATGCGTTGAACTCCGTATTCTGGTTTGACGTTGCAGGAATTAATGATTTATTCAAGTTTTGGGGAACCGTTGACGGAGCTGTATACGGACAGACCGGTATGTATATGTCAGGTTTCTTCCCATTCATGATGTTCGGTCTTCCGGCAGCAGCGCTGGCTATGTATCATACAGCGAAACCAAGTAAAAAGAAAACTGCATACGGCTTACTGTTCGCAGCAGCACTCTGTGCATTCTTCACCGGTGTAACAGAACCTCTGGAATTTGCATTCATGTTCCTTGCACCAGGCTTATATCTTGTTCATGCACTTTTAGCAGGTATTTGTATGCTGGTAGTAGCAATGCTCCCTGTACGTTCCGGTTTCTGGTTCAGCGGCGGGTTCGTAGACTGGTTATTGAGCATCAAAGCTCCAATGGCTGAAAATCCCTGGCTGATCATTCCCATTGGTTTAGTGGTAGGCGTGATCTATTACGTAATATTCCGTTTTGTAATTAAGAAATTCAACTTAAAAACTCCGGGCCGTGAGGATGATGATGTGGATGAAGCAGAGGTTAAACTTTCCAATAATGATTTTACCCAGGTAGCTAAAATTGTCCTGGAAGGTCTTGGCGGCAAAGAAAACATAACCAGTATTGATAACTGTATTACAAGGTTAAGGCTGGAGATTAAAGATTATACATTGGTAAATGAAAAGAAAATTAAATCTGCAGGTGTTGCAGGAGTTATCAGACCGGGTAAAACAAGTGTCCAGGTTATAATAGGTCCAAAGGTACAGTTTGTGGCTGATGAGTTCAAAATACTGTGTAAATAGCAGATGACTTTAGTAATATGGATTTTATAATTGCATAAACAGTGGATTGTTACTGGTAATGCAGGCAAAACCAAATCTTAAGCAAACATAATATATATTTTATGCTTAAGGTTTGGTTTTTTTGTTCTAGTGCCATCTAGAGCCTGTATCAATGTAGAAAGGGAGAAAGTTTGAAAGGAAATTTCAAACTTAAGGGATTATCGCGGATGGAATCTGCGATATGCAGGAGGTATAAAGATGTGGAAAAAGAAATTGGTACACAGAGGAATGTCAATGTTTTTAGCGGGTATGTTAATGGCAGGCCCCCCCGTGGATGCCCTTGGCGGTTATGCTTTGGAA
>UQCR01000002.1 GCA_900539655.1 uncultured Robinsoniella sp.
TAGGCGGCAGGGTGCTCAACTATAGCACATACTGCGTATTGCGGACTTCCGCTACACAAGCATAATGAATATTCATTATGCTTTTTTTGTGTCAAATTATGGCACAATTCTTAAGAAGAATTAAGAAACGTCAGAAAACTTTCACTTTTATTTAATAAAAATAGCAGGAATTCTAATTTTGGATGTGGTAAGATACCCCCTGTAATGAAACAGAGGTGCAAATGCATCTCGTCAATATGAGGAGGATACAACTATGAAGAAAAAAGTATTAGGTTTAATGGCAGTTATGGCATTAACAGGAGCATTAGCAGTAGGTTGTGGAAGTTCTGATAAAGGAACAACAGAAGCTACAACAACAGAAGCAGCTACAACAGCTGTAACAACAGAAGCTACAACAACAGAAGCAGCAACAACAGAGGCTGCAGCAACAGAAGCAGCTACAACAGAAGCAGCAGCTGAGTAATCTATAAGTCAAACATAGAAGACTCCCCGGTCCCAGGATCGGGGAGTTTTTTCGTTCCTTTTTTGATCCTTAAGAATTGAAAATTCTCAATATATAGATATGCCTTTGACATTTCTCATATTCATGACTTATAATGATTCTGTAGTTTGTAAAACTATCTGTATGAAATTTTATCCGGACGGGTATGAATATAGGTAAGATTTAAGAATTAATAGCGGATCTGTGCTGTATATTCAGCATAGGTACCGGTTATAGAGTTTTTGTGAGTGAATAAAACGGAGGTTGATATGAGAGTTGGAATGGGATATGATGTACACAAGTTAACGACGGACAGGGAGCTGATTCTGGGCGGTGTTACGATACCATATGAAAAAGGACTGCTGGGACATTCCGATGCGGATGTATTGGTACATGCCGTTATGGATGCGCTTTTAGGAGCAGCGGCACTTGGGGATATCGGTAAACATTTTCCTGACACAGATCCAAAATATAAAGGGATATCCAGCATTACACTATTAAAGCATGTGGCACAGCTTCTGGAAGAGAATCACTATATGATAGAAAATATAGATGCGACTATTATTGCCCAGCGGCCAAAGCTTCTCCCATATATGTCTCAAATGGTAAGAAATATTGCTGATGCATTGGGTATAGAGGTAAATCAGGTAAATGTAAAAGCGACAACCGAAGAAGGGCTTGGATTTACCGGTGCAGGGGAAGGGATCAGCTCTCAGGCAGTATGTCTTTTGATCCCGATGTTTGATCTTGCGGAAGATGACAGAATTCCAGGCAGGTCCTGCCAGGGATGCGGCGGCTGCTGTAAATAGTGCATGGAGGTAGAGATAATATGAATGCACAGGATGTATGCAGATTAAATCCTATGGATTATGACAAGTCAAGAGCGCTGTGGGAAGAAATTTTTACGGATGATACAAAAGAATTTCTGGATTATTATTATGAGTATTGTACGAGAGAGAATCTGATCTACGGAATTATGGATGATAAGAGGAAATTGCTTTCTATGGCGCAGTTTAATCCTTACAAGGTGCATCTGGGTGAAACAACGGTGGACGCCCATTATATAGTGGCGGTTGCCACCAGACCCGAAGCCAGGCATCAGGGGATGATGAGGCGAATACTGCATCAGGCACTAAGTGACGGATATGACAGAAATGAGGCATTTATGTTCTTAATGCCTGCGGCAGAGGCTATCTACAAGCCTTTTGATTTTGAAACAGTTTACGGGCAGAAAAGCATGATTATTCATAAAACGCAATGTCCGGAAATGAATGGAGGAAATCAGATTCAGATTCAGGAGGCCGGGGAAGAAGATCTCCTATGCCTTGCTGAGCTATCCGAATCATTATTAGGAGCGCGTTACCGGGTTTATACAGTCCGGACAGAGGACTATATGAAGCGGTTACAGAAGGAACAGGAAAGTGAGCATGGAGGAATCCTGATCTTTTGGGCAGAGGGCAGACCTGTTGGTTATTGTTTCAGTGCAATAGAAGAGACACCTCAGATTCGGGAACTGCTATGTAACCCGGAGTATGAAGAAGCGGTCCTGCCTGCTCTCTTTTCTTATTATAATAAGAAGGGGGTTTTTGAGAGCGGACAGGATGAAACGATAACGATTACCGCTTTTTCAAACCATTTTCCAAAATTTCTTAAGGAAGAAAGTAAAAATGAAGACTGCAGGATCAAAACGGCATCCAGGATCATGGTAAGGATTATCCATTTGGAATCATTTGCTTCCTGTCTGAGAAGCAGGGAACCGGTATCTTTTACAATCAGAACGAAAGACCGGATTCTTCCGGGAAACCAGGGGGTCTTCCGTTTTGACCTGGATGAGCATCGAGGATGTGCACTGCCTATAGCGGAATGCGGGGAAGAGGAAATTGATGCGGTACTGACTGTTGCTGAGCTGGCCAGGTTGTTTTTTGGGGTGGATGCCGGGACAGAAGCGGATTGCCTGCCTCTTTCTAGGATCCATTTATTTGACCAGGTATTTCTGGATGAAATAGTTTAGTGGAAAAGACGGACGGGATATTGACAAATAGAAGATTTTTGCATAGACTAATAGCACTAGCGATAAATCCTATGAGTGAACAGCCATCAGATTTTATAGAACGGAGAGAATAGAATATGAAAGTATACAATACTTTATCAAAGAAAAAAGAAGAATTTGTACCATTGGTACCGGGAAAGGTAAGCATGTATGTCTGCGGACCGACGGTATATAATTTTATTCATATTGGCAATGCAAGACCGATGATTGTATTTGACACGGTCAGACGTTACATGGAACATAAAGGCTTAGACGTAAATTATGTGTCTAATTTTACGGATGTAGATGATAAAATTATTGCGAAGGCGATTGAAGAAGGAGTATCAGCTCAGGAAATATCAGAACGCTATATTGCAGAATGCAAAAAAGATATGGCGTCTATGAATGTACTGCCTGCAACAACCCACCCTTTGGCTACAGAGGAAATCAGCGGAATGGTTGATATGATCAGTAACCTGATTGAAAAAGGTTTTGCTTATGACGTGAATGGAACTGTCTATTTCAGAACCAGAAAGTTTGATGAATATGGAAAGCTTTCCCATAAGAACCTGGATGATTTACGTGCAGGAAACCGTTCCCTTTTAGTATCCGGTGAAAACCAGAAGGAAGATCCACTGGATTTTGTGCTCTGGAAGCCGAAAAAAGAAGGTGAACCGGCATGGGAGTCCCCATGGAGTGACGGACGTCCGGGATGGCATATTGAGTGTTCTGTTATGTCTAAAAAATATTTGGGCGAAGAAATTGATATTCACGCAGGCGGGGAGGATCTGGTATTCCCTCACCATGAGAATGAAATTGCGCAAAGTGAATGCTGCAATGGAAAGAATTTTGCAAAATACTGGCTGCACAATGCCTTTTTAAATATTGACAACCGCAAAATGTCCAAGTCACTTGGCAACTTCTTTACGGTTCGTGAAATTGGAGAAAAATATGATTTGCAGGTGCTGCGATTCTTCATGCTCAGTGCCCACTACAGGAGTCCGTTGAATTTCAGTGCAGACCTGATGGAAGCATCCAAAACAAGCCTGGAGCGTATTATTACTGCTGTAGAGAATTTGAAATTCCTCCTTGGCAATGCCGGAGAGCAGGAATTATCCCAGGAAGAAAAAGAGGGGATTTTGCAGGCTGATGCATTTGAAGCCAAGTTTGATGAAGCTATGGATGATGACTTCAATACAGCCGATGCTATTTCAGCTATTTTTGAGTTTGTAAAATATGCAAATACAAATGTTTCTGTCCAAAATTCAAGAGCATTTATTCAGGCAGTATTGGATAAAATGATCAGCTTATGCGATGTGCTTGGAATTATTGTAGATAAAAAAGAAGAAATATTGGAAGAAGAAATTGAAAAAATGATCGAAGACCGTCAGGCAGCTAGAAAGGCCAGAGATTTTAAAAAGGCAGATGAGATCCGTGATGCCCTCCTAGCAAAAGGCATTGTACTGGAAGATACCAGAGAGGGTGTAAAATGGAAAAAGGCTTAGATTTATTTTCCGATTATTTAAAAGAGCAGTTTAAGCTGGAGGATTTGGATATGAAGACGTATTCTCCTCTTACACTGGCTTATATCGGAGACAGCATTTACGACCTGATTATTCGGACCCTGGTAGTCTGCCAGGGGAATTGCCCTGCCAATAAGCTTCACAAGCGCTCCAGTGCACTTGTGAAGGCTTCTGCGCAGGCAGAGATGATTGAGAAGATTATGCCGCTTCTGACAGAGGAGGAAGAGCAGATATACAAAAGGGGACGAAATGCCAAATCCTATACCATGGCGAAGAATGCTTCGATGCTGGATTACAGAAAAGCAACGGGATTTGAGGCCCTGATGGGCTATCTGTATCTGGAAAATCAGATGCATCGTATGATTGACCTGGTAAAAGAGGGGATTCGCAGCCTGGAAAATGTGGATAGTAATGTCAGGAAAAAAATAAATGTGGATAAAGTGTCGGACGTAATGTCTGAAAACACCAAATCAGTGTCTGAAAACTAGAACTTGTCTTGGCAGCTCATGCTGCTGATGAAAATGCTATGGCTTATGAAGCCGCAAAGGAGAATACCGATGAGATATGAGGAATTGACAATAGAAGGCAGAAATGCCGTAATAGAGGCGTTTCGCGCAGGAAAGCCCATAGATAAGCTGTTTGTATTAGATGGCTGCCAGGATGGCCCGGTACGTACCATTATAAGGGAAGCAAAAAAGCATGATACCATTATTAACTACGTAGAAAAGGAAAGACTGGATCAGATTTCGGAAACGGGTAAGCATCAGGGAGTGATTGCCTATGCAGCGGCATACGAATATGCTGAAGTAGAAGATATATTAAAGATAGCAGAGGAAAAGGGCGAGGCGCCATTTATTATACTGCTGGATAACATTGAAGATCCCCATAATCTGGGTGCCATTATCCGTACGGCAAATCTGGCTGGAGCCCATGGTGTGATTATTCCAAAACGCCGTGCAGTAGGACTGACGGCTACGGTTGCAAAAACATCAGCAGGCGCACTGAATTATACACCGGTTGCCAAGGTTACGAATCTTGCGAAAACAATTGAAGAATTAAAGGAAAAAGGCCTTTGGTTTGTCTGTGCCGATATGGGCGGAGAAGTGATGTATAAGCTTGATTTAAAAGGGGCAATCGGTCTGGTGATCGGAAGTGAAGGAGAAGGCGTCAGCCGGCTTGTAAAGGAAAAATGTGACTTTACCGCGTCTATTCCCATGAAAGGAGACATTGACTCTCTGAATGCTTCTGTAGCTGCCGGCGTGCTGGCTTATGAGATTGTAAGGCAGAGAATGTAAACAATTAACAGGTGGAGGCAGGAAATGGTGTCCTACGACGGATATACCGACGAAGAATTAATTGTAAAGCTTAAGGATGGAAATCCGGAGATAACGGACTACATCATGGAAAAGTATAAATATCTGGTGCGTAAAGAAGCAAGGGCACTGTACTTAATCGGCGGAGATAAGGACGATCTGATCCAGGAAGGGATGATTGGGCTGTTCAAAGCCGTCAGGGATTATCGGGAGGACAGGGATGCCTCCTTTTATCACTTTGCAAAACTCTGCATCGGAAGGCAGCTCTATCATGCAATTGAAGCATCCAACAGGAAAAAGCATACCCCGTTAAATTCTTATGTTTCACTGTATTCCGGAACAATGGAAGGGGGAGAGGAATCCCTGCCCCTGGAAGAAATTCTGTTTACCCAGGAAAGTAATCCGGAAGAACTGCTGATTCACGAGGAAAATAAAAAACAGATAGAAGAAAAGCTGGAGGCTTCCCTAAGCGCATTTGAAAAAAAGGTGCTGGACTATTATTTACTGGGAAAAGACTATGTGGAGATAGGGGAACTTCTGGGGAAACCTCCCAAGTCTATTGATAATGCGCTGCAGAGAATCCGTAAAAAAATACGTTGACAAGCCGCATCTATGCTGTTATAGTGTAATACGCAATTAAATAAGACAGTTCGTGACCATCCTGTCTATAAATAAAACTAGGGAAAATGATAATCGGAAAGAGCCCCATCAGAGGCTTTTACCGGTATTTTTGATGGCGCTTATTATTAAGCGTCTTTTTTTATTTTTCCTTGAATTATCGTTTATGAGAGCGTTTGTTAATACGCTTAGTCACGGTTTATGCCGGATGTACCGGATTGCCGGACGGAAAGGAAAAAATGTCAGAATTAAACCGCTATTCTATGATTACTCAAAAAAATCCCCGTGAGATAATACTGCTTCGGGGGAACGGCTGCAAGTGGAGAAGATGCCGTTTTTGTGATTACTATCTGGATTATTCCAGGGATGAAGAGGAAAATTATAATCTGAACAAGGCAGAAATAGAAAAAGTAACCGGGGTTTATGGAACACTTGAAGTTATCAACTCCGGAAGTTTTACGGATCTGGATGACAGGACAATGCAGGCAGTTTTAAATAAATGCCTGGAAAAGAAGATAGGGCAGCTTCATTTTGAATGCCACTGGATGCATCGGGACAAAATTAGGGACATAAAGTCATTGTTTATACAGCATGGCATTACCGTAAAAATTAAAATCGGGGTGGAAACTTTTGATGCCTTGTTTCGGGAAAGCTATCTGGATAAAGGGATCACGGCTGATACGCCGGAGGAGATAGCTGCGTACTACGATGAATGCTGCCTCTTATTTGGCATTCCCGGGCAGAATGCGGCAACGATGGAGCAGGATATTTTAACCGGTCTTAAATATTTTGAACGTGTCTGCATTAATATAATGAATGAGAACAGTAAGCCAATTAAACCAGCACCTGCTGTGATCCGGGAATTTGTTAATGAACTGCTGCCGATATATCTGGACAATTCAAGGATAGATATATTGATTGAAAATACAGATTTTGGAGTAGGAGATAAGTAAGAGATGAGAAATGAAATTTTATTAATACTAAGTGTTGTTATTATTTACGGCAGCGTATTGCTGTGGTACAAACTGCTGGGATGCAAGGGACTGATGGCATTCACGGTGCTGGCAACTATTTCTGCAAATATTGAGGTTCTAATTTTGGTAGATGCGTTTGGGATGGAACAGACCCTTGGAAATATCTTATTTGCTTCAACGTTTCTGGTAACGGATATATTAAGTGAGGTGTCAGGTAAAAAAGCGGCAAATCAGGCGGTTAATATCGGTATCCTGACATCTTTTACATTTATCCTGATATCCCAGTCCTGGCTCCTGTATCAGCCGGGTGCGAATGACTGGGCACATGGAAGCATAGTAAATATCTTTTCCAATACACCCAGGATGATGCTGGCTAGTCTCGTCGTCTATGCCGTATCCCAGAAGTTTGACGTCTGGCTGTACCATAAGTGGTGGGAGATGACGAAAAGGCTGTGTGGGGACAAAAGACGCTATCTGTGGGTCCGTAATAACGGATCTACGTTACTGTCCCAGCTTTTGAATACGGTACTGTTCACACTTGGAGCATTTCTTGGGACTTATGATACCACAACCCTTATCAGCATTATGTGGGCAAGCTATGTGATCTTTATATTTACAAGCCTTGCAGATACACCAGCTGTATATCTGGCGAGGATAATCAAACCGCTGGGTGAAGACAGAGAAGAGCCCGAAAAAGCTGCTATTATGTAGATGTCAATTACATAAAAAGCATTCAAAAAGTAGTATAGATGCATTTTCACAAATTCTTCAACAGGCTGTCACATATTTTTCACAACTATATTTTATAGTAATACTTGTAAAAGCCGATAAGACTTTTTCATATAAATCTTTTTCATAACTCGCCAGTATCCGCCAAGATACTGGCTCTCCCTCTGTATAGGGGCTTTTTTTATTTGCAAATCCAATATCCTGAGAGAAAAGCTTTTCTTTTTAAAAGCTTTATAAAATCTTAAACAACTTTATAAAGCTTTAAGCGCGATGCCATATCTTATTCACAATTGATTGGTATAGTATATTCATACAAAGCAAACAAGCTTTTTTACATAAACTTTTCTCTCCCTCCTGGACTGGCGATGGCCAGTCCTTCTTTTTGCCATTTTTGCAAATACTGGCACTCCCTCTGTATAGGGGATTATTTTTTGTAATACCGTAAAACATGCGGTACATATTCAGGATCACCGTAAGTAGTCCAGCCCAGCTGGGCTTTCATTTTTTCCGAGTATTCCTGAGCATTCTCCGGAGAGTATCCTCCATAATTTTCAGCCGCCCATGTGGCATATGCATTTCCAAAATTATATTCCTGCAGTGCCAGTTTTAGTTTATCCATATCGTTGACCGAAGTACACTGTGCTTCCTCCAGACAATAGGCAAAAGTTTCTACCCCTACCTGAATGGAATAATCTACATCTGCAATACTACCCGGTTCGTTTGGATACTGAGTGTTAAACGGGCTTTCTGAACATTGCATCACATCAGTTCCTTTTCCAGCACTTTCCTGCTGCATCATTGCTAGTATCACATCGGAATATTCCGAAATGTCATATTCTTTACAATATTTTTTAACCTGGTCTTCATATTGAAGAACGCTTTGGGTCAATCCGCCGGAATTGGAAATTCCCGAAAATACCAGATAGAAGATAAATCCACCGGCTGCCAAAATAAAAAGCCCAATGAGGAACCAGATACGGCGTACCTGGCGCTTTCTTTTTAAAAGCTGTTCCTTTTGGCTCAGACGCTTTTTAGCGGAGCTGCGTCCAGTTGCGGACAGCGCAGCGGATACTTTTCTACGTGGATTCTTCCGGGATGTTGTTTTTTTAGTTGTTTTTTGATAAGCTGCCATAATCCTCTCTTCTGTAATAACATTCTGAGTAAACAGGTTGCTTAGAGCGTGTTTGAAAATTCATTCCCGCCATCTGCCCGCACCACTTTGCGGCATATACGAAAAAAGCCCCGGATATAATCCAGGGCTCCTAAAGAGCTGATGACGGGAATCGGACCCGTGACCTCCTCACTACCAATGAGGTGCGCTACCGACTGTGCCACATCAGCCTGCGATATTAATAACCGCTACAGTTAAGAATTTTATCATAAGTAACTCCGCTTGTCAACGAATTTTTAAAAAAATTGATAAAATTCTGCATATTTCTTTTTAGGGATGGGGAGCAGTGATTAGAAAGAGCAATAAAATAAGCCGATGCTTAACACATCGGCTTAAATGATCTAATAAATGACCGGATTATTTATGAGCTGATTAAGCTGCACAAACGTTAACTGCCTGCATACCGCGGTTTCCCTGAGCGATATCGAAAGTTACTTTCTGTCCGTCTTCTAAAGACTTAAATCCTTCACTAGCGATTCCTGAGAAATGTACGAAGAATTCTTCGCCTGTGCTGTCGTTTGTGATAAATCCAAATCCTTTAGTGCTGTTAAACCATTTTACTGTACCGTTATTCATAGTAGGTACCTCCAATTATAATATTATATCTTAACATGAAAATAAAAAAAATCACATATTTTTGTAAATCATCAATCAAATTAGTGACTTACAAAAATATGTGAAGATCAAAAATTCATTCAAAATACTCTCTTAATATACCATGTAAGAATTGTATTGTCAAGGTAAATAAAATATATTTTAAAATCAATGTATTTTAGTTTATTTTTACCCATAAACGGAAGGAAGGCCAGTACCTGTCGATACTGGCGAAAATGAAA
This sequence comes from uncultured Robinsoniella sp., assembly GCA_900539655.1. Lineage (GTDB taxonomy): Bacteria > Bacillota > Clostridia > Lachnospirales > Lachnospiraceae > Robinsoniella. Next base: position 9,675 of record UQCR01000002.1, read on the forward strand.
AAGATTTTTGAAAAAGTCTTATTGGCTTTTCATATTTATACTATAAAGGATAGTTATGAAGAAAGTGTGACAGACGATTGAAGAGACTGTGAAGAAATTGAAAAGTTTTTAATCTCATCTTTCCTGAGGGTTAAGTTTTGTTAACGGGAACTATATTGCGGCTCCATTGCAGATTTTTTATATTTTCGGTATACTAAGAGATAAGAAATGGCCGTTTCCAAGTTGAGAAGAGGAGCATACAACATGAATATAGGTGAAGTTATCTTAAATCTTAGAAAAGAAAAACAATTAACACAGGAGCAGCTGGCACAGGCAATCGGTGTATCTGCGCCCGCAGTGAGCAAATGGGAGACTGGGAGTACTTATCCGGATATTTTGCTTCTGCCGCCCATTGCCCGGGCACTTGGCACGACAATCGACTATCTGCTGTCCTATACTCAGGAGCTGGACCAGACTACTCTGGATACAATAATGGAAGATATACGTGTGAACTGCCAGGAAAACGGTTTTCGGGAAGGCAGGAAGACAATACAGTTCTATTTAAATCAGTATCCAAATTCAGAAGAATTAAAAATGAAGGTGATGTCTGCTTCTATCATGCTGTCTTATACAATGGATCAAGCGTTTATGGAAGAAGAATGGGTTGAATGGGGAAAGCAGCTTGAAAAACTGGCAAAGGAGATTATGGATTCATCAGACCCGTTAATCCGTGAAAATGCAAAATTGTATCTGATTACAAGATGTATGGAGGAGGAAAACTATGATGAGGCAGAAGCCCTTCTGAATTCCATTCCCCAACAGCAAATTGATCCTTCGCAGCTGCGTCCAAGCATTTATCTGAAAAAGGGTGAATACGGCAAGGCAGAAAAGCTTCTGCAAACCAATCTGCTGGCGGGAATCAGGAATGCACAGATGGCTTTGCTTTCTCTGACTGAAACAGCCAGAAGAACGCATAACACGGAGAAAGCTTTCCAATATGCTAGGGCAGGCTGTGAGCTGGAAGAGATATTTGGCAGCGGAGGTTCTTCATTTGCATGGGAAAAAACAGCCCAGTTGTATCTGGAAACAGACCATGAGGAAGAAGCTTTGAAGAGTATTATAAAATATATGGAATGTATCAGAAAAATGGATTACCGGTTCAAAGACCGGGTTTATTTTGATACGATAACTCTTAGCGCTAATGAAACTCCGGGACAGGTGAAAGGAATCAAGCAATCCCAGTTAAATCTTCTGATGACTGATGACAGATATGAAAAACTGAGGGGATATGATGCATTCCAGGAGGCAGCACAAAAACTCAAAATGCATATCGATTCTCTGTAAATCACCGGAAAGCATCATAAAAGGAAGAGTCTGCGTTGACATTACCCACAACAGGCATTACACTGTAAACAGGCAAAAGGAACTTAATTTGCATCGCTGGATGCAGTACAGGACAGATAGGAGCAGTGTAAATGAATTATAAAATGATCGTCCAATATGACGGAACCAGGTATGATGGGTGGCAGAAACAGGGAAATACAGATAATACAATACAGGGAAAACTGGAAGCTATTTTGTCAAAAATGGCTGGCATGCCGGTAGAAGTTCAGGGAGCGGGAAGAACGGATGCAGGGGTACACGCTTATGGTCAGACCGCTAATTTCCATCTTCCAAAAGGGTGCGTGTTAACAGAGGATATCCGGGATTATCTGAATAAATATCTGCCGGAGGATATCGGTATACTGGAGGTGGAAGAGGCAGATGAGCGGTTTCACAGCCGTTTAAATGCCAGAGAAAAGGTATACCGTTATCGGATGTCCACCAGCTCATTAAAAAATGTATTTGAACGGAAATATATATATCTTCTTGGTGAACATCTGAATGTGAAAGCCATGGAGGAGGCAGCCTCAGAATTAATTGGAACCCATGACTTTAAAAGCTTTTGTTCGAATAAGAGAATGAAAAAATCTTCTGTCCGGAAATTAAATCGTATAGAATTTACGGAGCAGGAAGGAGAGCTGCAGATTACTTATACAGGCGAGGGCTTTTTGTACAATATGGTGCGGATTATAACAGGTACACTGATTGAAGTGGGGCAGGGGAAACGTTTACCAAAAGAAATGAAAGAGATATTAGAAGGGAAAGACCGCTCGCTGGCTGGCGTTACGGCACCAGCCAGAGGGTTGTGTTTGGTTAAGGTGTTGTACTAGTACAGCATTGCACAAATAACTGTGAATATAGCATCCGCTATCTCCGCCAGGTGCACGTCTGCGAAGCTAATCGTAGCCCACTACGCTGTCGCTTCGCAGAAGCACACCTGTCGCAGATACCAGACACTCTATTCACAGTTATTTACGCAATGCTGTACTATTATCTGGCTGTTACTCCAGAGACTGTTTGATGAATATAAACTAATTATCAAATAGCTCATGAATGCATTTTAGCAATTCCCTGTTTTTTTCTACTGACATAAAACAAAACCGGAAATATTGATTTCCAAGAAACGGAAACGTAGAACAGTCCCTGATCATAAGGCCTTTTCGAATGGCATACTCAAAGACATCCTTTGAGGTTATGCCATTTTTTATTATTCGAACCAGTATAAAGTTTGCAGTGGGAGGATAGGCTTTTATGCCTGATATATGAGAAAGCTCATGTACAATAAAGTCCCGTTCTGAAAAGATAAGTTTTTTTGTGGCTGAGATATATTCAATATCTGAAAACATCAGCTTTCCAGCAGCTTCTGCAAGGCTGTTAATTGTCCAGGGATTTTTCTTTTTATTTACTTCTTTGATGAGATCCAGATTGCCTGTGATGGCATATCCCAGGCGGAGTCCGGGTGCTGCAAAAAATTTGGAAATACCTCTTAATATTACAATGTTATTATAATAATCAGTCAGTGGAACACTGGTGATATCCAGATGTTCCGGAACAAATTCCACATATGTTTCATCTACCATTACAAAAATATCGTTCTGTTTGCAGCAGTCTAATATTTTGCGCATATCATTGCGGCAGATAGATGTAGAAGTGGGATTATTTGGATTACAAAGGACAAGCAGGTCAATTTGCTCGTTTAATCTGCTCATCAGATCCTCGGCCTGCATCTGAAAATCATGGCTTTCTTTCAGGGGATAGTATAAGGAGATCCCGCCGTCCAGAGATATTTCCCGTTCATACTCAGAATAAGTGGGACCCAGTATCATTGCTTTCTTGGGATGCCGTATCTGGATCATCAGAGAGATTAGTTCTGTGGAACCATTCCCTACAATAATATGAGCCGGATCACATCCGGCGTAGGTGCCGATGGATCTGCGAAGAGCGGTGTATTCCCGATCTGGATAGGTAGTTATTACATCAATGTGGTCAGCCAGAGTCTGGCGCAGCTTGGGAGAGACTCCCAGAGGGTTTACATTGGCACTGAAGCTGGTGATCTCTTCTTTTTTGATGCCATAGGCATGTTCAATTGCTTCTAAATCACTTCCATGAAAATGGTCAGCAGGGGTTAGCATAAGATTCATCCTTTCTGTTTTGTGGCATACAGCTGTCAGAAAGCAATTTCAAAACGCAATCTGAGATTCTGTATCGTAAATCAATAACCAAGATTTTCTCCAATTAAAATGACTTTAATACGTCCTTTGAAGCGATTGTAACGTATAATCAGTGTCTGGCTGCATATACAATCTTTAGCAGTACAGTCGGAACAGACACCGGTCAGCCCACAGGGGGTTTTCATATTCAGCCGCATGGCATTTGGCGGTGCGGCACTGGTATGTATGCGTTCCAGGGCAGCTGCTTCATCTTTTGCCACTTTATTCATGCCGACCAGTAAAATGACATGGTCAGGGCCATAAGTAAGTGCGGCAACACGGTTACCGGTACCGTCAATGTTCACCAGTTTACCGTCTAACGTGATAGCATTGGAACTCATAAAATAATAATCTGCGCACAAAGCCTGGTGATACATGGCTTTAGTTTCCTCTGGCGTAGCAGCCTGTGAGCGGTCAATGAGTGTCAGACCGGAAGTACTCAGTGCATGCATCATGCCGCATTCGGTAAGTGTCATAGATCCACCCCAGGATACAACGGCGGAATCCGGTAAAAAGCTCATGGCTTTTTCAACAGCACTTTTGCTGTCCGGACAGTAATAACCCTCCATATTTCTTTTTTCCAGGTTTTTGATGATGACGGAAGCTTGCTTTTCATAAAATTCTTGCATTGGTGTCATAAATAGTATGCTCCTTTCTTGTAACGGAATCTGCCCTTTGTCCCAAATAGGGGACAAGCTGCAACTTTTTAGTACTGCAAATCCCTTAATTATATGTTATGATAAGACTTATATAAATTATACGGTGGGAGAATCGCCTTGTAAAGGAGTTGTTAGAAGATTTGTCTAGAAAGCAGGTCTTTGAAAAAGAAGTTGAAATAAACGGAAACACAAAGTATAATGTAACACAGAAACAATTTTGCAGGGACAGCCGTTTAAACGGCTGTTTTGTGTGCAAAAGAAGAAATTAGGAAGGAAGCCATATAAAATGAAAAAAATTCTTGATATGATCACTGATGAAATGACAGGTGCTTTTGCCGAAGCAGGGTACGATGCTTCTTATGCTAAAGTAACCATTTCAAACCGTCCGGATCTTTGCGAGTATCAGTGTAACGGAGCAATGGCAGCTGCCAAAGTATATAAGAAAGCGCCGATTATGATCGCCAATGCAGTTGTGGAGAAGCTGGCACAAAATGAGGTGTTTGAAGAAGTAAATGCAGTAAATCCTGGTTTTATTAATTTGAAATTGAAAAAGGATTATCTGTCTGATTATTTGAGAAAAATGCAGGCTGATGAACATTTATCCATAGAGAAAACCAGCGAACCAAAGAAAATTATTATTGATTACGGCGGTCCAAATGTTGCAAAACCTCTTCATGTTGGGCATCTGCGTTCTGCGATTATCGGAGAAAGCATTAAGCGTATGGGAAGATTCCTGGGACATGAAATGATTGGAGATGTCCATCTTGGGGACTGGGGACTTCAAATGGGCCTTATTATAACAGAGCTTAAGAAGAGAAAACCGGAACTGGTTTATTTCGATGAGAGTTATACCGGAGAATATCCTGAGGATGCACCATTTACCATTTCCGAACTGGAAGAAATTTATCCGGCTGCAAGCGCATATTCCAAAGAACATCCCGAATATAAAGAAGAAGCTATGCAGGCAACTTATCTGCTTCAGCACGGACATCGGGGATATCAGGGGATTTTAAAGCATATCCTGGAAGTATCCGTTACGGACTTAAAGAGAAATTATGAGCATTTAGACGTACATTTCGATTTATGGAAAGGGGAGTCTGACGCCCAGCCTTATATTCCGGATATGGTTCAATATATGAAAGACAATGGATATGCCCACTTGGATGACGGAGCGCTGGTAGTAGATGTAAAGGAAGAAACAGACACTAAGGAAATTCCTCCATGTATGATCCTTAAATCAGACGGAGCGTCTCTTTATAATACCACTGACCTGGCTACTATTGTGGAGCGGATGAAGCTGTATCATCCGGATCATATTATTTATGTAGTGGACAAGCGCCAGGAATTATATTTTACTCAGGTATTTCGCTGTGCAAGAAAGACAAAGCTTATACAGGATGATACAGACCTGACCTTTGTAGGGTTTGGTACCATGAATGGAAAAGACGGCAAGCCTTTTAAGACTCGTGAAGGCGGTGTTATGAGGCTGGAAAATCTGATTACCAGCATCAATGATGAAATGTTCCGTAAAATTACGGAAAACCATGAAATTGATCCGGAAGAGGCCAGAAAAACAGCGAAAATTGTTGGTCTGTCTGCAGTAAAATATGGAGATTTATCAAACCAGGCTTCAAAAGATTATGTATTTGATGTGGATCGTTTTACTTCGTTTGAAGGAAATACAGGCCCCTATATTCTCTATACCATTGTCCGTATTAAATCAATACTGAACAAATATCAAGAGAATGGCGGAAAATTAGGAGAATATACGATCGGAGAACCGGTAAGCGACAGTGAGAAATCTTTGATGCTGGAACTGTCAAAGTTTAACAATGTAATGGAAAATGCATTTGAGGAAATTGCGCCTCATAAAATCTGCTCCTATATCTATGACCTGGCAAATGCGTTTAATCGTTTTTACCATGAAACAAAAATTTTGTCAGAACAGGATGAGAACCAAAAAGGAAGCTATATTCAACTGCTTCTGCTGGCGAGAGATGTGCTGGAAAGCTGTATTGATGTCTTAGGATTTTCTGCGCCTGAGAGAATGTAGGCAATTAGCGTATCTGGAAGCTTGTAACTGCCGTCTGCATGCCAGGCTATGCGGTATATTAGCGCCAAATTCAGAGTACACGGTTCAGGTTACGCTGCCCGTGATGAGCCTTCATTTGTTATTAATTACCCAAATTTGTGAGCATAGGAGACTGCAATAACCGATCATACACTGTGATTAGTTATTTGTGCAGGATAAAAAATTATAACGGAAAAGTGCAGCAGTTTTGTTAATACAAAGCAGCTGCACTTTTCCGTTAGCACATTGAACAGACGATACTAGCTATTATAATCATCCATATTTAAGGAACCAATGTTATGTAAACTTTGTGCAAACTGCCACTGGACAAATTCATTTGTATGTAGTAAAATTACAAAATCTATAAGCGGTTCTATACCGCATCATGCAATTCAATAACGTTTCGTTATATTTCCAATTAGCAATTAAATAGAATAAAGGAGGTGAGGAAGACTGGAGACTGGGGTTTTGGTTGACGGTAAATACAGGATCTTAAAACCTTTGGGGACAGGGGGTGAAGGGTGTGTTTTTTTAGCATTGAATGAAAATGCATATAAGTTTTGGGCAATAAAAGTTGTGGCGAAAGGTAGAAAAGGAAGAAACGGCAGTGAACTGGAATTGTGGAAGCATTTTTCACATCCAAATTTGCCAGAGGTTGTTGATGTAATTGAAACTGAGACAGAAATCCTGATTGTCATGGACTATATCGAAGGGAAAAATGCAGCGAATATTTTAAAGGAGCATGGAAAAGTCAAACCACGCCAGGCTGTCATTTGGGGGATACAGATATGCAGGGTTTTGCATTATTTACACAGCCAGGAACCTCCTGTGGTCTATGGAGATCTGAAACCGGAGAATATGATTTGCCGGCCTGATGGAAGCATGGTTCTGATTGATTTTGGCACAGTGTCCCCATTTGTGAAAGAGAGAAGTTTTTCAGGGGGACATTATGGAACAAAGGGGTATGCGGCACCGGAACAATATGACTCTGGGTGCATCGTGGATACTAGGGCAGATGTATATAGCCTTGGGGTGACTCTGCTACAGTTTGTTACAGGGCAAATTCCTTTTACCGGGAATAACAGGGAGGGGGAAATAGCGTGTCCCGGTTATTATGGATTAAAAACCATAATCTGCAAATGTCTGAAATCAGACAGGACACAGCGATATGCTGGAATAGAATCCTGTGAAAGAGCGCTTCAAAAGATCTTGTGGAGGCGAATAGCCAGGATTGTTTATATTGCTTGTGCACTTTTAGTTGTGCTTGCAGCAGGAAGCCAGGTAAGTCAGGAACATAGCATATTTATCAGGGAGCAATCCTATGAGTCATATCTGAAGGATACAAAATTTAATATCTATGAAGAGCAGCTAAAAAACTGCCGTTCAGCAATATTCTTAAATCCCGTTCGGGAGGAAGCATACCAACTGTTAATTGAAATATTTTTGGAAGACGGGTTAATGTCGGAAGAGGAAGATGTCTTTTTAAGGAAGATTTTAAAAGAAAAATCTGAGGGTGACACAAGAAGCCATGAAGAAGTATTGCGTACAAATAACGAAGCATTTATTCGGATCTCCTATGAGATAGGAATGGCCTATTGGTATTATTTTGAAGGAGATGGTGGAAAAGCATATGCTGCCAGATGGTTTCTGCATGTCACGGAGAATATGGAAAATGCTGGGGTTATAAAAAGCGGGGAGGCTCCTCCGATTGCAGAAAATAAGAGAAAAAGGGCAGCTGTATTAGCTAAGATTGGAGGTTACTATGGGAAAATCCGTACCTTGAGAGTTGATACTGACAACAGCTTTTATCTGGCATTTTGGAGAGATCTGCTGGAGCTTTATCATATAGAGGAACTGGACACGGAGAGTGACAAGATAAATTTATTGTTATGGGAAGAAATAGCGGGACAGATTTATTATTTTGCAGATCGGTTTAATCAAGCCGGATTAGAAAAAAATGTTTTAGAATCCCTTTTGACGGAGATAAAAGAAAAGGTGCAGGGATATGAAAAGATTTCAGAAAGCAGAGAGTTGGCAGAATTGAAACAGAATATTCTAAAAAATGTAGAACTCGCAATAGATAGTGTTGAAAGAATTTATAGTAATCTTAAAAAAGAAGGAGGGAATGAATGAGATTTCTAAAAACAGGTTTTATTCTTGGTATGATTTTTCTCTTGCAGTCTGGGAGTAAAACGGTAGATCTTATGAATCATATTGAACATGTTGAGCAGGGGCAGATCAAAAAAGAAGCCGGAATGGAAACGAAAGCAGTAATGAACGGTATATTGTGTAAAGTTCAAACAGAAGAGAAGTCCGAAATGCAAAAAGTACCTATTGCTAAGATATATCCAGTATCTTTATTTGGAAACCAGTCTGAAAATCAATCTGAGAATCAATCGAGAAACCAGTCCGAAAATCAATCTGGAAACCAATCGAGAAGCCAGTTTAAAAATCAGTCGGAAAATCAATTGAGAAACCAGTCTAAAAATCAATATGAGAATCAGTCAGAAAGCCAGTCCGAAAATCAATCCGAGAATCAGTCGGAAAGCCAGTCTGAAAATCAATCCGAGAATCAGTCGGAAAGCCAGTCCGAAAATCAATCCGAAAGTCAATCTGAAATCCAAACGGAAACTGAAACAAACTCACAAACCGAGTCAGAAACACAAATCCAGACGGAATCAGAAACCCAGACGGAATCAGAAACAGAATCGCCGCGAGAGGTTATCGTAGAAAATCTGAGGACGGTTTACCCTGGTGGTAAAAGAGAGTATGACGATACTAATATTGTAGAACTAAAAGCAGATGTGCGGGGACTTCCGGCAGGGATGCAGGTATTATTATCCGGTAAGTCTGAGCACAGAAGGGTTGGATACTGGGAAGTGGAGGTTACCTGCAAACTGACAGGCAAGGATGCTGAAACTTATAAGATAATAATGGAAAAATCCTCTATAAAAGTACATATTATTCCCAGAGTATTGAATATCAGGATTGCAGCTGGAAGAAAGCCTTATTTTACAGAAAACAGCATGCAATCGCTGGAGTTTGACGAGAATCAGGATGATATTATAAAAGTAAGTGGGTTTGTGAAAAATGGTAAGCCGGTAAAAGAGTATCCAAAAGGATTTCAAAAACCGGAATTAACCATCGATGAGCGGGTGCTTAAACAAGACAGCCCCATGTATGAACAGGGTGAACTTAAAAAATTTGCCAGGGCATTGGTCGTAAAAAGAGATAAGAAAGGTAATATTACTGGAAATACAACAGATAACTACTGTTATAATCTGGAAAGAGATTCCTTGCTTTATCACCCGGGAAGCATTACGCTGGTGAAAGCAAAAATAAGTGAAACAAAAGATTATCAGGTTGTTCCGAATTCACTGGAAGGATTCCTCAGAAATGACGATGGCAAAATAATATTAAAAAGGGGGATGCGTCTTAAAATTGTTCCAGACATAAAATCGGGATATAATCAGACAATCATAAGTAATGAGCTTATGGAAAACGGTTCCTTTTTCTTTGCACTGGAGAAAAGAGATGTAGCAGGTAAATTGCTGGCACAGTCGGAAAAACAATGTGTCACTTATGAAATAGACGATATGCCTCCCGCCGGATTACGAATATTGGCTAACGAAAAAACGTTGTCGGGCGGGACAGATGAAACAACGTATTATTATAAAGATGTCTTTGTAAAGCTTACAGGAGGTTCCGATGAACATTCCGGTATCCGTTCTGTGAGATACTGGATTCGGGATATTCAAGGTGGAAATGTTCAGACGTTATCTTCAATAAAGGCTGATTACGAGAACCAGAAGAATTTATGGACATCAGGAACCGGTGCGGAAATAAAAAAGGAGGGAGCCTATCAGGTTTTTGCAAGAGTGGAGGATCAGGTGGGGAATGCAGCGTACTTTGGAGGAAGTACCATTGTGATTGATAAGACGACCCCAAGGATTACCGTAGATGGTGTGTCAGATCATAGTGCAAACAGTGGTTCTCTGGAACTTCGGATACGATGTGAAGATGATTTTTATTGGAAAGGCAGTCTGGAGGCAACACTCAAAGGAGAGAGAAACGGAGAAAAAAAGTTAAAGTACAAAAGAAAGAAATTGGATAAGGGAGAACAGTTGGAGTTTGAACCTGTACCAGTGAAGAAAGAATGGGATGACTATTATGTTCTCTACATATCAGCGGGAGATAGCGCGGGAAATACAGCTACACGTGAGATTCATTTTTCTGTAAACCGCTTTGGATCTGTTTATGCGCTGGGAAATGAAACCAGAAAACAAGTAGAGCATTATTATAACAATAAACCATTTGATGTGGAGATAAGGGAAATCAATCTAAATAGCCTTAAGGAGGCACAGTTGACGGTTACTTTGGATGGGGAACTGCAGGTTCTAAAACCAAACCAAGACTATACTGTAAAGAAAATAGATGGAAAGAACGGGTATAAAGAGTACTGTTATATTATTTTGGCGAAACGATTTGAAGATGAGGGAGCCTACGCTGTTTCCTTAAATTCCAGAGATGCGGCAGGTAATGAGGGAGACAATAAACTGCAGAAGAAATATATCGAGTTTGTAATTGATAAAACCCCTCCATCTATTATGATTGCAGGCCTGGATGATAAATCATTCTATCCGGAAAAAGACAGAGCGGTTGTGGTAGATGTAAGGGATAATATGGCGTTTGGAAAGCAGCAGGTCTATTTGGATGAAGTCCTGATCAAAAGCAGCTCGAATGAGGAAACTTCCTTTACGATTCTTCAGAAAGATCAGTGGAGGGAGATGGAGGTTCTGGCCACAGACCAGGCGGGGAATGAAGCGAGAAAGAAGATAACATTTTGTATTTCCAAGACAGAAAACAGAATACTTGCCATTCCAAAGTCGCTGGAGTATTTTAAAGAAAAGAAAAACTTTACGAAAGGAGGCAACGATCGAATGGATAAAGATACTTTTACCATACCAGAGGTAATAAATCTGGAAGAGCAGATAAGAGAAAACAAGGGGAATGAGGCTAAAAAATCGATGGAGGATGAGGTAACAGGGGATGATCAGAAAGACGGTAACCAGTATGTAAGTTTCGGAATTAAAGCAATTATGATAATAGCAGGAGCTTGTATTGGAGCTTTTTATTACAGAAGATGGGGAAGAAGACGTTCAAAAGAATAGACTTTTTACGGATGGTATGCTATTATTTTCTTCAAGAGGTGAGAATAAAATGCATGACGAAAGAAAAAAGGTCGTTAAAAAGATACTAACGGCAGCTGGGGTTGTAGTCGGTACCTGTGCGATATCTGCAGGATCATTTTTTCTGGTAGATTCAGGGCTGGCATTTTTAAATACAAAAATTGAAAAAAATAATGTTTCAGAAAAGACATCTGAGATGCAGCAAACAAATAGCGTTAAGGAAACAGAGCTGATCGCAAAAACCAAAGATTCTTTTATCGTACCGGAAAAAAAGAGTACGGAAAAAGAAACGGATAAGAAAACCGATGGGGATAAGACCAGCGGAGAGAATTCAGGTACCGGTAATGAGAGTACCGGAGGATCGCAAAGTGCCGGAAATTCGGATAATAATAGTGATAGCAGCTCTTCGGGGAATAGTTCCAACGGTTCAGTTTCTAATGGTAACTCAAATTATGATGGGGCTTCTGATGCAAACGGAGGAACAGGCGGAAGCGGGAACTCAGATAACAATTGGGTAAATCCTCCAGACAACACACCGCAAACGGAGGCGCCGCAGACAAATCCGCCCCAGACGGATCCGCCCCAGACAGAACCGCCACAGACAAATCCGCCTCAGACGGATCCACCACAAACAGATCCACCCCAGACAGAACCACCACAAACCGAGGCACCACCCGCAGCCTGGGATGATACCTATTTCTTCCCGGATACTGCGACGAGATACATTACAGAAAATGAACTGTATAATATGACTGACCGTGAAATTGCAATTGCCAGAAATGAGATTTTTGCACGTCATGGACGTAAATTCACGAAACAGGAATGGATTGATTTCTTCAGTACAAAAACCTGGTATGTTCCTACTTATGATCCTGAAACTTTTGACTCTATGGACTTACTGAATGATTTTGAAAAGAAAAATCTGAAAGTAATTCTTGCCTATGAAGAAAAGAGATAGAGGAGGATACGTATGGACAAGCAGCAGCAGTACAAATGGAGGAAGCACCGTAAGAATAAAAGAATACTTACAGCCTGGTTTATTTGCGTTGGCGTTTTATCAGCAGCAGGGGCTTTTGTATATCAGGGGACTTATGACAGCAATCCTCAGAAAAGTGCAGAGCGTTACATTAAAAATGAAAAAAATATTGAAGCTTATACTTTGCAGTCCGGAGACCGCAATCTGAGTGAAGATGGCAAAATGGTACAGACTTTTACATTCACTTATACGCCTAAAGACGGTAAAGAGTCGGTAACAGGAACTGTTGACCTGGTTCGCCAGGATAAAAAAAGATATGGCATGTTTGAACGCTGGGTGTGCAATGACCACGTAGATGAGGCAAAGAATGTGAAGATTACCGTACCAGTGGATTCCAAAGTTATGCTTGATCAAAAAGCATTGGACAGCAGTCTGGTAAAAGAAGATGAAAAACTGACTGCAGGTGCAAAGTCTTATGTAGTGCCATACCTTGAGAAAAAGGAATATACATTGACCGTTACGGGACTTCCTTTTGAAAATTATGAGGTGAAATGGAAGCCGGATCAGGATGAAAGTTCCATAGACGTCAGAGAACAATGCAAGCTTAGTGAAAATGCAAAGACGCAGATGCAGGAGCTTGGGAAGCAGGCGCTGAAGGAATTCTATTCGGTTGCAGTACAGAAGCAGACGGTGCAGTCTCTGGGTGGCACATTTGATAAACTCCAGGATAAAGAGGCTCTATTGAAAAAGGCTACCGATAATCTGGCCTCTGATCCGAACCTTACAATTGATCAACTGGAATTCAGCGGGTTTAGCAGTACTTATGGAGAACCGCATTTTCCGGATGCGAAAGATGAAAGTTACATTGGTATAGAAGTTAAGACAAAATATAAATGTAAATATACAGGAACCCGTATGACGGAAGGGGAAGATGGGGACACTGGAACAGAAGAGTCCCAGTCTTATAGCAAAGAAGTAAAATTTTACTTTTTATATCAAAGTGGAAAGTGTTATTTGAAATCAATGGAGTTGCCTGATTTATTTTAAAGAGAAACATTTACTGGGCTTGAGCGTGTTTGAAAATTCATTCCTGCCATCTGCACGCCCCACTTCGCGGCATATTAGTTTCAAATTTAGGTTACATAGTCCGCTATGATCCCTATATTTTGAACTGATTTCTGACAAAGTGTGGTGCACAGCTGCCAGAAAGAAATTTTAAAACACGCTTTTGTATTTTAAATATATTCTATTTTTTTCAATTATGGTCAGGTGTCCAATGGAAAACAGAAACCACAAATGATAAAATAAATGATAAATACCAGCCATTCTGTAATCATTAACAATACGGACTGATATAAGGATCATGAACAGTCTCTGGAGAAAGGAACAAAATATGCATAGACAATTAGTGAAATGTCTGGGAGCAGCAATGGTGATTGTGTTGTTGGCAACCGGCTGTACGTTTTCCGGCAACAGCGGTAATACAAATAAGGGAGAGGCTGTAACGGAAGGTTCTGATTCCGTAGGTGAAAGTGCCGCGGAACAAGACACGAAGAAGGAAAAACAAACGGATAAAGAATCAGATTTAGAATCGGATAAAGAATCAGATAAAGAAGCAAATAAAGAAGCAAATAAAGAATCAAATAAAGAATCAGAATTAACAGGTAAAGTCTCTGAAAATATCAAAAAAGAATCTCAGGATGATGCATTGCAAAATGAATCGGAAACAAAGGATTCTCAGGAAAAGGAAGAATCCCGTAATAATGATGAAACGAAAACGAACGGTCTGATTGTTGCTGTAGATGCAGGTCATCAGGGACCGGGGCAGGATATGAGCAGGACAGAAGCAAACGGTCCTGGATCTGAGGTGATGAAGGCTCGGCTTGCTACCGGTACCACAGGAAGTGTATCCGGTCTGGATGAATACGAATTAAATCTTGATGTGTCGCTGAAACTTCAGACAGAGTTGGAAAAACGGGGGTATCAGGTGGTAATGACAAGGACAACTCACGAAGTTGATCTTGGAAATATTGACAGGGCTACTATCGCCAATGATGCCGGTGCGGATATTCTGGTACGCATACATGCAAATGGTTCTGAAGACAGCAGTGTAGCCGGTGCACTTACCATGGCGCCGACACAGTCAAATCCCTATGTTGGGAGCATATCGGAGGAATGTATGCGTCTGTCACAATGTCTGGTAGACCGCTATTGTGAAGCTACAGGACTGATTAACCGGGGAATTCTGGCAGAGGATGAGATGACAGGCATTAACTGGAGCCAGATTCCGGTTACGATACTGGAAATGGGGTTTATGACAAATCCGGGAGATGATGCATATATGGCTGATTCTGCGAATCAGGACGTAATGGTACAGGGAATTGCCAACGGCATTGATGATTATTTTGGAAGATAGGGGCGAAGTAGTTTATGATATTTGAAAATGTTGCTGGAGTATTGGTTCCGATATTGATTCATTTTCTTGCATCAGCAGGCGTGGTAACGGTGTTTGGAACCAGATTTGACCCGGCTTTGCTGACGTCGCTGTCGGCGCTGATCGTTCTTCCGATAGTTTGCTTCCTATACTGGAAAGATGGTCAGCTCTATGGGAAGAAAAAGGATAATTCCAGCTCCATGCCGGCATGGTCCTATCTGCTGATAGTCCTAATGGCGGTTATCAGCAATCAGGTGCTGTCCTATTTGATTAATCTTATACAGGTTGACAGAGTATTCTCGAATGCAGCACAGGAGGCGTTGTTTGGAAGCGGTCTCTGGATACAGATTATTGGTGTGGGAATTTTGGTACCCATAATGGAAGAGTATCTGTTTCGGGGATTGGTGTATAAGCGTTTAGAACGATTTATCAGGTCGAAGAAAGTGGCAGTGTTTCTGGGAGCTTTTATATTTGCAATTTATCATGGAAATATGATACAGTTTTTATTTGCGTTGCCAATGGCACTTCTGATGATCTGGGTTTATGAAAAATGGGGAACCATTAAGGCGCCAATTGTATTTCATATTGCAGTGAATTTATCATCAGTGCTATTCAGTGCATTTTTATAACGTAACATACAAGGATGATTTTAAGTTTCCAGAGGGGTTCTGGAATCCAAAATCGTCCTTTTAATTTTCGGACAATTAATAAAAATTAGCGTCTAAAGGGATGGCAGGGATTTATTTACTAAAAAAATATTTGGTAAAATTTTAGATCATACCTTGTCTAATGTTTTTGTAGAGGAAATAGAAATAAGATTGAGATAAAAATAATCTGATAATATATAGGAAAACACCATAATGACAAATAATCTGACAATAACTTGAAAATTAATGGTTTACAGATGAAAAAAATAGGTGTATATTATGTTCAGAGAAAAAAAGAGAAAGGAACGAAAATATGACGAGACAAAACCGAATATTGCGCTCCGGGTGTAACGGGCTGTACAGACAGACGTTTGAACACGATAACTGCGGCATAGGCGCCGTTGTGAATATCAAAGGTGTGAAAACCCATGAGACAGTAGAGAACGCATTAAAGATTGTAGAAAATTTAGAACATAGAGCTGGCAAAGATGCCGAAGGAAAAACAGGTGACGGTGTAGGAATCCTATTACAGATTTCTCACAGATTCTTTTCGAAGACCTGCAAATCCCTCGGCATCTTTTTAGGTTCCGAAAGAGAATATGGTATTGGTATGTTTTTCTTTCCACAAGATGAATTAAAGAGAAACCAGGCGAAAAAGATGTTCGAGATTATTGTGGAAAAAGAAGGACTGGAACTGCTGGGGTGGAGAGAGGTGCCTACGGTTCCGGAAGTATTGGGACACAAAGCATTGGAATGCATGCCCTGCATCATGCAGGCATTTATCAAAAAACCATATGAGGTGGAAAAGGGCCTGGATTTTGACAGAAGGCTTTACGTAGCCCGCCGCGTATTTGAGCAGAGTAATGATAATACGTATGTGGTATCCCTTTCCAGCAGGACAATCGTGTATAAGGGGATGTTTCTGGTAGGCCAGCTTCGTACTTTTTTTGCCGATCTGCAAAGCCCGGACTATGAATCTGCAATTGCTACCGTGCATTCCAGATTCAGTACCAACACCAACCCCAGCTGGCAGCGGGCGCATCCCAATCGTTTTATTGTGCACAATGGCGAGATCAATACCATCAGAGGAAATGCGGATAAGATGCTGGCAAGAGAAGAGACGATGGTATCTCCACATTTACAGGATGAATTACATAAGGTTCTTCCTGTTGTAAATACCCGGGGGTCTGATTCGGCAATGCTGGATAATACTCTGGAGTTCCTGGTGATGAGCGGAATGGATCTGCCTCTGGCGGTAATGATTATGATTCCGGAACCATGGGATAATAACCGGAACATGACACAGTCAAAGAAGGATTTCTATCAGTATTATGCTACCATGATGGAACCCTGGGACGGACCGGCATCCATTCTATTCAGTGACGGAGATATTATGGGGGCTGTGCTTGACCGCAATGGATTACGTCCTTCAAGGTACTATATTACCGATGACGGATATATGATTTTATCTTCTGAGGTTGGAGTACTTGACATCGATCCGGCGAAAATCGTACTAAAAGAAAGGCTGCATCCGGGTAAAATGCTCCTTGTAGATACTGTTAAGGGTGATGTGGTGGACGATGATACCTTAAAAGAACGCTATGCCAATAGCCAGCCATATGGGGAATGGATTGACAGTTATCTGGTGCAGCTGCGAGACCTTAAGATACCCAATGCAAGGCCCCATGAGTACCAGCCGGAAGAACTTGCAAGACTGCAGAAGGCATTTGGCTATACCTATGAGGAGTACCGAACCTCTATCCGTAATATGGCTCTAAATGGAGCCGAAGGAATCGGAGCAATGGGCGTGGATACACCAATTGCAGTTTTATCAGAAGAACATCAGCCATTGTTTAACTATTTTAAGCAGCTCTTTGCCCAGGTCACCAATCCTCCGATTGATGCTATTCGTGAGGAAGTGGTAACTTCTACCCCTGTTTATGTGGGGAAGGATGGCAACCTGTTAAAAGAACAGGCTGTAAACTGTCAGGTGCTAAAAGTTCAAAATCCTATTTTAACGAATACGGATATGATGAAAATTAAAAGCATGAAGGTAGACGGCTTCCAGTCTGCAGAGGTGCCAATCACTTATTATAAGAGTACCAGCATTGTCAGAGCGATTGAACGTCTGTTTGTGGAAGTGGATAAGGCACATCGGGATGGTGCCAACATTTTGGTTCTGACTGATCGGGGCGTGGATGAAAATCATGTGCCTATTCCTTCGCTCCTTGCGGTATCTGCGGTGCATCAGCATTTAGTGAAGACGAAGAAGAGAACTTCACTGGCAATTGTTCTGGAATCGGGAGAGCCAAGGGAAGTACACCACTTTGCAACATTGCTTGGATATGGAGCCTGTGCAGTTAATCCATATCTTGCACAGGAAACGATCCGCCAGCTCATTGACTGCCAGATGCTTGACAAAGATTATTATGCGGCTGTAGATGATTACAACAATGCTGTCTTGCACGGTATAGTAAAAATTGCTTCGAAGATGGGAATTTCCACAATTCAATCCTATCAGGGCTCTCAGATTTTTGAAGCTGTGGGCATTGATCCGGATGTTGTGGAAAAATATTTTACAAATACGGTGAGCAGGATTGGTGGCATTAATCTGGAGGATATTGCCAATGAAATGGATGAATTGCATTCGGCGGCATTTGATCCCCTTGGACTTGGGGTAGATCTGACTCTGGACAGCATTGGCAGACATAAAATGAGAAGTCAGGGAGAAGAGCACCGCTATAATCCCAAGACCATTCATCTGCTCCAGGAATCTACAAAACAGGGCAGTTACGAATTATTTAAACAGTACACTCAGATGGTGGATAAGGAAGAATCAGGGTATCTGAGAAGCCTTCTGGATTTCCGTTTTCCGGAAAAAGGCGTACCGATAGAAGAAGTGGAAAGTGTGGAATCAATTGTTCAGAGATTCAAGACAGGAGCCATGTCTTACGGCTCCATATCCCAGGAAGCACATGAGACACTGGCAATAGCCATGAACCGCCTCCATGGAAAGTCCAACAGCGGTGAGGGCGGTGAAAGCGATGAACGCCTGAAAACAGGAAAAGACGGCATCAACCGCTGTTCTGCTATCAAGCAGGTTGCCAGCGGACGATTTGGAGTTACCAGCAAGTATCTGGTAAGTGCAAAAGAAATCCAGATTAAAATGGCCCAGGGTGCAAAACCGGGAGAAGGCGGTCATTTGCCCGGTCAAAAGGTTTATCCCTGGGTTGCTAAGACCCGGCATTCAACACCGGGTGTCAGTCTGATATCGCCTCCGCCCCATCATGATATTTATTCCATCGAAGATCTGGCACAGCTGATCTATGATTGTAAAAATGCGAATAAAGAAGCCAGAATTTCAGTAAAACTGGTATCGGAGGCCGGAGTAGGTACCGTTGCAGCCGGAGTGGCAAAAGCAGGTGCCCAGGTAATTCTCATCTCAGGTTACGACGGAGGAACAGGTGCAGCACCGAGAAGTTCTATTCATAATGCCGGGCTGCCCTGGGAATTAGGGCTTGCAGAGACGCATCAGACCTTGATCATGAACGGTCTGCGGAACAAAGTCGTCATTGAAACAGACGGTAAACTGATGAGCGGAAGAGATGTGGCGATTGCAGCACTTTTAGGTGCCGAGGAATATGGATTTGCAACAGCGCCCCTGGTAACAATGGGATGCGTTATGATGCGTGTATGCAATCTGGATACCTGTCCGGTGGGAGTGGCAACACAGAATCCTGAACTTCGCAAACGATTCCGTGGAAGACCGGAATATGTTATGAACTTTATGAAATTTATTGCAGAAGAGCTTCGGGAATATATGGCGAAACTGGGAATCCGGACGATTGATGAACTGGTTGGCAGATCGGATTTATTAAAACGAAAAGAAGATATTGAAAATAAAAAAGCTTCCAGGATAGATTTAAGTGCAATTATCAATAATCCATTTGTGAAAGCAGGAATGAAGGTGACTTTTGATCCGGCTCAGGTATATAATTTTGAACTGGAGAAAACCGCAGATGAAAAAATTCTGGTGAAAAAATTAAAAGGAGCACTTTCCAATAAACAGAAGAGAAGCATCGAAGTAGATGTAATTAATACAGACCGCTCTTTTGGAACCATTTTCGGCTCTGAGATCACGAAAATGTATCCGGACGGACTGGAGGAAGACACTTACACCGTAAAATGTAACGGTGCAGGGGGACAGAGCTTTGGAGCTTTCATACCTAAGGGGCTTACACTGGAACTGGTAGGCGACAGCAACGACTATTTTGGAAAAGGATTATCCGGCGGAAAGCTGATCGTATATCCTCCCAAATCTGCAACGTATAAACAAGATGAAAATATTATTATCGGAAATGTTGCCCTCTATGGAGCGACCAGTGGAAAGGCATATATCAATGGTGTGGCAGGGGAACGCTTCTGTGTGCGCAACTCCGGTGCAAATGCAGTAGTGGAAGGTGTTGGCGATCATGGTTGTGAATACATGACAGGAGGCCGTGTAGTAATCCTTGGAAGTACCGGTAAAAACTTTGCGGCAGGCATGAGCGGCGGAATCGCCTATGTATTGGATGAGAACAGTGACCTCTACAGGAAGCTGAACAAGGAGATGGTTTCTATTGATAAGATCACTTCCAAATATGATGTTCTTGAATTGAAAGAAATGATTAAAGAACATGCAGCTTACACCAATTCAGAAAAAGGCAAAGAGATTTTGGAGCATTTTGAAGAGTATCTTCCGAAATTTAAAAAGATTATTCCAAATGATTACAACCGGATGCTTATGAAAATTGTGCAGATGGAAGAAAA
Source organism: uncultured Robinsoniella sp. (assembly GCA_900539655.1). Classification (GTDB taxonomy): domain Bacteria; phylum Bacillota; class Clostridia; order Lachnospirales; family Lachnospiraceae; genus Robinsoniella. Next base: position 30,032 of record UQCR01000002.1, read on the forward strand.
AGGGCTTAGCAGTGAACAGGCACAGATTGAAGCATTTTATGCCAGTACTGAATTGCGTAAATAGCGGGTGCTATATCACAGGAATTTATGCAATGCAGTACGAGAGGATAATGATGCCGGCAAGAATATGCCGGTAGGCAATGGGAGGAAATTGAATGGGAAAACCAACAGGATTTTTAGATTTTAACAGAGAGACCAGTGTGACAATACGTCCAAAAGTCCGGATTAAAAATTTCAGCGAGTTCCATGTTCCCTTATCCAGGGAGAAGCAGCGGCTTCAAGGTGCCAGATGTATGGCATGCGGTGTTCCGTTCTGCCAGTCCGGAATGATGATCGGAGGAATGGCATCAGGATGCCCGCTGCAGAATTTAATTCCGGAATGGAATGATCTGGTATATACGGGAAGCTGGGAACAGGCATACCACAGGCTTGCGAAGACAAATTGTTTTCCGGAGTTTACAGCCAGGGTATGTCCGGCACTTTGCGAAGCAGCATGTACCTGCAACTTAAATGGAGAACCGGTGGCGACGAAAGAAAATGAATGGGCTATCATTGAAAACGCATTTGAGATGGGAGTGGTGGTTCCGAATCCGCCCAAAGTAAGAACCGGAAAAAAGGTAGCGGTTGTGGGAAGCGGGCCAGCCGGACTTGCAGCAGCTGTTCAGCTAAATAAAAGAGGCCATAAGGTGACTGTATTTGAAAGAAATGACCGCATTGGAGGTCTTCTACGGTATGGAATACCAAATATGAAACTGGATAAGACGGTAATAGACAGACGAATTGGGATTATGGAAGCGGAAGGAATTGAGTTTGTCACCAATACGAATATTGGAGAAGACATTAAGGCTAATAATCTGCTAAAAGAGTTTGACCGCGTGGTTCTGGCATGCGGAGCCTCCAATCCCAGGGATATCAGTGTTCCGGGAAGGGATTTGAAGGGAATCTATTTTGCAGTAGATTTCCTGAAAGCCACCACCAAGAGCCTGCTGGATTCCAATCTTGCTGATCAGAACTTTATTTCTGCAAAAGGAAAAAAGGTAATGGTAATTGGCGGCGGAGATACCGGCAATGACTGTGTCGGGACAGCTATACGCCTGGGTGCAGCATCCGTTATTCAGCTTGAAATGATGCCTAAGGCCCCGGATACAAGGAGAGCTGATAATCCATGGCCTGAATGGCCAAAGATATGTAAAACTGACTACGGTCAGGAAGAAGCAATTGAGGTATTTGGGCACGACCCCCGTGTATACCAGACGACTGTAGCCGAATTTATTGCAAATAAAAAAGGCGAGGTCAGCCAGGCTAAAACAGTGAAGCTGGAAAGTAAAAAAGACGAGAAAACCGGGCGGATGATGATGATACCGGCAGAGGGAACTCAGGAGACAGTCAATGTAGATCTGGTACTCATTGCTGCGGGCTTCTTAGGTGCACAGAAATATGTCACCGATGCCTTTAAAGTGGAATTGGACGGACGAACCAATGTGGCAACGCAGCCCGACCAGTACCAGACCTCTGTAAAACATGTATTTACGGCAGGAGATATGCACAGGGGGCAGTCTCTGGTAGTCTGGGCTATTCGGGAAGGACGTGAAGCTGCAAGAGCTGTGGATGAGTCTTTGATGGGATATACGAATTTGTGATTGTGTAGAACTGATGTAGAATATTAATATCTTTTAAAATATAAAGAAAAGCCATAAAGGATGAGAATGTCTAGGTATCCTTTGTGGCTTTTTCCATATGCCCTGACAGATATCTATTCTACCACGGCAGTTTTCTTGATTTTGCGCAGCATTCCGGTGACAATTACCATCAGAATTGGGAATGCCATGGCGAACAGCAGTCCGCTCTTTAAACTGTCATTAGCCAGGTTGGAGACTACGCCCACCAGTCCGGGACCGGCAGCACAGCCGATATCGCCACCCAGCGCAAGAAGTGCGAATAAAGCGGTTCCGCCCTGTGGACAGTACTGGCAGGAGAGGCTGAATGTTCCGGGCCACATGATACCCACCGATAAGCCGCAAAGTCCGCAGCCAACCAGAGAGAGTAATGGATATGGTGACAGCGTGGCAAGCAGATAACTGATGATGCACAGGAACCCGCTGGCAATGATAAACTTTTTAAGCTTGATTTTGGCACCGAATTTTCCATAGAAAACACGGGATACACCCATCAGTACGGCAAAAGCGCAGGGACCCAGCAGGTCTCCTATGGTTTTGGATACTTTAAGCCCTGATTCTGCAAACAGAGAAGCCCACTGTGACATTGCCTGTTCCGATGCCCCAGAGCAGATCATCAGTATGAGAAACATCCAGAAGATCTTCATGGAAAAAAGTTTTCTAATGGGCATCGATCCCGTTTCAGCTTCCACGGTATGTAAGGGTACTTTGCTGAAGAAAAAGGCGTTAAAACACGGAATAATCGCCCAGAATACAGTCAGCAGATACCATTTGCTGATCCCCACAGTGACAAAGTATAAAGTGGAAATAAGAACTACACTCACATGCCCCCAACAATAAAAGGAATGCAGCAGGCTCATGGCAGAAGCTTTCTCGTCACCCGGAAGGGATTCCACGATGGGGCTGATTAATACCTCAATCAATCCTCCGCCGATGGCGTTAATTAATACAGCGACGATCAAACCTGCATAGGCATTTGAAAAGAGAAAAGGAAAAACTCCCATTCCAACAAGTCCTATCGTACAGCATACATGTGCGGCAACCGTACAGATACGGTAACCAATCTTGTCAACATATTTGGCAGCCAGAATATCCACAAACATCTGCATTGCGAAATTGATGGAAATCAACAAACCGATTTTCTCCAGTGAAATGGAAAACTGCGTCTGAAACGTGACGAATAAAAGCGGTGCCAGGTTGTTGACGATGGCCTGTGTGATATACCCTAGATAACAGGCATTTCGTGTGTGTTTAAAATGAAGTGACATGACTTCCTCCCCAAGTAATATGAAATTTTTTGCCCTTTATCGTGGCAATGTGATAGCATTATATCATTGTAATTGAAAAAAGGGAATCTTTATTTTGGTAAAAAAGTGGAAAGTTTTAAAATATCTGACGGTGACCGTTATACTGATCCCGGGGCTGCTATTCTTTGTGGGGGGGATTTTGTATCCGCTGTTTCGCAGTATTAAAATGTCCATGTACAGCGCAACGGGATTAGATGTTGGAACTTTTGTTGGACTGCAGAATTACAAGGATTTAATGGGGGATGAGGTATTTTGGATTTCGGTCCGAAATGCAGTCCTCCTGGCACTGGGATATATTTTCATATCACATCCCATTGCCATTGTAGTGGCATGGAATATCCGCAAGCTGTCACCAAAAGTGGAAAAAGTGTTCCGTACATTGCTTTTTGTGCCTGCAGTCATTAACATAGTGGTACTGGTGAAAATATGGGTGTTTATGTATAATCCTGATTTTGGAGTAATCAATACCATATTAAGAACTCTTGGGCTGGATGGACTTACCAGGAACTGGTTAAATGATCCGGGGACAGCACTGCCTGCAGTCATGATTATGGCAATCTGGATCGGATGGAGCTGGAGTTTTCTTTATGACTATGTTGCAATTAAGAGCTTACCAGAAGATGTGTTTGAAGCTGCAAGAGTAGATGGGGCAAGCGGATTTTTCCTTCATTTTAGAATCACCCTTCCCATGCTGCTCCCGGTTATCAGCGTATTCTTTGCCACAGCGATTATCAATGCGTTTAAGACCATGGAGATTGTAATGCTTTCAACAGACGGGGGACCTTTGAATGTAACGCAGTTTGTAGCAAACTACATGTACCTGAGAGGTTTTAGGACCTTCCAGCTGGGTTATGCCAATGCAATCAGTGTTATATTTGCAGTAATGTGTATTCTGGTAACCATAGTATTTTTCCGCTTTACGAAGCAGGATATTGCAGATTAGGGGGACTCTGATGAAACAGAAAAAAGTATATACAAGAATTATATTCATTGTATTTATCATCATTGCAATAATACAGGTGTATCCTCTGATTTATTTGTTTGATTTCTCACTTTTGCAGAATAATGACTTTTATGTATCCGGGATATTCAAAATACCCGATCCGCCTCAATGGATTAATTATGCCAAAGCCTGGATTACCGGAAATGTGCCGAAGTTCATGTTTAACAGCCTGGTAGTGTGTGTGGTTTCCATTGCTGTAACACTGGTTCTGGTTCTGACTATGTCCTATATATTTGTAAAAATGGAGTGGAGAGGGCGTAAGTTTTTCTTCTGGATGATGCTTCTGGGCATGATGATACCACCCCATACTACTTTGATCGCCAATTATTCCCTCTATGAGTCTATGGGAATCCGGGATACATATTTTTCTATGATCATCCCATATATTGCATTTAATGTTCCATTTGGGCTGTTTCTGATGGCGGGATATTTGAAAACGATCCCCACATCCATGATTGAGTCAGCACAGATTGACGGATGCGGCGTCTTCAAAACAATTTTTGCCATTATCGGACCGCTTACAAAGCCGGCATTGTCCAGCATCGGAATTACCACATTTATAAATTGCTGGAATGAATATGTAATGGCATCCACCTTTTTAAGCAAAGATACCTATAAGACACTGCCCCTCTCAATTACAAAATTCACATCGGAGCACGGGGCAGACCTGGCGGCACAGTTTGCAGTTATGGCGATTGTAGCGATTCCTGCCATCCTGATCTACTTCCTGTTCAGTGAAAAAATTACGGAAGGAATCATGGCGGGGGCGGTTAAAGGCTGATTTTACAATATTTAAACAGGGAAGGATAAGAACATGATTTATGAAAAGGAATATACAAATCAGATTTCATTTCCACTGGGAGGAATTGGTACCGGAAGCGTTGGGCTATCCGGTACCGGAAGACTGATAGACTGGGAAATATTCGGCAGACCCAATAAACAAAGTTATAACGGATATTCTCATTTTGCAATAAAAGTGGAAAAAGACGGTAAGGTAATGGATACGCGTATCTTAAATGCTGACCTGGCGCCTCACTATATGGGAGGCGTCAAGACAGAAAATATTCATAGCGGATTCGGTTTTGGACCGGATCAGATTACTATGGCAGGATTTCCTCATTTTAAAGAGATCCGGTTTGAGGGAGAATTCCCGGTGGCATGCCTTTCATACAGAGATGAACATTTCCCCTCAGAGGTAAAGCTTACAGGTTTTAATCCCATGATACCGTCTGATGCGTGGAATTCCTCTATACCTGCTGCATTTTTTGAATTTGAAATTAAAAACCCGACGGAAGATAATCTGGATTATATGCTGGCATTTTCCGTTTCCAATCCTACAGGAACCAAAAAAGTACTCCACCGGTATGAAGAAAGAGAGGGTATTCGTCATCTGAAGTTGGACTGTAACGAATATGCCAAAGAGGACTATCATTACGGCAATCTCTGCATATCCACAGACTGTGAAGACACCAGCTGCCAGGAATACTGGTACCGTGGAGGGTGGAGCGACGGTGTGGAAATGTTCTGGAATGATCTGACCAAGAGCGGTAAATTAAAAAACAGAAGATATGAATCAGATTATACAGTAAATCAGCAGGTAGTACATGACGTGGGAACTCTGGCGGCACATGTTCATATTCCGGCAGGACAAGCAAAGAAAATAAGGTTTGTCCTCTCATGGTATTATCCGAACATAGTGAAAAGCTGGGAAGTTAAATATCATCCCGAAAAGAGTATGGAAGATATGCCGGTCTGGAGAAACTATTATGCCTCCATGTTTTCGTCATCCTGTGCATGTGCCTGTTATGCTTTAAAAAACTTTGACAGCTTAATGAACCGGACTCAGCTTTTTAAAAATACCTTGTTTTGCTCCAGTCTGCCGAAAGAAGAGCTGGATGCGGTGGCATCGAACTTGTCTACGTTAAAGTCAGCAGCCGTTCTGCGTTTGACCGATGGATCTTTCTACGGGTTTGAAGGATGCATTGAGGATGCGGGATGCTGTGAGGGATCCTGCCAGCACGTATGGAATTATGCCTATGCCCTGCCGTTTCTGTTTCCTGAATTGGAGCGGAGTATGCGTGACCTGGAGCTAAAATACAGCATGGCAGCAGACGGGCGTATGGGATTCAGACTGCAGCTGCCTCTTGGCACACCACCTGCAGACTTCCGTGCCTGTGTTGACGGACAAATGGGATTTGTTATAAAAGTATATCGGGAGTGGAAAATATCCGGTGATGATAAATGGCTTAGAGATAGCTGGCAAGGGGTGATAAAGGCCCTGGAGTACGCCTGGAGCGAAGATAATGAAGATCTGTGGGATGAGGGTTGTACCGGAGTACTGAGAGGCAGGCAGCATCATACGCTGGATATGGAGTTGTTCGGAGCCAATTCCTGGCTGCAGGGATTTTACCTGTGCGCATTAAAAGCGGCAAGTGCTATGGCAAAATATCTGGGGGATACCGGGCGGGCAGAACGATACCAGAAAATTTTCCAGAAAGGTAAAGCGTGGACAGACAGCAATTTGTTCAATGGCGGATACTACTGCCAGGATATTATACTTTCGGACCAGTCTGTGCTGGAACCCTTTAAAGATCAGGCATGCCTGTTTGGAGATGGTACCATGGACATCTACTGGAATGAGGAAAACAGGGAGATAAAATACCAGATTGGGGAAGGCTGCATGATAGACCAGGTTATCGGACAGTGGCATGCCAACAACTGCGGTCTGGGAGAAATATTCAACGAAGAACAGACAAAGGAATCCCTAAAAAGCATATATCGGCATAACTATCACAAATCTATGAGAGAAATCGCCAATCCATGGAGGCTGTATAACCTGAATGATGAAGGCGGCACCATGATCTGTACCTGGCCGGAAAGTAAACAAAGGCCTGCCATTCCACTGACTTACAACAGCGAAACTATGCATGGATATGAGTATCAGTTTGCCTGCCATCTGGCACAGATGGGAATGTGGGATGAAAGCCATCAGGTAGTAAAAGCAGTTCGGGATAAATACGATGGTTATAAGAGAAATCCTTACAATGAGATCGAGTGCGGAAGTAATTATGCGAGAAGCATGGCCAGCTATGGACTGCTCCTGGCATATGGGGGTTTCTGTTATGATATGGCAAAAGGGATGGTTGGCTTTTATCCGAGGACGGATGTGGATAAATATGAGACATTTTGGAGCCTGGACGGAGCCTGGGGAAGATTTTGCTGTAAAGGGAGCAGAATGGAATTTCAGGTTATGGAGGGCAGTATTATGATAAAAGAATTTCGCTGGGGATGGCTGAAAGGAAAACAGGCAGACGGGTGCAGTGCCGGGACCTGGAGACAGGAAGAAGAACGAATATACCTGGAAGAAATGCTGAAGGAGGGCGGACAGCTTCTGATTACTTGTGCAGAGTGATGATTTGAAATAGAAGGTGCTGGCAAAATTTTATAAAATAAAAGGAAGACGAGGTCGCGTCTTCCTTTTATTATTCTTCAATCAGTTTTACCCTCCGGTAATCGGTGGGCGTAAATCCTGTCATTTTTTTGAATACATGATTAAAATAGCGGTAATTCTGGTAGCCGACCAATTCCGCAATATCTACTACACGCATGCCTGGGGTATTTAACAGCTCACAGGCTTTTTCGATACGCACTTTGGTGAGGTATACGGAAAAATTCATGCCCAGATTCTGGGAGAACAGGCTGGACAGATAATTATAGGAAATAAAAATGCGGTCTGCTACATCCTGCAGGCTCAGATCTTCCGGATAGTGAAGTGTAATATAAGCCGTTGCCTTCTCCAGCAATTCCAGTGTTGAGACTGATCCGGAAGCTGATTCTTCAAACGAGTGCTCTGCTTTAGGCGATGGGGATACAGTGTTTAAATGGGATAGTGCAGTCTGATATGCCTGTGGACAGGAAAAAATATCCTCCATAACGCCACCTTCACATACCGTTACTTTTGATTTCAAAACGCTGTTTAATTTATGGGCTGCTTTTGACAGAACGTCCATAACCTCCACATAGGTACAGTGGGTTAACGGAAAAATAATTAATATCTGATCCTTGCATAAAAAAATTTCAGTATTTGTAATTCGTTCCAGAAGTTCATTTAAAATATTATTGCTGCAAAACAAGAGCAGGTCGCTATCCACAGCATTTACAGGGTTGTGGGTAAATTCAAAATCCAGCACAAACAAGGCGCATGTGGATAGAAGATGCCCGGACTGGAGACTTATCAGGTCATTTTTCGTACAGGCATGATAGTGGAACAATAATGATATCACTGCCTGCTGCCGCAGTGTGGGGAGATTGCCGATGAAGTTTTCATAATATGCATTTAGGGCGGCTGTATTCTGCCGTTCCAGATCGATTTTCCTGGCGGCACTTCCCAGAGCTTCCGCCAGATCGTCTCTGGAACAGGGTTTTAACAGATAGTTGGTGATGCCAAGACGGATGGCGGTTCTGGCATAATTAAAATCATCGTAGCCGGTTAGTATGATGATTTTGGTATTGGGGCAGCGTTTCACCAATTGTTCAGACAGCATCAGGCCGTCCATAACCGGCATTTTAATATCCGTCAGAATTATATCCGGGGAAGTATCCCCCAGATGGTCGAGGCATTCCCGGCCGTTGGCATAAACGCCGTCTACCTGAAAATCCGTGAGGTTTTTGCGGATAGTTGCAGCAATGGTATTGGCTATAAACTGCTGATCCTCTACGATGATAACGCTATACATGGTCTGTTTCCTCCTGTAGTGTTTTCGTGACCGGCAGTTCCAACAGGATGCAGGTACCGGAATTTATCCGGGATTCTATCTTAAATGACATCCGGGTGCCGTAATAAATTTGCAGTCGATGCAGAATATTGGGAATGGCATAACCTTTTTCAGCAGCTGCAGGATCTTCAGTGGATGCCGTATCCGAAGATAAAAGCCTGTTTATGGCTGATTCATCCATACCTTTACCGTTGTCCAAAATGGAGATAGACACCGTTTCGATGTGGTCGGTAATGGTAACCGTAAGACGGGGGTTTTCCATATTATCATCTAAACCGTGTACGATTGCATTTTCTATCAGCGGCTGCAACAGAAAGCGGGGAAGGTAAGTGCTTTTAATAGAATCCGGAACCGTTAAAGTATAGGAGAGGCGTTCTGACATCAGTGACTTCTGAAGAGTCAGATAACAGCTTAAAAATTCAGTTTCTTTTTCATAGGAGATAAAGGAGTTTCCTTTATTTAAAGAGATGCGGAATAACCTGGAGAGTGAATATACCAGTTCCGCTATTTCATCCTGATCATAAGCGATGGCTTTCCAGTAGAGTAAATCCAGTGTATTATAAAGAAAATGAGGATTTATCTGAGTCTGGAGAGCGGCAAGCTGAGCCTTCTGCTCCTGTATCTTTATTTCATAATTCTGCTGAATCAACTCCCGGATACGATTAACCATCTGGTTATAGCCTTCGGTTAACTGTCCGATTTCATCGTTGTATTTGATTTCTACCTGCTGATCGAAATCACCTGTCTGGAAATGCTGGATGGAGTACAGGAGTTTCTTCATTGGGGAAGTAACGGCAGAAGTAATCAGGGATGCAATCAGGATAAAGACAGTGATGGCGGCAACTGCAATCAGGATGATATAAGTAATAGTATTAGAAAGGGAAGGTGCTGCCTGGTGAGATAAATCTGTATAATAAGTGATCGTCCAGTTAAGAGAGTTCTCCTTCGTGATACATTTCAGATATCGGATGTCCTGAGACTTTTCGTATGAGATTTCCGTACTCTGCTCTGTAGATTCCGAAAAGTCAGGTTCTTTCATGCCATACTGGTAAAGCGGGCGTCCTTTGGAGTCCGTCATGGTAAGACCGCTGACATTAGTGTCAATCACAGACTTGCATTGGGCATCAAAAGTGGATGTATTGATTCCAAGGAGCAGATATCCAAGGAGGTTAAACCGGTCCTGGGTATCTTTAATGGTACGGATGTATAGGATCTTATCCTGCACGTTGTTACTTAAAATGGATGTGTCACCTGCAGGCATGGGATAACATGCAAAATCATAGTCATTTTGAATAAAGTCCAAAAAGGAGTCAGTTTTAACCAGATCCGCATATGGTGTTAGCCCAAAGCTGGTATCCGTAGTGATATAATACCCATTGCTTAAATTCGACTGGTTTATCACACCTGCAAAGCTAAAATTATTCTTAGACATAATCGTTGTGAATAAAAAATCATGAAGGTAGGCATCTGTTGTTGTGCCTGTATTTACCGGACGGTCAGCCAGAATATTAAGCAGGGTGCGGTTTAAATATGGCGTGGAAGACATATCAAGAAGATAGGACTGGAGATTGTCAATGTAATTGTTGAACTGGTTTGTGATCTCCATATGGGATGCTTCCAATTGCCGGTTGATTTCTTTTTGTGCATTTCGAATAGATACAAAGCTAAAAATGACACTGTACAATATGATAATAAAGGTCATGGCAAGAACGACTTTAAATCTCAGGCCCAAGCTGCGGTACCGTTTTTTCATTGGCAGGCTCCTTTCACTGCAGTTATGCAGCGTTATCGGTCGGCAGGCGGTTCCACGATCAGAACCTGTACGCCATTATTCTGCAGCGTTTCCAGCAGTTCTCCTGTAATGCCGGAATCGGTAATCAGGGTAAAGCCTTCCCGTAACCGAGTGAGCTGTACAAAGCTTTTTTTTCCAAACTTCGTAGAATCGGCAACGACCACTATATGCCTGGAAGATTCAAGTACAGCAGTAAAAGTTCCGGCTTCAATATAGTTATAGTTATAAATAATCCCGTTCTCGTCAATCGTGGCAGCACCGATAAAGGCATAGTCAAATGAAAAACTGCGGATCATATTTTCAGCAACATGCCCCACCGCATTCAGGGAGGGAAGAATCAGCTGTCCGCCGATTGAGATTACCGTATAGTCCGGGTGATTGGCCAATACCTGTGAGACACTTACATTGTCGGTTACCAGTGTGGCAGACCCCAGGGGAAAGTTCATCTGGAGCGCCATACAGTATAGGGTGGTGCCCGATGCAATGTAGACAGAACTGCATCCGGTCCCCAGACTGGCGCTGTGGAGATATTGGGATGCGGCATGTCCCAGCGCCATTTTTAATTCATGATTGTTGTTCAGTCTGGTCTGGAAAGGTGCATCACTAATTAAGGAAGCGGATGCCTGTACCAGAGTGGCGCCGCCGTGATGGCGGATCACTTTTTTATCATCTTCCAGTGCCTGCAGATCCCTTCGGATCGTCATATCAGACACATGAAATTCCGTACACAGTTCTAATACGCTGGCAGTGCCGTCATGAAGACGCATATATTCCAGGATCTGTTCTGTTCGTTTATTTTTCATAAGGGCTTCAGTTCCTTTCTTTATTTCTAGAAAGTGTTTTCAGATATTATAATATGAGACAGAAGAAAATACAAGAGTATTCCATGTATTTATGTTCGAAAACAAAAATAATCAAACAAAATCCTGCTAAAATCCGAAATACAATGGAAATAATAGTAAAAAACAAACAGAAATATGTTTGAATGCAAAAAATAAATAACAGAAATGGAACAAAATTCGCTTGACAAATAAGCACGTCTGTGATTATATTATGATATAAACATAACGAACATAAATCAGACATTTATTAAACATGAAAATTTACGGTAATTCGAGGAATATGGTTGGCACGCGCAGATAAGGCGCAGAATAGGAGGAAATTATGCCATTAGTTACAAGTAAGCAGATGCTGTTAGATGCTCAGGCTGGAGGATATGCGGTAGGTGCATTTAATGCGGAAAATATGGAAATGGTGCAGGCAGTTATTGCTGCAGCTGAGGAATTAAAGGCTCCGGTAATGATACAGACAACGCCATCAACGGTTAAATACGCAAGCCTTGATACATATCTCGCCAATGTTGCGGCAATTGCAAAAAAAGCTAGTGTACCCGTATGCATGCACCTGGATCATGGAAGCAGTTTTGAACTGGCAATGCAGGCGCTTCGTACCGGCTATACATCTATTATGATCGACGGATCCCACAGTGTTTTCGAGGAAAATATCGCACTCACAAAACGGGTTGTGGATGCCTGTGCACCTTCTGATGTGCCTGTTGAGGCAGAACTTGGAAAAGTAGGTGGAAAAGAAGATGATCTGGACGGCGGAGCCGGCGGATATACCGTACCGGAAGAAGCAAAAGAATTCGTAGAGAAAACAGGTGTCGGTTCTCTGGCTGTGGCTATCGGAACGGCACATGGAGTTTATTCCGGAATTCCTAAGCTGGATCTGGACCGTTTAAGTGAAATCCGTAAGCTGGTATCTATTCCTCTGGTACTGCACGGAGCATCCGGATTATCCGATGAGGCTGTACAGGAGAGTATCAAACGCGGTATCTGTAAAGTGAATTTTGCAACAGAACTTCGTATTGCATATACAGAAGGTGTGAAAAAAGTGCTGGCAGATGCTCCGGATACTTTTGATCCGAAAAAGTATGGTGCAGCGGGACGTGAAAATGTAAAACAGCTTGTAATGAATCGTATTAAAGTATGTCAAAGCAACGGAAAAGCATAATTAGCAGGAATTCTATAAATGGCTGAGAGAAAATATAAGGAGAAGGGAAATGCCACAGCTTATTTCCAGCCTGTTTAAAAGTGGCGAGTGGGCTTGAATTATGAAAGCAGGAGTTGTATACGCAAAAAATGATATTCGTTATGATGATATTGAGAAACCATCTGCAGGACCTGGAAAAGTCCTGATAAAAGTTAAGTATACCGGTATCTGTGGTTCTGATGTACCGCGGGTAAATGGAGATGCATGCCATTTCTTCCCAAATGTACTGGGACATGAATTTTCCGGAACAGTTGAAGAGACAGGCGAGGGAGTAACTTCTTTAAAACCGGGAGACCGGGTGGCAGGCGTACCCCTTGTTCCTTGCATGAAATGTGAAGACTGCCAGAAGGGAAATTATTCACTGTGCAAACACTATAGCTTTATCGGTTCCAGAGAATACGGCAGTTTTGCCCAGTATGTAGTTGTACCCGAAAAAAATGCTGTTAAGTTTGAAGACGAAGTAAGCTTTGAGCAGGGTGCATTTTTTGAACCGGCAACGGTAGCACTTCATGGTTTGCAGCGCTGTGAATATACAGGGGGTAAAACCGTAGCGATTTTGGGCGGCGGTACAATCGGGATGCTGACCATGCAGTGGGCTAAGATATTTGGTGCCGCAAAAGTAGTTGTATTTGATATAGCAAAGGAACGTTTGGAGCTGGGAACCCGCTTGGGTGCGGATGCAGTTATCAATACGCTGGAAGAAGATTACATACAGCAGGCAATGGCACTGATTGACGGAAAGGGATATGACTATGTGTACGAAACAGCGGGCAATACCATCACCATGAAGATGGCATTCCAACTTGCTGCAAACAAAGCGGAAGTGTGCTTCATCGGTACTCCGACACAAGAATTGTCTTTTACAGTCAGCGAGTGGGAGAATATGAACCGGAAAGAATTTAAGCTTACCGGATCCTGGATGTCCTATAGTGCACCATTCCCGGGTAAAGAATGGGAATTGACGGCACATTATTTTAAAACAGGCCAGTTAAAGTTTGATGATTCATTTATTTATAAAAAGCTGGGGCTCAGCCAGATTGCAGACGCATTTGAAATGTTTAAAACACCAGGCGCGGTAAAGGGGAAAATTTTGATTGACAGCGAAGCTTAGAAGTGGCGCACGGTTGTCAGAAAGCAATTTTAAATACGCTTAAGCGCGTTATATAATAGATAGGTAACAGAAGGGCTGTGGCTGTGTGCACAGCCTTTCTTATAGGAAAAAATGATCAGTGAAGTATGTATATAGGGCATATACACGGAATAGGAGGAAAAAATGATCACAACAGTGACACTGAATGTAGCAGTTGATAAAGCTTATGTAGTAGATGAGCTGAATAAGTGCGAAGTTATGCGTGTAAAAACCTGCTCCAATACGGCAGGCGGAAAGGGACTCAATGTAGCCAAGGTTGCAAGGCTTTGCAATGAGGATGTGCTTGCAACTGGTTTTGTGGGCGGACACAATGGCGCATATGTGGAAGAATTGCTGGAGGGATGCCAGGTAAAAAGCCAGTTTGTTCACGTAAAAGGGGAGACCAGAAGCTGTATCAATGTTCTGGCTGCTGATGGAAGTTCTACGGAATTCCTGGAGCCGGGTGAACCGATCGAGCCGTTGGAGGCAGAAGCTTTTCTGAGTCAGTTTAAGGAGATCGCAGAGAAAAGTGAGGTTGTTACCATTTCAGGAAGTGTTCCCAAAGGAGTAGACATCAACATTTATGGAAAGCTGATTGATATGGTAAAGGCAGCGGGACATAAGGTGATTCTGGATACAAGCGGAAAGCTTTTGGAAGAAAGTATTAAGTCATGTCCAACTATGATTAAGCCGAATGACGATGAAATTGAAGCGTTACTGGGGGTATCCGTAACAAACAGGGAAGAGATTATCGCAGGTGCCATAAAGCTTAGGGAAATGGGAATACCAATGGTGGTGGTCTCTCTTGGAAGTGATGGGGCTTTGTTAATTACAGAAGAAGGTGTCTATCACGGAAAGCCGCCTAAACTGGATGTTGTGAATACAGTGGGCTGCGGTGACTCTATGACAGCAGCTTTTGCTGTGGGATTATACAGAGGGTATGATTCGAAAGAAATGCTCAGATATGCAGTGGCAGTATCTGCTGCAAATGCTTTAACCATGAAAACAGGTAGTTTTCGCCAGGAAGATATGCAGGAGATACTGCCACAGGTAGAAGTTTATGAAGTATCTAGTACAGCATCCAGACAGTAACAATAGTGACAGCACTGCCTATTTTGCCATCTGGATGGAGCACTTGAGATATTTAGAAAAAATGGATTGCGTGAATTATGCCAGCCGTTCCAATGCTGTAGGCAGCAATAACCCAGGGCTTGCCAAGTAGGATAATCGTTGTGAATTTTTTCCAGTGCATCCTTGTGAGCCCGGCGATAAAGCAGAGCAGATCATCAGGAGCAGCAGGAAGGAAAATTGCAAGCATAAAAAAGATGTCAAATTTTTTACCTTTCTCCAGCCAGGATGCATACTTATCATATGTTTTTTCACTCACAAACTTTTTGACAAAGTCGATTCCGTATTTGCGTGCAATGATAAAAGCAAGGATGGAACCAATGCACATGCCGGTATAACTATAAACGAAGCCCATAACAGGTCCGAATACCAGTGCACCCACAATGCAGGTTACAAATCCTGGAAGGACCGGTATAACTACCTGTAATGCCTGAATAAACATGAATACCAGAGGTCCCCACAGCCCAAGGCCCTTTATAAAAGCAGTCAGAGATTCCTTTGATTCAAAAATGCCTGCGCGGTACCCAAACACCGCAAATATGATACACAGGATGATTGTCAGTACGGTTATCATATTTGTTATAAGGGGAATGTGATTCTTTAATTTTTCAGCCATAGCGGATCTCCTTGTTTCGTTTCTATTCATTTTTATGAATACAATATAATCTTATGATTGTATGTCCGGTCGGTTTCTGCAAAGTTTTGATATATGATGATAGCTTTTGTGTTTTAAGCCAGAATATGTGAATGTTATTTATTAAATATAGAATATATCATAAATGTTAAGAATCACTGGATGTAATTCTTAAAAAATCCTGACAAAGTTGTAAAGAAACTAATAAGTTTTTACAGGATAAACAACAACCTCACTAACAGTAAAAAACTGGAAGGCGAGGTTGTTGTTTTTATGTAAAATAGAGGATTTTGCAGCGGAGCGGTTATCCGAAAAAAGAATAAATTTTCTATTGACATTTTCTGAGTTTATACCTATAATGCAATTAAAGGTATCGTAATTTAAAACGTAGTTTCATAATACGAAACTCATACAAAGCCAGATCTTAATCAGGAGGAATAAAAGCATGAATGAAATTTTAAAAGAAATTTCCAGGATGGGAATTGTACCGGTAATCGCATTGGATGATGCTAAAGATGCAAAACCACTTGCACAGGCACTCTGCGAAGGAGGACTACCATGTGCGGAAGTAACATTCCGTACGGCAGCAGCAGAGGAGTCTATCCGTATTATGGCACAGGAATTTCCGGATATGCTGGTAGGAGCAGGAACGGTGCTTACTACGGAGCAGGTTGACCGTGCAGTGGCAGCAGGTGCGAAATTTATTGTAAGCCCGGGACTTAATCCGAAAGTTGTAAAATATTGTGTAGATAAAAACATTCCAATTACACCGGGAACCTCAAGTCCTACGGACATTGAACAGGCTATTGAGCTGGGGCTGGAAGTTGTTAAATTTTTTCCGGCTGAGGCATCGGGAGGCCTTGCAAAAATCAAAGCAATGGCAGCTCCTTATGTAAATATGAAGTTCATGCCTACCGGCGGCATAAATGCAAAAAATCTGATTGATTACTTAAATTTCCCAAAGATTATTGCCTGCGGCGGCAGCTGGATGGTGAGCAAGGATATGATCACAGCAGGGGAATTTGATAAGATCAGAGATATGACGAAAGAAGCAGTAACAGCAATGCTTGGCTTTGAGCTGGCACATGTGGGTATTAATGCAGCTGACAGGGATGAAGCGCTGCAGACAGCGGCTTCATTTGAGCAGATCTTTGGATTTGCCGGGAAGGCTGGCAATTCTTCTGTCTTTGCCGGAAGTGCAGTGGAAGTAATGAGCACCCCTGGCTATGGAAGGAACGGACACATTGCGGTCAAAACCAATTACATTGACAGAGCAGTTTATCATTTAGGAAAACAAGGCGTTGCCTTTATAGAAGAATCTTCAAAACGAGATGCAAAAGGAAACTTGGTGGCAATTTATTTAGAAGGTGAATTTGGCGGATTTGCAGTACATTTGGTACAGAAATAAGAAATTACGGAGGAAATGATACATGAGCAAGAGAGTTATTACATTTGGAGAAATTATGTTAAGACTGGCACCGGAAGGATATTACCGGTTTGTACAGGCGGAAAATTATGGTGCGACTTATGGCGGAGGAGAAGCAAATGTGGCTGTATCTCTGGCAAACTACGGATTGGATGCAGCTTTCGTTACCAAGCTCCCCAAGCACGAAATTGGTCAGGCGGGTGTAAATTCACTGCGCAGATTTGGTGTGGATACTTCTTACATAACAAGAGGCGGAGACAGAGTGGGCATTTATTTTCTGGAAAAAGGTGCCAGCCAGAGACCGAGTAAAGTAATCTATGACCGTGCGGGTTCTTCTATAGCAGCAGCAACAACTGATGATTTTGACTGGGATCAGATTTTCCAAGGAGCTGAATGGTTCCATTTTACCGGAATTACACCTGCGTTAGGGGACAATGTAACGGAAATCTGTCTGGAGGCTTGTAAAAAAGCAAAGGAAAAGGGAATTACTGTAAGCTGTGATTTAAATTACCGCAATAAGCTCTGGTCAAAGGAAAAAGCAGGCCAGGTAATGGGTGAACTTTGTAAATATGTGGATGTATGTATTGCCAATGAGGAAGATGCCAGTGATGTATTCGGGATCAAGGCAGCAAATACAGATGTAACTTCCGGTAAAGTAAACCATGAGGGCTATAAAGATGTTGCGAAACAACTGGCTGAGAGATTTGGATTCTCTAAAGTGGCAATTACCCTTCGCGGTTCCATTTCTGCAAATGATAATAACTGGGCAGCCATGCTTTATGATGGAAATGATTTTTATTTCAGTAAGAGCTATCTGATGCATATCGTAGATCGTGTAGGTGGAGGGGATTCCTTCGGCGGCGGATTAATCTATGCATGCTTAAATGATTTTTCAGCGCAGCAAACCATTGAATTTGCAGTTGCAGCAAGCTGTCTGAAGCATAGTGTTGAGGGTGACTTCAACCAGGTATCCGTAGATGAAGTGATGAAACTTGCAGGCGGAGACGGATCAGGTCGGGTACAGAGATAAAAACCTAACCGGTGCAGCCGGATCGGAACGGGAGCAGAGATAAAAACCTAACCGGTGCAGTCGGATCGGAACGGGTACAGAGAAAAAAACTAATTGGTGCAGTTGGTCTGGAACGGGCGCAGATAGATTAAAATGAGCTATGAAACATCCTGCAGCTATAATAGAAATTTAACCTATAGCGGTGTAATATCTGACAGAACAGGATGTATAAATAGATAAATCCTAAAATGTAAAATGAAAGAATAAGCATATAATTATTTGCCGATTATATGCTTATTCTTTTTGTATTATATGCTTTCCACCTCTTGCCGGTATGCGAACAGTGTACATCCGCCCTGATGATTTCCGGCGTTTTCTTCTATAGCCCTTACCTTTTCAAAGAAATCAGATTGCAAAACTTCTAAAAGAGAAGACTGTGCAAGATTTAACTTTGAATAGGGTGAAAAGGGACATGGTTCCGCACCGCCTGTGGGATTGATATGGAAAAAGCCCCGCCCTGCGGCAAGACAGCCGCCCATGGCTGCCTCATCACCTGGAAATGACAGAATAATCATCTTTTCACAATCAGCTTTTAACCTCAATACATTTGTATGTAACAATTTTAGATCATCATCGGTTAGAATCAGCGATTCAGTACCTTTTTCTACCGGCACATATTCTACATAAAAAATAATACTGCAGCCCTGGTTCCCAAGTCCGTCAACAAATTGTCTCCCGGTAACGTATTCCAGGTTGTGGTGGGTAACAGTGACAGATGTGCCATACAATATGTGCCGCTGCTTCAGTCCGGACATTACTTGGGAGAGCTGATCAGCGATGCCTGCGCCTCTTCGTTGATCGGTATCGGCAGTAGTACCTTCCATACTGAGCACCGGAATTAAATTGCGGCAGTTCTGGAATAAATCTGTGTAATATTCATCTATCAGTGTACCGTTTGTGAATACGGGAAATATAATGTCCGGATAATTCCCAGCCAATGAGAGGATATCCTTGCGAAGAAGCGGCTCACCTCCGGCAAGGAGGATAAACGATATGCCAAGTGTATGTGCCTGATCAAATATATGATTCCATTGGTGGGCTGTTAGCTCAGACTTTTGCTGGTGATCGCTGCATGCTCCGTCAGCCCGTGCATAACAGCCGGTGCAGTGAAGGTTGCAGTGAGAAGCAATACTTGCAATCAGGAAAGGGGGAATATGGATTCCATTGCGTTCCTGTTCGGCTCTTATTTTTGCATTTCTTGTGAGCTGAGGGGTAAAGTCCATTATAAAGCGACGGTTTTTCTTATCCGTAAAATAAAATTTAGCTGCAGTCCGGGCAATAGACAAGATGCCCTGATTCATAAATAAACTGATATCCATTACATTTCCTTTCCATGTGGGGTGCAGTAAAGCAGTTCAAATTGGTCAATATGCTTTTCTAATAATTGAAGTGCTTCTTCCTCGAGTTCGGGATGATTATCATACTGGTTAATCAACAGAAAGATGGGTGAATAAAAATTCAATGCCAGGATCTTCGGGTCTAATTCTTTGAAATATTTCTTTTTAATCATTTCACTAAATAATTGTGTTTGAAATTCAAGGGGCAAACTGAAAAAAAACATGTGATAGGTCTGACCCGCTCTGGAGCTTTTAAACTGTTCGATGGTCAACATCCTGCGAAATTTCGAGGCCTCTTCGGATTTTAACCAGAATAAAAACATAGACTTCGTCATCTCCTTTAAGGGGTGCAGCCCATTCTTAATATAGGCATTGGCCACCTGGGACAGGTCACCGTCTGGAATATTATATTCCCGTGCAACAATTGCATATTGCCCTTCAATCCTTTTAATGATGGTGTCAAAAATATCCTGTTTGTTTTTAAAATGCCGGTAGAGGGCACTTTCACGAATTCCAACAGCACCTGAAATCTGTCTGACAGATACACCATCGTATCCATGATCAGAAAACAGGCGCAGAGCTTCCTGCAGGATCAGTTCTTTTGTATTACGTTTTGCCATGATAATCCTTTCTTAATAAAAAAAGTTAACGTTTGTTCACTTAAGATTATTATAGTTAACAAGTGTTCACATGTCAAGGAAATAATTTATTAAAAATTTTCAAAGTTTTCTCAAGCGAAACTCAAAAAATATATGTTTCGTATTGACGGCTTTAGCTTTCTGTGATATATTACAACTAATTTAGAGTAATAAACTTGCTCAAGAAAGAACGAGGTGTCTGTAAGAATATGATTATTTGAGGACTGAATGAAACTTATGAAAAGTAAATGGAAAATGAAGGCTAAGGAAAGATTAGTCTTATTTATTGTATTTACTCTGTTCAGTCTGAATCTATGCTTACGGATCATTTATGATAATATCGAACAAGTTACAAAGTGTAACCGGTACTCTTTAATAGTTACAAGAGTATGGGGCAGTTTGTATTACAGGTTCATTTTGCCTGCTTGTTTTCGTATGCTGATTTCCCTGCTGAACAGAGTGTTTAGGAGGGATTTTTTTGTTATTAAAAGTACAGAATTTAAAAAAAGGCTATGGGATCCAGGAGCTGTTCAGCATAGACCGGCTTACCATTGAAGAAGGAGACCGTATTGGCCTGGTGGGCTTAAACGGTGCAGGAAAAAGTACGTTACTGCACATCCTGTATGGAAGTGAACAGGCAGATGAAGGTGAGATTAACAGATACTGTGAAATTGCCATGATTGAACAGTGTCAGGAAGAGGCGGATGACCGGCAGATGCAAGATGTCAGTCCCCAGCTTCTTAGCCGTATGCAGATTAAAGATTCAGCATGTAAAAGCGGTGGAGAGAAGACAAGGCAGGCAATTGCGGCGGCTTTATCCCAGGGGAGCAGGCTTCTGTTCGCGGATGAACCGACGACCAATCTGGATGTAAAAGGAATTGAAACTCTGGAGAAAATGCTTATGGGTTACCGGGGCGCTTTTGTATTAATTTCTCATGACCGGTATCTGCTGGACAAGGTATGTACCTCTATCTGGGAGATTGAAGAGGGAAAGCTTCGGGAATTTCCCGGACGTTATTCCCAGTGGAAGGAGCAGAAAGAACGGGAACGGGAATTTGCAATGTTTGAGTTTGAGCAGTACCAGCAGGAGCGTAAAAGGATTACCATTGCCATGAATCAGGTGAAAAATGAAGCATCCCAGATGCTAAAACCGCCAAAGCAGATGGGACACAGTGAGTGGATGCTGTATAAAGGTGTGGCAAGAGAACAGCAGAAAAATGTTCAGAGCAGAGGCAAAGCCATGGAAAAACGCCTGGAAAAGCTGGAAGTTAAAGAAAAACCAAAGGAACTGGCTCCGGTTGTGATGCGTCTGGGAATGGATAATCCACTGTCCGGGAAGACCGCAGTGAGGATACAGGGGCTGACGGTTCAGTATGGGAAAAAAATGGTTTTAAATGAAGTGAATCTTACATTGAAGGCAAATAAATGTACCGTTATGATGGGGGCAAATGGAACCGGAAAGTCCACGCTGATTAAAAAGATTATGGAGCATCACCCCTCTGTGTATGTGAATCCGGATGTTAAAATAGGTTATTTTTCACAGGAGCACGAAACACTGGATGTGAATAGGACCGTCTTGGAAAATGTAAGGGCCGATTCTAATTTAAAGGAGCATGTGATACGCTGTATTCTGGCGAATCTCTATCTGACCGAACAGCATATCCATAAGCCGGTCTCCGTATTATCCGGAGGTGAACGGGCAAAAGTAATGCTGGCAAGGCTGATGGCTTCTGATGTGAATGTGTTAATCCTGGATGAACCGACGAACCATATCGATATGTATACTGCAGAAGCGTTGGAAGGATTGCTGGATAAGTGGGAGGGAACCATGCTGATCGTCACCCATGACAGAAGTCTGGCTAAAAACACGGCGGACCGGCTGGTATTCCTGGAGAATGGTAAATTAGAAGAATTCGAGGGAAACTGGGAAGCATATGAGCAGGAAAAAGAACGTGCATCCAAACCGAAAGAAGTGCTTAAGCTTGATAAGACACTGCTCAGCATGAAAATGGCGGAGCTGAGTATGCGGCTGCGCAAGCCAAAAAAAGGTGATAATGTGCTGAAATTAAAGGAAGAGCTGGATCAGGTGACGGAGGCTTACTATCAGGTAAACCAATAAAATGCAAAAAGTAAAATGCAAAAAATAAAATGCAAAAAATAAAATAATGCAAAAAACTGCAAAATATGAACTGCCGTAAGGGGCGGTAAATAGGTACAAAGTGAATATCTGATTATTTTTTCTTAAGTTTTTTCACCTTGACATGCTTTACTGAATATGTTAGATTATTAGAAATCGATTTGCACTGCATTACATTCTAATATTTAAGAATGCGAGATCAACAGTACAAACTGAGCAGGCGATAAACCATCTGGTTTGTGGGGCCGGGCCGCTATGCGGCAGCAGATGGTTATGAAACGCATCTGTGGGACAGTAGTATGTTCCGCAGGTGCGTTTTTTTGTTTTCCGAACAGGACAGCGCATCTTTTGAATGAGTATAGGGCATGGTCGGTTAACATTCAGAATAGGGGTGAAGAAGTATGAAATCAAATCAACAAATTGCAACAAAAGTATCAATTGTCACTATAATAGGGAACCTCATTTTATCTATGTTTAAGTTCTATGCCGGGGTATTTGCAAAATCAGGAGCTATGATCTCCGATGCAGTCCATTCCGCTTCGGATGTATTCAGTACATTAATTGTAATTCTGGGCGTGAAGATGGCAAGCAAGGAGTCGGACAAAGAACATCCATATGGGCATGAACGGATGGAATGCGTGGCAGCTCTGGTACTTGCCATCGTACTGGGTATAACCGGTTTGGGAATCGGTTATAGCGGCATACTTAAAATCTTTTCCGGAGACAGGGAATCATTAGCTGTACCGGGGCTTCTGGCACTTGCAGCAGCGATTATTTCTATTGTATCAAAGGAAGCAATGTACTGGTACACCAGGGCAGCGGCAAAAAAAATAAACTCCGGTGCACTTATGGCGGATGCGTGGCATCATCGTTCAGATGCCCTGTCATCTGTTGGCAGTATGATAGGTATTCTGGGGGCAAGGCTTGGACTTCCGGTTTTAGATCCTATTGCCAGCGTGGTAATCTGTATTTTTATTCTAAAGGCGGCATTTGATGTGTTTAAAGATGCCATTGATAAAATGATGGATAAAGCGTGTGAAGATGAAGTGGTTGATGAAATGCGAAAGGTTATCAGCCGACAGGAAGGTGTAATGGGGATTGACCAGATCAAAACAAGATTATTTGCAGATAAAATTTATGTGGATATTGAAATTCAGGCAGACGGGGAGGAAACGCTAACGAAAGCCCACACCATAGCACAGCGGACCCATGATGAAATTGAAGGAACTTTTCCAACCGTCAAGCACTGTATGGTACATGTGAATCCGGTCAGAAAAGTCTAGAAATTCGAAACTTATGCCCGCGTCAGGTTTTTTACCCATTTATAACTGTTCACCCGAATAAAAGCAATGACACATTTAAAGAGCTGGTCTGAGTTCAGGCAGCATACCACAATAATCGGTGACCAGCGAAAGTAAAATGCAGCAAGGAAGGAGAGGGGGATGACGATACACCAGATACTGATGATGTCGTTAATCATAGTAAATCTGGTATCTCCCCCGCCTCTTATTAATCCCGTCAGAACAGGCATTTGGTAAGCAGTTCCTATGCAGGTAACACAAAGAATGGATAAAAATGCATTAGCCAGATACTTGGTTTCATCAGATAATGCGTACAGTCCCAGAATCGGAGCCTTTAACAGGAATAGGGAAACACTGGTCAAAATTCCGATACAGAGAAACATCATCTGTAAAGTTCTGGTATATTCTTTTACTTTGTGCATATCTCCGCAGCCGATGGTTTTACCAATTACAATCGTGGCACAGGAGGCTGCGCCTACGGATGCAACTTTCAGAATCAGGAACAGGGTAGATGCTACGCTGTTGGCTGCTATGGCATTGGACTGCAGATGTCCCAGGATTACGGTCTGCATGGCAGTGGATAATCCCCACATGCCGGCAACGATAATAACCGGGTAGCATATATGGATATAGTCCTTAAGGAGTGACTGGTCGCAGTGCAGTAAATGTGTGAGTTTTAAACGTAATTTCTGGTCTTTTTTATACAGATAGAAACAGACGATGAGCAGCTCACTGATTCGTGCAGCCAGCGTACCGATGGCGGCGCCCTTAGCACCCATTTCCGGAAATCCAAAATGACCATAAATCAGGGTATAATTAATACAGCAATTAATAACCAGAGTACTAATTGAAATATAGAAAGCAATCTTAACGCATTCCACACTTCTAAGAGATGCCAGAAGTACCGTTGAAACGGCAAATACGACGTAGGTAAAACGGATAATGGACAGATATTCCATGCCGGCAGCAATAATTGCTTCATCGCTGGTAAACAGGCTCAATACTCCATGGGGAAAAAGGCTGACTGCAACGAACAGAAGAACGGCAAAAAGCAAAGCCGCCCGCATAGCAATGGCAGCAAGTTTACGAATGGGCTCTATCCGCTGCTGCCCCCAGTACTGGCTGCCCAATACCACGAGACTGTCACCGCATCCATTCATCAGCTGCTGAAGCACAAACTGGATTTGATTGACTGCTGCTACTCCGGACAGTGCAGTTTCATTATATGCCCCCAGCATAATATTGTCTGCCAAATTGACGCTTAATACAATTACATTCTGAAGGACCAAAATCCAATACAGAGAGAAAAAATTTTGATAAAAGCTGCGATCTTTAGTGAACATGTAGCGCCTCCTAAATGTAATATATATGAAACTAATTTGTATAATCATTTTATCAGGAATATTCTAGCATAGTAGGTATGGGAAGTCTATAGGGGAAATTAAAAGCAGTAACCACTTTACAAGAAAGCTGATTACTGCTATAATACAGATAACAGGTATCATAAGTAAAAACTTATGTTTGCCCTCAGGTTGGAATGATTATCCTAATCTTTTTGGACGGAAGAGGATAATCATTTTTTATTGCTCAATTTTATTAATTGAACAATAAGAGTGATTAATGCTATAACAAACGTACCAAATAAAACCATTAAGGTCAATGCTTCGGATACTGTCATCAGGCTCACTCCCGAATGCCCTGGCTTTTCATGTATCGGGCTGCATAAACAGAATTGGCATAACCATTAAAATTTTTTGAAGCAGATGTTAATCTGCTTATTTTTGTCGTGCCAAAATTTCCTGGCGTAATTTCCCACTCTGAAATAGTATTTTTATAGAGATTTATATGATAAAATAATTGCGTTATTTATTAATGAAATCAATAATTGAAATTCCCATAAAGGAGTGGTCTTACATGCAGTATAAAATCTTGGCAGTAGATGATGAAATACATATTTTAAAGCTATTAAAGGATTATTTTAATATGCAGGGGTATCTGGTGTATACGGCTTGCGGTGGAAACGAAGCATTGGAGAAAATAGAAATGCAGCCGGATATTATACTTTTGGATATTAATATGCCGGATATAAATGGATTGGACGTATGTAAAAAGATCAGGGACCACGTCACCTGCCCGATTCTGTTCCTGACGGCAAAGGTAGAAGAGAGGGATCGGATTAACGGATTGATGATTGGCGGGGATGATTATATATTAAAACCTTTTAGTATAGAAGAATTAGGGGCCAGAGTTGCAGCACATATGAGGCGGGAACACCGGAGCGGGGCGAAGGAAGCCCTGAAATTTACCGATGATCTTCTTATTAATTATACGGAACGGAGCGTTTATTACAAGGAGAAGGAAATCAGCTTAACGAAGACAGAATTTGATATTATAGAGCTTCTGTCTATGAACCGGGGTCAGATTTTCAGCAAAGAGACAATCTATGAGCGCATCCGGGGATTTGACGGAGAGAGCGACAGCAATATTATAGCAGAGCACATCCGCCGGATTCGGCTGAAAATAGGAAAGTATGCGGATAAGACATATGTAGAAACTGTTTGGGGAGTGGGGTATAAATGGATTGGGTAGATGAACTGCTATACATATTCAAAAAAAAGATGTTGGATGTTTCCCTGAAAAGGGCCATGGCAACGTATCTTTGTATTGCTATCGGAGCAGTTTTAATTCTTTTCGCAGTCAGTATGGCGATCAGCGAGAAATGGAGTACGCTCCTTAGCATCCGTTATTTTGGAAACACTTATGGGATAACTACCAATCTGGTATGGACTGAGGTTGATATGACATTGACGGACCGTATCCTGACTTTTGCTGTGATCTTTTTACAGTCATTCAGTATTGTTGTATACAGCATAGCGGCAGTCGTTGTTACCTCCTATTTGTTTTACAAAAATAAGCTCTCGGAACCGATTGAGATATTAAAGCGGCAGGTGAAATATATCGGCAGCAATGAACTGGGGCATGAGTGTGTCTATGAGGGGAAGGATGAGCTGGGTGAGGTCTGCAGTGCTTTTGAACAGATGCGCCTTACCCTGATTGAAAATAATAAAAGAATGTGGAATATGATGGAGGAACAGCGGCGGTTAAATGCGGCTTTTGCACATGATCTTCGTACCCCTCTTACAGTCATCCACGGCTATGCTGATTTTTTAAGTAAATATTATCCAACAGGCAAAATTACAGAGGAACAGATGATGGAAAATTTTGACCTCATTAATGCCCAGGCAATGCGGCTGATGAATTTTACCAATACGATGAAGGAAGTAAGCAGCCTGGAAGCTCTGGAATTAAACCGTAAGGATATGAAGGGGGAAACCCTGTTAAAAAGAACAGAAGGTATTGCACAGATTATGGAAGAGATGGGTGAGATTAGGATTTCCAGCCAGTCGGTGCTTCCAGAGGATTCTGACTGGTTCGTGGATGAGATGATTTTTATGGAGGTCCTGGAAAATATGTTATCCAATGCAATGCGCTATGCCAGGTCAAATGTTGTGATTACCCTGGACCGCAGTGAAGGTGACAGGGAATTATACCTCTATGTTCAGGATGACGGGGAAGGATTTACAAAAGAAGGGCTTAAGATGGCAGACCGTCCATATTACAGTGACCAGAAGGGAAAAGATGATGGCACACATTACGGAATCGGTCTGTTTATCTGTAAGTTTTTATGTGAAAAACATGGCGGAAGTCTGGATCTGGCTAACAGTATAGAGGGGGGAGCAATTATTTGTGCAATTTTCGGTATGAAATAGGAAAAGTGTAGATATTTAATCAGTATGATAAAAACCACAAAGGAATAGAAATAAGGAGGAGATCAAAATGTCTACAGAAATCATAATCGAAAATCTGGATAAAAGTTATGGCAAAAAACAGGCGCTTAAGAATATTAATCTGAAGATCGAAAGTGGGATGTTTGGGCTGCTTGGACCAAATGGGGCTGGAAAAACAACACTTATGAAAGTGCTTGCTACATTGCTTAAAAAAAATGCAGGAGAAGTAACGGTATGTCAGGTTCCAATTGAAAAGACAGAGACAATCCGGAAAATGACCGGCTATCTGCCTCAGGATTTTAATATGTATGGAAATATGACGGCATATGAAGCGATGGATTATCTAGGAGTCTTATCCGGAATGAGCAGAGCACGCCGAAAAGAGCGCATTATGCTGCTTCTGGAAAAGGTAAATTTACAAGATGAAATAAAAACGAAGGTGCGTGCCATGTCAGGCGGGATGCGCAGAAGGCTGGGGATTGCCCAGGCAATACTGCATGATCCAACCGTATTGATTGTGGATGAACCTACTGCAGGCCTGGATCCGGAGGAGCGGGTACGCTTTCGTAATTTGCTCTGTGAGATGGCAGAAGAGCGCATTGTAATTTTATCTACACATATTGTTGGAGATATAGAAGCAACCTGCGAGGATATTGCAATACTGAACCATGGAAGGATCCTGTATAAAGGTACCGTTGAGCAGCTGCTTCAGGAAGCAGCCGGTAAAATCTATACTGCTGAAATTTCCAAAAAGGAACTTTCGAATCTGAAAGAAAAATATGTGGTAACCAGTATGATGACGATTGGTAATCATCTGAATGTGAAATTTGTGGCGGAAGAAAAGCCTTTTTCCGGAGCTGTTTCCTGCGAGGCAAATGTAGAAGATGCCTATATGTATCTGATGCAGCGGGAAAGGGGTGAAAAGTAATGTTTTTCAGTTTATTGGCAAAGGAATGCAAACAGATTTTAAAGAGTGTGATCTTTTATCTGTACCTGATAATACTTGCAGTGTTTGTTACATCCCAGATTGAGGAGTATTCGCTTGTAACCAAGCCGCAGCCTGGCCAGGAGTCATATGGAATGAAAGAGAGCAGCGATCCCAGGGAAATTATGCAGGCGACTGCAGGGAAACTGCTTATTGATTGGCATAATAATTCTTATGCTACATATCCCATAGGCTTTTATAAAGGGGTATCCCTTGATGAGGAAGAATATAGCCGTGTAGCTGAGATTCTGGAAGAAGTAACCGGTAGGACGGAATCAGAGCTGACGGATGAACTGGAAGCGGATAATTCCCAGACGGTCAAACAAACTCAGCCGGGAACCGTTATGCCGCCCATGTCCGGGCGCATAGAAGAGGTATCTGATACTATGACTTATGAGCAGTTTAAACTGTTGATGAAAGAAGTGGATTCTATTCTTGGAGCCAACGGGACCTCCTATTACGCACCGGAAAAAATGGCCAAAAATGCAATGGTTCCTATGACTTATGAAGAGGCGCTGAGTGAGTATCAGCAGATCATAGATGTGGATCATGTTACGGGAGCATTTGCAAGGATATTCTGCGACTATATGGTACTTATGCTTGCCATACTGCCGGTATTTCTGGCTGTGACACGGGGGCTGAGGGACAGGCGTGCGGGAGCCAGCGGCCTGATCTATTCCAGAAAAGCATCCTCTGTATCGATTGTACTTTCCCGCTATTTTGCAACTCTTGTAATGAGCATGGTACCGGTAATCATTTTAAGCATTTCTCCCATGATGGAAGGGATTTATTATGCCAGAACGCTGGGCGTTCCCACCGATGTGTTTTCTTATATGAAATATATCGTGGGCTGGCTGCTGCCGACAGCCATGGCAGTTGTTTCCATTGGTTTTTTCTTTACCGAACTTACAGACAGCGCCCTTGGGATACTGATTCAGGGAATCTGGTGGTTTATTGATATAAACAGCGCTGTTAGATCCGGGCTGGTGGGTGCATTTGGTTTTCACCTTGCACCAAGATGGAATACGGTTGGAGAATCTGCAAAATTCATATCGGAGTTTCAAAGCCTGCTGACAAACCGTATCTTTTATTCCGTGCTGGCAGTAGTATTATTAATCTTGACCATATTTATCTATGAATGGAAGAGAAAGGGGGTCTGGAAATTCAATGGAATTGTATATCGCAGTGGGAAAAGCAAATCTAAAGCATAATTTTCTGCCCCATCTTCTGATTGCTTTGTGTTTCAGCCTGTTAGCCCCTGTTTTAATGGGAATGAAAGGCCTGGATCATGTACAGGTGGCGCAGACATTGGAAATGTATATTCAGCTAGTGGGCGTTATCCTGCTGGTACCGATTTTTATGCCGGATCAGGATAAGAACATCCGGGATCTTGCCAAGAGTAAATATATGCCTGTGGCCAGAGTACATCTGATAAGGCTTATGGAGTCTTTACTGGCGCTATTTGTTGTGTTGGGGGCATTTATCATAATTTTGTACGTGAATAATCCGGTGTTTTCGCCCTTACGGTATTACTTTGGAGTTCTGGGAGGTGCTGTTTTTTTAGGAGCCCTTGGAATAATGGCTTACAGTTTATCCGACAATGTGGCAATTGCTTACATGGTTCCAATGGTATATTATGTATGTAATTATTCAGGAGATAAATACCTTCATAAGTTTTATTTGTTCTCAATGGCAAAGGGCAGTTTTGATGAGAAGATTGTTCTGGGGGCGGCAGGAATGATGTTGATTGGTGCAGGGATATTATACAGGCAGAGAAGAAGGTAAATGCAGTGTTTTTGGTGTTAAGCGGGCAGGGAATAGAGAAACTGTAATGGTTTATCTATTCCCTGTCTGTTTTTATGTGCATTACTTTGAATGAGATTTAAGTTTCCTATAAGCCGCCAAAACTTAAAATTCAGTCAGAACTCTATCCCAAGAAACTATTGACATCCTTTTCAATACCCGCTATATTCATAATAGAAGAGCTTTAAAATAAAACAGAAATATACAAATTCTGCATTTTATAAATCAGCAGCCGTACCAACGGCAGAAAGGTGAATATTTTGGATTTAGGCAAGGAAAAGAAAAAAATTTTGAAACAGTATTTTGGTTATGACGAGTTTCGTGAAGGGCAGGAAACTTTGATCGATAGTATTTTATCGGGCAGGGATACGCTGGGGATTATGCCTACAGGGGCGGGAAAGTCGTTGTGTTTCCAGGTACCGGCTTTGATATTAAATGGTATTACATTAGTTATTTCTCCACTCATTTCTCTTATGAAAGATCAGGTCAGAGCATTAAATCAAGCAGGCGTTCATGCCGCATTTTTAAACAGTTCCCTTACAACAAATCAATATTATAGAGCGTTGGATCTTGCCAGAATGGGGCAGTATAAGATTATTTATGTAGCTCCGGAACGGTTGATGACGGATGAATTTTTAAATTTTGCCATGGAGGCAGAAATTTCTATGGTGGCAGTGGATGAAGCTCATTGTGTATCCCAGTGGGGACAGGATTTCAGACCCAGTTATCTGAAAATTCTGGAGTTTATCAGGCTCTTTAAAGTGCGTCCGGTGATCTGTGCCTTTACGGCTACGGCAACACAGGAAGTAAGAGAAGATATTGTTGATATATTAATGCTGCAGTCTCCCACTGTAGTAAGTACGGGATTTGACAGAAGCAACCTCTATTTTGGGATTCTAAAGCCAAAGGACCGATACGGTGCGGTTAAGAATTATCTGGATCTGCATCCGGACCAGAGTGGCATCATTTACTGTCTGACCAGAAAAGTAGTAGAGGAAGTGCATGAGAATCTGATCCGGGATGGCGTATTGGCAACCCGTTACCATGCGGGGCTTAGTGACCGGGAAAGACAGGAAAACCAGGAAGATTTTACATACGACAGAGCATCCGTTATGGTGGCAACCAATGCATTTGGAATGGGGATCGATAAATCCAATGTCAGGTTTGTAATCCACTATGGAATGCCCAAAAATGTGGAAAACTATTATCAGGAGGCAGGCAGGGCAGGGAGAGACGGAGAACCGGGGGAATGTATCCTTTTATACAACGGGCAGGATGTCATTACCAACCAGTTTTTTATCGAACGTGATATTGATCATGATGAGTTAGATGATGTCACCAGATCCGTAGTCAGGGAACGGGACAGAGAGCGGTTGAAAAAGATGACCTTTTACTGCTGTACCAATGAATGCCTGCGGGACTACTTACTTCGTTATTTTGGAGAATACAAGGACCATTACTGCGGGAATTGTTCCAACTGTCTGACTCAGTTTGAAGAGATGGATGTGACGGATCTGGCTAAAAGCCTCATTGGATGTATACAATCCAGCCACCAGAGATACGGCATCAACGTTATTATCGATACGGTACATGGGGCGAATACTGCGAAAATCAGACAGTACAGAATGGATGGGAATCCCCATTATGGAGAACTCGCAAAGACTCCAACTCATAAACTGCGCCAGGTGATGAACCATCTTCTGTTAAATGATTATATCAGTGCCACAAATGATGAATATACCATTCTAAAACTGACGGAAAAATCCGGTCAGATCCTTCTGGAAGAGGAAACGGTTATCATGAAGATGGCAAAAGAACAGGAAAAAGAGACGAAGACAAAGCAGGCGAAGAAAGGAAAGAAGAGTTCGGCGGCAGGCTTAGCTCTCTCAGAAACGGATGAGGCTCTATTCGAAAAACTGCGAAGCTTAAGAACAGAAATTGCAAGAGAAGAAAAAGTCCCGCCATATGTAGTATTTTCAGATAAATCCCTGGTACACATGTGTGTGTTAAAACCGGGAACAAGAGAAGAAATGCTTACCGTATCGGGAGTCGGGGAGTTCAAATATGATAAGTATGGGGAACGCTTTTTAAACTGTGTGAAAAATGAGGCAGTAAAAGATGAATCATCGAAAGGCTCTGTTTTTGAAACCGGGTTTGCAGATATAGAAGAAAGTGAACCGGTAAAAGAGGAAATAAAAGAAAAACGGGCCAAAAATAAGAAATCAGAATTTGTTCTGACTAATGAAATAGCGGAACAGATCCATTATGCAGAACAAACCACATTAAGTGACCTGGTAGGACAAATCAATGACCTGCGGGATGAACAGGTTATGAAACGGCTTACAAATAAATTGATCTTGCAAAAATTGTCAGAAGAAGGATTTTTGGAAGATCGCGTGGTAAACGGGCGGCTCTTCAAAACCGTATCAGAAACGGGTATCGAATTTGGAATACAGGTAATAACGCGTTTGAGTGAAAAAGGAAATGAGTACGAGGTACTTTATTATAATGAGGATGCCCAGAGGGAAATCATAAGGAAACTGCTGGGAGAATGGAAAGAGGGATGATGAAAAAGACTCCGGTTTTAAGTCGTCTTCTGCGGTGATAAAAAGTTGAAAAGTACAGGTAGGTATGTTATTCTAAAGGGTAGAAAATCTCTGTAACCGCATATACCAGTCTCCGTTTTACATAAAATGGCACTGGGGTTATGGTTTTAAGACATGTAAGTCAGACATGGAGGATAATATTATGAAATTGGCACAGTTATTAGAACGAGTGGAATATCAGTGTACCCAGGGAGATATTCAGAGAGAAGTAACACAGGTCGTGAACGACTCCAGAAAAGTAACGGAAGGTTCTCTGTTTATCTGTATTAAGGGAGCCGTCAGTGACGGACATAAATATGCAGGAGAAGTAGTTGAAAAAGGAGCTAAGGTACTGGTTGCAGAAGACAAGATCACGGCACCGGAGGATGTTACGGTGATTCAGGTTGCGGACACGCGCTATGCCATGGCACTTATTGCTGCGGCATATTACGGTCATCCGGCAGAAGAATTAAAGGTAATTGGTATTACCGGAACCAAGGGAAAGACTACTACCACATATATGGTAAAATCCATCCTGGAATCAGCTGGACATAAAGTGGGGCTGATCGGGACGATAGAAGCCATTATCGGTGATGAAGTGATCCCGGCGGCTAATACAACACCGGAATCTACACTGGTACAGGAGTATTTCAGACGCATGGCGGATGCAGGATGTGACTGCGTTGTAATGGAAGTTTCTTCCCAGGGACTGATGCTCCACAGAACGGCAGGATTTACCTTTGAGATAGGGATCTTTACAAATATAGAACCGGATCATATCGGTCCAGCGGAGCATGAGAGCTTCGAGGACTATTTAAAATGTAAGGCAATGCTGTTTAAACAGTGTAAACTTGGCATCTTTAATGCGGATGACGACCATCTGGATCAGATACTGGAGGGGCATACCTGTGAAGTGGAAACCTATGGTTTTTCCGAAAAAGCGGATCTTCGTGCAACTGGAACGAAACTGGTATCCAAACCAGGATATCTGGGGATAGCCTATCATGTGAACGGACTTATGGATTTCGATGTTGAAATAGATATTCCCGGAAAATTCAGTGTCTACAATTCCCTGACAGCGATCGCGATCTGCAGGCATTTTGGTGTGAAAGAAGAGGATATCGTAGATGCTCTTGGCAAGGCGAAAGTAAAAGGCAGGATTGAAATGATTAAGGTGTCGGATGCATTTACCTTAATGATTGATTATGCCCACAATGCTATGAGTCTGGAGAGTCTGCTCAGTACCCTGAAAGAGTACCACCCCAAAAGGCTGGTGTGTGTCTTTGGATGCGGAGGTAACAGGGCAAAGTCCAGAAGATATGAGATGGGAGAAGTGTCAGGCAGACTTGCTGATTTTACCATAATCACATCCGATAATCCCAGATTTGAAAAGCCGGAAGATATATTGGCAGATATTGAAACCGGAATTTCAAAGACCGGCGGAGAATTTATCAAGATTACAGATAGAAAAGAAGCAATTGCCTATGCGATTCACCATGGCATGCCGGGAGATGTAATTGTGCTGGCAGGAAAGGGCCATGAAGATTATCAGGAGATTGAAGGAAAGAAGTATCCCATGGATGAACGTATCCTGATTCGGGAAATATTGGAAGAAGATACAAAATAGCAGATAAATAGCAGATATAAAATAGCAGATACAAAACGCAGTATTAGGAGAACCAATGCAAAAGTTATACGCAAATATTATTGTGGACATTACACAGGAAAAACTGGACCGTACATTTCAATATGAAATACCGGCTGAAATGCAGGAAAGCCTACAGCTGGGAATGGTTGTTAAAGTTCCGTTTGGCAGGGGAAACAGATTTATAAAAGGCTATGTGGTTTCTATCAGCCATAAATGTGAATACGACCCGTCTAAAATGAAGGAAATCTGTGAAATAGTGACAGACGGCAGTGACAGCGAATCCAGGCTGATTGCCCTGGCGGCATGGATCCGGGAAAATTATGGTGCGACAATGATACAGGCGCTAAAAACGGTTATCCCAATCAAGCAAAAAGTCAAACCAAAAGAAAAGAAGCAGATCTGCCTGATTATGGAACGTACGGAAGCGGAAGAAAAGCTGGAGTTTTATAAGAAGAAGCATCAGAAAGCCAGAGAGCGCCTGCTGGAGGCACTATTGGAGGAGGAAGAACTTCCTTATGAACTGGTGACATCGAAGCTGAATATTACAGGTGCTACCATAAAGTCTTTAACGGAACAGCTGATCATTGAAGTGAAAACCACCAAGGTCTATCGCAATCCCATTAAACTGGGAATGAAAGAAGATTATTTGCTTTTGCTGAACCAGGAACAGGCATATATTGCAAAACAGATCATCTCCGAGTGGGAGGATAAAAAAGCGCATACTTATCTGGTCCATGGAATCACCGGAAGCGGTAAAACGGAGGTATACATGGAACTGATTGCACATGCAGTCAAAATGGGGCAGCAGGCGATCGTGCTGATTCCTGAAATTGCACTGACATATCAGACGGTGATGCGCTTTTACAAGCGGTTTGGAGACCGGATTTCCATTATGAATTCAAGGCTGTCTGCAGGGGAGCGCTATGATCAGTTTGAGCGGGCAAAACAGGGGGACATTGACGTAATGATAGGTCCCAGATCTGCATTGTTTACTCCATTTCCAAATCTGGGAATCATTATAATTGATGAAGAGCATGAGCCCACATATAAAAGTGAAAGTGTTCCCCGGTATCACGCCAGGGAGGTTGCCATCCAGCGTGGCATTTTGGAAGGTGCCAAGGTTGTACTGGGCTCTGCAACTCCCTCTGTGGATGCTTATTATAAAGCGAAGATCGGTGAATATACCTTGTTTACCATGCAGAACAGAGCAAAGACCAGTGAACTTCCAAATGTATATGTGGAAGATATGCGCAAAGAGATTCAGACTGGAAACCGATCTGTCATCAGCAGCCGGCTGAGGGAATTGATGCAGGACCGGCTTGATAAGAGGCAGCAGGTTATGTTATTCTTAAACAGAAGAGGGTATGCAGGATTTATATCCTGCCGTATGTGCGGTCATGTGATCCAGTGCCCTCATTGCGATGTTTCTCTGTCGGTTCACAATAATGGAAAGTTAGTCTGCCACTATTGCGGATACGAAGAATCCCAGCCGAAGAAATGCCCAAACTGTGGTTCGGAATTTATCAGAGGTTTCCGTGTGGGAACCCAGCAGGTGGAAGAGTTTGTACAGAAAGAATTTCCCCAGGCTAAGATCTTAAGAATGGATATGGATACGACAAAAGAAAAGGACGGGCATGAAAAAATACTGTCCGCTTTTTCCAATCAGGAGGCTGACATATTAATCGGAACACAGATGATTGTAAAGGGACATGATTTCCCGAATGTGACCCTGGTTGGAATCTTGGCAGCAGATCTGTCACTTCATGCCAGTGATTACCGGGCAGGGGAACGGACTTTCCAGTTGCTCACCCAGGCTGCGGGAAGGGCAGGCAGAGGTGAGGAGAAGGGGGAAGTCATCATCCAGACTTATGACCCGGAACATTACTGTATCATAACAGCGGCGAATCAGGATTATGAAAGTTTTTATGAACAGGAGATAGCCTATCGGAGTCTGGCAGGGTATCCGCCCGCATCAAATATGATGGCTATTCACGGAGCTTGTCAGGAACTGATGCACTTAAGCCTGGCAATGGATTATCTGCAGAAATTTATTGTACGCATAGCAGGAAATACCGGCGTGCGTATAATCGGACCTGCAGATGAGCCGGTAGCCAAGGTAAATGACATCTATCACAAGGTCATTTATCTTAAGGAAGAAAGACATGATTTACTGACTATGATTAAAGATAAAGTGGAACAATATATAGAAGCAAATCAGGGATATGAGAGTGTAAATATACAATTCGATCTGAATTAACAAAAGTAGAGCTTCTGTCAGAAGCAATATAAAACACGTGCTGACACTTCATTACACAGATAATTCGGCAATGAGTAACCTTGATAATATAAACAAAAGAGTTGGAGGAAAGTAAAATGGCACTCAGAAAGATAAGAATTATGGGAGATCCTGTTTTAACAAAAAAATGTAAACCAGTCAAAGAGATGACACCCAGAATCCAGGAACTGATCGAGGATATGTTTGAAACCATGTACATGGAAATGGGAGTAGGGCTTGCGGCACCCCAGGTAGGAATCCTGAAAAGAATTGTGGTAATCGATACCGACGGAACTCCAAGGGTATTCATTAATCCGGAGATTTTGGAAATGGCGGATGAGCAGACCGGAAATGAAGGATGTTTAAGCCTGCCAGGCAAGACGGGCATTGTAACAAGGCCAAATTATGTAAAAGTGAAGGCGCTGGATGAAAATATGGAAGAATTTACGCTGGAAGCTACGGAACTGCTAGCCAGGGCGGTGTGCCATGAGTGCGACCATCTGGATGGGGTTATGTTCACCAATCATGTGGAGGGTGAACTGATGGATGTGGAAAGCTTAGAGGATGAGGAATAGAGAATTAGAGTTAAAATATAGTCAGGAAAAAAAGAGAATGAAGGCAATAGAATATAGATGGGACTATAAAAATAAGAGCCTGCATTTAGAAAAGAGGTTATAGGATGAAGGTTGTATTTATGGGTACCCCGAATTTTGCAGTGGGTACATTGAAGAAACTGATAGAATCCCGGCATGAGGTTTTAGCAGTGGTAACCCAGCCGGACAAGCCGAAGGGCAGAGGAAAAGCAATGCAGTTTCCACCGGTAAAAGAAGTAGCGGTTGAAGCAGGGATTACGGTGTACCAGCCTAAAAGAGTGAGAGAACCGGAATTTCTGGAGACATTAAAAGAGCTTTCACCGGACGTGGTGGTAGTGGTTGCTTTTGGGCAGATTATTCCTCAGGCAGTGCTGGATGTTCCGAAACTTGGCTGTCTGAATGTACATGGGTCTTTACTGCCGAAGTACCGTGGTGCGGCGCCGATACAGTGGGCTGTAATCGATGGAGAAAAAGAATCCGGAGTTACGATTATGCGCATGGATGCAGGGCTGGATACCGGAGATATGATTACTACCAGGGTGATAAAACTGGAAGAAAAAGAAACGGGCGGCAGCTTGTTTGACAAGCTCAGCCAGGCGGGCGCTGAGCTGTTAATAGAGACGTTGGATCAATTGGAAGCAGGAGCTGTTTCCTATGAAAAGCAGCCGGCGGAAAGTTCCACAGATTATGCCAGAATGTTAAAAAAAGAAGATGGACAGATTGACTGGAAGAAAAGTGCGGCAGAGCTGGAACGGCTGATCAGGGGATTGAATCCGTGGCCCAGTGCATATACACATTTGGATGGGAAAACAATGAAGATCTGGATGGCTGATGCAGAAGATGGAGATTCCGGATTAGAACCGGGAACCGTAACCGAAGTTACCAGGAACACAGTAAAAGTGCAGACTGGAGACGGACTGTTAAGCCTTTTAGAAGTACAGTTGGAAGGCAAGAAAAAAATGCCTGTGGATGCGTTCCTTCGGGGATGCCAGTTAGACGCCCAAAGCCAATTATCTTAAAAAAGTTTAAGAATTTATGAAATTACTGTGAAGTTGCTGGTTTTTTGCAAAAAATAGGGTAGAATAGTCTCACTTGAACCCGTGCACATCGTAAGCCTGCTTACGATGTTGCTCAAGATAAGTAGTGTGGATTTTCACACAAGATGACGATAGAAGGGAATGAATATCATGTTACTTAGCTACAGCAGTTCAAATGGATTTTATGGATTAGGTTTTGGCGGTCTGGGTATGCTTTATGATCCGACTATGATTTTGGTGCTGATCGGACTGGTCATCTCATTGGCGGCATCAGCCAGGGTAAAGAGTACTTTTGCAAAATACAACAAGATGCGCAGTATGTCAGGTCTCACCGGTGCCCAGGCAGCGGAGCGGATTCTACATGGTGCCGGTATCTATGATGTGGGAATTCAGCGCGTTCAGGGAAATCTTACCGATCATTATGATCCAAGAACGAAAACTCTGAACTTATCAGACAGCACGTATATGTCAACTTCAGTTGCAGCCATAGGAGTGGCGGCCCACGAATGCGGTCATGCTATCCAGCATCAGGAGAAATATAAGCCCCTGGTACTGAGAAGTACACTGGTTCCGGCTGCAAATCTGGGATCTACGCTGTTCTGGCCGATTTTTCTGGCCGGACTGATATTTTCAATGGGACCGCTTATGACAGCGGGAATTGTTTTATTTACACTGGCGGTAATCTTTCAGCTGGTAACACTTCCGGTAGAATTTAATGCTTCCTCACGGGCGGTTAAAATTCTTGGTACTTCCCACATTTGCGGGGACCAGG
The DNA here is from genome assembly GCA_900539655.1 of uncultured Robinsoniella sp. Lineage (GTDB taxonomy): Bacteria > Bacillota > Clostridia > Lachnospirales > Lachnospiraceae > Robinsoniella. The sequence goes on from UQCR01000002.1 coordinate 68,922, forward strand.
AGGTATCCGCTGTAAAACAAGTACTTTCAGCAGCAGCACTTACCTACGTTGCGAGCCTGGCATCTTCTATTCTGCAGCTCCTTCGTTTGATCATACTATCAGGAGGAAGGAATCGTGACTAAAACGGTAAACTTAAGAGAAATTGTACTGGGTATTTTAATGGAAGTTACGGAGGAAGAAGAATACAGCCATATTGTAATCCGTAATGTACTGGAAAAATACCAGTATTTAGAAAAACGAGACAGGGCATTTATTACGAGGCTTGCGGAAGGGACTATAGAGTATATGCTTCAGATGGATTATATCCTGGAGCAGTTCTCTACGGTAAAGGTAGCAAATATGAAGCCTTTAATCCGCAATCTGCTGAGAATGTCTGTGTATCAGATTAAATATATGGACAGCATTCCGGATTCTGCAGTCTGTAATGAAGCTGTGAAAATAGCTCAGAAGCGTGGATTTTACAGTTTAAAAGGCTTTGTAAACGGAGTGCTTCGCAGTATAGCCAGAGGAATAGACAAGGTGGAATATCCGGATCCGGCTAAGGATCCACTTCATTATCTTTCGGTAAGGTATTCCATGCCGGAGTGGATTTTAAGGAAATGGCTGGGGCAATATGATCTGAAAACAGTTGAAACAGTCTGTATGAATTTTGAAAAAGATCAGAAGACCAATATCCGCTGTAACTTGAATAAGGCAACTAAGGAAGAAGTGAAGGCCAGTCTGGAGGCCCAGAATATTACAGCAGAAGATGTATCCTACCTGGATTATGCTCTGGAAATTTCCGATTATAATTATATGCAGGCAATCAATGCATTTAAGGAAGGGCTGTTCCAGGTACAGGATGTAAGTTCTATGCTTGTTGCGGAGATTGCGGCGCCGAAGTTCGGGGACTACTGCATCGATGTCTGTGCGGCCCCTGGTGGAAAAAGCCTTCATCTGGCGGACAAGTTAAACGGCAGCGGACATGTGGAAGCAAGGGATATTACAGATTACAAAGTAGATATGATGCTGGAAAATATAGAACGGGTAGGACTGATTAATATGTTAGCCGTACGTCAGGATGCAACAGCATTTGACGGGGCTTCGGTGGAAAAAGCAGATATTCTGCTGGCTGACCTTCCCTGCTCCGGACTGGGCGTTATTGGTAAAAAAACAGATATAAAATACAAAATGACAGAGACAAAGCAGCAGGAACTGGTGAAACTGCAGAGGAAGATACTGGATACGGTTTATCCTTATGTAAAAGTAGGGGGAACCCTGATTTACAGTACCTGCACCATAGGAGCAGATGAGAATCAGTTTAATGTAAAATGGTTTTTGGACAATTATCCATTCCAGCTGGAAAGCATTGATCCCTATATCTGTGATGAATTAAAAAGTAAGACCACAAAAGCAGGTTATCTGCAGCTGTTGCCGGGAGTCCATAAGACGGATGGGTTCTTTATGGCAAGGTTTAAGAGGATAGGTTAGTAAAATGGAAAAAGTAGATTTAAAGACGCTTGATTTTCAGGAGATGAAAGCGGAGATGGCAAGGATTGGAGAAAAGCCGTTTCGGGCGGGACAGATTTACCAGTGGATACATCAGAAACTGGCTGATTCTCCCCGGGATATGACGAATTTATCCAAAGGTCTCAGGGATACACTGGCTGAGCATTATGATTGTACATGTCTTTCGGTAGTGGAAGTGCTTACTTCTCAGATAGACGGAACACAAAAATACTTATTTGAACTGGCAGATCAAAATGTGATTGAAAGTGTACTCATGCGATATAAGCACGGAAATTCCGTGTGTATTTCTTCCCAGGTGGGGTGTAAGATGGGATGCCGTTTCTGCGCTTCTACGATTGGAGGATGGACCCGGAATCTTACGGCAGCAGAGATGCTGGACCAGATTTACCGGATCCAGAAGCTGTCTGGGGAGCGGGTTAGCAACGTCGTTGTGATGGGAACGGGAGAACCTCTTGACAATTATGACAATATATTAAAATTTTTCCAAATGCTTACAGATGAACACGGGCTGAATATCAGCCAGAGGAATATTACCGTTTCCACATGCGGTATCGTTCCCAAAATGAAACAGCTTGCCGAGGAGCAGCTTCAGATTACGCTGGCACTGTCCCTCCACGCGTCTAACCAGGCAAAGCGGCAGGAATTAATGCCAATAGCCAATAGATACAGCCTGGATGAAGTAATTGATGCATGTCAGTATTACTTTGAGAAGACGGGGCGAAGAATTACTTTTGAGTACAGTCTGGTGGGCGGCGTAAACGACAAAAAGGAAGATGCAGATGAACTGGCTGCACTTATTAAGCCGTTAAACTGCCACGTAAATCTGATCCCGGTGAACCCGATCAAGGAAAGGGAATACGTTCAGTCCCAGAAAAAAGTTATAGACAATTTCAAAAATAAACTTGAAAAATGTGGAATTAATGTTACTATTAGAAGAGAAATGGGCAGAGATATCAATGGTGCCTGTGGACAGTTACGCAGAAGTTATATGGAGAAATCTTAAGTGTCATAAATGGTAAAGGAGAGGAAGAAACATGAAATCATATTGCGTTACGGATGTAGGGCAAAAAAGGGCAACAAACCAGGATTTCGTTTATGCTTCTGGTGGGCTTGTGGGGAATCTTCCAAATCTTTTTGTAGTTGCAGATGGTATGGGCGGACATAACGCAGGTGATGAGGCTTCCAGCTATACGGTGGAGGTATTGCTTGAGGATATCCGTAAAAACCAGGATACAAATCCGATAAAAATTATACGTTCAGCAATCGAAACTGCAAATATTAAAGTTATGGAAAAATCAAGTTCATCCGAGGCATTAGCGGGTATGGGGACCACCCTGGTGGTAGCGACAGTCATCGGACAATATCTGTATGTGGCAAATGTAGGGGACAGCAGGCTGTATCTGATCAGTGATAAAATTTTACAGATTACAAAGGATCATTCTCTTGTAGAAGAGATGGTCAGGATTGGTGAGATCAACCGGGAACAGGCAAGAAATCATCCGGATAAAAATATTATTACAAGAGCAATTGGAGCCAGAAAGAAGGTAGTAATAGATTTCTTTGATATGAGGCTTCAGAGGGGAGACATCATTTTGATGTGTTCAGATGGGTTAAGTAACATGATAGAGGACGCAGAAATAGAGAAAATTGTAAAAAGCGGACCCAATCTACAGTGGATTGGAAACGAACTGATTGCAAGGGCGAATCAAAATGGTGGTAAAGATAATATTGCGGTTGTTTTGATAGAACCGTTGACAGGTGAGGTGGAATAATGTTAAAAGAAGGAATGTTTATCCAGGAACGTTATGAAATCGTAGGCAGAATAGGTGCCGGCGGTATGGCAGATGTCTATAAGGCAAAAGACCATAAGCTGAACCGGTTTGTTGCGGTCAAGGTGCTGAAACAGGAATTTCGGGATGACACAGCGTTTATTTCCAAATTCCGTGTGGAAGCACAGGCTGCAGCAGGCCTTGCGCATCCAAATATTGTGAATGTCTATGATGTAGGGGACGATCATGGAATCTACTTTATTGTAATGGAATTAGTAGAAGGAATTACACTAAAGGATTATATAGGAAAAAAAGGAAGACTTGCTGTCCGTGAAGCAACCAGTATTGCGGTGCAGGTTTCCATGGGCTTACAGGCGGCACATAAGAAGGGTATTGTGCATCGTGATGTGAAGCCGCAGAATATCATCATTTCTACAGATGGTAAAGTAAAAGTAACAGATTTTGGAATAGCCAGAGCGGCTTCATCCAATACTATAAGCTCCAATGTAATGGGATCTGTGCATTACAGTTCACCGGAACAGGCGCGTGGCGGTTACAGCGATGCAAAGAGTGATATCTATTCACTTGGAATCACGCTTTTTGAGATGCTCACAGGCCATGTGCCGTTTGATGGAGACTCTACGGTTGCAATTGCCATCAAGCATCTGCAGGAGGAAATGCCGTCACCTCATAAATTTGTGCCGGATCTTCCATACAGTACCGTGCAGATCATTGCAAAGTGTACCCAGAAAAGTCCGGACAGACGTTACAGTGATATGACCGAACTGATTCATGACTTAAAAGAATCATTGGTAAATCCCGACGGAGATTTCGTCCAGCTGACACCGATCAACAATAATGCCAGAACGGTGGTTATTTCAAAAGACGAGCTGGATCAGATTCATAACAGTTATGGTGACAGAGGCAGCGATAACCGCGGACAAGACGGAAATTACGGTGGTTATATGAATAATGGCTACCAGGGCGACGGCTACATGGGCAATGGTTACCAGAATAACGGTTACCAGGGCGGCGGTTATCAGGGCGGCTATGGAGACAACTACAATAATGGTTATATGAATGATGATTATGATCCCGATGATGACGACGATGATGACGATGACGGAAGATCCGGGATTAATCCAAAATTGGAAAAGGTAATGACGATTGGCAGTATCATTATTGCTATTGTTATCGGATGTGTATTCCTGGTTCTGATCGGCAATGCTTTGGGATTATTTAACTTTGGAGCGGGCAAGAAAAAGACAACAGAGTCTACGAAGATTACGGAAACTTCAACTGTGAAAACGACTGAGACCGAAACTGCTTCCAAGGGAAATGGTACAGGCAGTACTCAGCAGAGCAATTCTTCAGCAGACCAGACAGAAGTTACCGTACCGGATCTGAGAGGTCTTACAGCGGATCAGGCAAAAGAAAGACTTAATGCATTGGGGCTTGGGGCATCCCTTGCGGGAGAACAGGCATCTTCCACCTATGCGCAGGGGCAGATTGTGTCTCAGAACCCAACAGCTAATACAAGCGTCAGCAAAAATACCACCGTTACCTATACCATCAGTAAGGGACCGGAAGAATCAGATAACCAACAGCAGTCCGTCACCGTACCGGATGTGTCAGGTTTGACAGAAGAAGAGGCGAAAGAGGAACTGGCGGATAAGAATCTGAGCATTTCCGTAACCAGAGAAAACGATGATCTGGTTGCAAAAGACCTGGTAATCCGTACAACACCGGAAGCCGGAGCATCTGCAAGCTCAGGCGACACTGTTATTGTAGTCATCAGCGACGGACCGGAAGAAGAGGATATTACCGTACCAAATGTAGTCGGAAGTACCTTTACCGATGCCAAAGATACGTTGTCTGCACTTGGTCTGACTGTGAAATCACAGGAACAGTATTCAGACAGATATTCTGCAGGAACGGTTATGGATCAGGACATTACTTCCGGACAGGGAGTAACAAAGGGAACCGTTATTACGTTGACAATCAGTGCGGGCTCAGGCAGTCAGGATCCTGCACAGACAGATCCAAATTTAGGAAATGGCACCACTAACAATACCGATGCCTCTGCTAACGGAACCTGTGATGTTGGATTACAGGCACCTGAGGGATATAACGGGGAAGCAGTCAAGATTATATTGGTACAGGGCGATAAAACCACTACTATTGTGGAAGGCACTTCGGTTGAATTTCCTTATGTGTTAAATGTAAAAGGGACTAAGGGAGTTAATGGTGTGGCATATATCTATGTAAAAGATGCTTCAACAGGAGAATACGGCAATCCGGTACGTTACTCACCGATTCCGTTTAATTAGAGGAAAATACATGCAGGGAAAGATAGTGAAAGGAATAGCTGGATTCTACTACGTATACGTAGTAGGATCCGGTCTTTATGAATGTAAAGCAAAAGGAATATTTCGAAAAGACAAAATGAAACCTCTGGTGGGGGACAATGTTGAGATCGATGTTATCAGCGAGGTGGATAAGAAGGGAAATGTGGCAGAGATTCTGTCCAGAATGAATACGCTTATCCGTCCGGCTGTTGCCAATATCGATCAGGCTCTGGTTATTTTTTCTATTGACCGTCCCAAGCCGAATTTCAATTTGCTGGATCGGTTTCTAATTATGATGGAGTACCAGAAGGTGCATACCATCATTTGTTTTAATAAGAAAGATATCTCTTCTAATGAGGAAGAGGAGAAGCTAAGAAAAATATATGAAAATTGCGGTTGTGATGTTTTATTTACCAGCGCGCTGGAAAATACAGGCCTGGAACTGGTAATGGAACAGCTGAGAGGTAAAACAACTGCCGTGGCAGGACCTTCAGGGGTCGGGAAATCTTCGATTATTAATATTTTGCAGCCAGGAGCTATGATGGAGACCGGGGAGATCAGCCATAAAATTGACCGCGGAAAACATACCACAAGGCATTCGGAACTGATTATGATAGAGGAAAATACTTATATCATGGATACGCCGGGATTCAGTTCCCTCTATATTCAGGACTTTGATAAGGAAGATTTAAAAGAGTTTTTTGTAGAATTTAGAGAATATGAGCCGGAGTGCCGTTTTCAGGGATGTATGCATATCCATGAGCCGGACTGTGGGGTAAAACAGGCGGTTAAAGCAGGTAAAATCAGCAAAATGCGTTATGATAATTATGTGGTATTATTTGGAGAACTAAAGGATAAGAGGAGGTATTGATGTGAATATTTTAGCACCATCTATATTGGCAGCAGATTTTAATAATTTAGGAAGCGGGCTGGAGCTTATTGATAAGGCCGGAGCACAGTATGTTCATATTGATGTGATGGATGGCCAGTTTGTTCCCAGCATTTCCTTTGGAATGCCGGTCATACAATCAATAAGAAGTGCGACAAAACGGGTGTTTGACGTGCATCTGATGATAATGGATCCGGAGCGGTACATTGATGATTTTGCAGCCTGCGGAGCAGATATAATCACAGTTCATGCGGAGAGCTGCAGGCATCTGGACCGTGTAATCGGACAGATACATGAAAAAGGGTTAAAAGCTGGTGTTGCGCTGAATCCGGCAACATCCCTGAGCGTTTTGGACTATGTTTTGGAAAAAGTGGATATGGTACTCATTATGACCGTGAACCCAGGATTTGGCGGTCAAAAATATATTGAGAGCTGCACCAACAAAATAAGTGCTCTTCGTAAAATAGCAGAGGCCAAAAACCTGGATCTGGATATTCAGGTGGATGGGGGCATTAACAAGGATACGCTCCGCACCGTTTTACAGGCAGGGGCGAATGTAATCGTAGCAGGCTCCACTGTGTTTAACGGGAATGTTACGGAAAATACAGAAGAATTATTAGCGATCATGAAAGAATATGAAGGTTAGAAGGAAGCAATGGGAACAGAGAGAAAAATAGCAGCAATTATCAGTGGGGGCAATATCAATTATGATTTTGCCCTCTCATTTTTGGAGAAACACCCGGTAACGTGTCTGATTGGGGCAGACCGGGGAATCGAATTTTTAAAGCAGGCGAAGATGGTGCCGGATTATATTGTAGGTGATTTTGACTCCGCAGGGAGTGAGACTTTGTCATACTTCCGGGAAAAGGGGGTGGAAATACGGGCATACAGACCGGAAAAAGATGATACAGATACCCAGATTGCCGTAAACCTGGCCATTGAAAAAGGGAATACCTGTATTTATATTTTGGGAGGAACCGGGAGCAGGCTGGATCATGTTCTTGGAAATATCCAAATATTAGGGCAGACAGCAGAGGCTGGTATTGAGTGTTATCTTATAGATGAATACAATCGGATCCGGGTTATAAATAATAAAATTTCTATTAAAAAATCAGAACAGTATGGTAAATTTGTGTCGATAGTGGCACATACAACAGAGGTAAAAGGGTTGGATTTACTTGGATTTTACTATCCTTTGTCGAATTATACAATGTCTTGTAACCAGGCACTTGGTCTCAGCAATGAAATTATTGCGGAAGAAGCCTTTATTTCTGTGACCGAAGGAGCTTTAATCGTGATAGAATCAAGGGATTAATATATTTGTAAAATTTTAAATTTGACTGGCGAAATATGTCGATATCTTAAAGGTAGAAATGCTTGCATTTTTGTCAGATTCTGTGATAAACTGTTACTTGTTAAGAGATACAAAAGAAAAACAAAGAAAAACGGAATACAAGAAAGGAAATCATACATGAAACTAGGAATCGTAGGTTTACCGAATGTCGGTAAAAGCACATTATTTAATTCTTTAACAAAAGCTGGAGCAGAATCTGCGAATTATCCGTTCTGTACTATAGATCCAAATGTTGGTGTTGTAATGGTACCGGATGAGCGGCTGCAATTATTGGCAGATTTATATAATTCAGCGAAAGTTACCCCGGCGGTAATTGAATTTGTTGATATCGCTGGCCTTGTAAAGGGGGCATCAAAGGGAGAGGGATTAGGGAATCAATTCCTGGCTAATATCCGAGAAGTGGATGCTATTGTGCACGTAGTCCGCTGCTTTGAGGATACAAATGTAATTCATGTGGATGGAAGTGTGGATCCCATAAGGGATATTGAAACAATTAATTTAGAACTTATATTCTCAGACATCGAAATAATGGAGAGAAGGATTGCCAAAACCTCTAAAGGTGCCAGAAATGACAAAACGCTTGCCAAAGAATTAGACTTCCTTCAGAGAGTAAAAGCACATCTGGAAGATGGAAAAATGGCAATCAGTTTTATTACTGAGGATGATGAAGAGGCAGAATGGATCAGTTCTTATAATCTCTTGACATATAAACCGGTTATTTTTGCAGCAAATGTAGCGGAAGACGATCTTGCGGATGATGGCGCATCCAATCGTTATGTGGAGTTGGTCCGCGAACTGGCAGAAAAAGAAAACAGTGAAGTATTTGTTATCTGTGCTCAGATCGAACAGGAGATTGCAGAGCTGGATGAAGATGAAAAGAAAATGTTTTTGGAAGATTTAGGATTAAAAGAGTCAGGATTGGAAAAGCTTATAAAAGCAAGTTATAGCTTACTAGGACTTATCAGCTATCTCACAGCAGGTGAAACTGAGACAAGGGCTTGGACGATTGAAAACGGTACCAAAGCACCTCAGGCAGCGGGCAAGATCCATTCTGATTTTGAGCGGGGATTTATCCGTGCGGAGGTTGTCAATTACCAGGATTTATTGGATTGCAAGACATATGCTGCTGCAAAAGAGAAGGGACTGGTTGGACTGGAAGGCAAAGACTATGTAGTAAAAGATGGAGATGTGGTTCTCTTTCGGTTTAATGTATAGGAGCAGGGCATGAATACTTCAATAGCCTTCCCGAATCTGGGAATAGAACTGGAGCATGTGGGTAAAAGTATTAGTGTATTTGGATTTCCGATTGCATATTATGGGATAACGATTGCAATTGCCATGGTGTGTGGGATTTTAGCAGCAATGCGCGTGGCGAAAGTTACGAAGCAGAATCCCGACGATTATTTTGATTTGGCATTGGTTGCAATATTTTTCGCCCTGATTGGTGCAAGACTGTATTTCGTTATTTTTTCCTGGGATAATTATAAAGACAACCTGTGGAAGATATTTAACACCCGTGAAGGCGGGCTGGCAATTTATGGAGGCGTGATAGCTGCGGTAATTACCGTATACGTATTTGCCAGGTATAAAAAATTACAGTTTTGGAAATTGGTAGACACCGCCTGCATCGGACTGGTTTTGGGTCAGATTATAGGCCGCTGGGGCAATTTTTTTAACAGAGAAGCGTTTGGCGGATATACAGATAATCTGTTTGCCATGCGGCTTCCATTAGACGCTGTACGATCGTCGGAAGTAACCCCTCAGATGATGGAACATTTACAAAAGATAGATGGAGTATCATATATACAGGTGCATCCCACTTTCTTATATGAAGGAATGTGGAATCTGGTATTATTGATCATACTTATTTGGTATACTAAGCGAAAAAAATTCGATGGAGAGGTATTTTTATTGTATCTCTTAGGATATGGATTAGGCAGAGCCTGGATAGAAGGGCTGCGTACAGATCAGCTCCTCCTGCCAGTAATCGGGCTGCCGGTGTCCCAGTTATTAGCCATACTGTTGGTATTTGTTTCTATTATAATCATTTTGTTCAAAAGAAAATCAGGCAAAATGGAGAAAGGTACGGGTGAATGATATGAGTCATATGGAAGAATTAAGAAGAAAAATCGAAGCAGAAAAAGTGAACTTAGATAAAATCGTTGAAAGAGGTTTACTTACCGAAGAAGTCTATAAGCAAAGTATTGTTGTGGATGAATTGATGAGTCAATACATTAAATTGGGAAATCAATTATAATATAGATTCTTTTATGAACTTGTAGTCTGGTGGGGACTGCGGGTTCTTTTTTTTGTTATTCTGCAATTTTCTATATTGCAAAAAGGCTGTTTATTAAAAGGAAAGCCTTGCATAAGATGAGAAAAGCAGTGTATAGCGGGTGTTGGAAAACCCATATTGTAATCGGATCTAATCAAGAGTATTTTGGTGGGACGAAGTGGAGGGTATAAAAATAGTTGGTTATTAAAGTGGGGAATGAAGTACAAATATAGAAGAAAAATTTTTCAAAATTTAAATACAAGTGGGAGAATAAAACTAAATATAGGTAAAAAGGATAAAAAACAGGACAAAGTGGGAGAGCTGAAAACAGAGCAGCAGTTTAGAATTATTGATATAAATTTATGAAATTTTAGATAATCGGTAATATATTTTGAAATTAATAAATAATAATTATACAAAATTATGAATATATATTCCAAATAAAAGCAAAAACCGGTACTTTTTTTAAACAGTGGAGGCAAGTGGGGGTTCTCAGAACATTTTCAGGGAGGCAAGTGGAGACGGCAACCCAAAAATCGGATAATCCCTCCACTTCCCTCCCCACGGCAACCATTAATTGGGCAATGCAGTACCTGACATATCTCGGATTATGGAAATAATTACCAGAACACCCATTTATCTGGTATTTATCACTTTTACACACACAATATCTTGTAAAACCCGCGAAAAATGGCGAAAAATGGCGCGTTCCTTAAGAAATTCTTATGCAAAAAAATTAAAATTAGCCCTTGTATTTTTGTACAAAGTAAGCTATTATAAACATACAAGTGGTAGAAAGTGGTGGAAGGTGGTAGCAAATGGGGACGAAGTGGTAACCATAACCACATTTCACTGAAAGTGCAAAAGAAGGATCGTAATTTTTGCATTTTCACGAAAGAAGGTGCGTCATATGTTTATGGGAGAATACAATCATACGGTTGATACCAAAGGCAGACTGATTATCCCCTCCAGATTTAGAGATGAACTGGGTGACGAATTTGTTGTTACGAAGGGATTAGATGGATGCTTATTTGTTTTTCCCAATAATGAATGGCAGGCTTTCGAAGAAAAACTTAAGGCTTTACCACTTACAAACAAAAGCGCTAGACAATTTGCACGTTTCTTTGTAGCAGGTGCGACACCATGCGAGCTGGACAAGCAGGGGAGAATTCTTTTACCGGGAACGTTAAGAGAATTTGCAGGTCTGGAAAAGGACGTAGTACTGACAGGAATGTTAAACAGAATTGAAATTTGGAGCAAGTCAAAATGGAATGAGAATAATTCTTATGACGATATGGATGACATTGCGGAACAAATGACAGATTTAGGTTTAAGCATATAGCCTGGGGAGGACAATATGGAATTCAAACACAAATCTGTGCTTCTGGAGGAAACAATAGAAGCTCTGAACATAAAACCTGACGGCATTTATGTCGATGGAACTCTGGGTGGTGGAGGACATGCTTTAGAGATAAGTAAAAGGCTGTCTGACAAAGGCAGACTGATTGGAATAGATCAGGATGCAGACGCAATAGAAGCGGCAAGACAGCGCTTAGGGGAGTTTAAAGATAAAGTAACGATTATCCGCAGTAATTACTGCGATATGAAAAAGGAACTGGCAAACATACAGATTACATCAGTTGATGGGATAATTTTGGATCTAGGTGTTTCCTCCTACCAATTGGATACGGCAGACCGCGGCTTTACTTACAGAGAAGACGCACCACTGGATATGAGAATGGATCAGCGTCAGAGCATGACTGCTAAGGATATTGTAAATGAGTATAGCGAAATGGATTTATATCGTATTATTCGCGATTACGGGGAAGACAAATTTGCAAAGAATATAGCCAAGCATATTGTAAGTGCGAGAAATGTAAAAGCATTAGAAACAACTGGGGAGTTAATTAATGTTATAAAAGCGGCTATTCCAATGAAATTCCGGGCAGTAGGAGGACACCCGGCCAAAAAGACATTCCAGGCCATAAGAATCGAATTAAACAGAGAATTAGAAGTACTTCGGGATTCTCTGGATGACATGATAGAACTTCTGAATGATGACGGGCGCATTTGTATTATTACCTTTCATTCGTTAGAAGACAGGATTGTAAAGACGATATTTAAAAAAAATGAGGATCCATGTACCTGTCCGAGAGAGTTTCCGATCTGTGTATGTGGAAAAAAATCCAAAGGAAAAGTGATAACAAGGAAACCAATATTGCCAAGTGAACAGGAGCTTGAGGAGAACAAGAGGTCAAAAAGTTCGAAACTACGTGTATTTGAACGCAGGCTGTAATGAACATCTGAAAGGAAACGAACAGATCGGGGACAGGCTGTATTCATAAGCAAATGGTGAGGCGGGTGTTCAACATTCGTTTTACTGTAAATACGCAGAGATAGCGGGGTAAGGAGAAGCTAAATGGATAGATCAGCCAGAAGACCGGAACACGGTTACGCGAGAAGAAATCAGCAACAGACAAGAGCATACGTTGACGGCAATACGGCAAGAGAGCTTCAGGCAGTTCCACGTAGGAGAGAAAACAGGCCTGTAAGGCAGGAACCTCAGCGAAAGAGAAGGCCGGCAACAAGTCAAAAAACCAGAAAAAATCGGGAAAAAGCATTGCAAATGAACTTTGCATATGTTATATTCTTAACGGCGGCAGCAGTAGCAACCCTTTTTGTATGTGTAAACTACTTACAGTTACAGGCAGCAAATACAGCCCATCGGAAAAATGTTACGAATCTGGAGAGCCAACTCAGTTCTTTGAAATTAGCAAATGATACGAAATACGACGAAACCATGGCATCTGTTGATTTGGAAAAAATCAAAGATATTGCGATTAATGAACTTGGCATGGTATATGCCGAGCAGGGACAAATCATTAATTATAATAGTCAGGATGGCGACTATGTAAGACAATACGAAGATGTACCAACCAATAAGTAGGTGATATGATTGGCATCAGAAAGAAATAGAGACAGAAAACGAAATACTAAAAAAATATTTACTAAAAAAATGCAAATAAAGCTTATGGCTATATTTGCATTCGTTTTATTAGCACTAGTAGGATTAAATGTCCGGATTGCGTATATCACGGCAAAGAGCGGTGATAAGTACGCCAGAAAGGTTCTGTCACAACAGCAGTATGACAGCCGGACCATACCATTCAGGCGGGGAGAGATTCTGGACCGGAATGGCAATATTATGGCAAGAAGTGAGAAAGTCTATAATGTGGTTCTGGATTGTTTTGCAATTAATTCCGACGAGGATTATATAGAACCCACAATCAGTGCAGTATCTGCAACACTGGGGGTGGATGAATCGGAAATACGCAAAGTGATCACTTCAGAGGAAACAAAGGACAGTCAGTACCAGGTCGTTAAAAGAGAAGTGACCATGGAAGACAAGCAGAAATACGAGGATTATACGGATTTATCCGAAGACCGCAAACTGAGCGATGAAAAACGGCAGGAGCTGGAAAACGTGCAGGGTGTATGGTTTGAAGAGGATTTTATACGAAAGTATCCTTTTAACAGTCTTGCAAGTAACGTACTTGGTTTTTCCAATGACCTGAATAATGGCATTGTTGGTCTGGAGTCCTATTACAACGATGTGTTAAATGGAGTTGATGGCAGGGAATTCGGATATCTGAATGAAGATTCCGAGCTTCAGAGGACTACGGTGGAACCCACCAATGGGAAGAGCCTGGTATCTACGATCGACGTAAATATACAGCAGGTTGTAGAAAAATATATCAAAGAATTTGACGACATGTATAAAGGCGGGCCATGGGAAGAATTTGCGGGCCATGGAAGTAAAAATACCGGTGTTATTGTAGGAGATCCCAATACGGGAGAAATCCTGGCAATGGCAACCAATCAGGGATTTGATTTAAATGATCCGGAAAATCTGGATGGGTGGTATACCAAAAAACAGATCGAAGCAATGACGGACGAGCAATACGTAGCAGCCCTGAATGGGCTTTGGAGTAATTTCTGTATCTCAGGAGCGTTTGAACTGGGATCCACCTATAAGCCGGTTGTAGTAGCATCCGCTTTAGAAGGCGGGTTTGCAGATGACTCTGACCATTATTATTGTAATGGCTATCTGCAGTATGGATCGGAACCACCGATTTACTGTGATAACCGGAACGGACATCAGGATGAAACACTGAGTGATGTAGTAAAGAATTCCTGTAATGTAGGTATGATGGAGATTGCTGATAAAATGGGAGTGGATGCTTTCGTAAAATATCAGGAATTGTTTAATTTCGGTAAGAAGACCGGAATTGACCTGCCAAATGAAAATGCAGGAATTTTATATAACAGCAACAATATGCATGTAATTGAGCTGGCAACCAACTCCTTCGGGCAGGGATTTACTGCTTCCATGATCCAGGAGTTTGCAGCATTTTCAACAGTTGTAAACGGCGGTAATTATTATCGTCCCCACATGGTGAAACAGGTGCTGGATTCAAAAGGCGGGGTTGCAAAAGATATCGATCCGCTGCTGCTGAGCCAGCCGGTATCATCTAAGAATTCTTCCTTATTAAAGGAATATCTGGAAGCTGTTGTAAAAGAAGGTACCGGACAGAAAGCGCAGATTTCCGGTTACCGTATCGGTGGTAAGACAGGTACCGCTGAGACACTTCCGCGTGGTGAAGACCGTTATATCGTATCGTTTATCGGAGCAGTACCCATAGATGACCCACAGGTAGTTATATACACCGTTGTGGATGAGCCAAACGTAGAAGATCAGGAAATCGGTGGATATTCCATGGAGATTTCTAAAAAGATCTTATCGGAAATACTGCCTTACCTGGGTATATACCCAACGGAAGAGATTACGGATGATGAACGTAATACCCTGGGTATGAAGACCGGTGAGAATACAGATGGTACAACAGATGGAACTACGGATGGTACTGCGGATGGAACGGCAGACGGTACTGGCGGAAATGCGGATGGTACCTCTCAGAATGGATTGCCGCAGGATCAGAACTATGTAGAGCCTTTGGAAGACACAGGGGCGCCCCAGGAAGATGTCTGGGATGACGGCGTGACGAACGAAGACCTGCAGCTTGAACAATAAAGACATATCCCCGTAGAAGTAATAATAGATTATACTAATTACTTCTACGGGGATTTTTATGCTCAAAATTAAAACCTATCACAAGAAGAAGATTGTTGTCGTATTTACCCTGTGTTTTTTGGTATTAGCTGCCCTGGTGGGGCGTCTTGTTTATCTGATGATTTTTAAATCGGATTATTATGCCCAGAAAGCGGAGGAACTTCACGAAAGAGAAAGAGATATCAAGGCAGCCAGGGGAGAAATCCTGGATGCCACGGGAACAGCCCTGGCGACCAATAAAACCGTTTGTACCATATCGGTTATTCACAGCCAGATAAAAGAACCGGATAAAGTAATTGCCATGCTGGTAAAAGAATTGGGATTGTCCGAAGCAGAGGTACAAAAACGTGTGGAAAAGCGTAGCTCAATTGAGCGTGTGAAGACAAATGTGGAAAAAGAAGTTGGTGATAAGATACGGGAATATAATCTTGCTGGAGTGAAAGTGGACGAAGACTTTAAACGTTATTATCCGTTTGGTTCACTGGCATCAAAGGTTCTTGGATTTACCGGAAGCGATAATCAGGGGATTATCGGGCTGGAAGTAAAGTATGAGGATATCTTAAAGGGCAGTCCGGGAAAAATTCTTACCATGACCGATGCCAGAGGAGTGGAACTGCCGGAAGCAGGAGAAAGCAGGCTGGAGCCCATCAATGGTAACGATCTGTACATCAGCCTTGATAACAATATCCAGCAATATGTAGAGCAGGCAGCTAAAAAGGTTATGGAGCAGAAAGGTGCAGACAGTGTGTCCATTTTGCTCATGAGACCCAGTAACGGTGAAATTCTGGCTATGGTGAATGTACCGGAATTTGATCTGAACAGTCCGTTTACCCTAAATGTAGATTCTTCTCAGATGACAGAAAAGGAAAAGCAGGATGCGTTAAACCAGATGTGGAGAAACGGATGTATTAACGATACGTATGAGCCAGGATCTACGTTTAAAATTATCACTGCGGCGGCAGGCCTGGAAGAGGGGGTAGTTTCCTTAACGGATCAGTTTTCCTGCCCCGGGTATAAGATTGTAGAAGACAGACGAATCCGCTGCCATAAAGTTGCAGGCCATGGAGGAGAGACTTTTGTACAGGGTGTCATGAACTCCTGCAACCCCGTCTTTATTGAAGTGGGGCTTCGGCTGGGAGTGGACAATTATTTTAAATACTTCAATCAGTTTGGCCTGAACAACAAAACCGGAATTGATCTTCCCGGTGAAGCAGCCACAATCATGCATAAAAAAGAAAATGTAGGGCAGGTAGAACTGGCTACGATTTCTTTTGGACAGTCATTTCAGATCACGCCTATGCAGCTTGCCACTACGGCGAGTTCCATTATTAATGGCGGAAGGAGGGTAACGCCTCATTTTGGTGTATCCGTTAAAGATAAGGATGGTGCACTGATTAAGAAACTGCAATATCCACTGGGAGACAGAATTCTGTCAGAGGATACTTCAGCAACCATGCGCTATGTGCTGGAGCAGGTAGTTGACAGCGGTTCCGGCAAGAATGCCTACATTGCAGGTTATCATATTGGGGGGAAAACAGCTACATCAGAGACCCTTCCAAGAAGTGCAAATAAATATATTTCATCATTTTTAGGATTTGCTCCGGCAAATGATCCTCAGATATTAGGACTTTGCGTGATTCATAATCCACAGGGCGTTTATTATGGAGGCACCATAGCCGCTCCTGTAATTAAAGAGATTTTTGCAAATATTCTGCCTTATCTGGAAATACCGATTGATGAATCTCAGCTGGAAACGGAGACTGAAGCCAGTTAAGGGGCAATCGTAACAGTTCAGCCATTAGCGCTGTACTGTTACACATCCGCCAATCGGTTGCGAACAACCCTCAATTTTTTGATTTCAAGGTTGATTAATAGGCAAAAAAAGTTTATACTAATCTAGAGTGTGTCTACAAATAGCGAAAGAATTTAAGAGGTGTATTATGATTATTGGTACTGAAGTTATTATTCCATTATTGGTGGCATTTGTCATCAGTGTAGCACTTAGTCCTTTTGTAATTCCATTTTTACGGAAGCTGAAAGTGGGACAGACGGAGCGTACAGACGGCGTCCAGTCTCATTTAAAAAAGGCGGGGACTCCTACAATGGGAGGTTTGATTATTTTAATCAGTGTTCTGGCAACCTCATTATTTTTTGTGAAAAGTTATCCGCAGATCATACCGGTTTTATTTTTGACTCTTGGTTTTGGAATCATCGGATTTTTGGATGATTATCTGAAAGTTGTATTAAGACGGTCTGACGGGCTGCTTCCATGGCAGAAGATGTTGGGACAGATTGTAATTACAACCGTTTTCCTGGCATATATTCTTATTGTAGATCCTTCCGGACTTACGATCATGAATCCTTTTGACAAAGGAAATTTTATTGATTTTAAACCAATTGCCATTCCCCTTGTGTATATTGCAGTAATCGGAACGGTTAACGGTGTCAACTTTACGGACGGCCTGGATGGTCTGGCTACCGGAGTCACTACTATGGTTGCAGTATTCTTTACCGTCGTATCGATTGCTTACAAAGGCGGGATACAACCTATCACAGCAGCCGTTGTAGGAGCATTGCTGGGATTTTTATTGTTTAATGCCCATCCGGCTAAGGTGTTCATGGGAGATACCGGATCTCTGGCTCTGGGGGGCTTTGTAGCGGGCTGTGCCTATGCTCTTAGGATGCCGTGGATTATTATTATCGTAGGTTTGATTTACCTGGTAGAAGTAATGTCAGTTATGATACAGGTTACTTATTTTAAAAAGACCGGCGGAAAGAGATTTTTCAAAATGGCTCCGATACATCACCACTTTGAATTGTGCGGATGGTCGGAAACCCAGGTAGTAGCTGTATTTACCGTTGTTACGGCGTTATTATGCCTGGTAGGGCTTCTGATACTTTCCTAAGGGAGGTTAAGCCGTCAGACAGCAGTAACCGGATTCACAGCGGGACAGATGAAAAACATAATTATTGAGATAAGAACATACGGTTTGAAAGAGGAATCAGCCGGTTAGGAGGATAACAATGGAATTAAAGGACAAGAAAGTTCTTGTATTTGGTACCGGAATCAGCGGTATAGGCGCGGTGGAATTATTGGAAAAAGTACAAGCAAAACCAGTCCTGTATGATGGAAATAAGAAACTGACAAATGAAGAAATCAGCAAAAGGCTGCCGGAAGGCTGTAAAGCAGATATCGTTATCGGAGATCTTCCCAAAGAGATTATGGAGGAGCTGGATCTGGCTGTTTTAAGTCCTGGTGTTCCCACGGATCTGCCTCTTGTGAACGAGTTAAGGGAGAGAGGAATTCCGATCTGGGGAGAAGTAGAACTTGCTTATGTGAACAGTAAAGGGAAGGTACTTGCAATTACCGGTACCAATGGAAAGACGACAACAACCAGTCTCCTTGGGGAAATCATGAAGTATCACGCAAAAGAAGTGTATGTGGTTGGAAATATCGGGAATCCCTATACGCAGGTTGCTCTGGAAATGTCACCGGAAGCAGTTACGGTAGCAGAAATCAGCAGTTTCCAGTTAGAAACGATTCATTCATTCCAGCCGAAAGTGAGTGCAATTTTAAATATAACGCCGGATCATCTGGACCGGCATCATACCATGGAAGAGTATATCCGGGTAAAAGAAAGTATAACTGCAAATCAGGAAGAAGAAGATACCTGTGTATTGAATTATGAAGATGAGCTGTTAAGAGATTTTGGAAAAACGATAAAATGCAAGGTATTATTTTTTAGCAGCCTGCGTACATTAGATAAGGGTATTTACATAAATGATGGAGCGATTGAATACAATGACGGTACAGATATTATTAAGGTGTGCCAGATCAGTGATTTAAAACTTCCGGGAAGGCACAACCATGAAAATATTATGGCGGCTGTGGCAATGGCGATTGCATTGCAAGTTCCTTTGGAAGAAATCCTATATGTGATTACGAGATTTACAGCGGTGGAACATAGAATCGAATATGTAACAAAGGTTCGCGGCGTGGCATATTATAATGATTCAAAAGGAACGAATCCGGATGCTGCAATAAAAGGAATCCAGGCTATGGATCGGCCCACCCTGCTTATTGGGGGAGGATATGATAAAAATTCTTCTTACGAAGAGTGGATCCGTTCTTTTGACGGAAAAGTTCGTTTCCTGGTACTGATCGGGCAGACGAGAGAGAAGATTGCAGAAGCGGCAAAAAGATGTGGTTTCAATGATATTATTCTGGCAGATTCACTGGAAGAAGCAATTGATATCTGTGCGAAAAAGGCCAATCCTGGTGATGCGGTTTTACTTTCTCCAGCATGTGCAAGCTGGGGCATGTTTCCCAATTACGAAGAGCGGGGCCGGGTCTTTAAAGAGCATGTAAGACATCTTCATTAAAAAATAAAAAGGAGTGATGGTTTGAATCAAGGTGTGAAAAGACAGGACTACACACTACTGATAATCGTGCTTTTCTTAATTTGCTTTGGTTTAATAACACTCTATAGTACAAGCGCATATAATGGCCAGGTTAAGTTCGCTGATCCGGGTTATTATTTAAAAAAACAATTATTTGCAACAATCCTGGGAGTAGTGGCAATGCTTATCGTTTCCAGAATGGATTATCATATTTTCGGGAAGTTTGCACTCTATGCTTATCTGCTGTCCCTGGCTTTATCCGGGGCAGTACTGATCTTCGGAGATTCTTATAATGGTTCAAAGAGATGGCTTTCTCTTGGACCGCTGTCTTTCCAGCCATCGGAGTTTGCTAAGCTGGCGGTTATATTATTTTTGGCTTATATGGTCAGCAGCCAGAAAAAGAAACGGGGCAATGTATTCCTGATATCAATGGTCATTGGCCTTGTTCTCCCGATTGTTGGATTGGTTGGAACGAATAATCTGAGTACGGCTATTATTATCCTTGGAATCGCAGTTATTCTGATTTTTGTATCGAATCCCAAATATCTGCAGTTTATCTGGATTGGTGCAGTAGGAATCGGATTTATCAGTATTTTTCTGAGTATGGAGTCCTACCGGCTGGAACGTCTCGCTATCTGGAAGAATCCGGAGAATTTTGAGAAGGGATTTCAAACGATCCAGGGTCTTTACGCAATTGGTTCCGGAGGCCTGTTTGGAAGAGGACTGGGTGAGAGCATACAGAAGCTGGGGTTTGTGCCTGAAGCACAAAATGACATGATTTTTTCCATTATCTGTGAAGAATTAGGGCTTACAGGTGCCATTATACTGATTATCATATTTATAGTTATGATCTGGCGTTTCATGGTGATCGCCACTCATGCCAGGGATTTGTTTGGATCACTTATAGCGGTGGGCGTTATGGGACATATTGCAATTCAGGTTATGCTTAATATAGCGGTTGTAACAAACACAATCCCCAATACCGGCATTACTCTGCCGTTTATCAGTTATGGAGGAACTTCGGTACTATTCCTGTTGTCGGAAATGGGGCTGGCGCTCAGTGTCAGCCGGTGGCAAAAATAGATTCCGTGCATATAATGAGATATATGGGTTTAATGGCCGCCTTATAGCGGTCATTAGAAGTTATCGGAGGAATCTTACTTGGATGGTATAAAAGTTCTGGGTGGTCATCCGTTGCACGGGGAAATCGCGATACAAGGCTCGAAGAATGCCATACTCCCCATTATAGCAGGTACAATTCTGCATGATGGAATCACTGTTCTTCATAATTGTCCTAAAATTCAGGATGTTATGTATATGGTAGAGATACTAAAACAATTGGGATGCAGTGTCTGTTGGACCAATGATACGCTTATCATTGATGCATCCTGTCTGGACCGGTGTGATGTTCCTGCAGATCACGCGGGTAAGCTGCGTTCATCTATTATTTTATTAGGAAGCCTTCTGGGAAGGCTTAAGGAAGCTCATGTACCTTATCCGGGAGGATGCACAATCGGAGCAAGGCCAATTGATCTGCATTTACAGGCTTTCAGACAGATGGGCGTATGCATAGAGGAGCAGGAAGGTTTGCTTCTGGCACAGGCAAAGGATCTTTGTGGTGCCAGAATTCATTTGCGTTTCCCAAGCGTGGGTGCCACGGAAAATATTATTCTGGGAGCTGTACTGGCGAAAGGCACGACAGTTCTGACCGGTGCCGCAAGAGAACCGGAAATTGTAGAATTAGCTGTATTTTTAAACAAAAAAGGGGCCAGAATAACAGGGATGGGAAGTGACTGTATCTGTATTCAGGGTGTTGACAGGCTGCATGATTCAGAATATAGAATGGGACCGGACAGAATTGTTGCAGGGACTTACGTATTGGCAGCACTGGGTAGCCGGGGATGTGTCACATTGTGGAATGCACCGGTAGACCAGATAAAAAATATCTTATATCTGTCAGGCAAAATGGGAGCTTCCTTAAGATGGAACCGTAATTGCCTGAGAGTGGATGCGAGAAGAGCAGGCGCACCGATTCCATTTATTGAGACGAATCCCTATCCGGGTTTTCCAACGGACCTGCAGTCACAGCTTATGGCAGTACTATGCATGGCAAAGGGGAAAAGCTGCATACGGGAAACTGTTTTTGAAGCCAGATTCCATGTGGCAGGAGAGCTGAACAGGATGGGAGCCAGGGTGTATACGGATTCTATGGAAGCACATATTGAAGGCGTAGATAGGCTGACAGGCTGTGATGTGCAGGCGAGCGAACTTCGGGGAGGAGCCGCACTTACTATTGCAGGCCTGATGGCAGAGGGAGTTACAAGAATAAGCAATAAACATTTTATCGATAGGGGATATGTAGATATCTGTGAAGATCTGAAGGCATTGGGAGCCAGGATCTCTCCTATAGAAATAACTGAGTAACTATCTGACGTGGAATAGAGTTAATGGTGAGATAGTCACAAATTGTTCTAAAATGAGAGGATACAGGTGATTAATATGGAGCAGGGCTACAAAAGAAAGAAGAAGAGAAGGAGAAAAATTGGAAAAATAGCTGTATTATCGGTTGTGGCACTTCTATTAATAAGCGCAATCGTCGTATTTGGATTGTTCCGCATTCAGGAAGTAGAAGTTGTGGGGAATGATTATTATACGGCAGACGAGATAAAGAAAATGGTCATGTCAGATTCTATGGCACAAAATTCGATTTATCTGACATGGAAATACAGCAATGCAAATATCCAGGAAGAACTTCCCTTTTTAAGTGCGGTGGAAATAGAAATGCTGGCTCCGTATAAAGTCCGTATTCATGTTTATGAAAAGACCATCGTAGGGTATATTCAAACGGCAGGTTCCAATGTATACTTTGATAAAGACGGAGTTGTCATGGAGAGCTCTCAGGAAGTGAGAGAGGGAGTTCCCATGATTTCCGGTGTAACACTTGGGAAAGTGGAAGTACTGGGAAAACTGCCGATTGAAGATAAAGACCTGTTTAAGTCGGTGGTTACTCTGGCTCAGCTTTTAAACAAAAATGAAATCATTCCGGATGAAATCCATTTTGATGAAGATAACGCAATGTCCCTGTATTTTGAAAAAAATACAGTGCTGCTTGGGCAGAATAAGAGCCTGGAAGAGAAGATCTCCAACCTTAAGGCGATTTATCCGAAGATGTCTTCCATGGAAGGCACACTGGATCTGGAAAATTTCACCTCAGATTCCAGTACGGCTATTTTTAAGAAGGGAAATGGCAAGAAAGACAGCGGGGACAAAGAAGAGGGAGAATCGGAAAGTCAGTCGGAAAGTGAAAGTAAAAAGAGTTCAGGAAACGTCTATAAAGATGAAAGTGGAAGAGTTTCTAAGGATGCAGCTGGAAATGAGGTCTATACCGATGATGCCGGAAATGTAACGAATGATATGACACAGCAGTATCTGGGTGACGACGGACAAGTTATAACAGATGGGTATGGATATATTGATCCTTACACCGGTGCATATATCCTGAATTAATCCACAGAATAAAGTGGTGGATTACAGATACGTTTTTTTATTAGTAGACAGGCCTGGACATGTTCGTTGATCCGAAACTGGTAGAAAACCATGTTTTTGTCGATTAAAGCAGAATGAAATCCTATCTGATATGCATAATATTTTATATATGTTAGGATTTTATGAAGAATGCTTAAAAAAACAATGAAATTTAAAAATCTACTTGATTAATTTGAGAAAAAACTATATTATATAATAAATGCAGTTTGGATACTGGGATGATATTGTCCAAAACTGTAAATGAATTTTAGAATGTACAGATACGAGAAGGAGGAAATACCCTTGTTAGAGATTATGACAAACGAAGCTGAATCCGCTGCGAAGATTATTGTAATTGGAGTGGGCGGTGCAGGCAATAATGCTGTAAATAGAATGGTGGACGATACAATTGGAGGAGTAGAATTTATTGGTGTGAATACCGATAAGCAGGCATTGCAGTTATGCAAAGCACCTACTACAATTCAGATTGGTGAGAAATTAACAAAAGGACTCGGCGCAGGAGCACAGCCTCAGGTTGGGCAGCAGGCTGCTGAGGAAAGTGCAGAAGAATTAAAGCAGGCTATGCAGGGCTCTGATATGGTATTCGTTACCTGTGGTATGGGTGGCGGAACCGGAACAGGTGCAGCACCGGTTGTAGCGGGCCTGGCAAAAGAGATGGGAATTCTTACCGTAGGTGTTGTAACAAAACCTTTCCGTTTTGAAGCAAAAACACGTATGAATAATGCCCTGACAGGGATTGAAAAATTAAAGGACAACGTAGATACTTTAATTGTAATTCCAAATGATAAATTATTAGAGATCGTTGACAGAAGAACTACGATGCCGGAAGCGCTTAAAAAAGCGGATGAAGTTCTGCAGCAGGCAGTACAGGGTATTACAGACCTGATTAATTTACCTGCATTGATCAATCTGGACTTTGCTGATGTTCAGACTGTAATGACAGATAAGGGAATTGCACATATCGGTATCGGACAGGCTAAGGGTGATGATAAGGCATTAGAAGCTGTGAAACAGGCAGTATCCAGTCCTCTTCTGGAAACTACCATTGAAGGAGCATCTCATGTAATTATTAATATTTCCGGTGATATTTCTCTGATGGATGCAAATGATGCAGCAAGTTACGTACAGGAACTTACCGGAGATGATGCTAATATTATCTTTGGTGCGATGTATGATGATACTTATGCGGATGAAGCAAGTATTACGGTTATCGCAACGGGACTGGACGAGCACGCAGGTTCACAGCCATCTGTAAATAAGAAAATTGTGCCGGAATACAGCAGTTCATTTGCAGGTAAAGAAAAGCAGAATACCGGATTTGGTTTCCAGAAGTCTGCAGCACCAGGCAGAAGTACAATACCTCAGAACACAAGAACTTCAACTCCAAGCTCTTCTGTAGGTAAATTGAGAACGCCGGAAAGTAACGTAGCTGAGAAAAACATTCAGATTCCGGATTTCTTAAAGAGAAGATAATAGAATATTAGAAATAACGAATGTCATGATAGAGAAAGTATCTGTTTAAAAGAAGCCCGGGATAAATTTATTCCGGGCTTGATTTATGTGATGATTTATGAATGGGACTTAACAGTTCGTCGTGACGTTCTGAAAAAACTTTAATGCTGGAAGCGTATTCACTGGGGGTCATCCCGGTTACCTTCTTAAATTGACGGCTGAAATAGTGGATGGATGTGTAGCCCAGTGTATCTGCAATCTGGGTAAAATTCATATTCTTATTACGGATCAGCTGCTTGGCGGCATCAATTTTTATCTTACAAAAATAATCAATAATTCCGCAGTTATTCTTTTCTCGAAAAAGCTTTTGCAGCTGTGAACGGCTGATCAGATTATCGCGGCAGATTTGTTCTATGGTTAACTGGATTTGCATATTTCCTTCCAGATAATTTACAATACGGTTATAGATCTCCTCATCATTTTTTGCTTTGATGGATTTTGTAATGGGAGTCAGACTTTGCAGGGCTGTATATCTTCGATAAAGCTGAATCAGGATATGTTCCAGGTTAATCTTAATAAGCTGCTGGCTGCCAAAAGGATGATCCTGGTTTACTTCCATTTCTTCCAGATAAGGGTCATCTAAAGGAGAGGAAAATGTATGCATTGCCTCAATAATGATTGATGCCAGAAGATTTCTTTCCACTTCTCCGATAGTCAGGATTTTGTTTTCAAAAAAGCTCATGCGGGGTGAATCACAAATGAACGCAATTACCACCAGATTAGGCGCAGTCAGTCCATTTGCTGTTACGTTGTGAAATTCATTTGGCTTATGAAATATAATATCCCCTTTTTTTAGGGAGATCTTATGACTGTCGGACATAACCGACACTTCCCCTTTGTCCACACACAAAAATTCCCAGAAATCATGGGATTCTCCTTCAAATTTAAAGTCACTGGTATATTCAAAATAATGAACGGTGACTATCTGATCAATTCGAAAATCTTCATGAAGTGTTATGCTTTTATAATCCATAAAATTACCCCCTTGTATGCTATAGAATATCGCATTTTTGGACAAAATGCAAATAATAAATACGATAGTGCAAAATTGCTGAAAGATTGTACAAATATTTTTGAGAAAAGGTATACTATAATGACGGTAATACAAAGTTAGACAGCAAAAAAATAAATGTTAAAAGGAGAGGTACGGACATGAAACCAGTATTGGTCATTATGGCAGCAGGAATGGGAAGCCGTTATGGAGGATTAAAACAGATTGATCCTGTAGATGAGCAGGGACACATCATTATTGATTTTTCTATTTTCGACGCAGTAAAAGCAGGATTTGAAAAAGTTGTTTTTATTATCAAAAAAGAAGATGAGGCTGATTTTAAAGAGTGCATCGGAGACCGGATGAGTAAAAAGATGGATGTTTCTTATGTTTATCAGGATTTACATAATCTACCGGAAGGATTTAAGGTTCCGGAGGGGAGAGTAAAGCCCTGGGGAACAGGTCACGCAATTGCAAGCTGTCTGGGAAAAGTAGACGGACCATTTGCAGTTATAAATGCAGATGATTATTATGGACAGCATGCATTTGAAACGATTTACAATTATCTGAATACGCATGAGGATGATGAACAGTACCGTTATACCATGGTAGGATACGTTTTAGAAAATACGCTTACAGACCATGGCCATGTGGCAAGGGGTGTCTGTGAAACAGACGAACAGGGATACCTTGTTGGGATTCACGAAAGAACCCGTATTGAAAAACGTGGTGAAGGTGCAGCGTATACCGAGGATGATGGTAAAACCTGGACGGAAATTCCCAAGGGAAGCACAGTGTCAATGAATATGTGGGGATTTTCCAAGAGCATTTTAGAAGAACTGAAAAGCCGGTTTAAAGCATTCCTGGAAGAAAATTTAGAAAGCAATCCTCTGAAATGCGAATATTTCTTACCCACAGTTGTAGGTGAACTTCTGGAGGAACAAAAGGCAACAGTAGAGGTGTTGAAATCTTCCGACAGATGGTACGGCGTAACCTATAAAGAAGATAAGCAGGTAGTCGTGGAAGCAGTTAAGAATTTTAAGAAACAGGGTTTATATCCTGAGAGATTGTGGGAGGAACAGTAATGGCAAACAGTGAAAATTGCAGTAAGATGGAGGAAGTGATTCAACACTTTCAATATGAGGGAGTATTCCAAAGCGGGAATGCTTATGGAAGCGGACATATCAATGATACATTTTTACTGATATTTGACAAAGGTAACGGCATTGTAAAAAGATATATTCTGCAGCGTATGAATCATGATATTTTCAAAAATCCGGTAGAGTTAATGGAGAATATTGTAAATGTAACTTCATTTCTCAGAAAAAAAATTATTCAGGCAGGCGGCGATCCGGAAAGAGAGACATTAAATGTAATTCCTACATTGGATGGAGATAACTATTATGTGGATTCTTCCGGTGAATACTGGCGCAGTTATGGATTTATCGAGGGTGCAACCAGCTATGATGCGGTTGAAAAACCAGATGATTTTTATCAGAGCGCTGTGGCGTTTGGTAATTTCCAAAGACTGTTGGCAGATTACCCGGCCAAAACACTTCATGAAACCATCAAAGACTTTCATAATACTATTGACCGGTTTGAAAAATTTAAAAAGGCTGTGGAAGTGGATATCTGTGAAAGAGCTAAAGATGTTCAGCCCGAAATTCAATTTGTCCTGGACAGAGAAGCTGATGCCCATGTCCTGTGCGACATGCTGGAAAAAGGAGAGCTTCCCTTACGTGTTACCCACAATGACACCAAGTTAAATAACATTATGATTGATGATAAAACCGGTAAAGGTATATGCGTCATTGACCTGGATACGGTAATGCCCGGACTGGCACTGAATGATTTCGGTGATTCCATCCGTTTTGGTGCCAGCACCGGTGCCGAAGATGAACAGGATTTATCAAAGATTTCATGTGATATGAATCTGTTTGCATTGTACACAAAAGGGTATGTGGAAGGATGCGCAGGCAGTCTTACGGACATGGAAATTAAAATGCTTCCGACTGGTGCCAAACTCATGACCTTTGAATGTGGAATGCGTTTTCTGACCGATTATCTGCAAGGGGATACTTATTTTAAGATACATCGGGATAAGCAGAATGTTGACAGATGCCGTACCCAGTTTAAACTGGTGGCTGATATGGAAGAAAAGTGGGATGAAATGGCGGGTATTGTAGAAAAATATCTATGATTTTAAAGGTTCCTTAGGAAAAGGGGGTGCCCAAATCTCTTCTTTTGTGATAAACTGACTAGAGTGTGTTTGAAAATTCATTCCTGCCATCTGCACGCCCCACTTCGCGGCATATTTGCCCCGAATTCAGGTTACGTAGCCCGCTACGCGCCCTTCATCCGGGACAAATCTCCCACAAAGTGTGACGCACAGCTGCCAGAAAGCAATTTTAAAACACGCTCTGGAGTGTGTTTGAATGATTTGCAAATACGCTCTAAGGAAGATTTAAGCTAAACGGAGGAAGAATATGAGCAAACCAGTTTTAGTGATCATGGCGGCTGGAATGGGCAGCCGGTATGGCGGCTTAAAGCAGATTGATCCAGTAGATGAACAGGGACATATGATTATTGATTTTTCCATTTATGATGCGATCCGGGCCGGTTTTCAAAAAGTTGTATTTATTATCAAAAAAGAAAATGAAGCGGATTTCCGGGCTGCAATTGGCAACAGGATGGAAAGGCAGCTGGAAGTGGAGTATGTATATCAGGAGATGAACAGTCTTCCGGCAGGATATGAGGTACCTGAGGGGCGCCAGAAGCCATTTGGAACAGGCCATGCAGTTCTTAGCTGCAGCAGTGTGGTAGATGGTCCATTCGCGGTAATTAACGCAGATGATTACTATGGACAGCATGCATACCAGATGATTTTTGATTACCTGTCCAATCATCAGGATGATGAGAAATACCGTTACACGATGGTTGGATATGTTCTGGAAAACACGCTTACGGATAATGGCCATGTTGCCAGAGGCGTATGTGTGACCGATGAGCATCATTATTTGACAGGAATTAATGAAAGAACCCATATTGAAAAAAGAGATGGTAAGGCAGAATATACGGAAGACGAAGGTGCCACATGGAATGTGATACCGGAGGGAAGCACCGTTTCTATGAATATGTGGGGATTTTCAGCAAGTATCCTAAAGGAGTTAAAAGAACGTTTTCCAATATTTTTGGATCAGAACCTGAAAACGAATCCATTAAAATGCGAGTATTTTCTGCCTACTGTGGTAAATGACCTGATTGATGAGGGAAAAGCGACGGTAGAGGTTTTAAAATCTTTGGATAAGTGGTATGGTGTTACTTATAAAGAAGATAAAGAATTTGTTGTAAATGCAATTAAGAATTTAAAGAAAACAGGAATGTATCCCGAGTTTTTATGGAACTAATATGGAAAAATATGTTGCGAAATAAACAGAGTGGGTATAGACTATAAGAGAAACAAATTCAGTTGGCAAAGAATGAGGAGGAGCACATCATGGCAATTTTAGTTACAGGCGGTGCAGGTTATATCGGCAGTCATACATGTATTGAGTTATTAAAAGCAGGATACGATGTGGTTGTAGTAGACAATCTTTACAATTCAAGCGAAAAAGCTATCCAGAGAGTTGAAGAAATCTCAGGTAAAAAAGTAACTTTTTATAAAGCAGACATCCTGGACAGAGAAAAATTAAATGAAATTTTTGATAAAGAATCCATTGATTCCGTAATTCATTTTGCAGGTTTAAAAGCAGTTGGGGAATCCGTGGCAAAACCTTTGGAGTATTATCATAACAACATGACAGGTACCTTTATCCTGTGTGAAGTAATGAGAGACCATAATGTGAAGAACATCATCTTCAGTTCTTCCGCAACTGTATATGGAGATCCTGCATTTATACCGATTACAGAAGAATGCCCAAAGGGAAAAATTACAAATCCTTATGGACAGACAAAAGGCATGCTGGAGCAGGTTTTAACAGATCTTCATGTTGCTGATCCGGAATGGAATGTTGTATTGCTTCGTTACTTTAATCCGATTGGTGCACATAAGAGCGGTTTAATCGGAGAAGATCCAAAAGGAATACCGAACAATCTGGTACCTTACATAGCACAGGTTGCAGTAGGAAAATTAGAATGTCTCGGCGTATTTGGCGATGACTATGATACTCCTGACGGTACTGGTGTCCGTGATTATATCCACGTTGTGGATCTTGCTGTTGGACACGTAAAAGCGTTAAAGAAGATCGAAGAAAAAGCAGGTGTAAATATCTACAACCTGGGAACAGGAAATGGATACAGTGTACTGCAGGTTGTGAAAGCATTTGAAAAAGCTTGCGGAAAGCCAATCAAATACCAGATTAAACCCCGTCGTGCAGGTGACATTGCAACCTGTTATTCAGATGCTGCAAAGGCAAAAGAAGAATTGGGCTGGGTAGCGGAAAGAGGCATCGAGGAAATGTGTGAAGATTCCTGGAGATGGCAGAGCAATAATCCAAATGGATATGAAGCATAAGAAATACAGAGATATTGGCATTAAAGAATATCATTACTGTGATTGAATATTGGCAGAACCGCTGTATTATACATCGGTTCTGTTTTTTGTTTTGCAGAGAAGAATGTAAAAATAATGAAAACATATTGACATAACAACACAAATAAGATAAAATATAAATCACATAAACGCAATTACAATCTTAGGGATCAGCGATCCCATTCTAAAAAATATCGACAGACAATTCTTAAAAAACCCAATGAAATTCGTTGTACCTTGAAAACTAAATAGACTTTGGAAATAGTATATGATAAAATAGAAAACACGAGGTGAATCGGATGGAAAATACCATTCTATTAAAAGAAATCGGTAAGATGTTTGAAACACAGGATAAGAAGATCGATCAAAAGTTTGCAGAGCAGGATAAGAGAATCGATCAGAAATTTGCAGAACAGGATAAGAAGATCGATCAGAAGTTTGCAGAACAGGATAAGAGAATTGATCTAAAATTTGCAGAGCAGGATAAAAGAATCGATCAGAAATTTGCAGAGCAGGATAAAATGATCAATCAGAAATTCACAGAGCAGGATAAAATGATCAATCAGAAATTTGCAGAGCAGGATAAGAAGATCAATCAAAAATTCACAGAGCAAGATCACAACAACAACCTATGGAGAAGCAATCTTAGATCCGAGCTTGACGCAGCTTTTGAAAAGAATAAAAGGGATTTTGATTCCAAACTGGAAGAGATGGAAACGAGGATTGACCAGAATATGAGTAAAAGGCTGGAACCTCTTCAGAAGGAAATACTTAGTTTCCATAGTGAAATGCATAATATGAATCTCAGGATGGAGCGCGTTGAGAATAAAGTAGATGAGCTTAATGATATTACCAGAAATCTGAATCGAAAGATTGATGATAATACGGAAAAGATAATGAATAATTTTGTAAAGATTATGGAAACACAGACCATTTTGGGTGAACATGAGCGGAAGCTGGAGCGGGCCTGATCATTTATTCCTGCGAGCAACGAGCCAAGTAGCCATGCTTGCATGGATATTTGGCGACTGCCGCGAGGGTCAAATACCCCGCTGCTCTGCAGCGTTGCAAGCTTGATGCCCCGTTGCTTGCAACGGGGTTTTTGACTCCTGCGGACAGTGAATCGTGTAGACATGCATCCGGCTGGTTTATGCAGCATTTAATCAAATACATGATGAGGAGTGGTACAGTATGGATTTATCAGTAAAAGTCAGGAATATTTCAATAGGAGAGGGAAAGCCTAAGATATGTGTTCCCATTGTGGGTGGGAGTAAAGAAAGGATATTGGAAACTGCCCTGAAAATTGCTGCGCGCCCAATTGATATGGTAGAGTGGCGTGTAGACTTTTTTGATTATGTTATGAATCAAAAAAAGATGGCGGAAACGCTTAAAGAATTACGTAAGATACTGGGGGATATCCCACTGCTGTTTACATTCCGAACGGTAGATGAGGGCGGAAAACGTCCGATAGAAATGAAGGACTATGTAGAAATGAACCTCCATGCGGTAAAGACTGGGTATATTGATTTAGTTGATGTAGAGATCTTTCGCGGCGATGAAGTCAGTGCTCCAATTGTGAAAAGTGCTCATCGCCATGGGGTTAAGGTAGTTGGTTCCAACCATGATTTTGAGAAGACTCCGTCTAAAGATGAAATTGTGGCGCGTTTGCAGAAAATGCAGAAAGCTGGTGTCGATATAACGAAGATAGCTGTGATGCCAACCGGCAGCCAGGATGTATTAACACTCTTAGATGCTACGCTGGCAATGAAGGAGTCATTGGCGGACAGGCCGTTCATCACGATGTCAATGGGAAGCATGGGGTTCGTCAGCAGAATTACCGGAGAAATATTTGGTTCAGCTGTGACCTTCGGAGCGGTTGGGCAAGTCTCGGCTCCGGGACAGATTCCCGTAGAAAAGCTGGAACAGGTATTAAATATCATTGGCAGATATGGTTTATAGAGTGATTTTCAAATGGGCTCCTGGGCTTGTTTGTGAAGACGGGCTGTCGAGGTCTGTCGAAGAAAAATTGAATATAGCGTTGCGTTTTTGACAAAACTCACACCCCCTATCACCTATAATGGATAGTGCTTGGATCAAAGCATTCATTTTGGTGGCAGGGGGTGTTTTGTGTATTATGAAATATACCTAGATAAATTCTTTTTGGAAAATATGATTATGGATTATCTATTGCTTACACTGGTACGCCGGTCACTGAAATGTCAGACAAACTGGTTTCGAATATTTTTAGCCAGTGTACTTGGGGCAGCAGGGATGTGTATTCTTATCATATTGCCCATTCAAAATACATTCGTTTACAACATTTGCGGATTTGGAGTTCTGAGTGTGCTTATGGTTAAAATAGGCTGCAGAATTAAGGACAGGGATCATTTAATACGGGGCACGATCATTCTGTATTTATCAGCGTTTGTTCTGGGAGGCATCTGGGAGATGTTATTGGGACACATTTCTTCTGGTGGCCTGCTTCTTGGAGTAATAAGTTTTCTTACCTTGCGATGTATTTTAAGCTGCTATCAGAGATATAAACAAAAAACAGAATATCTTTATGAGGTTGTAATTAATCTGAACGGTAAGAACAAACATGTAATGGGTTTGTGTGATACCGGAAATCAGTTAAAACAGCCAATTACCGGAAAGCCGGTAAATATCATTGATTATGATACGATCAGTGATATGTTGGAAGAAGAAGTTAAAAATCAGATACTCCAGATGTACCAATTTCAAACTGCAGAAGGGTTAACAGAGAAAATTTGTTATATCCCGTATCATTCCATAGGGGAAAAAAATGGTTTGTTACCGGGAATACGATTAGATTATATCAGCATACGAAGGTCTGGGGCGTCGCAGCTTATTAAAGGAGCTGTAGCAGCAGTCACAAAAGAGTCCGTTAGTGCGAAGGGAAAATATCAGATGATAATAAACCCTTCAATGTTAGAAGATTAGGAGGAATAAAAATGGTTATAAAAGTTTCAATGCCACATCGTTTTCAGTTTCGCGTTGTTTCATCGCTTCCAAACCTCATATTAAAAAGGCCAAATGATATTCATTATATTGGCGGCAGTGAAGTGCTTCCGGCACCTTTAGAGCCGGGAAAAGAGGCTGAGGTAATCAGTGACCTGGGAACGGAATACGATAGTGACGCGAAATCGTTGTTAATCGAACACAACTTAAGATTAGTAGTATACATAGCAAAAAAATTCGACAATACAGGTGTCGGAGTAGAGGATTTAATATCAATAGGAACCATTGGTTTAATTAAGGCAATTAATACCTTTAATCCTGAGAAAAATATCAAGCTGGCAACTTATGCTTCAAGATGTATAGAAAACGAAATCTTAATGTATCTGAGAAGAAACAATAAAACAAAGATGGAAGTGTCATTCGATGAACCACTGAATGTGGATTGGGATGGAAATGAATTATTATTATCCGACATCCTGGGAACGGACGAAGATGTAATATATAAAGACATGGAAAATGAAGTTGAACGAAAATTGCTGGGAAAAGCAATTGAAAAACTTTCAGATAGAGAAAAAACAATTGTGCAGTTAAGATTTGGCATTAATACCAGAGACGGGGAAGAGAAGACACAAAAAGAAGTGGCTGATCTGCTGGGGATTTCCCAGTCATATATCTCCAGGCTGGAGAAAAAGATCATCAAGAGGCTGAAAAAAGAAATTGTAAGATTTGAGTAATTCTAATTGAAAATAAGGGGAGTAGTCAGACGACAGGAATGTATCCTGCAGGTCCGATTACTCTCTTTTTTTCGTTCAGAATTTTTATAATTTTTATGTTGTAATTCGGCGCAACCAATGATAATATAGTCCTAACAACTTGTAAAGTGAGTTTACTATTTAAGAAGAAAAGGGGAATTATTATGGGTGTTAGTGTAGGAATAGAAGAAAAGAATCTGCCGGAATCGATGGAATGCCTGTTAAAAGATGTCCGGGAAAAATTAAAAGATGAAGAGATGTTCCAAATGTTCCGCAATTGCTTTACAAACACACTGGATACTACAGTAAAAAAAATGGAAGATGGGACTACTTATGTAATTACCGGTGACATTCCGGCAATGTGGCTGCGGGATTCGGTTTGCCAGCTTCGCCCCTATCTGATCCTGGCAGGCAGAGACAGTGAAATAGCAGATACGATGCAGGGATTGATAGAACGGCAGTTTCAGTGTATCGATATTGACCCGTATGCCAATGCATTCAATGAGGCAGCAAATGGTCATTGCTGGGAAAAAGATGAGACGGATATGGGACCATGGATATGGGAGAGGAAATATGAGGTGGATTCTCTTTGTTTCCCGCTGCAATTTTCCTACCTGTTTTGGAAAAACACCGGACGGACGGAACATTTTAATGAGACCTTTGTAAAAGGAGCCAGAAAGATACTGGAGGTTTTTCAAAGGGAGCAATATCATGAAGAAAACTCAGAATATCGTTTTATCCGGAAAAACTGTACTTTCACCGATACTTTATCCAGGGATGGAAAAGGGGCTTTGGTCCGTTCCGGTATCGGTATGACATGGTCAGGCTTTCGTCCAAGCGATGATGCCTGCACATATGGTTACCTGGTTCCCTCCAATATGTTTGCAGTAGTTGTCCTGGGATATCTGGAAGAAATTGCAGAGAAAATATTAAATGACCAGGAATTAAAAGAAACAGCAGGCAAACTGAAAGAACAGATCAGAGAAGGAATTGAGACATTTGGCATAACAAAAAGAGATGGATTTGGTGAGATATATGCATATGAGGTAGATGGATATGGTCAGTATAATCTGATGGATGATGCCAATGTTCCAAGTTTGTTAGCAATGTCGTATCTGGGATATCAGGGAAAAAGAGAAGAAGTTGCAAAAAATACCAGAGCATTTATCCTGAGTGATGGAAACCCATTTTATTATGAAGGAAAAGCTGCCAGAGGAATAGGAAGCCCCCATACTCCGGTGCGCTATATCTGGCATATTTCCCTGGCTATGCAGGGACTAACCAGTGCTACGCAGGAAGAAAAACTTGAAATTCTGGAAATGCTGAAGCG
This sequence comes from uncultured Robinsoniella sp., assembly GCA_900539655.1. Classification (GTDB taxonomy): domain Bacteria; phylum Bacillota; class Clostridia; order Lachnospirales; family Lachnospiraceae; genus Robinsoniella. The sequence continues at coordinate 104,239 of UQCR01000002.1, forward strand.
TACTGATGGAGGAAAATCACTAATGCATGAGGGATTCGATGTGGATGATCCTGCCAGGTATACCAGAGAGTGGTTTTCGTGGGCCAATGCAATGTTCAGTGAACTGGTTCTGGAATATTGCGGTTACCATGTGAATAAGTGAAATTGGAATTAAATAGAGAATTCTGCAAATAAAAGGTACAGCGTGGTTATAAATTTGATATGAATAAATTAAAAATAAAAGAATACAGGAGGATACCATGTTTTTAACAGATAATAAATTGGAAGCTAGAACGAGGCAGCTGAAGGGATATCGTTATCGTGAAGTAATACATCTGGAAGATTTTCAGGTAAGTGAGGACCGGCAGGGAGCCGTGAATCCTGAGGTGCCGGTTGATTTTACCGGGTGGGAAAGCATGCAGGTAAATGATACCTGGAAGGGAAGAGACCGATATCTTTGGCTACATAAAGAGGTAATAATTCCGGAAGAATGGAAGGGAAAAAAGGTACTTGGTATTTTCGATTACGGTAATACAGGAGGCGGAAATAATTCGGGATTTGAGTCACTGTTGTATGTGAATAAAGAACCATACCAGGGTGTAGATGCTAATCATAAAGAAGTATTTTTTGAAGAAGAACATCTGGGATGCAGGCTGGAACTTACATTTCGTCTGTGGTCAGGCCTTGAGGGCGGCGGCGCACCTGTTGTCCAGGAACATAAAATTAATCAGGCTGACCTTGCCTGGCTGGATGAAAAAACGGATGATCTCTACTATTTATCCGCTATGATTATAGATGCTATTAAAAACCTGCATGAGGATGACCCGATAAAACATCAGCTTCGTACGGCGTTAAACAGCGCGCTTGAATGTATTGACTGGTCCTATCCGGGGAGCAGCAGCTTTTATGAATCCGTTCATTTGGCAGATGAGCAGATTAACGATAAGATAGAAAGCATGGGTAAGGATGCTCAGATTCTGGTGAAATGCGTTGGACATACCCACATTGATGTTGCATGGCTGTGGCGGCTGAAACACACCAGAGAAAAGTGCTCCAGGTCATTCTCTACGGTGCTTCGTCTGATGGAACAGTATCCTGAATATGTCTTTTTGCAGACCCAGCCCCAGTTGTATGAATATATAAAAAATGATTTTCCACAAATATATGAAAAAATCAAAGAAAAGGTAAAATCCGGTCAATGGGAAGTGGATGGAGGCATGTGGGTAGAGGCAGATTGTAACATTACAAGCGGAGAATCCCTCACAAGACAGATATTAATTGGCAGCAAATTTATAAAAGATGAATTTGATAAGGAAGTGGAGTACCTTTGGCTTCCGGATGTCTTCGGGTATTCCTGGGCGCTGCCTCAGATCTTAAAGAAATCAGGAATAGATATGTTCATGACCACCAAGATCAGCTGGAACCAGTACAATCGTATGCCTCATGATACATTCAAATGGAAGGGGATTGACGGAAGTGAGATCCTCACTCATTTCATTACCACACCGGAACCATGGAATGAACCGGGCTCCTGGTTCTACACGTATAACGGACTGCTTACGGCCAGAACGGTAAAAGGCGTCTGGGATGCCTACAGCGAAAAAGATATGAACAAGGAATTACTTATTTCCTATGGGTATGGCGACGGGGGAGGTGGAGTGAACAGAGATATGCTGGAACAGAGAAGACGGATCGATAAGATTCCAGGACTTCCGGCACTTAAGACCTCTACTGCAGGAGCCTATTTTAAAGATCTGAAGGACACGGTAAAGAATACCGATCAATATGTCCACACCTGGGATGGAGAATTATATCTGGAATATCACAGGGGAACCTATACCAGCCAGGGGTATAATAAGCGTATGAACAGGAAAATGGAATATCTGTATGGGAATACCGAGTGGTTGACGGCAATGGCAGCACTTTCCCAGGGAGATTTGCAGAAAGCGGATCAGGAAGCTCTGACAGAAGGCTGGAAAATCCTCTTGACAAACCAGTTCCATGATATCATCCCCGGTTCCTCTATCCATGAAGTATATGAGGATTCAAAAGCAGACTATAAAAAGGCAGCTGACATTGCTTTGGAAGTAGAAAGAAAAGCATATGAAGTCATTCTGGATGAATCGGCAGATACATATACCGTTTTGAATCATGCCTCCTGGAAACTAAATGGGATTGTAGAAATCCCTGAGACAGGAATTCTTGGCTGTGTGGATCAAAATGGAAACAATCTGAAAATTCAATCCGGAGCAGAAGGAACCTATGTGGAGACAGGAGAAATCCCGGCTATGGGTACAGCCAGGATCAAGTGTGTCAAAGAATCCTGCAGTTTGGAAAATTCGGGATTGGAAAATAATTCCTTTAATATAGAAGGAAAAAGTATCGACACTAACTATTATACCATTGAATTTAACGATTATGGGCAGATCAGCAGGCTTTATGACAAGGATGCAAAGCGGGAAGTACTCGCAGGAGGAACAAGGGGCAATGTACTGCAGATGTTTGAAGATAAACCCCTTGGAAATGATGCCTGGGATATTGATATCTTCTATCAGCAGAAAATGAAAGAAATTACGGATCTTCAAAAATTCCAGATTACAGTTACCGGTCCCCTTATGACAGTGGTTCATCTGGAATGGAAATATATGAATTCAACGATTGAGCAGGATATTCTTTTGTATGAAAATAACCGCAGAATAGATTTTCGGACAAAGGTGGATTACCACGAGAATCACCAGCTGTTAAAAGCTGCATTTCCTGTGGATATCCGGACAACATATGCCACATATGATGTGCAGTACGGGAATGTGAAACGTCCGAACCATTGGAATACCAGCTGGGATCAGGCAAGATTTGAAACGGTTGCACACAGATTTGCAGATCTGTCAGAGCACGATTATGGAGTTGCGCTATTAAATGACTGTAAATACGGTTATGACGTGAAGGACAATATTTTAAGAATCACGCTGCTGAAGGCGGCTACCCATCCGGATCATCTGCAGGATCAGGGATTACACGAATTTACTTATGCACTTCTGCCTCACCAGGGTGATTGTATCAATGGCAGGGTAATTCAGGAAGCCCACCGGTTAAATCGTCCGTTAGCGCTAAAAAAAGGTACGGCAAATCTGACCTATGAGAGTTTTCTTGCATTTGACTGTGATCATGTGGAAGTAGATGCCATTAAGAAATCGGAAGACGGCAGTTACCTGGTAGTACGTTTCCATGAATTTGCAGGTTCCAGATGTCAGGCATCCATAAAGCCGGGATTCCGGTTCACTGCCTGGGCTGAAGGAGATCTGAGAGAACGTCCGATTCAGGAATTTTGCAGTGAAACCAAAGTCTCCATGCTGTTAAAGCCATTTGAAATTAAAACAATTTTATTTAAATGCTAGAGTGTGTTTGAAAATTCATTCCCGCCATCTGCACGCCCCACTTTGCGGTATATTTGCCCCGAATTCAGGTTGCGTAGCCCGCTACGCGCCCTTCATCCGGGACAAATCTCCCACAAAGCGTGACGCACAGCTGCCAGAAAGCAATTTTAAAACACGCTCTAGAGCGTGGTCACAGAGTTTGCAAACTATAATTCAGGAGGAAAAATCTATGGTTACTCAGATGTTACAGGATAACTTCAGAATGCGCAGGCTGGAAGAAGGAGAATGGCTGCCTGCAGTGGTGCCGGGCACGGTTTACACCGATCTGCTTTTAAACGGGGAGATGGAAAATCCTTTTTGGAAAGACAACGAAGAAAAGGCGCTAAAGTTAATGGAATATGACTATGAATACAGTACCATATTCCAGGTGGATTCCGGTGTGTACGAAAAAGAAAGGGTATTGCTCCGGTTTGAGGGGCTGGATACCATTGCCGATATTTATGTAAATGGAGAACTGGCGGGGCAGGCGTATAATATGCACCGAATCTGGGAATTTGATGTAAAGAAGCTGTTGAACCCGGGTCAGGATAATGAGCTGCATGTAGTACTGCATTCCCCCTTAAAGTATATCAGGGAAGCATATGAAAAGTCTCAAACCAGGGGTTCGGAAGACGCAATGGATGGATTTGTCCATATCAGAAAGGCGCATTGCATGTTTGGCTGGGACTGGGGCGCACATCTGCCGGATGCTGGAATTTTCAGACCGGTCGGGCTGATTGGCATAGACCATGCCAGGATTGACAGCGTTTATATCACCCAGATTCACGAAGATGGAAGAGTACGGCTGCAGATCCGGGTGGAAGAAGATAAGTGTGATAATATTTCCACTGCCTATGAAGTAAAGGTGACAGATCCACGGGGTAATACCAGGGACTATGAGGGTTCACCGGATGAAATCATCATTGAAGAGCCCATGCTCTGGTGGCCAAACGGTTACGGTGATCAGGATTTATATGAACTGGAAGTTATTCAGAAAACAGGGGAAAACGTGACGGATTCCTGGAAACGCCGTATCGGACTTAGAACTATGACCATGCATATTGAAAAGGACCAATGGGGTTCCAGCTTTGCACACAAGGTAAACGGGATATGTATCTTTGCAATGGGCGCGGACTATATTCCGGAAGACCATCTCCTTGGCAGGGTAAACAGTAAAACCACAAGAAATCTTCTGGAGCAGTGCAAAGCGGCGAACTTTAATGCTGTACGCGTCTGGGGCGGAGGATACTATCCCGAGGACTGGTTTTATGATATCTGTGATGAATTAGGGCTTGTAGTGTGGCAGGACTTTATGTTTGCCTGTGCAGTGTATGATCTGACCCCGGAATTTGAAGCGAATATCCGTCAGGAATTTACAGATAATATTAAACGTCTGCGGCACCATGCATCACTGGGGCTGTGGTGCGGAAACAATGAAATGGAACAGTTTGTAAAAGAAGGAAACTGGGTGAGCAGACATTCAGAAGTCAGGGACTATATTCTGATGTACGAGCGTATCATTCCGGAAATATTAAAAGAATATGATCCAAACACATTTTATTGGCCAGCCAGTCCGTCTTCAGGCGGATCTTTTGATGAGCCAAACGACCCGGACAGGGGAGATGTGCATTACTGGGAAGTATGGCACGGAAATAAACCGTTTTCCGAATACCGGAAGCACTATTTCCGATATGCTTCTGAATTTGGTTTTCAGTCATTTCCAAGTGTCCGTACCATAGAAACCATAACCGACGACCCAAGGGATATGAACATTTTCTCTTACGTAATGGAAAAGCATCAGAGGAATTTTGGAGCAAATGGGAAGATCATGAATTATCTCCAGCAGACTTACCGCTATCCCTATAGTTTTGAAATGGTAATCTATGCATCCCAATTACTTCAGGCAGATGCAATCCGCTATGGCGTGGAACATTTCAGGAGAAACAGAGGACGCTGTATGGGAGCCATTTACTGGCAGCTCAATGACTGCTGGCCCGTTGCATCCTGGGCATCCATCGATTACTGTCAGAGATGGAAAGCACTTCATTATTATGCAAAGCGGTTTTTTAATCCGCTTATGATTTCCTGTGAAGAAGAAGGGCTTTTAACCCAGGATGCAGATATGAACAGAGAACATTACCATATAGAAAAGTCCATTCGCTTAAATGTTGCTAATGAAACCAGAGAAGAAGAAGCCTTAACGGTGCAATGGCAGCTGAGAGATGCCCATGCTGCTGTCCTTAGAGAAGAGGTCTGCGAAATTACGGTACCGGCACTGACCAGTGTATGGCTGGAAAAGACAGAGCTGCCAGAGGTGGACATGTTTACAGAATATGTCAGCTATCAGTTGCTGAAAAATGGAGAACTTATATCTGAGGGAACGGTGATTTTTTCACTGCCTAAATATTTTAAATATCAGGATCCCCAGCTTACATGCAGAGCAGAGGACGGGGAAATCATCGTTCAGGCAAAAACATATGCAAAAAATGTAGAGATTTTAAACCAGATGGAAGACCTTATTTTGTCCGATAATTATTTTGATATGAACGCCGGAGAGAAGCGGGTCAGGATAATAAGCGGAAAGCCGGAAAATCTGCGGCTCAGAAGCGTTTATGACATCGGCTGATGAAAAAATATCACCCCCATAATGAATTTGTCAAGGGCTAAAAGTTGACATAATTTTTTTCATATCTGAATATTTGAGAGCCATAATGTGAATCATTCTATTAAACAAATTAATAGGAGGATGAACGTTATGGCTCTTAATAAAGTAGAAATTTGTGGTGTGAATACATCAAAGCTTCCCCTTTTAAACAATGAAGAAAAAGATGCACTTTTTGCCCGGATTCAGGAGGGCGATGAAGAAGCAAGAGAACTATACATCAAAGGAAACTTAAGGTTGGTATTAAGTGTAATTAAACGTTTTTCAAGCAGCAATGAAAATGCGGATGATTTGTTTCAGATAGGCTGTATCGGACTGATAAAGGCAATTGATAATTTTGACTCAACCTTAAATGTAAAATTTTCTACTTATGCGGTACCGATGATAATCGGTGAGATCCGCAGATACTTAAGGGATAATAATTCGATAAGGGTAAGCAGGTCACTTAGGGACACGGCTTACAAGGCAATTTATGCAAAAGAAGGCTATATGAAGAAGCATTTAAAGGAGCCTACTATCAATGAAATCGCAGACGAGATTGGAATTGCTAAAGAAGATATTGTATTTGCCATGGATGCGATCCAGAGTCCGGTCAGCCTGTATGACCCGGTTTATACGGAAGGGGGAGATACCCTCTATGTAATGGATCAGATCAGTGACAAGAAGAATAAAGAAGAAAACTGGGTGGAATCCATATCGTTAAATGAAGCAATTAAAAGGCTGAACGAACGGGAACGCCATATTATTGAGCTGCGATTCTTCCAGGGAAAGACACAGATGGAAGTAGCAAATGAGATTAATATTTCCCAGGCACAGGTCAGCCGTCTGGAAAAGAATGCATTAAAAAGCATGAAGAACTATTTAAGATAACGAAAGAATCATGATAACGAAAGAATCAGGATAACGGAAGAATCATGATAACGAAAGAATCATGATAACAAAAGAATCAGGATAACGAAAGAATCATGATAACAAAAGAATCAGGTTAACGAAATAATTAGGATAACAAAAGAAATAAAATCAGAAAAAAACAGTATAAAGAAACAAAAAAATAAATGAGGTGAATTCCTCATAATATCAGGCATGAAGGTGAGCACATGGAATCAATATGGAGTAAAACAGCAGAAGTAACAGCGATGCCGTCCCTTGCGGATAACCTGGAAACAGAGGTGGCTGTAATCGGCGGAGGTATGGCAGGGATTTTAATTGCATATTTTCTTCAGCAGGAAGGCAAGAAAGTAATTGTATTTGAAGCGTCCAGAGTAGGAAGCGGGCAGACGAAGAATACAACTGCTAAAATATCATCCTCTCATAACCTGATCTATCATAAGTTAATTAACGAACTGGGTATCGAGAAGGCTAGACAATATGCCCTTGCAAATCAGAAAGCAATCAAAGCGTATCAAAATCTCATTGATAAGTATCAGATCCCCTGTCATTTTCAGGAACTGCCCTCGTATCTCTATTCCGTATCCAAATCAGAGAGTCTGGAGGCAGAGGTTAAAGCGGCACAGAAATTGGGGATACACGCAGAGTTTACAACTCAGACAAATCTGCCTTTTGCAGTTGCAGGAGCAGCTAAGTTTTATGGACAGGCTCAGTTTCATCCTTTGGAATTTCTGGATGGGATCATAAAAGAACTTACGATTTATGAAAATACGAGAGTTAAAAGCGTGGAAGGGCAGGAAATCGTTACCGATTCATATGTGATACATGCAGAGCAGATCGTATTTGCCACTCATTATCCCTTTATTAATGTACCGGGATATTATTTTATGCGGATGCATCAGGAGAGAAGTTACGTACTGGCTCTGGAAAATGCAGTTCAGCTAGACGGTATGTACCTTGGGATTGATAAAGATAACAGTTTTTCTTACCGCAATTATGAAGACCTGCTTTTCATTGGGGACAGCGGGCACCGTACCGGAGAAAATAAAGCAGGCGGCTGTTATCAGAAATTGTGGGAAGAGGCATCCAAATACTGGCCGGGCAGCAGAGTATCCGCTTCCTGGTCCGCACAGGACTGCATGACGCTGGATGGGATTCCTTATATCGGACAGTATTCCAGCCAGACTCCGGACTGGTATGTAGCGACCGGATTTGGAAAATGGGGAATGACTTCCTCCATGGTTTCCGCGATGCTGATTTCCGATTTGATCATGAAGAGGGAAAATCCTTTTATGGAGGTATTCTCGCCTCAACGGTTCCATCTGTCCGCTTCTGCAAAAAATGTGGTAACCGACGGGTACAAGGCCGCGAAGGGCATCCTGTATGAAAATCTTAAAATACCCAAAGAAAATATGGAAGAACTTCCGCTGTCACATGGCGGTATCGTAGAATACGAAGGGAAAAAAGCCGGGGTCTATAAAAATGCGGAAGGGGAGGTGTTCATTGTGGATACCAGATGTCCCCATCTGGGCTGCCAGTTAGAATGGAATCCGGATGAGCTGTCCTGGGATTGCCCCTGCCACGGATCGCGATTTGATTACAAAGGAAATCTCATTGACAATCCGGCACAGGAAAATCTGAGTACGGAGTAGATGAAAAAGCTGCATTAGACCCTGCAATACAAAACTAGTTATACAAACGGCAGGAAATAACTGTGAAAGAAGATGGGAATCAATATGAAAAAAATCCGGCAGTATCTGACAATACCCAGGAAAAGCTTCCATGGGGAGAAGAAGAAAAAAAGTTTTTTTGAGGGATGGTATCTGAAACATCAGGCTGGAAGCGAATCCTTAAGCTTTATACCTGCATTTCACATCGATGAAGAAGGAAACCGCTCGGCATCCATTCAGGTCATCACTAATCATGAATCCTACTACACGGAGTTTCCGGCGGAATATTTCTATGCCAGCCCCATGAACTTTTATTGCAGAATCGGGAAAAATACCTTTTCCGAAAAAGGAATTATCCTGGATATTAAAACAAAAGATTTACGTGTGATTGGGAAAATTAAATATGGTGAATGGAAAGCACCCAGGAGAGACATTATGGGACCGTTCCGTTTCGCACCGTTCATGCAGTGCAATCATGGTGTACTGAGTATGCATCACGAACTTACGGGTACAGTAGTGGTAAATGGGCACAGATACGATTTTTCAGGCGGAACGGGATATATAGAAAAAGATTGGGGCTGCAGTTTTCCCAGTGAATATTTCTGGACCCAGTGCAGCTGGAACGGTGGAGCAGCCGGAGACCTGATGCTGTCATTGGCGAAGATTCCGTTATTAAAAGGAAGCTTTACCGGATGCATCTGTTCTATTATGCAAGGGGGAAAGGAGTACCGTCTGGCAACTTACCGGGGAGTCCGGATTCTGAAATTTAATGAGAAAGAGGCACTGATACGCCAGGGTAAATACTGGCTTCATGCAGAAGTCATTAAGCAAAATCCCTCAGATCTGAAAGCGCCGGTCAATGGCAGTATGGGCAGGGCAGTCAAAGAAAGCCTCTGCTGTGAGATGCGTTACCGTTTTTGGAAACGGGATGAACTGATCTTTGATGTGATCAGCCCCCAGGCAAGCCTGGAAATAATGAAAGAATAGTAAAACCCTGACATATAGCATAAGCAAAAGCTTGAATGTTTCTTGAAACTTTTCCTGGTAGTTATCATGTATAATAAATTTAAAGTTTAGTTATTTGAAGGCAGGGAGGTGAATTGAAAGATAAGGAGCGGAGTTGGTCTAATTTAGTGAAAAAATGAACAAATGAATGTGACTGAAAATGGAAAGGAGTTTATGCTATGAAGGAACAAAATCAAAGGAAATCAAGCGTACAAGTGGGAAAAAGAGTATTGAGCATCCTGCTTGTTTGCGTTATGGTTCTCTCATCAGGACTAACAGCATTTGCCCAGGGAGGTGGACCGGGAGAAGGGATGAAGGATTTAAGTACGGCAGTCATCACTATCTCACCGGATTTCACGGCTGTTTTTGACGGGACTCCAAAGACACCGGATTTTACGGTGACGCTGGCGGACGGGACTGCAGTAGATCCCAGTAATTATGCAGCTTCCTATAATTATAATATTAATGCACGAAATGAAGCCTGGTTGGGAGAGGTACCTACACTTACCATTCAGGGAATTGAAGAGAATGGTTATACCGGTAAGGCTGAAAAGCACTTTACCATTGAACCTGCGGATATAAACACGGCTGATTTAGCTTTTGTAATCGATCAGGAAAATCCCCTTACAGATCTGGTATACACAGGTGAAGCAGTAGACTATAAAGCACAGATGCATCTGAAGGATAATAATATTGCGGATCAGAATTATGCTTATCTGCATGACAGTTCATGGAGTGTCTTAAATTATTCCGGTAATATTGATGCAACACAGGAAGGCAGTTACATAACAGCAGAAATCAGTGCAGATGCTGGAAATTATACCGGGACAAGGGTTCTGACGCTTCCCGTAAAGATACTTCCAAAACCGGTCTCAGGTGAGACATTTAAAGTTGAACTTGGTATGGATGCATCTACGGCATTTACCGGAGAAGCAGTGGAACCGGAAGTAATCGTAACAGACGGGCTTACAACACTTTCAAAAGATAACGACTATACCGTATCCTACAGCGGGGAACACAAAAAAGCCAATGAGGAAGTTACAGTCACAGTTACCGGCATCGGGAATTATACAGGAAATAATGAGTCATTAAAATTTGTTATTGGCAAAAAATTAATATCCCATACTTCCGTTACGATGACCCCGGAATCAGTAGAAGACCAGTCTTATACCGGCAGTGAATTAAAACCGGAGGTAACGTTAAAAGACGGCGGGAAGGCATTAGTAGAGGACACGGATTATACCATTGCGTATAAGAATAATATTAATGTTGGAAAAGAAAATGCCAAAGCTGAAATTGAGATTACTGGTATCGGTGATTATTCCGGAACCCGTTTTGCAGAATTTAAAGTTGTACCTTGTGATCTCAGCAAAGAAGAAAATAAGGCAGCCATCGGCCCGATTGCAGATCAGGTATATAATGCCAAAGGCTGCAGCCCGGAAATAAAAGTGGCTCAGGACAAAAAAGAATTGGTTTTTGGTACTGATTATTCCGTTACATATGAAAACAATGATAAAGCCAGCACGGATTCAGCAAAAGCAGTGGCAAAGGTTACCGGCAAGGGAAATTACTGTGGTGAAATAACCAAAGAATTTATAATCCAGAAGAAATCCTTACTCTCTGCAGAGGTGAAGATGACACAGGCTGGGGATCAGGAATATACCAGTATGGATATTGAACCGGAAGTTGTTATAACAGATAATGGAGAAGTGATTCCAAAAGACCAATATATCGTGGAGTATAAAAATAATCACGATCTGGGTACGGCTACAATTCTGGTTACCGGACAGAACAATTATAAGGGTACTATTGAGCAGAAATTTACAATTATCCCCGCTGATATTAATAAAGCTTATTTTACATACACAAAACCTGTATATGACGGAACAGAAAAACAACCTTTAGAGCTTAAGGCTGTTATGATAATTGGGGATCAGGAAATTGAGCTTATTGAAAATACCGATTATAAGATAACGGAATATGCCGATAATACAAACTCCACTACAGAGGATGCAAAAGCGAAAATTACAATAGAAGGAATAGGAAATTATCAAGGGAAAATAGAGGGTTCGTTCGACATTGATGCAAAGAATATTGGAGCAGATGATATATCTATAGCTGCTAAAGAGGGAACTGACTACACCTACACCGGAAAAGAAATTAAACCTGAACTGGTTGTCAAAGATAAAGATGTGGTATTAACGGAAGGTACGGACTTTACTGTGAAATTTGCCGGAGAGCTGGTAAATGTAAGCGGAACTGCTGTAAAAGTAACCATTATCGGAATGGGAAACTACACAGGAACAAACAGTATTTTTGAATATACCATTCAGGCAAAGGAACTGGAAGACGGTTTTATTGCACCAATTGACGGGCAGACTTATACCGGAGGACTTTTAACTCCGGCACTTACGGTAGTATACAAAGAAAATGTATTACAGCTGGGTAAAGATTACCGGGTAGATATGCAGGACAATATTCATGTTTACACCGGAGGTGCAAAAGTGACAATTACCGGTATCGGCAATTATACCGGGAAAGCCAAGGCAGCATTTGTAGTACTTCCAAGAGATATTGGGGAATACCAGGATCAGATTACGCTGGATGATGTTATTTATAATGGATCTCAACAGAAACCGGATGCTGAGAAACTGCAGTTAATTGGCGCCGATAATCTGGAAATCAATTACAGTGTATCTTATTCGGAAGACGTCATTCATACGGGAACCGTAACGGTTACCTTTACCGGAGGAATCGATTTTACAGGATCTTTCCAAAAAACATATGAGATTAAAAAACTTGATATCGGGCAGGGAATGGCGAATGAAATGCAGATTTCTGATATTGCCGATCAGATATACAGCCAGGAAGCATTTGAACCGGAAGTAACGGTATCCATAAAGGATATGCCAGCAGACGCCGTATTTGATGCATCATGCTATGAGGTACGCTATGAAGATAATATCAATGCAGGCAAAGGTAAAGTGATTGTAACAGCAAAAGAAGACAGCAATTATACCGGATCCGTTACAAAAGAGTTTAATATCCAGAAAAAACCATTGAAAGCAGATGACTTTGTGGACATTTTGGATCAGGAATACAAAGGCGGATTGGTAATAAAGCCGGAAGTAGTATCTACAGAGGAAGCAAATATCCCGGAGCAAGAATATACGCTGGAATATCCGGAAGTATATGAAGTGGGAACACAGGCAGTGGTAAAAATTACGGCAGCAGACAATGGGAATTATTCAGGAACCGTTGAAAAACCATATGTCATTATAAAACGAACCTTAACAGATGCAGATATCGCTGCAATAGCCGATCAGGAATATCAGGGTAATGAACTGACACCTGAAATCACAGTGATGAACGGCAAAGTAAAATTGAAAAAGGGAATTGATTATGAATCCGTTTATAAAAATAATACCGATGTAACCACTGCAGACTCAAGAGCAGTTGTAACCATTACAGGAATCGGTAATTACGACGGGGAATTAACCGCAGAATTTAACATCACACCAAAACCAATCGAAAAGACAGCGATTGAAAACCCGGTAAATGCCACATATACAGGTACTGCTATTGTACCGGAAGACGTGAAAGTTACGGATGGGGGAAAACAATTAACAAAAGACAGTGATTATACCTATGAAGTAACCAATCATACAAATGCAGGTACGGCAACGGTAACAATAACCGGAAAAGGAAATTATGGAGGTACTGCTAAAGCTGCCTTTACGATTCTTCCAAAAGCATTATCAGGAGTATCCGCAGAGAAGATCCCGGATCAGGTCTATACAGGTGAAGCACTGAAACCGGAGTTATCTGTACTGGACGGAACAAAATCCTTAACAGAAGATGTGGATTATACACTTACCTATACGTCGAATACCGCAGCAGGCAAAGCCAGCGTAGTTATTTCCGGAATCGGAAATTATACAGGAGCAAAAGAAACCTCATTTATAATTCAGCCAAAGAATTTAGAGAGCAGTGCATTGGATGAAATTCTGGCGCAGATCTATACGGGTTACGCAATTGAACCGGCAGTAACGCTAAAAGACGGTGATACAGCCCTTGTGCAGCAAGAAGACTTCACTGCAGTGTACAAGGATAATACTGAAGTTGGAAAAGCAATGGTAACAATTACAGGAAAAGGCAATTACACAGGGACAAAAGAAGCAAAATTTCAGATTACCCAGAGAGGTATCGATACTGTCTCTATCCAGGTATTTAATGCTCTGCCATATACGGGAGAAGAAATTATCCCAATGGTCACGGTGAAAAACCAGAACCTGCTTCTTACAGAAGGAACGGATTACAAATTAGAATATCAGGATAATACCAATGCAGGAACAGCCAGTGTTACCGTAACAGGTTTAAATAGTTTTGCAGGTTCTAAAACCGTGCACTTTGCAATCCAGCCAAGAACGGTAGAGAACGCTGAAATTGATCAGATTGCGCCCCAGGGCTATACCGGATCAGAATTAAAGCCCCTGCTGACAGTAAAAAGCCTGGGCAAAACATTAGTGGCGGATACCGATTATGCGGCTGTTTATCAGGAGAACACCAATGCAGGAACCGCTTTTGTAACCATTAAGGGAACAGGCAATTATACAGAATCAAAAACAGTATCCTTTTCGATCCTTCCAAAATCTGTGAAAGACATCAATATAGCAGCAATTCCGGAACAAAACTATACGGGGCAGGCAGTTAAGCCTGTACTGGTTCTAAAAGACGGAGAGGCAGCACTACAAGAAGGACAGGACTATGCAGTGGAGTATACTTCCAATACGGCGGCAGGAAGAGCCAATGCCGCAGTAACCGGAATCGGTAATTATACCGGAACCAGAAATATAAGCTTTACAATTCTTCCAAAATCATTGAAAAATGTGCAGATTGCTCCAATCGATCCGGTCGTTTATAACGGACAGGCACAGGAGCCGGAAGTAAAATTGACAGACAATGAAATAAATCTTGTATCAGGACAGGATTATACCGTAGCTTACAAAGAGAATGCAAAACCAGGAACAGCGGTAGTTGTGATTACCGGAAAAGGAAATTACACAGAAACTGTAGAAACCGGATTTGAAATCAGGAAGAAAGACCTTGGAACAGTCACGGTAGAAGCAATCAAAGACCAGACTTATACAGGAGCAGCAATCTGTCCGGCAGTTACCGTGAAAAACCAAAACCAGCTTCTGATCTTGGGAATGGATTACAGTGTGGAATATGGTCAGAATATGGAAGCAGGAACAGCAGATGTGACGGTTACAGGAATGGGCGCTTATACAGGCAGTGTAAATACAACATTTACCATTAAACCAATGGATGTAAATGCACTGGAAATCGGGCAGCCATCCGCACAGACCTATACGGGAAGTGCACTGACTCCTCATATGACGGTTAAGTACATGGGTAAAGATTTAAAAGATGGCAGTGATTATACCGTTAGTTACTCAGATCATAAGAATGCCGGAACAGCAAAGGCAGTCATTTCAGGAAAAGGAAATTATGCAGGAACCAAAGTAGTAAGCTTTAGTATACTTCCCCAGAACTTAAGCAGCTTTGGAGTAGCAGGCATATCCAATCAGACCTACAATGGCAATACCTTCACACCTCAGATCAGTGTAAAGAGCGGTACGATTACATTAAAGAAAGACAGCGATTATACTATAGAGATTACGTCAAACCGCAATCCCGGAACGGCTAAAGTAGTCATTGAGGGAACAGGCAATTATACAGGCAGTATTACCAGAACCTTTCAGATCAGCATGCCAAAAGTATCCGGCGTGCAAAAGGTAAATCAGTATGCCACAACAAACAGATTACAGTGGAATCAGCTGGCTGGCATCAGCGGGTATGAGATTGCATTCCGTAAATCAGGAGAAAAATACGGAAGCCCAATTGATGTAAAAGGAACCAGTTTTAAACACACCGGACGCAGCAGTGGAAGCATTTATTATTATCGTGTACGGGGCTATGTACTTGTGAATGGGCAGAAAGTCTATGGAAGCTATTCCGATAGCATTAAATTAGTTACCAATCCTTCAAGGACCGCTGTCACTGTAAAGGCAGGAGCTAAAAAAGCAACCATTACATGGAAGAAAACAGCCGGAGCAAGTGGATACCAGGTATACCGTGCAACATCCAAATCGGGTAAATATAAAAAAGTATATACCGGGAAAAAGTCTTCTGCAGTAAAATATGTAAACAGTAAATTAAAGAGCAGAAAGAGCTATTACTATAAAGTAAGGGCTTACAAGGTAGTGGATGGTAAGACCTATTATGGATCTTACAGTACAATTAAGAAAGTTACCGTAAAATAATCGTTTCATAGCTAACGGGCCATTGCCTGCGCATAATGCACAGGCAGTGGCTCCTTTCCGTATGTCTGAAAAACAGCTTTACGCCTGCTGTGTCGGCAGGTATAATAAAACTAAATACTAAACATGAAACTAAACAGTCCGAAAGGTGATCGCAGTATGAATACAATGAGAATTACACAGTGCCTTATTAAGGACGGAACATTCCATACGCTGAAAGACGAGGAGGAATGTTACCGCTATATGGGAGTAACGGATGGGAAAATCAGCTACCTTGGTGATGAGAAGCCGTATGGGTATGAAAAAGAGATTTCCTTAAATGGCGGGCATGCCTATCCGTCTATGACAGATGCCCATCTGCATCTGATGTATACCATGGTACTGTCAGCAGACAGCATTGCGGTATGCCGGATACAAAATGGGAAGATATACCCGGATAATCTGGAAGACGTAGGAAAACGGATAAAGGAAGAATGCAGTAAGCGGATCAGGCACAATATCATTGTGGGGAATCAATACATTGCATCAGCCATGGCAGAAAAAAGGCTTCCCAACAGACGGGAACTGGATGAGTGGTCAAATGGGAAAAAGATTGTCATTTACAATATAGACGGACATAGCAGCAGCATGTCAACAGAACTGTTAAAAGAACTGCGCATTTACAAAGAGGACCATACCGGTATCCTGACAGGCAGAGACCATGAAATGATACAGGGGGCGGTGATGGAACTGATTGGAAAATCAGTTACCCCATCCGCCTGGGCAAAAGGGATTGGCAGTTTTACAAATCTCTGCATAAAATACGGAATCGGCACGGTGTGTGCAATGGATGGAAATGGGGATGTAAAGAAAAATAAGCAAACAGGGCTTTTGGCTAGAATAGCATCCCATATGGAGATAGGAGTGCGCTTCTATCCTCAGTTCATAGATTTAAACAAGGCACGTTCTTACCGCAGATATCAGAGTACACCACGGGTAGGCGGCTGCGGCGACTGGGAAATAGACGGCTCGGTAGGATCCCGCAGTGCAGCGTTTTACAGCCCTTACAGAGATACAAATAAATGTGGAGACTGCTATTATACAACGGAAGAAATCGCTGCTAAATTATTAGAAGCAGACATGGCCGGATTCCAAATCAGCAGCCATGCCATAGGAGAAAAGGCAATAGACCTGTTACTGGACGGTTACGATCGTATTCATACCGAGAGAATGCATCGCATAGACCATTTTGAATTTCCATCAGAAAAAGCAGTAAAGCGCATTATGAATAAGAATCTGGCATTAGTAGTACAGCCCGGATTTGCATGGATTGATAGACATTACCTGAAAAGCTACAGTCAGGCCTTGCCGGACAGTGTGGTCAGACAGCAGATTCCTCTTCGCACGCTTATGGAAAACGGGGTATGTATCTGCGGCTCCAGTGATGCTCCCGTACAAAGCATCAATCCTTTTAATCAAATGCTTGGAATGATAGATTTTACCATACCGGAAGAATCATTGACCATGTACCAGGCACTTTGTACCTATACCAGAAATCCGGCGAAAATGCTGGGGGAAGAAAAGGAAATGGGAACACTGGAAGTGGGAAAGCGGGCAAACTTTATGGTAACAGACTCGGATCTGCTAAAGATGGACAAACACAATATCACCCAGGCCGAAATCAGAAGCCTTTATCTGGATGGGAAAAAGTGTAAGGAAAAAAAAGGCACAATCTTAGAGCTTGCCAGGATGATGGCAGGCAGAAAACACAAAATATAGGAATAAAAACAGAGTTTTGCATTCATTTAAAATTCCGGGAAATAATGAAATTATGAGGAAAAACAGAAAGGTTTGGTAAGGTAGCATTTTACCACTTCATCTTAATACAATCTTAATGGTAAAACGGCAAAATATATGCATTTTTAATATAGAAAAGAGATAAATTATCACCGCCTTAACGGATAGTTTATTATAATTAGAACTTGCAGCAGTATGATTTTTTGTTTTAATTTTTAAAGTGCGTATAAAGGGAAAGGACATAAATAAAATGCTGAAGCTATTGTATAAAAGATTAACTCAAACCCAGATGATTGCAGTTGGGTTTCTTACAATCATATTGGCGGGAGCCCTTCTTTTAACTCTGCCGATTTCAAGTAAGGATGGACAGATGACGAATTTCCTGGATGCTTTTTTTACAGCAACTTCAGCTTCCTGCGTTACCGGACTAATTGTAAATAATACGGTGGAGAAATGGTCGCTCTTTGGACAGTTGGTAATTCTTGGGATGATTCAGATCGGTGGATTGGGCTTCATGACCATCGGCGTATTTTTTTCTATTATATTAAGACGAAAAATAGGACTTAGAACCCGGGGAATCCTGCAGGAAAGTGTAAATACCATGCAGATCGGAGGAATTGTCCGCCTGGCAAAAAAAATTATTATTGGTACGGTTTTTTTTGAAGGGCTGGGAGCGATCTTATTAAGCATACGGTTTATACCGGAATTTGGAGTGCTGCGAGGCAGTTTTTATGGAATCTTCCATTCCATTTCCGCATTCTGTAATGCCGGATTCGACCTGATGGGAAAAGAAATCCCCTATGCTTCCTTTACAGGGTACTATGATGACTGGATTATTAACCTGACGATTATGACCTTAATCGTGGTGGGAGGTATCGGATTTCTGGTATGGGATGATGTCTGGACCCATAAATGGAAATTCCGCCAATATAAACTCCATACGAAAATCGTTATTTCAGCGACTCTGGTTTTGATTTTCGGCGGGGCAGTATTATTCTACTTATTTGAAAACAGCCATCTTATCAGCGATATGTCACCAAGCGGTAAAATACTTAGTTCCCTGTTCAGCTCCGTCACGGCGAGAACTGCAGGTTTTAATACAGTGGATACGGCGGCACTCCAGGACAGCAGTAAGCTGCTCACGATTGTACTGATGTTCATCGGTGGCAGTCCGGGGTCTACCGCAGGAGGTATCAAGACCACAACGCTGGTTGTCATGATCTTCTATTTAAGGGAAAATATTACGCAGAACCGTTGCTGTAATATCTATGGCAGAAGATTGAGTGATGATGTGATTAAGAAAGCCAGCGCCGTATTATGTACCAACCTGTTTCTGTCTATTGGCGCCGTAATACTTATTACTGCTATACAGCCAATACCAATGTCAGATGTTCTGCTGGAGGTATTTTCGGCAATTGGCACGGTAGGAATGTCAACAGGGATAACCAGGGAATTAAATGCAATTTCTAAGCTAATCATTATATTCCTCATGTACTGCGGACGAATCGGTAGTTTGTCGTTTGCATTGTCATTGAGAGGAAATAAGAAAACAACGCCAGTCGTACAGCCGGTTGAGCAAATTACCATAGGATAAAGGAGCAGGTGATAGGATCATGAAGACAATACTAATCATTGGAATGGGCAGGTTTGGGCATCATTTATGCATAAATTTTTCTAAAATGAATAATGAGGTTATGATTATTGATAAGGATGAAGACAAGGTGTCGGATCTCCTTCCCTATGCAACGACAGCAAAAGTAGGGGACTGTACAAATGAAGAGGTTTTAAAAAGCCTTGGTATCAGTAATTTTGACCTTTGTTTCATCTGTATCGGTTCTAATTTCCAGAGCAGTCTGGAGATTACCAGCCTGGTAAAGGAAATGGGCGGCAAATATGTTGTCAGCAAAGCAAACAGGGATATTCATGCCAAGTTCCTTCTTCGAAACGGAGCAGATGAGGTTGTTTACCCGGATCGTGATATTGCTGAGAAAATTGCGGTTCGCCATAGTGCCAATCATGTATTTGACTATGTTGAATTGACAGAGGGATATTCCATTTTAGAGATTCCCCCGCTTCCATCCTGGGTTGGAAAGAGTATCAAACAGGTGGATGTCCGTGCGAAATATCATGTGAGCATACTGGGAATCAAAGTAGAACGGGATGTTAAACTACTGCCCCATGCAGATTATGTACTCACCGGCAATGAGCATCTTATGATTATCGGGCAGCGAAATGATATCGACAGGATATTGGCAAATATTCAATAACATGTTAAAATAGAAAGAAGGAATCAGAAAACGCATCAGGGTTTATTTAACAGATAAAGAGGTTTGGAATGGATAAAAAAATATATCTTCAGCATTTGAAATATATTGGCAGAGTCGTAGCCATCGTTGCAGGTACGACTCTTTTTTCCGTTCTGCTAAACAGTGCGGGAATTGCAAAAGAAAACACCCTGATGATCTATATGATCGGCGTACTTCTAACAACGGCATATACCAATGGCTATCAGTATGGTGTTGCGGTATCCTTTATCAGTGTAATGTCCTTTAATTTCTTTTTTACGGCACCGCTGCATACCTTTCAGATCGCAGACATCAATGATATCGTCCTGATTATCATATTTCTGATTGCATCCCTGATTTCTTATAACCTGACGGTGAAATTCCAGAAGCAGCTTCTAATCGCACAGAAAAATGAACAGGCGGCAAGGCTTCTCCATGAGATGTCAAAAAGTTTTATCAATGTGACAGGAAAAGATAACATTGTCAGGCTGGGGATCCGCTATATCTTCGAACATACCAAGTTTGAAAGTGAAGTGGAACTGATTGGAGATAAAAGTGTGGAAAAGCGGGATAAAAACCATCGGTTAGGTGATTATATGATGGTACCCATTATCGGTTTGGAAAAACAGTTGGGCGTACTAAAAGTATATAACCGGAATCAGGGGCTCTCTATAGAACAGGAGCTTTTGATCAAAACAGCAGCAAACCAGATCGGAATTGCGCTGGATCGTGAACTGGTGTATCAGCAGCAGGAGCAGATCAAAGTGGAAATGGAGCGGGAGCATATGAAGAGCCGAATGCTGCGCAGTATCTCCCACGATTTCAGGACACCGCTGACAGGCATTATTGGTGACTGCGGATTGATTCTGGATTCAGAAAAACTGGAGAAAGACAACATTCAGATACTGGCGACGGATATTAATGAGCAGGCGCTGTGGCTTATGAAAATGATGGAAAATATTTTGAATATGACGAAAATTGAAAGCGGGAGCCTTCATATTAATAAACAGCCGGAAGTAATCGATGATATTATCTATGAAGCGGCGAGCCATATCAGGGAGCTGCATCAAAGACGCAAATTTACAGTATCCCTTCCCGATGAAGTGATTGTAGCCAAGATGGATGGGAAGATGATGGTCCAGGTGATGATCAATCTCTTAGACAATGCGATGAAGCATACAAAAGAGGGCGGACGCATATCGGTTCTGGCAAGCTTTCGCAATGAGAAAGTCTTCATACAGGTGGAAGATGACGGGGAAGGCATAGCCGAGAACATGATGGGTAAGCTGTTTGATGAATTTGTTACTTCTGCAAGCGGCGACTCCAAACAAAAGCAGGGCATAGGTCTGGGGCTGGCGATTTGTAAGGCGGTGGTCACGGAACACGGCGGTGAAATATGGGCGGAGAATAAACCGGGCGGAGGAGCCAGATTGACATTTTGGTTACATGCAGAAAGGGTGAATGCAGATGGAAGATAAAAAAAATATATTAATTGTGGAAGATGATAAATACATTATTAACTTTATCTCAATGAGCCTGAAGAAAGAAGGCTACCGGTACTGCGTAGCGAAAGAAGTACAGGATGCCGTAAGCCTGTTTTATGCAAACCGTCCCGATATGATCATTTTAGATCTGGGGCTACCGGATGGAGATGGCATGCAGGTCATTGAAAAAGTCCGGGAAGTATCAGAGGTTCCCATCATTGTTGTCTCCGCAAGGCAGGAAGAACAGGAAAAGATACGGGCATTGGATGCGGGAGCCGATGACTATGTGACAAAACCATTTTATATGGGAGAGCTGATGGCAAGAGTCAGAGCTGCACTTCGTAAACGCACCGGAGGTGTGGAAAAAGTCCAGGAAGAAATCTTCCGGTGTGATTATCTCACGGTGGATAACGAAGCACATAAGGTTCTGATCGATGAAAAAGAAATCCATCTGACTCCGATAGAGTTTAAGATCCTGAATTTATTAATTGAAAACAGAGGCAAGGTTCTTACCCATAATTATATCCTTCATCAGATCTGGGGATATACGGAAGGCATTGAACCCGGAAATCTGAGGGTATTTATGGCAACACTCCGCAGAAAGATTGAAAAGGATCCTGCCGATCCCAGATTTATTCTGACAGAAGTGGGAGTAGGATATCGTTTTACATCGTAAAACGCTCCTATTCGCACCTCTTTTTTATTTTTTCTTCATCAACTTCGACCAGGATAATATCCGTGCCGATTTGCGTGACACATTCCCAGGGAATGATAAATTCGGTATCCCTGCCTAAAAACGAGCAGATTTTCCCGGGTCCTGGGACAATTAAGAAAAGGATGCGCCCGGTACGGGGGTCGATATCCACATCACTGACGCAACCAAGACAGCCACAGGTACATACATTGATAACTTCCTTTTGTTTTAACTCACAAATACGCATAAAAGCTCCCCAGTTATATATTTTTACATTATATTGCACAGCTTCTGGGATTATTCGTAAAATCGGTTTAGAGAATACTTTAAATTCATTTAAGCCATCTAAAAGCCCCACTTTACGTTATAGTAGGTCGCAAATTTATGTTACATAGCCGATAAACCTAAGTTTATGCGGTTTTTTAATAAAATTGATTGACATGGATTAAGGGATTGGATATACTCAAAACAGAAAATGCATACTACATAAAATGGGCAGGGGAGATATGCCCGGGTGGAGTAGATAAGGAGGTATCGATATGAAATGTCCATTTTGCAACCAGGACAATACAAGAGTTGTAGACTCCAGGCCGGCAGATGATAATAATTCCATCAGACGGCGCAGGCTGTGCGATGAATGCCAGAAACGTTTTACGACATATGAAAAAGTGGAAACCATTCCCTTAATCGTAATAAAAAAAGATCAGAACAGAGAACAGTATGACCGGTCCAAAATAGAAGCGGGCGTGCTTCGGGCATGTTATAAAAGACCCATACCGGTTCTTAAAATAAATGAAATGATAGATGCGGCAGAAACAGAAGTATTCAACCGGGAAGACAGAGAGATTGAAAGTACCTTGATCGGAGAGATTGTCATGGACAAGCTAAAGGAACTGGATCCGGTGGCTTATGTGAGATTTGCATCTGTATATAGGGAATTTAAAGATGTCAATACATTTATGGATGAATTAAAGAAGATTTTGAAATAGAGGATCCAATGTTTCTGCAAGTACATTTCTTTGGCAGGCTGCCTGCAGAAACAAAAAGAATCCGAGAGGATGAACCGCTGGGCGGAACATCTTTTCGGATTCTTTTTAAAGTTGAATTCCCTTAGAATAATTTAAAACATGATCTAAAAGGAATCAGAATGAAAGATCTTTTTCTTCCTTTTTTCCCCAAGAGCTTTTACAAAAGCCAGTATGTTCTGGTATTTGTAGATCAGCTGGTAGCAGATCAGGTTCAGCGCCAATGCGGCAATGACATCTATGATGGTATGCTGCTTTAAGAAAACCGTTGATAACACAATAGAGACTGTCAGTATAAATATGCAGGCCTGTAATATCTTGTGTTTTTTCAAAGCACTGCTGTTACCGATCGCGGTGCAGCACGCCACGGAATTAAATACATGGATGCTGGGGAAAATATTGGTAGGTGTATCAATCGTATAGAGATATTGTACTAAGTCAACAAAAATATTGTCCCTTTCAAAGGTCCTGGGGCGCAGCGTGTGCCCATTGGGCCAAATCAGCGAGATTACTAAAAACAGCGTCATTCCAATTGCAAGAGTTGCCAGGAGATGATAATAATCTTTCAGATTTTTTTGAAACAGGGCAAAATATGCTACAGTTGCGGCTATGTAAAAAAACCACAGAAAATAGGGAATGATAAAAATTTCTGAAAAAGGGATCAGGTCGTCTAAACGGGACTGTATAATTTCCCGGTGGTCAACCACATGACTCTCCAGAAAGGAAAACGACAGCAGATAAAAAATGCCGTATACTGGAATAATCCAAAGATGTTTACTGCTTTTTTTTGCATTCACGTAAAAGGTTCCTCCCATTGAATTTTGTTACTATTCTTAAGCTCCTCCAAATCAAGAAAATTATATCATAGCGGAAGGTTTTGAACAATGTAGTTCACGTTAAGTTCACAAATGTTTAGAAAAAATTAAGAGGAAGTTGATGGAAAATTGAGGATGGGCAGCCATATATTTTCTGTCGTGAAATCCTTAAAAATGTCTAAAACAAAAACAAATTGTCGTTTAGACAGTTGCGCGTATTATACCTAAAGTGTTATACTCTTCATAGATTAAATAAAGTGCAGGTGAATCCTTTGAAAAGAAGAATTGAACAGTTACTAAATGGAATTTTTGAATATAAAGCTCCCACCATGCTAATTTCAGTTGATGAAATCCGGGTACTGGTTAAAAAGGGAGAGTCATTCAGGGGTAATTTTGAGATCAGCAATCCGGAAGAAAAGAAGATGAAGGGATTCATTTATTCTTCCAGTGCGAGAATTGCTTATGAACCCTCTGATTTTTTTGGGAATAATGAAAAAATTGTTTATGAAATTGATACGACAGGAATGGAGGAAGGCGAGGTATTAGAAGGCGCTTTCACCATTTGCTCCAATCTGGGAGAATACTGTATTCCGTTTCGATTGGAGATAGAGTATTCCAAGGAGCAGGAACTGGCAGTGGCTTATAAAAGCCTGGATGAGTTTGTTGCCCTGGCAAAAGAAGATTTCCAGAAAGCCTATGTCCTGTTTATCTCATCCGAATTTTATCATATGCTGCCGAAATGGATGCCGTCCTATGCATCCCTATATGAAGGCATCCGGGGACAGAATTTCAGCTATCGCAGTCTGGAAGAATTTCTGGTTGGCTGTGGAAAGAAAAAAACGGTGAATCTGCACATGTCGGAGCAGTCCAGAAGCTTTCCGGCCCTTACCCAGTCTACGAAAGAGGTACTGGCAATTACCAAGGACAGCTGGGGATTTCTGCGCCTGGATATTCAGGCAGATGCAGATTTTATTTCCATTGACCATGAAACGGTTACTACAGATGAATTTGTGGGCAGCACATATTCCCTGGAATATGTCATCGATATGGAAAAGCTCCACGGCGGTAAGAACTTTGGAAGGATAACCATACGTTCCGGTTACGAAACCCTTAATTTTGAAATTGAGGCGTTTAAGGCGGTAAAAGGTTCCGGTGAACGGAAAGGATATAAACAGCACCGTGCAGTTGCCAGAATGCTTTCCTCTTATATGGATTTTCGGTTAAAGCGGAAAAAGCTGGGTGAATGGCTGGATATTTCCGAGAAGGCACTTACGGAGTACCAAAATGCCGGAGGAAATCATATGTTCTTCGAGTTGTACCGGGTGCAGCTTCTGTTCGCAAGAGAGCGGATGGTAGATGCATGTATGGCATTGGAGGAAATTGAGAACCACAAAGAAAGGATAGACAGGCCGGAGCTTTCGGGCTATTATCTTTATCTCACTACGTTTTACAACCGTGATACAAAATATATTGATTATATAGAAGAAAAGGTTTATGAGCTGTATCTGCAGAACAAGGAGAACTGGATGCTGCAGTGGATACTGCTGTACTTGCAGGAGCCGTCAGTCTGCGGGCCTCTGGACCGGATGGCAGCGGTGCGGGATCAGTATATCTGCGGCTGTACAAGCCCGGTAATGTTTGTAGAAGGGGTACAGATTATCCAGAAGGAGCCACTCATTTTAAAACGTCTGGATGATTTTGAGATTCAGCTTCTGCGCTTTGTGTGCAAGGAAGATGTCATGAACCGGGAGATTGCGGAGCAGGCGGCAGAACTGACCCTGCGCCACCGGGAATTTAACGAAGGGCTTTTCTCCGTTTTGACTTACTGTTATGATAAATATCCGGTTAAGAGTATCATCTCTGCGGTGTGCAGCCTGTTAATCAAAGGGCATAAAACTGACAGGAAATATTTCAAATGGTATGCAAAAGGGGTAGAGTATGAACTGCGCCTGACAGGATTATATGAATATTATATTGAAACGATGGAAGAGGATACAGACAGAATTCTGCCGCAGATGGTGCGGATGTATTTTGCTTACAACAATACATTAAGTTACAATAAAAAGGCATTCGTGTATGCCAATGTAATCAGAAACCACAGCAAGGATCCTGAAACCTACAAGAGCTACCGCCCTGCCATGGAGAGGTTTATGGTGGATCAGCTGGCTCTGGGCAGGATCAACAGAGACCTGGCGCTGATTTATGATACCTTTCTGACAAAGGCGATTATGAATAAGCGGATGGCAGACGGACTTGCCAGGGCAATTTTTACTTATGAATTAAAGTGTGATATTGCTCGTATGAAGTCTGCAATTGTCATCCACAGCCAGCTTGGGAACGAGATACGGTCTGTGATTCAGGATGGGAAGGCATACGTACAGCTGTATACCGGAGATTATCGGATTTTGTTCGAAGATGAAGAGGGGAACCGGTATGCATCAGAAATTCCATATACGTTGACAAAATTAATGGACCGTCCGGTATTCCGGGAATATTGCAGGGAACTCTGCCCTGATAATGCAGGATTGGTATTGAACAGCTGCTATCTGGATTCCAAGGAAATTCTGATTACATCAGCAAATGCGGACAGTTATGGCAGGCTTTTGGAGATAGATGTGATCCGGGAGTCTTATAAAGAACAGCTTCGGAGTAAGATTTTGGAATATTATTATGATCATCCTGCTGCCGAACAGCGATATGAGTATCTTCACCGAATCGATTACCATATGTTCGTAAAGACCGATAAAAAGAAATTAATTGAACTTCTGACAGAAGAGGGCATGTGCCAGGAGGCATTTGGGCTGGTGAGCATCTATGGACCGGAAGATATAGATCTGATCCAGCTGGTACGCCTGTGCAGCAGAACCATTCTGGAAAAAGAATATGCATCTGATGATATGCTGCTCTTCCTCTGTGCTTATTGCTTTACCAATGAAAAATATGACGAAACTATCTTATCCTACCTGCTCATGTATTATGACGGACCGATTGAGATAATGAAAAATATCTGGAAAGCAGGCAGGGAATTTGATCTGGATGGATTTGAAATGGAAGAGAAAATCCTGATTTTTGTACTGTTTATGAGGATGGGAGAGGAAGACACAGAAGAAATCTTCGATTCCTACCGTAAGAAGATGGGGAAAAAGCAAATCTGTCTGGCATATGCCATACTCAGTGCTTATAACTATTTTGTAAAAGAAAAGCAGGTTGCTCAGCCGGTGTTTGACTATATCGAACGGCTGGCAGTGAAGCAGCAGGTTCCCGAACGCATCTGTGAATTGGCACTCCTGAAAAACTATGCGAAAAAACCGGATCTGACGGATGGGCAGGAATTGGTTATTAACCGCATGATGGAAGATATATCCTATGAGGGGCTTCGCTTTGCATTTTTTGAGGAATTGCCGGATGCATTTACCAGGCCATACCAGCTGTCTGATAAAACTTATGTGGAGTATCGTGCCAATCCAAAATCCAGAGTGGTTCTCCATTACCGTTTAGGCGGGGAAGAGAATGGGTTTAAAACGGAACCCATGAAGAATATGTATGAGGGGATCTTTGTAAAAGAATTTACGCTTTTTTATGGAGATCAACTGACCTGGCATCTGGTGGAGGAGCTGGATAGCCAGACGATAACTACAGAGGATCAGACGATACACTATACGAAAAAGTCAAAGCCGGAAGGAAACAGCCAGTATGATTTAATCAACCATATGATGGAAGCGATCCAGACTGGAAATAAAAAAGCGGTGGAAGACAATAAGCAGACTTATATAGAACAGAATTATTTCATCAGCCGTTTATTCCCGTGAAACGCATGACAAATGGATGCGCATGGGGCGTTTGACGGCAGCCGCTGGGGTCATACCCTGATGCCGCAGTATTGCAGATATTTATGACATGAAGATTCAGTAAATAAGATGGAGGCACCTATGATTAAGGAAATAAATGAGGTCATTGTCGGATTTGATCTGGGTAGAAATTTTTCGTTGATTACATTTTATAACCACAAAATTTCAGATCCGATTACGATCAGTACGGAGGAGGGAAAGGATAAATACCTGATTCCCACCCCCAGAGACATCTTCCCTTTAGTGGAGGGAAAAAAAGAGCTGGGAGATGTCCTGTTAAGTAATTTTTTTAAGGAGTGCTTTGAGATGCTTGGAACAGAAGACCTGGCAAGTAATCTGAGCATAATGGTTACAATGGAAAAAATGGAAGAACCCTGGGTGAGTGCAATACCGTCATCTCTGGCAATGCTTGGGATTGAGAGAAATAATGTGTTTTTACAGGATTACCGGGAAAGCTTTTTCTATTTTACCCTGAACCAGAAAAAAGAACTCTGGAATTATAAGGTTGCCCTGTTTGAATATGAAGATTCGAAGATTACGGCATTTGAACTGGATATCGATTATAAGACCAGGCCGGCGCTGGTGAGAGTGACAAAAATGGCGCAGCTTTCACTGGATAAAAAGGTCAGAAGAGGAAAAAAGGATACGGATTGGGATCTGGAAAGAGACCGTCTGTTTCTTGGACTGATTCAGAAGATTTTTGCTAATAAGATATTCTCATCCACATATCTCATCGGAGATAATTTTGACAAAACCTGGGCGGTACGCTCCCTGCAGTATCTCTGCAATAACAGAAGGCATGCTTTCCAGGGCAGGAATCTCTATACAAAGGGAGCCTGCTATGGGGCTATGCAGAGAAAAGGGCTTGCCGATATCGGAGATTATCTGTATGTTGGAGAAGATATGGTTGAGGTAAACGTGGGAATGCAGATGCAGATTCATGGCAAGGAAGGTTATTATCTCTGCCTCAATGCGGGGATGGACTGGTATGAGGCATATCATACTTATGAGCTGATTCTGGATGACACGGAAGAATTAATACTTTATTTCAAACCAATCGATACCAGTCCCGCAAGAAGCCACAGTATTTTACTGGAGGGACTCCCGGCAAGGCCCAATAAGACCACGAGACTTGAGGTAAAGATATCCTTCCTGTCAGTGCATAAATGCAGGGTGTCCATACGGGATCTGGGATTTGGAGGGCTGTTTCCTTCTTCCGGTAAGACATGGGAAGAGATTATAGATGTATAGAAAGGAGATAATGCATTGAGCGGATATGTATTATGCCAGATAAAAAAGGCAAAAAATCCATATTATATCGAGAGTATCAGTACGAATATTTATTCCATCGAAGAACTGTGCTATTATCTTCAGCAAAATATTTATCTTATTGATAATACGATTATCAACGAAAAACTATGTGACTGGATCAGAGATGAACTGGGGCTTGAGAAGCTTTACCGGAAACTCTACCAGCAATTGGATAAAGAAGAGAGTATCGGGAATTTTATTCTCCCTATTTTCAAGGAAATCGGATATCTTTCCCATCAGGAATTTCAGCAGATTCAGGAAGAGATATCCAAAATAGAAATTCAGCCGGATGATTTAAGAAGGAAGATGAAAGCCGATTATCTGGTGGAATATGGCATGTATATCAATGGAATACAGGAATATTACCAGATCCTTAAGGACCGCAACCCGGGTAATCTGGGAATCCAGTTTTATGCTTCCATTCTCTGTAATATGGCGGGGGCATATGCCAAACTGTTCTTGTTTGAAGAAGCTGCAGACTGCCTGTGGCAGTCCATGAGCATCGTGAAATCAAAAGATACTTTCCAGAAATATCTTTCCCTTCTGCCTCTTTATATGTCAAAAGAGGCATATGAAAAGCGGCTGGAGGAAGTGAAGGCGGATAAGATCATGGTAGCGGAACTGCAGAAACGGAATGCTCAGATTTGCAAAGAAGCAGTGAACAGTGATCTGGCAATAAGCCTAAAAGGAATGGAGCCGGAAGAGATTGTGGAGAAACTAAAAGCCCAGTATCACAAGAGTACTTGTTCTTAAACTTCAGTAAATTTTTCACAATTGACAGTCCTATCATTTTATGTTAGTATGATTTTACTGATTTACCAGAGTAGAGTGCTCAATCGGTAAACAAAAAAAGCGTTTGGTATAAATGGAGGATTTGTTATTATGAAAAAGAAAATGTTAAGCATTATGCTGGGGGCTGCTTTAGCAGCAGCTATGATGGCCGGATGCGGTTCATCCGGTAACGAAGAGACAAAGGCGGCAACGGAAGCATCTAAGACAACAGAAGCATCATCCGAAGCGTCAACAACCGAAGCTGCATCAAAAGCAGGTACAACAGAAGCGGCATCTACGGAAAAGGCAGCAACCGAAGCAGATTCCACAGATGCAGCGGCAACAGGGGGAACCTTCACCGTAGGATTTGACCAGGATTTCCCACCAATGGGATTTGTGGGAGATGACGGCGAGTTTACAGGATTTGACCTGGCAACAGCAGCAGAGGTTGCTAAGCGCCTGGGTAAAGAAGTAAAATATCAGCCGATTGCATGGGATGCTAAAGACATGGAGTTAAATTCCGGAACCATTGACTGTATCTGGAATGGATTTACCATGAATGGACGCGAAGATGATTATACATGGTCTGAGCCATATATGAAGAATGATCAGGTAATTGTTGTAAAAGCGGATGCGGGGATTGAATCCCTGGCTGATCTTGCAGGCAAAGTAGTTGATGTGCAGACAGATTCCAGTGCACAGGCTGCATTGAATGACAATACGGAGCTTTCAGGCAGCTTTGGACAGCTCATTACCGTAGCAGATTATAATACTGCATTTATGGATCTGGAATCAGGAGCAGTAGATGCCATCGCAATGGACAATGTAGTTGCCAGCTATCAGATCCAGAAAAGAAATGCAGATTTCAAAGTATTGGATGAAGCAATTGCAGCAGAAGAATATGGAATCGGGTTTAAAAAAGGAAATGATGAATTAAAAGATGCCGTTCAAAAAGCATTAGAAGAAATGGCAGCAGACGGAACACTTGCTAATATTTCCAACGAATGGTTTGGCAAGGATATTACAATTATAGGAAAATAAAGAATGACGCAAAAATCAGAGGGGAAACTTCCCCTCTCTTTTGCGATTGATACTATTTGGAGGAAACAAACATGGATTACGCAATGATGTTATCAAAATTATCGGAGGGAATGCTGACGTCTGTTGCAATATTTGGACTGACCCTATTGTTTTCCATACCGCTCGGGCTGGTTATTACATTTGGTCGGATGTCAAAGAACGGTGTCATTCGAAATATTGCAAAGATTTACATATCAATCATGCGGGGAACTCCCCTGATGCTGCAGTTGATGGTGGTTTATTTTGGACCATATTACCTGTTTGGCATTAAGATTCAGGCATCTTACCGTTTTATAGCGGTTATTATTGGTTTTGCACTGAACTACGCAGCATATTTTGCTGAGATATACCGCAGCGGTATTGAATCGATGCCTGTAGGACAGTACGAAGCAGCAAAACTTCTGGGATATAACAAAGTGCAGACATTTTTCACTATAATTCTGCCACAGGTCATTAAAAGAATCCTTCCGTCTATTACAAATGAAGTTATTACGCTGGTAAAAGATACATCTCTGGCAATGGTAATTGCAGTTTCCGAGATGTTCACCGTTGCCAAGGCACTTGCATCTTCCAGTACCAATGTAATGCCTCTGGTGGCAGCAGGAATCTTCTACTATATCTTTAATTTTATCGTAGCATTTCTGATGGAAAAGGCAGAGAAGAAGATGAACTACTATCGCTAATATTCCATCCGGACAGTGTCCAATAACAATTATGTAAAAATCAGGAAAGGAATGCCCGCAGGGATACACATCTCATGCAGGCGGGCATGTCGCAGTCATACTGCGATGCAAAGGTAGATCAGATGAATTATTTGGAAATTCACAATATAGAAAAGAAATTTGAAGATCTGGAAGTTCTGAAAGATATCTCTCTTACAGTAAAGCAGGGAGAAGTGGTGGCGATTATAGGTCCTTCCGGTTCCGGAAAATCTACGTTACTGCGTTGTGCTACGCTGTTAGAGACGATGGATTCCGGTGAACTTTCCTATCTGGGAGAAAAGGCAGTTACCACGGGAGCAGATGGAAAAGCTGTTTATGCCAAGGCGGATCAGTTGAAAAAAATACAGCAGAATTTTGGACTGGTGTTTCAGAATTTCAACCTGTTCCCCCACTTTAACGTATTGAAAAATATAATGGATGCACCCGTCAGAGTTCAGAAACGGGATAAGGAGCAGGTAAAAAAGGAAGCAAGGGAGCTGCTTGCCAAGATGGGATTATCCGAAAAAGAAGAGGCATATCCTTATCAGCTGTCAGGAGGACAGCAGCAGCGCGTATCTATTGCAAGGGCACTGGCTCTGAATCCCAAGGTTTTATTTTTCGATGAGCCGACTTCAGCTCTGGATCCGGAGCTCACAGGAGAGATCCTTAAGGTCATTAAAGATCTTGCAGCAGAACACATGACTATGGTCATTGTTACCCATGAAATGAACTTTGCGAAGAATGTGGCAGACCATATTATCTTTATGGAAGGCGGAGTGATTGTGGAACAGGGAAAACCTGAGGAATTATTTCGGTCAGACAATGCCAGAACACAGGAGTTTTTGGGCAAATTCCACTAAAATGTCAATGGCTGTCGTATTTTAGAGAATTATTCTTGCTTTATAAATTACAATGTTATATAATTTTGTAGGTGATCGGTCTAGAGTGTGTGTTCAAACTGCTTTCTGACAGCGGTGCTCTAATCAGGTCATAATACTGATAACTATATGAAGAAGGATAGGTGGATTCAAAATGGAAAAAAGAGAATTACTCTATGAAGGAAAAGCAAAAAAAGTTTACACAACAGAAGATCCGGACGTTTTAATTGTAGACTACAAAGATGATGCAACAGCATTCAATGGCTTAAAAAAGGGTACTATCGTTGGTAAGGGTGTTGTTAACAACCGTATGACCAATCATGTTTTCAAAATTCTCGAGGCTGAAGGCGTTCCAACACATTTGGTTGAAGAATTAAGTGACAGAGAGACAGCAGTTAAAAAGGTAGAGATTGTTCCATTAGAAGTTATCATCAGAAATGTTGCAGCAGGAAGCTTTTCAAAGAGACTTGGCGTACCGGAAGGAACGAAATTCTCAGCTCCTACTTTAGAATTTAGTTATAAAAATGACGATTTAGGTGATCCGCTTATCAACGATTATTTTGCAATCGCATTAGATCTGGCAACAAAAGAAGAGATTGAAATAATTTCCAAATATGCTTTCAAGGTAAATGAAGTATTAAAAGCATATTTCTTAAAAGCAAATATTGAATTAATCGACTTTAAGATCGAATTCGGAAGATATCATGGACAAATTATCCTGGCTGATGAAACATCACCGGATACCTGCAGACTTTGGGATGCAGCAACCCATGAAAAATTAGATAAAGACCGTTTCAGAAGAGACATGGGAAATGTAGAAGAAGCTTACAACGAAGTTTTCTCTCGTCTTGGATTATAAGAAAAACAAAAGACACAGTGGATATTACATCCACTGTGATTTTCGTAAGGGCAATATTAGAGTACGGCATCGCACAATAATCGGGCTATGCTGTATCAGGTAACAATCAACGGGTGCATGTAGAAAGGCTAGATGGATGAACAATCATTTACATGAACAAGTAGAAGAGTTTGACGGTTTAAAAGAAGAGTGTGGTGTATTTGGTATCTATGATTTTGATGGAAACGATGTTGCATCCACCATTTATTACGGATTATTTGCATTGCAGCACAGAGGACAGGAAAGTTGTGGAATCGCGGTAAGTGATACGCAGGGTCCAAAAGGCAGGGTACAGTCCTATAAAGGAATGGGGCTGGTAAATGAAGTATTTACAGAAGGCAGTTTTGATAATCTCAAAGGTGACATAGGTGTAGGCCATGTCCGTTATTCTACAGCAGGCAGCAGCACGCGTGAGAATGCACAGCCACTGGTATTAAATTATATAAAAGGAACGCTGGCGCTGGCGCATAATGGCAATCTGATCAATGCGACGGAACTTCGTGACCAGCTGGCTTATGACGGCGCTATTTTTCAAACCACAATTGACTCGGAAGTCATTGCGTATCATATTGCAAGGGAACGGGTAAAATCAAATGCTGCAGAAGAGGCTGTAAAACGTGCCATGATGAAAATTAAGGGTGCGTATTCCCTGATCGTCATGTCCCCCAGAAAATTAATGGGAGCAAGGGATCCTTATGGATTTCGCCCGCTTTGCATCGGTAAAAGGGATCATGCATACATTCTGGCAAGCGAGACCTGTGCACTTGATACCGTAGGTGCAGAATTTGTGCGAGATGTTCTGCCGGGAGAAATTGTCACCATAACGAAAGATGGCATACAATCGGATACCAGTATGTGTCTCCCAAAAGAGCAGGAAGCCAGATGTATTTTTGAATATATTTATTTTGCAAGACCGGACAGCAGAATTGACGGAGTCAGCGTTTATCAGTCCAGAATCCTGGCTGGTAAATTTCTTGCAATCGATTCACCGGTAGAGGCCGACCTGGTGGTAGGCGTGCCGGAATCAGGCAATGCGGCGGCACTTGGTTATTCATTGCAGTCCGGTACTCCATATGGAACAGCGTTTGTCAAAAACGGATATGTGGGTCGTACTTTTATCAAGCCGAAGCAGAGCAGCCGTGAGTCCAGCGTCCGTGTGAAATTAAACGTTTTAAAAGAAGCTGTAAAAGGAAAAAGAGTGGTCATGATCGATGATTCCATTGTTCGCGGCACCACAAGTGACCGCATTGTAAGCATGTTAAAAGAAGCAGGAGCGGCAGAGGTGCATGTAAGAGTCAGCTCACCTCCGTTTTTATGGCCATGTTACTTTGGTACAGACGTACCGGCAAGGGAACAGCTGATCGCCTACAACCGCACGGTGGAAGAAATCAGACAGGTAATTGGTGCGGATTCGCTGGCATATCTGGCTATCAGGCGCTTAGGTGAAATGATAGGTAACCTCCCGATCTGTAAAGGCTGCTTCACAGGAGATTATCCGATGGAGCCCCCCACAGAAGACATCCGCGGCGAATATATCAAATAGGCTGCAGATATTAAAAAATGGTAAAAATACAAATAATAAAGATCATAGAGATAATAGAGGAGATATAAAATGAGTACAGACAGATATCAAAGTCCGTTATCGGAACGTTATGCAAGCAGGGAAATGCAGTATATATTTTCTCCGGATATGAAATTCCGCACCTGGAGAAAATTGTGGATTGCACTTGCCGACACAGAAAAAGAATTAGGTTTAAATATTACAGAGGAGCAGATTGAAGAATTAAAAGCTCATGCTGATGATATTAATTATGATGTGGCAAAAGAAAGAGAAAAAGTAGTCCGCCATGATGTTATGTCCCATGTGTATGCATATGGTGTACAATGTCCCAAAGCAAAGGGGATTATCCACTTAGGAGCAACATCCTGTTATGTGGGTGACAATACGGACATCATCGTAATGACAGAGGCATTAAAGTTAGTAAAGAGAAAATTAGTCAATGTAATTGCAGAACTGGCTGGCTTTGCAAATGAGTATAAAAACCTTCCAACACTGGCATTTACACATTTTCAGCCTGCACAGCCAACAACTGTGGGAAAACGTGCCACACTTTGGATGCAGGAATTTATGCTGGATCTGGAAGATCTGGATTATGTGATTTCTACGATGAAATTATTGGGTTCAAAAGGTACAACCGGTACCCAGGCAAGCTTCCTGGAACTGTTTGACGGCAATCAGGAAACGATAGACCAGATTGATCCTATGATTGCAGCAAAAATGGGATTCAAAGAGTGTTTCGCAGTATCCGGTCAGACCTATTCCCGTAAAGTAGATACCAGAGTGGTAAACGTATTAGCAGGAATCGCTGCAAGTGCGCATAAATTCTCCAATGATATCCGTCTGCTTCAGCATTTAAAAGAAGTAGAAGAGCCATTTGAAAAATCCCAGATCGGTTCCTCAGCAATGGCATATAAGAGAAATCCAATGAGAAGCGAGCGTATTGCATCTCTGTCCAGATTTGTTATGGCAGATGCGTTAAACCCGGCAATTACTTCAGCGACCCAGTGGTTTGAAAGAACTCTGGATGATTCTGCTAATAAACGCCTTTCTGTTCCGGAAGGATTCCTGGCAGTTGACGGTATTCTGGATCTGTGCCTGAATGTGGTAGACGGACTGGTGGTTTATCCAAAAGTAATCGAGAAACGACTGATGTCAGAATTACCGTTCATGGCAACAGAGAATATAATGATGGATGCTGTAAAAGCCGGAGGTGACAGACAGGAGCTGCACGAAAAAATCCGTGAACTTTCCATGGAAGCAGGTAAGAACGTAAAAGTGGAAGGTAAAGACAATAACCTTTTAGAACTCATTGCAGCAGACCCGGCATTCAATATGTCTTTGGAAGAACTGAAAAAGACCATGGATCCTTCTAAATATGTCGGACGTGCTCCATTACAGGTAGATAATTTCCTTACGAAGAATGTAAAACCTATTTTAGAAGAGAATAAAGAAATTCTGGGTATGAAAGCAGAAATTAACGTATAATATAAGCAAGCGTAATATAAGCAGATGAAATACTCTAAAGCCGCCGTACATATGTTTAGTACAGCATCGCACTTAAGTGTGCGGCGCTGTACTGGTGCGGGGGCTTTTTCTGAATTACAGGAACGGTGCAAACGCCGAGAAAGCCTATGACCGTCTGCAGTATGTATAAAAAACAGGAGAGAAGAGATGATAGGAAAAGGAAATAAATCAGATAATAGAACAAATGAAAGAACAGATAATAGAACGGAAAATAGAACATATGATAGAACAGAAAATAAAACAGATAATCTGGCACAAAATAAAACGCAAAACAGAGAAGGAAGTAAAGTGAATAGTAAAATAGAAAACGGAACAGAGAATAAGAGGGGAAATCCGAAAGCGCTGCTGCCAATTGGCGTTTTCTTAATTATATTTATCGGAATGGGATGTGTAACCGGGGACTTTTACAGTATGCCGGCAATCGTAGGATTTTTGATTGCTCTCTTAGTTGCTTTTGCCCAGAACCGTAAACTGCCTTATGGTGATAAAATCACTGTGATTACAAAAGGAATCGGAGAAGAAAACATAGTTACTATGTGCCTGATTTTCCTTGTGGCCGGAGGTTTCTCGGGTGCAGTTAAGGCCGCAGGAGGTGTAGAGAGTACGGTAAATCTGGGACTGTCCATACTTCCCTCCAATATAGCCGTGGTCGGATTATTTTTAATCGGCTGTTTTATTTCTATTTCCATGGGTACTTCCATGGGAACCATAGCAGCTATGGCGCCAATTGGTGTGGGCATCAGTGATAAAACAGGGATTGCCCTTCCAATTTGTATCGGTGCAGTCGTATGCGGTGCTATGTTTGGGGACAACCTATCCATGATATCCGATACCACAATCGCCGCAGTTCGTACCCAGGGATGTGAGATGAAGGACAAATTTAAAGAAAATTTCTTTATAGTTCTTCCGGCAGCAATTATTACAATGATTTTATTCTTTGTCATCTCGGGCACAGGTGGAAAGCAGAGTTTTGGAAATCTGGAATATGATATTCTAAAAGTAGCTCCTTATCTTGTAGTTTTAATCGGCGCATTGATCGGTTTAAATGTATTCGTAGTATTAATCAGCGGGATAGTGCTATCCCTGATTGTCGGCGTTGGCACCGGCACAATACTTATCGGAGATATCTTTAAAGTAGTAGGTGAAGGTGTTACCGGCATGTATGATATTACGGTCATTTCTTTAATTGTGGCATGCATCGTGGCATTGGTGAAAGCCTATGGAGGGATTGATTATATCCTGTATGTAATCAAGAAAAGCATCCATGGCGAAAAGGGTGGAGAATTTGGTATCGCATTTCTGGCAGCTGCAGTGGATGCATGTACCGCAAATAATACAGTGGCAATTGTAATGGCAGGCCCTATTGCAAAGGAAATCAGTGAAGAATATAATATTTCTCCAAGAAGAAGTGCATCTCTTCTGGATATTTTTGCTTCGGTAGGCCAGGGACTGATTCCCTATGGTGCCCAGCTATTGTCCGCGGCTAGCTTATCCGCCCTTACTCCTTTTCAGATAATGCCATTTCTTTTCTATCCGATACTGATGGGAGTCAGTGCCATTATCTTTATTATTATCAGAAAAGGGACGAAGCGGTAAGTGAGTTTCATGATGGAAACGAATTCGTGAAAAACAGGGCAGGGATACTCATGAATATTAATTTAGAATACTACAGAATATTTTATTATGTTGGCAGGCTGGGGGGGATTACCCTGGCGGCGGAGGAACTTTCCATTACCCAGCCGGCAGTCAGCCAGGCGATCAAACAGCTGGAAAAACAGTTGGGCATAACCCTGTTTGTCAGGACCGGAAAAGGTGTACGCCTTACGTCGGCTGGTGAGATGCTCTATTCCTACGTTGCCAGAGGGTATGAATATATGATGCTGGGAGAGAGCAAGCTTAGGGATATGCAGAATATGGAGACGGGTGAAATACGGATTGGAGCCAGTGATATGACACTCCAGTTTTATCTGCTGCCTTATCTTCAGCAGTTTCATGAAGCATATCCGAAAGTAAAGCTTACCGTGACAAACGGACCTACTCCGGAAACCCTTCGCTATATGCAGGAAGGCAAGATAGATTTTGGCGTGGTTACGGATCCGCTTCCCCCCAGAACCGAACTGGAATTCTGCCCGGTTCGGGAAATTGCCGACGTCTTTGTGGCAGGAAGCAAATTTATGGACTTAAAGGGACGTGAAATTTCACTGAAGGAACTGGAGGGGCTTCCCATTATCTGTCTGGAGAAAAAGACCAGTACAAGGGCATATATGGATAAGTTTCTGCTGGAAAATGGAGTCGTCCTGAATCCGGAGATCGAATTGGCAACCAGCGACATGATTGTCCAGTTTGCAGCCAGAAACCTGGGGGTTGCTACTGTCATGCAGGACTTTGCCCGGGTGAACTTAGACAATGGATCATTATTTGAGCTGAAATTAAAGAAAGAAATTCCCAGAAGGAATATATGCCTGGCGATAGACCGGAGAAATCCGCTGTCCATGGCAGCGCAGTGCCTGATCGATATGATGAAATAATGCTTAAAAAAATTTGCGTATCTATTTGAAGAAGATATAATCTACAGTTATATAAAGTATAATCAATATTAATTTTACTTATACGGAAAAAAGTAGTATACTTACCATGTAACATTGTTTTAATACGATAACTATATAAAAACAAATACAGGAGGATCTCAATATGGTACAAGCAGTTGTAGGAGCAAACTGGGGAGATGAAGGCAAGGGCAAGATCACAGATATGCTTGCCGAAAAAGCAGACATAATCGTAAGATTTCAGGGAGGCGCAAATGCAGGTCATACGATCGTTAATAACTATGGAAAATTTGCATTGCATACGCTGCCGTCAGGAGTATTTTATGATCATACAACCAGTGTAATAGGCAATGGCGTGGCACTTAACATTCCTGTATTATTTAATGAAATAAAGGGGATTGTAGACAGAGGGGTTCCGGCACCAAAGATTCTGGTTTCCGACCGTGCGCAGATGGTGATGTCTTACCACATTCTGTTTGACCAGTGTGAGGAAGAACGTTTGGCTGGCAAATCATTCGGTTCTACAAAATCCGGTATTGCACCTTTTTATTCAGACAAATACGCAAAAATCGGGTTCCAGGTAAGTGAATTATTTGATGAAGAAGCACTGAGAGATAAAGTGGAACGCGTATGCATCCAGAAAAATGTTATCTTAGAGCATTTGTATCAGAAGCCGGCACTGAATCCGGATGATATTATGGAAGAGTTAAAAGGTTACAAAGAAATGGTAGCACCTTATGTATGTGATGTATCTGCGTTCCTATGGGATGCCATCCAGGAAGGGAAGAACATCCTCTTAGAAGGCCAGCTGGGCTCTTTAAAGGATCCTGACCATGGAATTTACCCAATGGTTACATCCTCATCCACATTGGCTGCATATGGAGCTATAGGAGCAGGTATTCCGCCTTATGAAATCAAGAAAATCGTCACCGTTGTAAAAGCATATTCCAGTGCTGTGGGAGCAGGTGCATTTACAAGCGAAATTTTCGGTGAGGAAGCAGATGAATTAAGAAGACGCGGCGGAGACGGCGGTGAGTATGGTGCAACGACAGGACGTCCGAGACGTATGGGATGGTTCGACTGTGTGGCATCCAAATACGGATGCAGAATTCAGGGTACAACGGATGTTGCATTCACTGTTCTTGATGTTCTTGGCTATTTAGAAGAAATTCCGGTATGTACCGGATATGAAATAGACGGAAAAGTAACGACAGATTTCCCTACTACCTCACAGTTAGAAAAGGCAAAACCAGTACTGGAAGTTCTGCCAGGCTGGAATTCCGATATCCGCGGCATTAAAAATTATGAGGATTTACCACAGAACTGTAAAAAATATGTAGAGTTTGTGGAAAAACATCTGGGATTCCCAATTACCATGATTTCCAACGGACCTGGAAGAGACGATATTATTTATAGAAAATAATCTGCAGCCGGGATCCCATAAGACCCGGAAGTAGATTCAGTAGTAGTATCAAGAAATTTTAAAATGAAAAACAGCCGGAGTCAATATCCGCTGCCTCATGAGCGTGTCAGTAAGCAATTTGAAAACACGCTCTGATGCGTGTCAGCAAGCCATTGCAGACACGTTCCGGGCGGCACCATTGATTCCGGCTTTTGTTTTATGCTTCCAGCAAAGCCTGTAATTGTTCGTTGGCTTCCTGATAATTGTGAAAAAGAAAGGCGTTTATTCCAAGGTCAGATGCACCCTTGACATTATCTTCATTATCATCGAAGAAAACAGTCTCTTGCGGGATCAGATTGTAACGATTCAGAAGTGTCTGGTATATTCTGGGGTCTGGTTTAATCAAGTGGTCCTGATAGGAAATCAGAGCGCCATCCATGTATTTCAGAAAATTCAGTTCTTTTCCTGTCTGGGCGAACATACGCTCTCCGTAATTGGAAAGGGCATAAATCCCAAGCCCTTTGCTTTTCAGCTCCTGAATCCAGGGGATTGTATAATCATACTGTTTTATGCATCTGCCCACGGTGTCATAGACTTCCTTTATTTCTTTTTCATATTCCGGAGCGTTGTGGATAAACCCGGATAAAAGTTCCTGGTCAGATAGTACTCCGCGGTCGCATTCCACCCAGGTAGGGCTTAAAAAGACCGCATTTGCAACGGCCTCGTATGTTTCTTTGGAATAAGAAAAAGACCGCAGGTAACCGGACCAGTTATAGTCCGCTAAAACCATGCCAATATCAAATATTATAGATTTTATCATTTCTGATAGATCCTCCTTAGTAAGTATTACCTAATATCATAGTATGGTAAGTGATTACTTGTCAATTCTTAATATAATTAAGAAACTTTTTAGAAGTGAGACATCATGTATTCACAATTAAATGCTATAATAAATATGTAAAATGCGAACGAAAAAAGTTTTGCCAATTTATACAGTAAATGTTAAAAAACATGCATGTTGCCGGGACGTCATTCATATAGTATAAGGTGGAAGATAGGGGGATTTTTCATGAGATACACCACGTATTATGAAGAAAATGAAACAGTTAGAAAAGATAAGTACGAACTAATGAAACAGGCTGCGCTTACCGGACAGCCAAAAAAGAAAATTGAAAAATACAGCCTGAAGAAGCTGAGATTTATGCAGACTGGTGCGGCAGGGGAGCTGCACAACGACACGGTACCGAAATATTATATCTGTATGAAGAACAACGACGAAACCCAAATCTATATAGAGAAAAAATATATACAAAATGAAATTGTATATAAGAGATGCGTAAAGATAACAAAAG
The DNA here is from genome assembly GCA_900539655.1 of uncultured Robinsoniella sp. GTDB lineage: Bacteria > Bacillota > Clostridia > Lachnospirales > Lachnospiraceae > Robinsoniella. The sequence goes on from UQCR01000002.1 coordinate 146,130, forward strand.
AAGAAGCCCAGAGGATATTAAACCAGGATGTTGAATGGATGAAGGGACATAAAAAGCAGCTGCTTTCCGATTTCTATCTGCAATATACACTTAACAGCCTGCGTCCAAAGCATATAACAGAATATCAAAGAGAAATGATGAATTACAAGAAAGGTTATATCACGTTTGCTCATCGTATCAGCCGTATAGCAGGCGGTGAGGTAGATATTTTTGGAAGTAACGGAATCCCAATCCAGTGTCTCTCAGAAGACCGGGTTAACGTCAGCTATAAATGGGAGGTTACGCTTCCTCAGATGATTATGAATCTGATCCAGACGTCAGAAGAGCCAGCAGATGATTTGGCATTTGCATTTTAAACGGGCTTTAGCCTGATTGAATTATTTTCTGACAGCGGTGCTTTACCATATGCTGAGAACATAATTTTACAATATCAGAGAAAAACCAGATAACCTATTTTTTTCGGTTATCCGGTTTTTCTTTTTCTTTGCCTTTTTTGGAAATGCGGTAAAAAAGAATGTAGCCGTAGAGAAATACAGGAACAATGATGGTACACGCCACCGAGATGCGAAACATGTCGTAGGCAAAGTCACTTTTCATAAGTGAAAAAATCAGTGTACTCAAATAGAGGGCTACCAGTAGAACAATGCCGATCCAGGCAAAAATTTGTTTCTTTTTCATAATTTCAGATACCTCATAACGTTTTGAATTATTATACAACAGATGGTTCAAAAAAGCAAATTGTTGGGATTTTGTATCTGACTGCAATTTTTTCTTGCTTTTTAGAGTAAAATTTTGTACGATAAAGATATGCAGGAAAATGCACACGTAAGATCTACGCAAATATATACATGAGAGAATAGAGGTTTGACAACATGATACGTTTTAATTGTGACTATGCAGAAGGTGCCCATGAAAACATTCTAAAGAAACTGGCGGAAACCAACCTGGAGCAGACTCCAGGGTACGGGGAAGACAGATATTGCGAGGAAGCCAGGGCCATGATCAGGGAAAAATGCGGCAGAGAGGATGCTGATATACATTTTCTGGTAGGCGGCACCCAGACAAATCTCACTGTGATTGATGCTGCACTGCGCTCTTACCAGGGGGTAATTTCAGCAGTATCCGGACATATTAATGTGCATGAAACGGGTGCAATTGAAGCCTGTGGACATAAGGTACTGGTCCTGCCGAGTGAAGACGGTAAGATTCAGGCACAGCAGATTGAGAAGCTTTACCGTGACCATGTAGATGACGAGACGCATGAACATATGGTTCAGCCGAAAATGGTCTATATTTCCAATCCCACCGAAAATGGTACTATTTACAGCAAAGAGGAACTGGCTGAGATTGGCAGCGTATGCAGAAAAAACGGGCTGTATCTGTTTATGGATGGGGCAAGGCTTGGATACGGACTCACAGCAAAAGGAAATGATCTGGATCTGCATGATATAACAGATATTTGCGATGTGTTTTACATTGGAGGAACAAAAGTAGGTGCATTGTTTGGAGAAGCGGTAGTTATTACCAATCCTGTGTTAAAAGAAGATTTCCGCTATCTGATGAAACAAAAAGGCGGTATGCTGGCTAAGGGGCGTTTGCTGGGAATCCAGTTTGGTGAATTGTTTCGCGAAGACCTGTATTTTAAATTAGCAAGTCATGCCAATGAAATGGCAATGATGCTGAAAAATGCTTTACTGGAAAAGGGGTACCCGTTATTTATTGACAGTGTGACAAATCAACAGTTTCCGATTATGGATGATGTTTTTTTGGAAACGCTTAGAGAAAAGTACAGTTTTGCTTATATTCAGCGTTATGATGAAACACGCAGTGTGGTGCGTTTTTGCACCAGCTGGGCGACGAAAGAGAGAGATGTCCGAACATTGATATCAGATCTGTAAAGCAGGAGAGACTACGATAGGAGAAAAAGGGGAATGTCAAAAAGAGGTGACGAGAGCGCAAAGTTTGGAAGCAGACTTGGTTTTGTTCTGGCAAGTGTCGGATCAGCAGTAGGAATGGGAAATATATGGATGTTTCCTTATCGTGTAGGGCAGTATGGTGGAGCTGCATTTCTAATTATTTATTTTATATTTATAGCGTTATTTGGAATGTCCGGTGAATTTGCTCTGGGGCGTCTGACCGGAACCGGACCGGTTGGTGCGTATGACTATGCATTGAAGTCCAGAGGAAAAAAGGGTGGTAAAATACTGGGTAGTATTCCCCTTCTTGGATCTTTGGGAATCGCAATCGGTTATGCGGTTATTGTAGGATGGGTGCTGCGCTACCTGTTCGGAGCGGTAACCGGAAGTTTTTTAAACACAGAGTCAGAACAGTATTTTGGTGAAATCACGGGTACTCTTGGAAGTATTCCATGGCACACGGTAGTAATCTGTATCACCGTCATTATTTTAATTGGCGGAGTATTAAAAGGCATTGAAAAAGTAAACCGTATTATCATGCCGGCATTTTTTATTTTATTTGCAATTGTGGCAATACGTGTTTTTTTCCTTCCGGGATCCATGGAAGGATACCGATATCTGCTGATCCCCAAGTGGGAGAAGCTTCTGGATCCTATGACCTGGGTGATGGCCATGGGGCAGGCATTTTTCTCATTGTCTATTACCGGTTCCGGAATGATCATATATGGAAGTTATTTAAGCAGAAAAGAAGATATACCGAAAGCATCCATGCAGACTGCCCTCTTAGATACCGGTGCAGCTCTGCTTGCGGGATTTGCTATTATTCCGGCAGTATTTGCGTTTGGAATGAATCCAAGTTCCGGTCCGCCGCTGATGTTTATTACGCTGCCGAAAGTATTTGCCCAAATGCCGGCGGGAAGACTGATTGCAGTCTTATTCTTCGTATCCGTTCTGTTTGCAGGAATTACCTCACTGGTGAATATGTTTGAGGTGTGTGCAGAAGCGGTCATGAAGCAGCTAAAAATGAAAAGAACGGCAGCAATCCTGATTGTGGGAGCTATTGCTCTGGCAGTTGGTTTATTTGTAGAAAATGAAGCATATCTTGGTACGTGGATGGATATCATTACGATTTATGTTGTTCCCTTTGGAGCAGTTATGTGCGCAATTATTATTTATTGGGTTCTTGGAACCAAGAGAATAGATGAGGAATTGAATCTGGGACGGGAGAAGTCGGTGGGTAAAATATTTGATTTTACCGCAAAATATGTATATATTTTTCTGGCAGTCCTGGTACTGATTTTAAGTGTAGTGTACAAAGGAATCGGTTAGGCCGTCTGTATGCCTCACAAAAGTGGGGCGGATAGATGGAAGAAAGCAATTTTTAAACACGATCTGAGGAACCGTAAGATAAATCGGCAATGTCGCCTGAAACGCAAAACTACTGGGAAACAATGAAATGGAGGAATCTTATGGAAAATAGTACCGTATATTATGATGGCCACAGTGTAAAAAGTAAAGAAATAGCAAGAATGTTTGAGGAAAGAAATGAAGGCGTCATACTTGTAGAGGCATCATCTGTAACGGAATCAATCGTTTATGAAGAGAATAAAACTGTCGGGTTTATTTTTGCAAGTGTAAAAGGGCATCTGCCGGATTGCATTAAGCAGCTGCTGAACCGCCTGGTGGTTGATAAGTCGGCATACATTTACGCCTTTGTCGTAGGTGGGAATCATGAAATCAGAGTAATCAAAGATATGAATGAGATTTTGAAGCACCGTGGAATGAAACTGGCAAGTGCCTATGCCGAATATATTCTTCAGAGAATATCCGCAAATGAAGTTAAGCAGCTGGAAAAAATCGAAGAAGATGTAAAAAGCCAGCGGAGGCTTTTGGATGAATTTCATGACCAGATGGCAAAGGCAAATAAAGACGATGTGAAAAAGCAGTTAAAAAGAGATATCAGAGATTATATCAAATTCAAGATTAAGAAGAAATTTTAAAAATCCCGGGCCCGCCGCGCTGTTGCGGCCGGACCCGGTATTTGGGGGAGGATAAGTATTAATTTTCTCTTTTGTAGATGTTAGTAGTATGAGCAGAATTTTGATTTCTATACAATTTTTATATAAAAAATAAAATTCTTTTGAAAAATCATCAAAAGTGTTATATACTATACGTGTTATAATTACGAATACGAAACAAAGGATGGATTAGATATGGGATTATTACAGGATTGGAGAGATGTAGCATACTCTCAGGAAACAGATAAGAAGCAGCTTCAGAAGTTTTGGACTGATTATTTTTTAATTGAAAAAGGAATCTATGAGAAATTATTAGCCAATCCGGAAGAAGTGGTAAAAGGTACCGTTAAGGATTTGGCTGAAAAGTTTGAAATTCCGGTAATGACGATGGTAGGCTTCCTGGATGGAATTGATGAAAGTTTAAAAGTGAAGAATCCAATTGAAGAAATGAATGAAAACACGGAAGTAAACTTAGGATTTGATAAAGAGCTTCTTTACAAAAATATGGTAGACGCAAAGGCTGACTGGTTATATGAGCTGCCTATGTGGGATGAAATCTTCGATGAAGAGAAAAAGAAAGTGCTGTATAGAGAAGCAAAGAAAGCCAATACAATTGTCAAAGGCAAAAAAATTGGAAGAAATGATCCATGTCCCTGCGGAAGTGGAAAGAAATATAAAAAGTGCTGCGGTAAAAACGCATAATAAAAACCGGATAAAAGCCGGATTAAACCGACCCCCAAAAGTCAGAGCTAAATCTAACGATTGGAGGGTCGGTTTTTGTATGCATAAATGAGAAGCAAACAGCCTGTCAAGCGAAACGGGTGTTACCTGTTTTGAATCCGGTATTGTTCTGGTGTCATGTGCTCATATTTTTTAAAGATTCGGAAAAAATATTTAACATTGTCATAACCGGCTGCCTTGGCGATCTGATACATCTTTTTATCTGTCTCAGAGAGCATTTGTTTCGCTTTGGCAATCCTGATGGTGTTCAGACAGTGTACAAAGGTTTCTCCGGTGCGCTGTTTGAACAGATGGCTGCAGTAACTGCGGTTCAGATAAAAAAGGGAAGACAGGAACTCTATGGTCAGATTATTCTGGTAGTGCCTCTGCATGTAGATTTTCATCTTTTCTATAATGTCATCTGTGGCATATATATTATCTGTTTTGAAAAGGGATGAAATGTTTGCGTAAAACTGGTGATAGTAATCCTTAATTTCCTGAAGGCTGAACATATTGTTGAGAATATTCTGCATACTGCTGTTGGCAGAGGAAGGATTAATCTGGTCAAAGTAGGTGCTCATTAAATACCGTGTCTGGTCAGCCAGAGAAAAGCAAAATACTTTTATGTCATAGAGGCTTACATCGGGGATGGTAAGGAAATACGTAAAAAGCTCTTCTAAAAGTTCGGATGTCTGATCGAGCATACCTGCTTCGATACGGAACAGAAATTCTTCTGTTTTATTCCATGTAATGGAAATTGGTTCCCTTTTTTTCTCCAGTGGAAAAAAAGCTGCGGTGCTGCCGGAGACCTTTTTGGTATTCATAGCGGTAACTGTTTCCAGAAAAGCTGTATTCAGCTCCAGGAGAGAGTGGTGTGTACGGCTGCAGCCAAATAAAACCGGTGTTTTGGACGCATAAAGGGTGCTGTTTAGCTGCTGGATCAATTGTCTGCACATCTCATCAGAACTTAAGACCGAATGTTCCGGCTTGAACAGGATGAAGAATCCCAGATTCTGGTTGGTTGCATGTTCCAGAAATAAAGCAAGATCCCCAAAGGCGTTTTCCGACAGGAAGGATGTAAACAGGGTAAAATCCAGAGTTGTCGGGGAATAGACCGTAATCATAACCAAATCGTGAATCTGGTTAACGAAGTTCAACCGCCTGGACGTTATGGAGAAGTCCGAGGTGTGATATCCCATTATTAAATTTTGCAGCATTTGTAAATCGTACTTATAACGAGCCTGCTCTTTTTTCTCGTCAGAGCTAATCAGCCTGTTTTGTATGGACTGGTGGTCATTTAACTGTTTTACTGCATTCAGGACAGCTTCAGTCAGGGCCTCCCTGCCGAATGGTTTTAAGAGATAATCAACTGCCTGGGCTGCAATGGCATGCTTCATATAATCGAAGTCTTTATATCCGCTTATGACAATGGATCTTATATTGGGAAAGTCACGTGTCAGCTGTGACAGAAAAGCCGTTCCATCCATCAGAGGCATTTTCATATCTGTGATTACAATATCCGGGCAAAGCCCGCCAATGAGAGTGAGTGCTTCCTGGCCGTTAGATGCTTCCCCAATGCATTGAACGGTATCCTGAATGGAAGAAAGTTTCTTGATAATCCCTTTGCGGATCAGTGATTCATCATCAACTACAATAAAAGTGTACATAGAATCCTCCTAATAGTTTAGTTTTGGAAGCTTAATCAGTATGGAAGTTCCGCCTTCCTTTTTGCTCTGTATCTGAAGGCCGTATTCATCTCCGTAATATAGACGGATACGGGTGTGGATATTTTTAATACCGATGCTTTGTTTGTTCCGGTGCCCCAGCTCGGTGAATTCGGCTTTCTGCTTTAAATCTTGGTTTAGCTGGCCTAGCTGTGTTTCATCCATGCCAACCCCGTCGTCACTGACGGAAAAATATAGAAAGGAGGATTCCGTCCAGCTGTCAATTTTTATATAACTCCCATACTGGCAGTAGTTCAGCCCGTGATAAAAGGAATTTTCTACCAGCGGCTGCAGAATCAGTTTCAGTACCTGTAATTCCATCATTTCCTCCGGAATGTTCATGATTACCCGGAAACGGTTTTCAAAACGGATTTGCTGAATGGAAATATAATCCCGCACGTGCTTCAGTTCTTCTGCAATGGTTACCAGCTCGCATTGGGTCTTAATGCTATAACGGAACATATCGCCCAGGGCAAGAGACATAGTTGCAATACTTTCTACCTCTTCAATTTCTGCAATACTGTTAATGGATTCCAGCGTGTTGTAAAGAAAATGGGAATTGATCTGGGCTTCCAGTGACTTCATTTGAGAATCCAGTGAGATTAATTTGTTTTGCAGCTCTTTTTCAATGTATTCACTCAGCGTCTGGATTAAATGATTATACTCGTTGTACAATACCCCAATCTCATCGTTTCGGTTCATATAATGGGAAGCGGTAAGAAGCTTCTGGTTTTTGGACTCCGCCATCTTGCTGCTTAAATAGGTGATGGGTCGGGACAGGGAATAGGATAAAAAGCAGGATAAGATCATGAAAATGACAGCACAAATACCTGCAATCGTCAGTATCATGATTCTGGTAGCATCGAATTCCTTATAGAGTGCCTCATAGTTTACCTTAAAAATTAACCGCAGATTATCGGAAGAAAATTCTTTCGTCAGTGTGCGGCTATTTTTGTGGGTGAAGTTTCCGTCGGTAGAATCACTGTATATAACCTGTCCAGAACTGGACTCTATGGTAATCTTAGCAGTATCATTCAGTGTGTTTACCTTGGAGAAATCAAAAACTGCCGGAGAACAATCAATAAACAGAACCCCCAGAAATTTCTTGGAAAATCCGTCATAAAGGGCCTTGGAAAATGAGATTGAAGGTCTGCTGTTAATCAAAAAGTCCTTCTGGGATATTCCGTCAATATGAAAAGCACCTTTCAGGTCAAGGGTTTTTTCGTACCAGTCATCATCTTGGGGAGTATACCCGGGAAATACATCGATGTTACTGTTAAGTCCATAGCCTAAAATGGGACCGCTGGGTGTAAACACAAAAATACCGTTTATGTATTCGCTGCTGTAGGTTACATTCTTCAGGATGAAATGGATGTTTTGATTACTTTGGAAAACATCATAGTATGAGTAGTTTGCAGAACTGCCGGCATATTTTCGGAGTTCTTTATTTAAGGATATCTGATCAGATTCACTGTGAAAGTTGAAAAGGTCTCCAACATGCTCCAGGGATTTCAGGTTTTTTTCCATTTCTTCTCCGGATTTTTCGAAAATATTATCCGTAATGCTGGTAATCTGTTTGTCTATCAGCTTGGTATACCGGGTATAGGTAAAGGTGGTAATAAAAATCACCGGTATGATAGATATCAGCAGAAATATGATAAGAAACTTATTCTTAAGTTTCATTCAGATCCTCCTTTCATTTACTTCCGGGCAAAACAGGAAGTTTGACAGAACTGTTATTTAAAAAGAAGTATATCATAAATAAAGCATGGGGTAATGATAAATTCATCATATTTTTAGGAAGACAATCAATTAAATGATCAAACAGATGACCTAACAAATGTGCACCATTACTCTGAACAAAAGTATACCTGGAGTATGGTATGATTGGATTATGAAAAAGTTAAGGAGGATAACAATATGAAAGTGAAAAGATTATTAGCATTGGCGATTGCAGGCAGCATGATCACCCTGTCCCTGGCAGGATGCGGAGGAAAGGAGAAATCAGGAAGCAGTGAGGGAGCAGAATCCGCTGCTGTACAGCAGGAGGAGAGCAAAGCCTCCGGAGATAAAACCGTGATTACCATGATGTATTCCGGCACACCATCCAATCCTGATTTTGAAACAGAGATTTTACCGGGCCTGGTAGAAAAAGAATTTCCGGATATTAAGCTGGAAGTGACGAAGCTGCCGGATGACCAGTATTACACTGCATTAAAGACAAAGCTGGCATCGGGAGAGTGCCCGGATATTATTCTTGTACATCCGAAATATGCGGGAGCAAACGGGGTAATTAATCTGGCTAAGGCAGGATATCTGGAACCTCTGACAGATCTGAAGGTGATGGATCTGGTTGGAGATGGTGCAAGAGAAGCGTTCTCCTATGATGGGGAGATTTATGGAGTTGGCTCTAACGTTTCCATGCTGGGAACGTATTTTAATAAAGATATGTTTAAAGAACATAATCTGGAAATCCCAACTAACTGGGATGAATTTTTGAATTGCTGCAAGGTACTCAAAGAAGCAGGCATACAGCCCATTGTAATGGGAGATAAAGATATGTACGTCATGCAGTTTGGGCTCTATCAGATAGCGGCAAGCAAAGTATACGCAAAGAATACGAAGTTTGACGACCAGCTTCGAACCGGAGAGACAAAATTTACAGATAAGGATACCTGGGATGAAGTGATTTCCATGTATAAGACGCTGTATGATGAGGGCTATATAGACAGCTCATCACTGGGACTGAGTGCTCAGCAGGCAATTCAGAAATTCGTGGATGGACAGGCAGCTATGACCTTTGACCATAATGGAGACAAAAAGGCTCTGTGTGCAAATGGAGCGGTTGATTTTGAACGGGGATATTTCCCGCTGCCGGGTAACAGTGCAGATGAGGAACTCTGGGCATCCATGTCAATAGGGGCTACACCGGCGATCTATTCCGGTTCCAAACACAAGGAAGAGGCCAAGGCAATTCTGGAAAAATGGTTTGACGGAGAGTCTGACATCTGGAAGGGAATGGTGGACATGGGAAATATTGTGGTTACCTATGGCTACGGATCAGATAAGGTAGATGAGTTCTGGAAACCGTTTATGGAGCTGTATAATGAGGGAAAATCCTCGTATTGGTGCAATCAGGGCTGGCCGTCAGGAACAGAAAACGAAATGGAAGCATTATTCTCTGAGGCAATAGGCGGACAGGGAACGACTGTTGAGGATATTGTGAACGGAATGCAGTTAAAATTTGAGGAACTCTATACAGAGGAATAAGTGGGATCTCCGGGCAACGGTCCATACGGACAGCTTCCCGGTTCTGCCGGAAAGGAAAATTTATGAAGAAGTCAAAACGGAAAGCCCTTGTATTTCCCAACCGGATGTATTTATTTGTGATTCCGGCTCTGGTCTTGTTTCTGATCTTTTGGATTGTACCGGTACTTCAGTTATTTTATTACAGTATGACTAATTTTAACGGAATTAATTATGATTACGATTATGTAGGGTTTAAAAATTATCTGACACTGTTAAAAGATGGTTCTATGGTAAATGCAATCAAAAATACACTCATTTATGCAGTTGTGGTAGTAGTCCTTAATAATCTGCTGGGACTGGTAATTGCCATGGCGCTGAACGTAAAACTTAGGGGAAAGGCATTTTTTAGGACGGTATCCTATGTTCCGGCGCTGTTCAGTGCCATCGTGGTTGGCTTTATCTGGTCCTACGTATACATGCCGGATTCCGGTATGATTGCAACAATCATGACGGCAATGGGGCTGGATGGTTCCTCCTTTAATGTGCTGGGGAATTATAAGGCGGCGCTGTATGCGATTGCGCTGGTTGAAGTATGGAAAGGCTTTGGTGCCACCATGATCATTTATCTTGCTGGACTGCAGACTGTGGATGACAGTCTCCTGGAAGCAGGGAGGATCGATGGATGTTCCCAGTGGCAGCTGATTAGAAAAATCAAACTTCCACTGATTTCGGCAACCGTTACCATCAATGTAATTCTGGCTGTTATCGGCGGACTGAAGGCATTTGATTATTCCTTTATCATGACAAACGGTGGCCCGGGAAAGTCTACTAATACCCTGATGTTTTCCATTTACCGCATTGCATTTAATGATCAGATGATGGGAAAGGCCAGTGCGTTTTCCGTGGTTGCCTTCGCCGTTATCATACTGATTACCGTGTTCATGCTGTTTTATATGAATAAAAGAGAGGTGGAACTATGATGGGGAAAAGGAGAAAAGCATATAAAGAAGTGGAATCAAAGGTAAAACTCACACCGGGTATTGTAATACTCTATATTTTACTGACCCTATTTTGTTGTCTTATTATTTTTCCACTGTTAATCGTAGTGTCCAGTTCGCTCAGAAGTCCCGACAATATGATTTCACCTTTACTTTTGTTTCAGGAATTTTCTTTGGACAGTTACATAAATGCTTTTACAAAGATGAAGTATCCTAAGCAGATGCTGAACAGTATTATGACAACAGGAGGATCGGTATTCGTAGTGGTAATGTTCTCCACAATGGCAGCCTATCCTATCTCCAGGATAAAACGCAAAGCCAGCCGCTTTTTGTATTACTTTTTTATAGCAGGCTTAATCATACCCTCTCAAATGGTTATTGTACCCATCGCCCAGATGTTTGGACGCCTGTCACTGCCCAACACCAGGTTTACGCCGATGATCATGTTCATTACCTGCAGCCTGCCGTTTTCCATCTTTTTACTTGCAGGCTTTATGAAAGGAGTGCCAATCGAAATTGAGGAATCCGCTTATATCGATGGCTGCAGTCTCTGGAAACGTTTCATAAGCGTGGTCTTTCCATTGCTGAAACCGGCTGTTGTATCTGTTGTGATCACTCAGGGGATGTGGATTTGGAATGATTATTTTTACCCCATGATCTTTATCTCGAAATCAGACCAGTACTCCCTGCCTGTAGGTATGATACAGTTTCTTGGAGACCGTGAGAATCCGGCGCAGTGGAATACATTATTTGCAGCCTGTGTACTGTGTGCACTACCGCTTATTCTGATCTTCGCCGTGCTGCAAAAACAGTTTATCAATGGCATTGCAGCCGGGGCGATTAAGGGTTAAGTGCAGGTTTTGTATCGTTTCGTATAGTTCTGTATCTGAAAATTAAATACAAGATATGTTCAAAAAGGCAGTTTTCGCTTCAATCAGACGATGGTTTGATTTGGCGGAGCTGCTTTTTATTAGTATATAGAGCATTGCTTGGATATGACTTTAGATGTGAAAAATCTGGTTTAAGAAAAATAGGCGGAATCTCCACTGCATTGACAGACCCTGTAAAATACGTTACACTGAAAAAAGATATCCGTAAATTAGTTGAATATTAGAATTGGAACACACACAAAAGGAGGTATCGAAATACAATGCAGATATTGTGGTTGGTTTTAGGAATAGCATCCTTGTTATATTTTGTGATTTTAGTCAGCATCGGAATGGATTTTTCAATCATTTGGCTTTGTGGGGCAGCAGTATTTTTTGGACTTGCCTTTTTGGGACAGTACCATAAAACCCATCCGGGGGCACATTTCTTTCCCACCTGGTGCAAAGTTATTTTAGGCGGTGTTCTGGCGGTAGGATTATTTGTATTTTTACTTGTGGAAGTATTTATTTTTACCGGTATGTTTCAGCATGGAGAAAAGAATTTGGATTATGTAATTATACTGGGCGCCCAGGTAAAGGGGGAAGTACCCAGTAAAGCATTGACCTTGCGTTTAGATGCGGCGGCAGAATATCTGAAAGAAAATCCGGATAGTAAAGCTGTCCTGTCTGGCGGCAGAGGACCCGGTGAGGATATCACAGAAGCGGAGGCCATGAGACGTTATCTGGCTGCAGCAGGTATTGAGGAGAATCGTCTGATTCTGGAAGACAAATCCACCAGTACCGAAGAGAACCTGAAGTACAGTGCAGAGCTTATAGGGAGCAAAGATGCTAAAGTGGGTATAGTGACAAACAACTTCCATGTATTCCGGGCGATGCAGCTGGGCAAAAAGCAGGGGTATACAAATCTGTCGGGAATTGCAGCCTCTTCCGACCCAAGATTCCAGATCCACTATCTGGTCCGCGAATTTTTTGCTTTGGTAAAAGAAAAATTGGTTGGAAATATATAAATAAATTTCAGGTGTTGACAAATGAAGCGTAAATGCTATAATCAAGGATAGATAATGTTAATACGTTGAAGAGAAGAGTAGAATGCGGAATAACCCAGAGAGGGATTGGTGCTGGAAATATCCTGTTAGGAAACATTTGAAAACTGCCTCTGAGTGGCCCTAATCCGGTCCGGTGATGCCGTTATCATCAAAATGAAGTGGTTTCTAAGAAACAATCAGGGTGGAACCGCGAGTTAGAATACTCGTCCCTGGATCGTACCGGCAGGTATGGTCCGGGGACTTTTTGCGTGATGCATCTAGTATCTACCGTTGTATTTACGCCGATAGGCAGTAGTAAAAGCTGAAAAATTTAGAAAGGATGCCGCATTGTTGTGGCTGTGCTGCAGAATAGCCTGCAGCGCATTTGGGTAAAAAAATGATTATAACATTAAAAGATGGATCAAAAAAAGAATATGAAGACAGCAAATCTGTATATGATATTGCTTTGGACATCAGTGAAGGTCTGGCAAGAATGGCATGTGCCGGAGAAGTAAACGGTGAGGTCGTGGACCTGCGTACAGTCGTTGATCAGGACTGTGAGCTTGCGATTTTAACTGCAAATGATGAAAAGGGGCTGGCGGCTCTGCGCCATACCACATCCCATGTGCTGGCAGAGGCAGTAAAACGCCTGTATCCGGAAGCAAAACTGGCGATTGGGCCATCTATTGATACTGGCTATTACTATGACTTTGACCATGAGCCATTTTCCAGAGAAGACCTTGATAATATCGAGAAAGAGATGAAGAAAATCATCAAAGAAGGAGCAAGGCTTGAAAAATTCACCCTGCCAAGAGAAGAAGCAATTCAGTTCATGGAAGAAAAGGGAGAACCATATAAAGTAGAATTGATCCGGGATCTTCCGGAAGATTCTGTTATTTCTTTTTACCGCCAGGGAGATTTTACAGATCTCTGTGCAGGACCTCATTTAATGAGCACAAAATCCATTAAGGCATTTAAACTGACGTCTTCTTCCGGAGCATACTGGAGAGGCAATGAAAAAAATAAGATGCTTGCACGTATCTACGGAACAGCATTTGCAAAAAAAGATGAATTAAATGCCTATCTGTTACAGATGGAAGAAGCAAAAAAACGAGACCATAACAAACTGGGACGTGAAATGGAACTGTTTACTACAGTAGATGTTATTGGACAGGGACTGCCGCTTCTCATGCCTAAGGGTGTTACCATCATCCAGACTTTGCAGAGATGGATCGAAGATGAGGAAGAAAAGAGAGGCTATGTAAGAACCAAAACGCCATTAATGGCAAAAAGTGACCTGTATAAGATTTCCGGTCACTGGGATCACTATAAAGAAGGCATGTTTGTTCTGGGAGATGAAGAAAAGGATGATGAAGTATTTGCACTGCGTCCGATGACCTGCCCATTCCAGTACTATGTATACAAAGCCAGCCAAAAGAGCTACCGTGATCTGCCGCTGCGCTATGGAGAGACTTCTACCTTATTCAGAAATGAAGAATCCGGAGAAATGCATGGGCTTACCAGAGTACGTCAGTTTACCATTTCCGAAGGACATTTAATCATGACTCCGGAGCAGATACATGAAGAGTTCAAAGGCTGTGTAAATCTGGCACTGTATTGTCTGAAAACTCTGGGATTGGAGAATGATGTAACCTACCGCCTGTCTAAATGGGATCCGAGTAATACGGAAAAATATATCGGAGACGCTGCATACTGGGAAGAATCTCAGGGAGTAATGCGTGAAATGCTTTTAGAACTGGGGCTTCCATTTGTTGAAGCCGATGGAGAAGCAGCATTCTACGGACCGAAACTGGATATTCAGGCGAAAAACGTCTATGGAAAAGAAGACACCATGATTACGATTCAGCTGGATTTTGCATTGGCGGAGCAGTTCGATATGTATTATGTGGATAAAGACGGGGAAAAGAAACGTCCGTTTATCATTCACAGAACCAGCATGGGCTGCTATGAAAGAACACTTGCATGGCTGATTGAAAAATATGCAGGTAAATTCCCAACATGGCTGTGTCCGGAACAGGTACGTGTCCTTCCTATTTCAGAGAAGTACCATGACTATGCCAAGAAAGTGGAAGACCAGTTGAAATTAAACGGTATCCGCTGTACAACGGATGAACGTTCAGAAAAGATCGGATATAAAATTCGTGAAGCCCGCCTGGATAAAGTACCTTATATGCTGGTAGTGGGAGCAAAAGAAGAAGAAGACGGCGTTGTTTCCGTGAGAAGCAGATTTAAAGGAGACGAAGGGCAAAAGGCGCTGGATACCTTTGTGGATGAAATCTGCAAAGAGATCCGTATGAAGGAAATCCGTAAGATAGAAGTCGAAGATTAAAGTAATGGAATAGAATTTAAAAAATTGCAGATACTATCCCAAATAAAATAAAGGAGGTAGTATCATGCCATTATTAGTATGTTCCGCACAGAGTTGTGTCTATAATGACGCAGAGTGCTGTTGCAAAGGCGATATCCAGGTCGGAGGAGACCATGCAAAAAAATGCCAGGAAACCTGTTGTTCCAGTTTCCACGAAAGAAAAGGTGACAATGCCAGAAGTTCCATGGGAACTCCCTGCCAGAAGATTGATGTGGATTGTGAAGCACGCAACTGTACATTTAATGAATCATGCAAATGCAGTGCAGATAAAATCGGTATCGCCGGTGCAGCTGCAAAACACTGTGATCAGACAGAATGTGCAAGCTTTGAAGAAAAATAATCTATAAAGTTTTGCGAAAAAGGCTGCCATATATCTGGCGGCCTTTTCTGATTCAGAAGGATTATGGCTGGCTTTTTAGGATTAAAAAAATATGTCTAAAAATAAATTTACAGTTGACATTAAAATTTGAATGTGTTAAAGTAAATAAGGTTACAAGAAATCAAAGTAGAGTATCCACTCTCACCGTAGCACATAGGTGACTATCGGTTAATATGTTACATAGAAACGTTCTATGGGAATATTATGTGGATAGTCTGTCTATCCACTTTTTTTATGCAGATAAGCAGCAGCGAAGTGGTAACTATTTCAAGCATTTTATGGAGGTGCAAGACAATTAGCGAATTAATGATTAACGAGCAAATCAGAGACAGAGAGATCCGTTTGATTGGTGAAAACGGAGAACAATTAGGTGTAATGCCCACAAAAGAGGCAATGAGACTGGCTAAAGAAGCAGAATTAGACCTGGTTAAGATCGCTCCGACAGCGAAACCGCCTGTTTGTAAGATTATCGATTACGGAAAGTATCGTTATGAACTGGTGAGAAAAGAAAAAGAAGCGAAGAAAAAGCAGAAGGTTATTGAAGTAAAGGAAGTTCGTTTATCGCCAAATATCGATGTAAATGACTTGAATACAAAAGTAAGTGCTGCCAGAAAGTTTATTCAAAAAGGCAACAAAGTAAAGGTAACACTTCGTTTTAGGGGCAGGGAAATGGCTCATGTCCAGAGCAGCAGACATATTCTGGATGATTTCGCAAAAGAACTTGAAGACATTGCAGTAGTGGATAAGCCGGCTAAAATGGAAGGCAGAAGCATTATGATGTTTTTAACTGAAAAACGCAGTTAAGAATTTTTTAGTTAAAATAGATAAGTCTAAATATAAGGAGGAACATATACAATGCCAAAGATCAAAACAAGCAGAGCAGCTGCTAAACGTTTCAAAAAAACAGGTACAGGTAAATTAAAAAGAAATAAAGCTTATAAGCGCCATATCTTAACCAAAAAATCTGCCAAAAGAAAAAGAAACTTAAGAAAAGCGATCATCACAGATGCTACAAATTTCAAAAACATGAACAAGATTTTACCTTATTTATAAGAGTAGGCGAAGGAGGAAATAAGACATGGCAAGAATAAAAGGCGGAATGAACGCTAAAAAAAGACATAATAGAACATTAAAGCTGGCAAAAGGGTACAGAGGTGCCAGATCTAAACAGTATAAAGTAGCAAAACAGTCCGTAATGAGAGCATTAACAAGCTCTTATGCAGGAAGAAAAGAAAGAAAACGTCAGTTCAGACAGTTATGGATCGCTCGTATTAACGCAGCAGCTAGAATCAACGGATTATCCTACAGCAAATTTATGTATGGACTTAAACTCGCTGAAGTTGAAATGAACAGAAAAATCTTAGCTGATATGGCTGTAAATGATGCAGAAGGATTTGCAACACTCGCAGATCTGGCTAAATCAAAATTGGCATAATAGTGTTTTAGATACCCCGGGGATGTTTATTCTTCGGGGAATTTTGTCGTAAAAAGACGATAGAATTAATTGAAAAGTTCAAAAACCCTCTTGACATATTTTATATAAGGTTTATAATATGATTTGTATTCCTCGATAGCTCAATGGTAGAGCATTCGGCTGTTAACCGAAGGGTTGTTGGTTCGAGCCCAACTCGGGGAGTTTTTTATTGCCTGTATTTTGGTAAAGTATTTTATAATGAAAATGTATGAGCGGAAGTCAAAGCATCTATATGCGGTGGCTTCCTTTTTTTGTATGATAAATTGTGAATGGGATGGAAAGATAGCAGCCGTCAACTACCGAAATCCTGTTAATTGCAAAAAAATTTGAAAAGAAGATAAAATATTACCTAAAATCGATAAAAAATTCTATTTTATTTACGTATGAAGATTGGTAAAATAGATTATGAATAAATCTTATCGAATAGCAAAAAATAATAGAAAGCAGTAAAATAGATAAGCGGATAAATAAAATAAAAAGATAAGTCAGTTAAGATAAGACAAACTAAAATAAGACAGACTAAGATAAGACAGACTAAAAAAAGACAGACAAAGTAAAAACACAGACAGGAGGACATCAAATGTACAGTCACGAAATTGATTCATATCTGAGGAGCAAAAACTGGGAACTAAATCCCATGGAATATATGAATATAATAAATGTCAATGCAAGTCCGGAATTGGATCACATTACCTATAACCATAAAGATAATGATTATAAAGTATGGACAAAAAATGGGTATGCGTGGACAATAAAAGTAATTGCGTCTTAAATGAGTAAATCTTAAATGTTATTCTTAATGTTAATAATGAAATGATAATAAAGGAACGATAATACTGAAACGATAATACTGAAATGTTAATACTGAAATGATAATAATGAAATAAAAATAATGAAATGAAATCCTGGGGACTGTAACAGCTATCACGGACCGCAGGATTTTTTTGTATTTCTAAAAAATTAATTCTTTCTGTGATTAAGTATAAAAAAATATGTCTATCATATTATTATAAATAGAGAAGTATATTCTTACAGGGGGATTGTCATATGGGATTGGAGATATTGATGGGTTTCGGATTGTTTTTTGCCGGAATGGCCAGTGGCGTTTTTGTAATAGCCTTATGCCAGGTATCCGGTAATTCAAAAGACAAAGATCAGGAAGATCGGGAGCAGATAGAATATTTGCGTAAATACAACAGTAAATAGGAGACTTGGATACTATATGAGGAAGAAAGCTATATTAGCACTCAAAAGTGCTGAAGAGGTGCCGGGGGGCTCCTTACAGGTGAAGAAGTAGGGAAAAATGAAAAGGAATGATTTAAACACGAATGGAAATAATGAACAAAATGCCCTGCCGGAAAATTGGGTGTATTTACGCTGGCAGGGTAGTTTTATAACAAGAAAGTTTTTCTCTTATAACATGAAATTCTATAAATTCGGTTATTGAGAATTTTGTATAAATGTGTTAATATACAAAATATATTAGCATTAGCTGGTATATTTCATAACTCGTTCAGTCTGGTAATGCCCCACAACGTTACCAGTCTGACTCCCTCAAACATAAAGTAATGTCCATTCTCGGCCCCCCAAAAACAAAAAGTAAGGGGGCTGCCGTATATCGAATACTGATATGCGGCAGCCACATTATTATTATTCTATTATTTATTTTTCTTCTTCGGATTGTTCGTAAGCAACGATAGCAATTTGTTTATTTAGCTTATTGCTGATCGAATTTTCTAAAGCGTCAATGTCACTCTTGCAGGAAGCATTAATCTCTGCAAACTTATAATCATTATTCGTATTTTTAGTATCCATCATGCACACTCCTTTTTTGAGATATTATTTCTAATTTGTCAAATTATTATGTGTGGGAAAAAGTGGAATTAAAAAAGATCCTTAAAAAGAGGGAGGCCAGTACTGTAAACAGTACTGGCAGAGTTATGAAAAAGATTATATATAAACCAATAATAGGATAGTTGTTTGTCGAAGTCCAGCGGCAGCTCACATAACTTAGTGTTAGGTAAAACCGCTGTTCTTCATTCGATATACATAGTATAACTGAGATTTGTGTCCGAAGTGTGGCAAGGAAATAAATGATTTATAAAAAAGCTTTAGATTGTATTAAGAAATTGGTAGGAAAAATGAAAAGATAATATATGATGTTGACAAATGTATCAGACTGATATAAGATAAATATATCAAACTGATACATAGATAGATCATATAAGTTATCAACAAAAATTGCAGAGCATAGGAGGAGAATCGGAAATGGCAACTGAGAAAAAACTGGATTGTGTAATTTTAGGCTTACTAAGCCATGAAGAGCTAACCGGTTATGAAATAAAGAAGAGAATGGATACTGCATTAAAATACTTCTGGGGAGCAAGTTACGGAAGTATTTATCCCACATTAAGCGGTTTAGTGGACCGGGGGCTTGCCACGAAGAAATCGGATAGAGGCAATGCAAGAAATAAATGGATTTATACCATTACAGAAGCCGGCAGGCATTATCTGTCAGACTGGCTGAAATTGCCTGCAGAAAGGGATGAATTACGGTATGAAACGCTGCTGAAGCTCTTTTTTGGAAGTGGGTCAGGAGCATCTCAGGCTAAACTTCATGTAGAAGCATTTGAAGAAAAGATTGAAAAAGAAATACCGTATCTGTTAGGGGCGGAAGAGACGCTTAAAAAATGTATGGACCATGATCAGGCACATAAGTATTATCTGCTTACCGTAAAGTTTGGTATTCAGACGTACCGGGCTTATTTACAATGGTGCAAAGAAGCTAAGGAATTATTAGAAACGGATTGTGAGGAGGAAAATAAATGACAGGACATATAGGATTTTCTTATATGGGGTTCATATTCATACTTTTGCTGACGATACCAAATTTAATCTGGATGAAAAGGCAGCCTCAGGGTTATGAGTCTTGGAACGAAAACAGGATATTATTATATATGGAAAGAACGGGTCAGGTATTAGTCACATGTACTGCTTTGATTTTTTCGGATTTTAATCTTCGTAAATGGTCAGCATGGTCTTGGTGGTTAGCAGCGGCAGTGTTCTTAATGGTCTTGTATGAGTGCTGGTGGATACGTTATTTTCGAAGCAATCGTACATTGTCTGATTTTTACAGTAGTTTTTTGGGCGTTCCGGTTGCAGGAGCTACACTTCCAGTGATTGCTTTTTTGTTACTTGGTATCTATGGTAAAGTTATCTGGTTAATAGTATCCGTTATCATACTGGGAATTGGACATATTGGAATACATTTGCAGCACAGGAGGGAAATTGTTTCCTGCTAAAGATATAGTGAATGCCCCATTATAAAAAGGAGGAACACTTTTAATGTATGAGCAAGATTATATTATGCGTATGAATAGGGATGTTATTAGGACTTTGGTCAAATTGGTTTTTAACAGAGACACTGAACTGCCAATAGATATAACTTCTAGTGATTTAAAAAGTGAAGAAAAGAGAATTCTTCAAACTCTATATGGTCAGGTAGATCTTGGGAATATAAACGATGTTGAAAAAGAATTATATCAGCGTATTAGTAAGAAAGAGGATCGTGCTTTAGAAAAAGCTCTATTGTTTTATTTCTACTTAAATGAACAAAGCAATGATTTTCTATTGGCTAATAATTATAGCCGTGAGAAGATAAGATCAGGATTAAAATTTATCTCGTCTCAGTTAGGGATGTCAGATATTATTGATCTGAACTATATTGAATAATAATAATATCTGCTCTATAAATATAATGTTGGCGGAATCTGGCGATTAAATAGCATAAAATTCTATGATATATGGAGAATAAAATATGCCAATTAACGATGAGTCAAAAGTTGAGACAGTTTGGTTAAACAAAAAAGAAGAATATCCATTAAACATGGTATTCTTCTTTTTAATCAACTATGCGGGAGATGGGACTTGAACCCACACGTACATGCATACACAAGATCCTTAGTCTTGCCTGTCTGCCAATTCCAGCACTCCCGCCTATGTAGTTATATTCGCCGTAGTGTGTTGCTCTCAGCTGCGAACAGATAGAATTATAGCATTGGTTGGAACAGATGTCAACACTAAAATCGAAAAAAGTTAAAAAATTTTTATTTGTATAAATTATTGAAAAAATTAAAAATTCTTGTTGACAAGACGGAATAAATATTGTATTATGTAACATGTAAGTTGCGCAAGTAACTACATAAAACGCGGAAGTGGCGGAATTGGCAGACGCGCAGGCTTCAGGTGCCTGTGGTAGCAATATCGTGTGGGTTCAAGTCCCATCTTCCGCATTAAAAAAATATTTGTTATCTATATAATAGTAGTCTTCCATAAAGGAGGCTATTTTTTGTTTTATAAAATCATTGAACAGGAGGGTAAGAGATATGTTAAGTGCTATTACAGACAGACGTAGCATTCGTAAATACAAGGATATTCCCGTACCTCAAAACCTAATAGAAGATATACTTCAGGCGGGGATTCTAGCACCATCCTCGAAAAACAGGCAGCCCTGGAGGTTTGTGGTAGTTTCCGGTAATGCCAAAACAGATATGCTGCGGGCAATGGAACAGGGACTGATTAGAGAAGAGAAAGATCCCATGCTTCCAGACAGCAAACAGCATCTGAGCGGGGCGCGCCATACACTGGAGATTATGAGGCAGGCGCCGGTTACGATTTTTGTGATTAATACTTTGGGGATAGGCCTATCACGTTCTATTGGTACGGAAAACCGCATATATGAAATCTGCAATGCACAATCCATTGGAGCGGCAATTCAGAATATGTCAATTACTGCTGCTGAGTCCGGTTTAGGAAGTTTGTGGATCTGTGATACGTTTTTTGCATATAATGAACTTCAGGCATGGTTAAATACAGAAGGGGAGTTGTATGCAGCATTCACACTGGGCTATGCAGATGAAAATCCGTGTGCACGACCGAGAAAAGCGATGCATGATGTAGTGGAGTGGAAAAATTGAAAATGGTACCGGTTTGGCTTGTAAGAAGATAGTAACCTGAGACGTAAGCAGAAATCATACCCATAAGCAGAAAAAAACCACATAATACGACAATATAACAGGAAAAAGATGCAAATATACCATTTTGCATCTTTTTTTGCGTCTAATTTTGAAGGAGTTTACAATTGATAATTCGATTGATAAATGATATACTTATGGATAAGTTAAATTATAAGTCAGATCCCCGTCGTGAACGGCGGGGGTTTGACCCCTCCCGGCAATTGCCAAATGTTCTGTAAGCGCGTCTGTTTGGCTTGTTGCGCCAAGGAATAAAGAAGAATGAAATAGAATGGAGAACAGGATGAAGAAGCTAGATGATTATGTAAGAAGTATCCCGGATTTTCCGGAACCAGGAGTTATTTTCAGAGATGTTACCAGTATTTTGCAGGATGCAGACGGATTAAAGCTTGCAATAGACTCTATGCAGGAGTTAATTGAAGACATACCGGTAGATGTAATTGTTGGAACAGAATCCAGAGGATTCATTTTTGGAATGCCCCTGGCATATAATTTGCATACTTCCTTTGTACCTGTGAGGAAAAAAGGGAAACTGCCTTGTGAGACAATTTCCGAGGAATATGACCTGGAATATGGCAGTGCGGAAATCGAAATTCATAAGGATGCCATAAAGCCAGGACAAAAAGTGGTTATTATTGATGATTTAATCGCAACGGGCGGAACGATAGAAGCGAGCATTAAGCTGATCGAGAGCCTGGGCGGAGAAGTGGTTAAGATTGTATTTTTAATGGAACTTGCGGGGCTGAAAGGCAGAGCACGCCTGAAAGGATATGATGTTCAGTCTGTGCTTTGTTATGATGGGATATAGACGTAAACAGCGAATATAACAATTAGAAGACGGTGATATGAATGCCAGAGAATGGGACGATTAAAAATGAAAAATTAGATAAGATTAAAAAGGCGGATGCCATTATAAAGGGCATGGCTGATTTTACGAGCCCGGATATCCTGTATGAAGAGCTGATTGGCAGTGTCCGGAAATATCATCCGTCTACGGATATCTCGTTGATCGAAAAGGCGTATCATCTTGCGAATGATGCCCACCAGGATCAAAAGAGGAAATCGGGAGAGCCGTATATTATCCATCCATTAAGTGTTGCAATTATTCTTGCAGACCTGGAGCTGGATAAAGAAACCATTGTGGCAGGACTTCTGCACGATGTGGTGGAGGACACGGTGCTCACTTCCGAAGAGGTGCGCAGGGAATTTGGCTCAGAAGTGGAGCTTTTGGTGGATGGCGTAACCAAACTGGGACAGTTGTCCTATTCAGCGGATAAAGTTGAAGTTCAGGCGGAGAATCTGCGTAAAATGTTTTTGGCTATGGCGAAAGACATCCGGGTTATATTGATTAAACTGGCTGACAGGCTGCACAATATGCGGACTCTGAAATATATGAAGCCGGAAAAGCAGAAAGAAAAGGCAAGGGAAACCATGGATATCTATGCACCCATTGCCCAGCGGCTTGGTATTTCCAAGATTAAAGTGGAACTGGATGATCTTTCACTGAAATATCTGGAACCGGAAGTGTATTATGACCTTGTGGAAAAGGTTTCACTGCGCAAAACAGAGCGGGAGCAGTTTGTGCAGAGTATTGTCGATGAAGTCAGCCTCCATGTAGAGAGCGCCGGGATCAGAGCGCAGATCGATGGCAGGGTGAAACATTTCTTTAGTATCTATAAGAAAATGGTCAATCAACAAAAGACGATTGAACAGATCTATGATTTGTTTGCAGTTCGGATAATTGTGGACACGGTAAAGGATTGTTATGCAGCTCTTGGGGTCATTCATGAGATGTATAAGCCGATTCCGGGGCGTTTTAAGGATTATATTGCGATGCCTAAGCCCAACATGTACCAATCCCTGCATACCACCTTGATTGGCCCCAGCGGTCAGCCTTTTGAAATTCAGATTCGTACCTTTGAAATGCATCGGACAGCAGAATTCGGTATTGCTGCCCATTGGAAATATAAAGAAAGCTCCGACGGTAAAAAGGGAGTGGCAGAGCAGGAAGAAGAAAAATTAAGCTGGCTGCGTCAGATCCTGGAGTGGCAGCGGGATATGTCCGATAACAAGGAATTCATGAGCCTGCTAAAAAGTGATCTGGACTTATTTGCCGAGAACGTATACTGTTTCACACCGGCGGGGGATGTGAAGAATCTTCCAAATGGATCAACACCGATTGATTTTGCTTACAGCATTCACAGTGCTGTCGGAAATAAGATGATTGGTGCCAGAGTAAATGGAAAGCTTGTGAATATTGATTATGTGATTCAAAACGGAGACCGGATTGAGATTGTAACTTCACAGAATTCCAGAGGACCAAGCCGGGATTGGCTGGGAATCGTAAAAAGCACCCAGGCGAAAAATAAAATTAACCAATGGTTTAAGAATGAATTAAAAGAAGATAATATTATCAAAGGCAAGGAAATGTTCGCACAGTACTGCAAATCAAAAGCAATTGTACAAAGCGATATTACAAAGCCGGCATATATGGAAAGTGTGATGCGCAAATATGGATTCCGGGACTGGGAGTCGGTATTGGCTGCCATTGGACATGGAGGTCTGAAAGAGGGCCAGGTGGTGAACAAACTTCTGGAGGAGTACCAGAAGCAGCATAAAAAGCAGATCACGGATGAGAATATCATTGAAGCGGCAGAATCAAAAGAAAAAGTACGTATAGCCAGAACGAAAAGCGGGATTGTAGTAAAAGGCATCCATGATGTTGCAGTACGTTTTTCCAAGTGCTGCAGTCCGGTACCGGGAGATGAAATCGTTGGCTTTGTTACCAGAGGAAGAGGTGTCTCGATTCACAGAACCGATTGCATAAATATTGTTAATCTGGGCGGTGAAGACAGAGTACGCTTAATCGATGCCGAATGGCAGGAGCCTGAGGAGAACGGAACTAATGGACTGTATACGGCGGAGATTAAGATTTACGGCAATAACAGAACAGGACTGCTGGTGGACATATCCAGGATCTTTACCGAACGGAAGATTGATGTGACCAGTGTAAATTCCAGAACAAGCAAACAGGGAACGGCTACCATTGCCATGAGCTTTGACGTGCCGGGACGGGAAGTATTAAACAGTCTTATTGAAAAAATCAGACAGGTGGAAAGCGTAATTGATATTGAACGTACCACCGGATAAGGAGTAGGTTGTATGAGTAAGCTGCATATCGAGAAAATGGTGCTGGGGATGGTGCAGACCAATTGTTACCTGGCAGTCAACGAAGAAAATAAAGAAGCTGTTATTATCGATCCTGCAGACAGGGCACAGGTAATTATACAAAAGGTAAAGAGCCTGCAGGTTAAAGTGGCAGCTGTTTTATTAACCCATGGTCATTTTGACCATATCGGTGCAGCTATGGATTTGAAGAAGGAATTTCAGGTTCCTGTTTGTATACTGGATCAGGAAAAGGTAATCACAGAGGATAACAATTTAAACTTATCCACCATGTTTGGACTGCCGTTTGTAATAAAGGCAGACCGGTTCTTTCAGGATCAGGAAGAAGCAGAGCTCGCAGGCTTTAAAATTAAGGTCCTGCATACACCGGGACATACAAAAGGCGGAGCATGTTATTACCTGCCGGAAGAAAAGACATTATTCAGCGGGGATACCTTATTTTGTGAAAGTATCGGCAGGTCAGATTTTCCTACCGGAAACCAGGCGGAATTATCGAAATCTGTAAAAGGTCTCTTAAATACCTTACCGGAGGATACGTTAGTTTGTCCGGGACATGAATCGATGACAGATATCGCGCACGAGAAAAAGTATAATCCTTTTGCTTAATAGCGTTTTACAGGAGAGAATGATGATTGCAGTACAATTGAATAAGAAAGATTTCGAATATGATATCCATTCACTGGTAAGGGCTTTTTATCCGGGGGTGGATGTACCTGTCTATTACGGGGAAGATCTGCTGGAAGATCCTTTTGAACTTCAGATAATCATTTCCTATAGTGATACCGGCATTGCCATAACATTTTATGGGCAGGATCATGTAAAGCTGGATGGACGAAGTATTGAAGTAGACTATTATGCAGACCGCAAGGATACAAAGAACCGACTGAAACGCCTGCTTTATGAAATGCTGAAGGACCGCACTGGACAGGAACTTCCCTGGGGGACACTTACCGGTATCCGCCCTACGAAAATTCCAATGGCTCTGTTAGAGCAGGGGCTTAAGAATACCGAGGTAGCGGATTATATGCGTCATACATATTATTGCAGTAATGAAAAAACTTCACTAAGTGTGATGATTGCCAACCGCGAACGTTACATTTTAAAGGATATAAATTATAAAAATGGTTATAGTCTATATATAGGTATCCCGTTTTGTCCAAGTATCTGCCTGTATTGCTCGTTTAGTTCCAGTCCGTTGTCGGTATGGAAACATAAAGTGGATGCTTACCTGGATGCGCTTTGCAGGGAAATGGAATTTGCGGCACAACTCTATAAAGACCGTGAGCTGAATACGATTTATATAGGAGGAGGTACGCCCACCACTCTGGAACCAGAGCAGATTAGGCGGCTCATGAATAAGATTGAGGAATGTTTTGATCTTAGCAGGCTAAAGGAATATACGGTAGAGGCCGGCAGGCCTGACAGCATTACTCCGGAGAAATTGCAGGCGATACGTAAGTTTCCTGTCACCAGGATTTCGATCAATCCCCAGACTATGAATGATAAGACTCTGGATATTATAGGCAGGCGCCATACAGTGGCACAGACCAAAGAAGCATTTGCTTTGGCGAGGAAAGCCGGATTTGACAATATTAACATGGATTTGATTGTGGGACTTCCAGGTGAAGGGAAAGCAGAAGTGGAGCACACGCTGCGGGAAGTTGTGGAGATGGATCCGGAAAGTATAACGGTGCATTCTCTTGCAGTGAAACGCGCGGCAAGGTTGAACATGTTTAAAGACCAGTATAAAGAGATGACATTTACAAATAATCAGGATATCATGGATATGACTTCCGCTTATGTAAGCAAAAGCGGTCTGTCACCCTATTACCTGTACCGGCAGAAGAATATGGCGGGTAATTTTGAAAATGTTGGTTATGCCAAACCAGATAAGGCTGGCATTTATAATATTCTGATTATGGAAGAAAAACAGAGCATCCTGGCTTTGGGAGCGGGCGCAGCTACGAAACTTGTTCTGGATGAAGAACATATTGAGCGAATCGAAAATGTTAAAGATATTAAAGGTTATATCGAACGTATTGATGAAATGATAGAGCGGAAGCGTAAAGGCTTCTTATTATACGAAGGGGAATTGTAATGACAGAAACTCGTAAACAACGAACATGTCACATCATACAAATAGATCTTGCAAAAGAGATTGCCCACGGAATGTGTGTCAGCAATCTGGCAAGCCGTGTGTCCAGAGAACTGGGGCTGTGTGAGAATGATTGCGCAGAAATGGCTATAGCAGGTTTTCTCCATGATATAGGCAAGATGGAGCTTGCAAAATATATCTATGGTCGGGAAGAAGAAACCTTAACGGTTGAAGAGATGCGGTATGTTCGTACACACTCTACGCTCAGTTATGCGATATTGCATAAAGAGGGGTATTCCCCGGCGATTCTGGAGAGTATCCTGCACCATCATGAAAACTATGACGGTACCGGATATCCATCTAATCTGGCTGAGGAGGAGATCCCCATCGGAGCCAGGATTTTAAGAGTGTGTGATGTCTTTGCAGCTTTAACTTCTGACCGCCCTTACCGCAGGTCTTTTGATATGGATGCTGCGGTAGAGCTGATGATTGCGGAGGTAAAGAATTTCGATATGAAAATATTCCTTGCATTTTTAAGAGTCATACATGAAGATGGAATAGAAGAAATATTAGACAGAGAAAATTTAGAGATTGAAATAGAGGAGGATATGTCATGATTACACAGGCACCCAGAGGAGTACAGGATTGGTACGGAGAAGAGATGCACAAGCGTACCCTGATAGAGAAAATTGCAAGAGATATTGCAAAAACGTATCATATCTCTGAAATTATTACCCCCATGTTTGAACATACCGTGCTTTTCCAGCGTGGAGTTGGAGAGACGACAGACGTGGTTCAAAAGGAGATGTATACATTTTTAGATAAAGGCGACCGCAGTATTACTTTAAAACCGGAAGGAACATCACCGGTTATGAGAGCATATCTGGAGCACAATATGTATGCACAGCCAGCACCAACAAAATTATTTTATGTGACCCCTGCATTTCGTTATGAAAAGCCCCAGAGCGGAAGGCTCAGACAGCATCATCAGTTTGGGGTGGAGTTTGTGGGATCTAAAAGTCCTTTGGCTGAGGTGGAAGTAATTTCCCTGGTTTCAACACTGATCCGTAAATTAGGGTTATCTGATGCAAAGCTTCATATTAACAGTATCGGCTGCAAGGAATGCCGTAAAACATATAATGATGCCCTGCTTGCGTACTTAAAAGAGCATGAAGAACATCTGTGTCCCACCTGCCGGGAAAGAATGCTAAAGAATCCCCTTCGGGTTCTGGACTGTAAGGTGGATACCTGCAAATCCATAGTAGACAAGGCCCCCAGAACCATTGAATATCTGGACGAGGAGTGCAGAGCACATTTTGAAGAATTACAGACACTTTTAAATGAACTCAATGTACCTTATGAAATAGATACCGGAATAGTCAGAGGACTGGATTATTACACAAAAACTGTTTTTGAATTCGTAAATTCCGAAGGATTTACACTTTGCGGCGGTGGACGGTATGACGGATTGATCCATGAAATAGATGAAAAGCAGGATATCCCATCTGTAGGATTTGGAATGGGTATCGAGCGTATATTGTATTTCCTGGAAAAAGAAGGGGTTAAGCTGCCGGAAGAAGATGCAGTTGAGTTATATGTGGGAATACTGGGAAAAGAAGCAAAAGCAAAAGCATATAAATTAGTAAATGAGATCAGAAGCCATGGCATAATTGTGGAAACAGACTACATGGACCGCAGTGTAAAGGCTCAGATGAAATATGCGAATAAACTCGGAGCGAAAAAAACAGTAGTAATCGGTTCCGACGAGCTTGAAAAAGGTGTAGCAAGGGTTAAAGATATGGAAACCGGTGAACAGACAGAAGTAGCATTGACGGATATTCCCGGATTATTTGCCTAGAGCGTGTCTGAGACATACTCTGGCACAGCATAAAAAGTAATAAAGCGGAGGAAAAATATCCGCTTTCATGATGGAGGATAAGAGAATGGCAGAATCAATGAAAGGCCTTAAGAGAACACACAGATGTGCGGAGGTTACAAAGACCGATATTGGTACCGAGATCATTGCAATGGGCTGGGTACAGAAAAGGAGAAATCTTGGAAGTCTGATTTTCGTGGATCTGAGAGACCGCTCAGGGATACTTCAGATTGTTTTTGATGAAAATGATATTGGTACAGAAGGTTTTGAAAAAGCTGGAAAACTGCGTAGTGAATTTGTAATTGCAGTAAAAGGAATTTTAGAAAACCGTTCCGGAGCTGTAAATGAACATCTGGCTACAGGAGAGTGGGAGCTGCGGGCTACAGAACTGCGCATCCTTTCAGAGTCTGATACACCACCTTTCCCGGTAGAAGAAAATATCCAGACAAAGGATGAACTTCGTTTAAAATACCGCTATTTAGATCTTAGAAGACCAAATCTCCAGAGAAACCTGATGTTGAGAAGTAAGGTAGCCACTTCTGTGCGTACCTTCCTGGCAGAAGAAGGCTTTCTGGAAATTGAAACGCCGATTTTAATTAAAAGCACTCCGGAAGGAGCACGTGATTATCTGGTACCAAGCCGCGTACATCCCGGTAATTTTTATGCACTTCCACAGTCTCCTCAGTTATTTAAGCAGCTGCTGATGTGTTCTGGTTATGACCGTTACTTCCAGATTGCAAAATGCTTCCGCGATGAGGACTTAAGAGCAGACAGACAGCCGGAGTTTACACAGATCGATATGGAATTATCTTTTGTAGACATTGATGATGTCATTGAAGTGAACGAAAGGCTGCTTGCGAAGATCTTCAAGGAAGCAATTGGTATTGATGTTCCGCTTCCGATACCGAGAATGACATGGCAGGATGCAATGGACCGTTATGGATCTGATAAGCCGGATATCCGTTTTGGCATGGAATTAAAAGATATCTCAGAAGTTGTAAAGGACTGCGGTTTTGTAGTATTTAAAGGAGCTCTTGACAACGGGGGAAGTGTACGGGGGATCAATGCCAAAGGGCAGGGAAGCATGCCTCGTAAGAAAATAGATGCACTGGTTGAATTCGCCAAAGGCTATGGTGCCAAAGGTCTTGCTTATCTGGTGATTAATCCGGATGGCACTTTTAAGTCCTCTTTTGCTAAATTTATGACTGAAGAAGAGTTAAATGCTATAGTTGCGGCAATGGGTGGAGAACCCGGAGA
The DNA here is from genome assembly GCA_900539655.1 of uncultured Robinsoniella sp. Classification (GTDB taxonomy): domain Bacteria; phylum Bacillota; class Clostridia; order Lachnospirales; family Lachnospiraceae; genus Robinsoniella. The sequence goes on from UQCR01000002.1 coordinate 176,356, forward strand.
TTTATTACTTTTTGCAGCAGATAAAAATAAAGTTGTTTGGGATGTGTTAGGAAACCTTCGTCTCGAAATCGCAAGAAATATGGGCATCCTCTCCAAGGATGATTACAAATTCCTCTGGGTTACGGAGTTCCCGCTTCTGGAGTGGTCAGAAGAGCAGCAGCGCTTTGCGGCAATGCACCATCCGTTTACAATGCCGATGGAAGAAGATTTAGATAAGATCGATACAGATCCTGGATCTGTGAGAGCAAAAGCGTATGACATCGTTCTTAACGGAACCGAACTTGGAGGCGGAAGTGTGCGTATCTTCCAGAACGACATTCAGTCGAAGATGTTTGAAGTGCTGGGATTCACCAAAGAACAGGCGGCAGAGCGTTTTGGATTCCTGCTTAATGCATTTAAATACGGAGTTCCGCCTCATGCCGGACTGGCTTACGGACTGGACAGACTGATTATGCTGATGACAAAAGAAGACAGCATCCGCGAAGTAATTGCATTCCCGAAAGTGAAGGATGCATCCTGTCTGATGACCGGTGCACCGGGTATGGTGGATGAGAAACAGCTGGATGAATTGGAACTGGAAATAACAGCGCAACAGAATGAAGAAAAAGAAACTGAGTAAACATAATAACTGAGTTATATGAACGATCCGGGCTGAGGACGGGAGTCATTTCACTGAAAATGATTCTGTGACAGCCTGGATTTTTTTGTGTTAGGAAGGATAGCAAAGGACTACACACATTATGCTGCTTACAAGTAACTCAATTCTAAGATCCGTCTCATAACAAAAATTGTTGTATCCAGTTAAATAGTAATGGGATGTGGTATATAAAAAAATATCCATTTATGAGAAATTGTGTTATAATTTTATCGTGAAGTATGATGAAGATTTGATGAAAAAATGATGTCAGATTTTTATACTTCGGTACTGATAATAAATAAAATTCAATGATCGTGGATACGGTCGGAAAGGGAACGTGAGCTATGAAAAGATGGAAACAAGGTAAACGTATTATGAGTGTATTGATTTGTGCAACGCTAATTTCTACTTCGGGATTCACAGCATTAGCAGATAATGCGCAAGCGAATAACGAGGCTGGGCAGACTGCGAATGTGGGAGTAGTCGAAAAGGGTGAGACGGAACCAGAATCCGGGGAAGTTACAGAAGAATTGCAGAAATCCGCAGAAATCAAAACAGAAATGGCAACAGATACAGAAAACATAACTGATATAATTACGGAAGAAATACCGGATACTGAGGATTTAACCCAGAGGGAAGAAAGGGAGACAAATGCTGTAGACCAGTTCGAAACAGATACACAGGCCATCATAACAGAGCCGGTTGATATCATGCCGGAAGAGACGCAGAAGAAAAAGAGTGGTACCAGCCAATATGAAAATAACCAGCTTTATTTTGATGCCAATGGAGGAACGGTTAATCCGGACAGGAAGTCTGTTAAAACCGGTGACAAATATGGAGAACTGCCTATACCGTTAAAAGAAGGCTATAACTTTGCCGGATGGAGCACCGATAAAATAGGGAACTTTGTTACGTCCGAGACAGTATACAATTTGAAAGTGGATCAGAAATTATATGCTATTTGGAGATATGAAGATTTCTCAAGTAAATGGAATTATGATGTAAATGAAAAGACGAAGACGGCTACTCTTCGGAAATATATTGGCAGTGATCTCAATGTGGTTGTTCCGAATAAAGTAAAAATAAGTAATGCAGAGTATGCCATTGTGGTAGGAAAAACAGGTGATCGGGCGAAAAACGGAGTTTTTGCGAAAAACAGGCAGATAACATCTGTTAAGTTCGAAAGTGGGGTAAAGTTTGAAGATAATAATATGCAGTATGCATTTGCAGGCTGTAGCAGGTTACAGTCGGTAACGGGTATCCCTGATAGCGTAGTAAATCTGAAAAGCGTATTTCAGGATTGCATTAGTATGGAAAAATTTAATGACTTGCCTCAGAATAAGAATATCAAAGATATCAGCAGTGCGTTTTACGGATGTACCGCGCTGAAAGAGGTGACTAATTTACCGGAGAGTGCTACTGATTTATCGTATATTTTTTCGGGATGTAAGAATTTATTGGAGATTCCGGACATACCTTCAAAGGCAGAGTATTTGAATGGAGCATTCGAGGGTTGCACCAGTATAACCAGGGCACCGGCATTTCCGGCAAGTGTTAAAGAGGTTATGTATGCTTTTTCAGGGTGCATCAATCTGGAAAAAGCACCATCCATACCAAAGAAGGTTAAAAATATAGCAGGATACCTGAAAGACTGTGTAAAAGTTACGTCTGCACCGTCTATCCCATCAGGAGTCACAAATATGGAAGGGACTTTTTCTGGCTGTGAAAATCTCATAAAATCCCCTAAAATACCTTCAGGCGTTACGAATTTAAATGAGACTTTCGCAGGATGTAAGAAACTAAAGAATGCACCAGTACTGCCAGGAAATGTAAAAAGTTTATTTTACACGTTTTCTGATTGTACCAGTATGGAAGATGCACCAAAGATTCCGGAGAAAGTAAGAGATTTAACAAATACATTCAGTGGATGTGAAAGTTTAAAGAAGGCTCCGTCTATACCAAAAGGGGTTAAGTCTTTGTATATGACATTCTATAATTGCAAGAGTTTAACGAAGACACCATCCATACCCAGTGGTGTGAAAGAGATGGTTCGTACATTTCAGGAGTGCAGTTCCTTAATCACAGTAACCGAAATTCCGGATTCCGTGACGGCTATGCGCTATACGTTTTATAGATGCAGTAACTTATCTCAGGTTTATGCAATCTCAAATAATGCTAGAGACATGTTGGGCACTTTTGCAGGCTGCACCAGCTTACGCCAGGCTCCGGATATACCGAAGAGTGTTTATAATATGATACGTACATTCGACGGCTGTGTTAATCTTCAAGGGAAACTTACTATTAATGCCGATTTGAGAAAACCGATCTATGAAGATGCGATGTATGGGGAAGACGATGAAATAGATGGATTAGAAGCTTACTTTAACGCTTTTCAGAATGCTGGAATTAATGGATCAGGCCTGACGCTTGATTACGGTAAGAATTGCAGGAACATCAGCAAAATAGTGGAGTCAAAAGGCAGCGGTAACGATAAGGTGAAAAAGGGTAATAGGGTGACAATACCGTCTAAAATGGATTATGTACTTAAGTTTAACGGAAACGGCGGTAAATCCAGTAAAGATTCTAAGACGATTAAATACGGCTCACTCTATGGTACCCTGCCATCTGCCAAACGAGCAGGATACGAGTTTAAAGGATGGTATACGAAGAAAAAGGGCGGAAGTAAAATTACATCTGATAAAAAGATTAAATCAGCAAAGAACCGTACAGTTTATGCCCAGTGGACTAAGGTTAAAGTGAAAAAGGTATCCGGGATCAGCCTGACCAGTACAACGAAAACCCAGATGGTTGTATCAATAAAAGGGGTAAAGGGCGCAAAGGGACATCAGATCCTCTATGCAACGAATTCTTCTTTTACAAAGAATAAAAAGACCCTGAATACAGGGCTGCTGAATAAGACAGTGAAAAAGCTGAAAAGCGGAACCAGGTATTATGTTAAAGTACGTGCTTACAAAATGGACTCTGCCGGTAAGCGGATTTACGGCTCTTACAGTAGTGCGGCAAAGATAAAAGTAAAATAAATAAAAATGGAAACTGCGGTTTTTGCAGTTTCCATTTTTATATGTCTATGAAGCTTCTTCGCTTTCCGGCTGGCTGAACGCTGAAACTGCGGAACTGATATCTCCAAGAAGGGCATCAGAAAAGCCGTCATTGAGTTGAAGAACCCAGCTGGAGCCGTCATTTACCAGTTTCAGATTGATATTCTTGGTCAGTGACTGTTTGTTTCCTTTTAAGGCTTCCAGGAGATAGGAAGAAGTCTTGTCCGATAATTCTGAATCGGTAGCCCGGATTGCGGCGGTTGTATTGGCATATTTCATAAGCAGGTTACGATATGTATGAAGCACACTTTCCAGATCCAGGCTGGTGATATCCACATTGACAGTTGCATAATTATCGTCTTGTGTGGAACTGTGTACCTTGTAATCAAAATATTTCTCAATCTGGGATGCCAATGCCAGGTCAATTTCCGGATAGATTTTATTGCCGGTGGCAAAAATATCTTCCATTCCCAGGTACTGTACCCAGTCTTTAGCATTCAGCTTTTTAAAACTGTCCATATAAATGGACAAAACCTCTTCGGGGGTGATCAGATAAGGATCTTTTAACTGAGAAACGAAACCGCTGACCAGGGCGTCTTCTAATTCCGGGGAATTGTCAATAGACCAGACATCGTCATTTTGGGTAAGGGTAATTTCAGCATCTGTAGTGATCAGGTCATAGGTGTTTCTGGATAAAAAATTGTGTAATAAAGTGAAATAGGGAGTTAAACCGGAGATTTCCTGGGATTCATTCTCTAAGGAAGCACTTTGGGCGATTAAGGCTTTGCAAAGATCCCTTGCCAGTGCATTCGTATCAAGATTTTTGATTTCGACGGCAACAGTCGCATGATCGCCGTCAATTTTTGTCGATTTGATTTTGTAAGTAAAGTTCTTGAAAAATAATTTAATGGTTTTTGCTGCTTCCGGGCTGATCTCTTCAGAGCTGGAATGGGTATGTATCATATCTTCATAGGAAATGAAAGACTTGATCGTATTTTCATCCAGGTTCTGGATCAGATTAAGTTCTTTTTTTACGGTTTTTTTGGGTGCACTGTCCGTACAGCCTGAGAGAGGGACAAATATCACACATAAAAAAAGTACAGATAATAACAATCTGATAGAATGTTTCTTCATGAGAGTCTCCTTTAAAAAATAAAATAGTAACAAATAATTCCGGCTGCCTGCAAAATTAATATAGCAGGAATTCCAATCACAAATGACCGGTGTTTTGTCTTATGTCTAAAAAAATACATACCACACAGGGAACCGATACTTCCGCCAGCCAGGGCGATTAGAAAAAGTGTCCGTTCCTTTATGCGCCATTTGCCGCGCTTTGCTTTGCTCTTATCCAGACCCATAATAAAGAAACCTGTAAGATTGATCAGAATAAGGTAAAATGTTGTAATTGAATACATGTGAAATCCTTTCGACAGTATTTGACAAATTTAGTAATAAGTTTCATCTCATACTGAATCTGTGTCATCTACTATAGTTTATACGAAAAAAGGCAGATTGTCAAACCTCTTGACAATTTTTGAAAAAACCGATATATTAATACTGCAATGTGTTAAAATATCTTAGGAGGATTTAAGTATGTATTCACTGGATGAAGTAAGGTCAGTAGACCCAGAAGTGGCATCGGCAATTGAAGCAGAACAAGAGCGGCAGAACAGCCACATAGAGTTGATAGCATCAGAAAACTGGGTTAGCAAAGCGGTAATGGCGGCAATGGGAAGTCCGCTGACAAACAAATATGCAGAAGGGTATCCGGGAAAGCGTTATTACGGCGGATGCGAATGTGTGGATGTTGTTGAGAATCTGGCCATAGAAAGAGCAAAAGAGATTTTTGGATGTACTTATGCAAATGTGCAGCCCCATTCCGGAGCACAGGCTAATATGGCTGTATTTTTTGCAATGTTAAAGCCAGGGGATACCGTGATGGGAATGAATCTCGCACACGGCGGACATCTGACACACGGAAGCCCGGCTAATATGTCCGGCGCATATTTTAATGCAGTTCCTTATGGAGTAAACGATGAAGGGTTCATTGATTATGAAGAAGTAAGAAGAATTGCCCTGGAATCAAAGCCCAAAATGATAGTTGCAGGTGCTAGCGCATATGCAAGAACCATCGACTTTAAGAAGTTCCGTGAGATTGCAGATGAAGTAAATGCATATCTGATGGTGGATATGGCACATATTGCAGGACTTGTTGCAGCCGGTGTTCATCCAAGCCCAATCCCATACGCTGATGTAGTAACGACAACTACCCACAAGACACTTCGCGGACCACGTGGTGGTTTGATTTTATGCAGTGAAGAAACAGCTAAAAAATTCAACTTCAATAAAGCAGTATTCCCTGGAATCCAGGGAGGCCCCCTTATGCATGTGATTGCAGCAAAAGCAGTCTGCTTTAAAGAAGCATTATCCGATGAATATAAAGAATATCAGAGAAATATAGTTAAAAATGCCCAGGCACTGAGCAAGGGGCTGATGAGCCGCGGAATTAAGATTGTATCCGGAGGAACAGACAATCATCTGATGCTGGTTGATTTATCCGTTCTTGGACAGACCGGTAAAGCAGTTGAGAAGATTTTAGACAGTGTAAATATCACCTGTAATAAGAATACAATTCCAAATGATCCCCAGTCAGCATTTGTGACAAGCGGTGTAAGGCTTGGAACACCTGCAGTTACTGCAAGAGGCATGGTAGAAGCTGATATGGATGTGATTGCAGATGCAATTGCTATGATGCTTCAGTCACCGGAAGAAAACCATGACAAAGCTTTAGCACTTGTACAGAGTCTGACCGAAAAATATCCATTAGCATAAATTTATAAGAAACCACTTTTTCCAGAATAAGCAGCAAATTCAGGAAAAGGTGGTTTTTGAATTTTATGTGAAATTAATGAATTCTTAATGACACACATAGTGGCAGGTGGTATAATCAACATTATTATGGGTTTATGGAGGTAAACAATGGATAAGAAGAAAAAGAAACTTATAATTGTTATAACAGTTATCCTGGTTTTGGCAGTGATAGGTTTAGCGATATGGTTTTTCAAATTCAGAGGGACAGGTACCGCTTCGGGTAAGAATGCCGTATATGTGGATTCCGTGGCAAATCTGGCAGGGTTATCCAGCGGAGATGGCTTAAACGGAAGATATTCCGGTGTTATAGAGCCGCAGCAAACCTGGAAAATTGAAGTGTCCCAGGATAAGAAAATAAAGGAGATCTATGTGGAAGAGGGGCAGGAGGTTAAAATAGGAGATAAGCTATTTACCTATGATACCCAGGAATCCGAAGACAGCCTGAATCAGGCACAGATAGATCTGGAACGTATACAGTCGGACATTGATACGGCTAATAATAATATTGCTGAACTGGAAAAAGAGAAGAAAGAAGCCGGCGCAGATGAGCAGCTGAGCTATACAACCCAGATTCAGACTGCGCAGAACTCAGTAAAGCGCTCTGAATATGAAAAGAAAACCAAAGCAGTGGAAATTGAAAATCTGAAAAAGACCATTGCAAATGCGGACGTGATGAGTGAAATAGCAGGTGTGGTAAAATCCATTAATAAAGATGGCACTGCTACAACAAGCACAGGAGAAGCAGAACCGTTCATGACCGTACTGGCAACCGGCGATTACCGGGTTAAAGGAAAAGTCAATGAACAGAATATGTCCTCTATTATTGAAGGAAATCCGGTTATTATCCGTTCCAGAGTGGATGAGAATAAAACATGGAAGGGAACACTTACATCAGTAGAGACAGACAAACCGGAATCCAGCCAGAACAGTATGTACATGAGCAGCGGAAGTTCGGATACGACCTCCAGTAACTATCCGTTTTATGTAGTTTTGGATTCTGCTGACGGTTTAATGCTGGGTCAGCATGTTTACATTGAAATGGATAACGGACAGGAAGACCGTAAAGACGGAATTTGGCTTGACAGCTATTATCTGATCCTGGATGAAGAAAAACCGGAAGAAGCCTATGTTTGGGCGGCAGACGGAAAGGATAAAATAGAGAAACGAAAAGTTACTCTTGGAGAATTTGATGAAGATCTGCAGAAATATCAGATTACAGAAGGATTAGCAGCAGAGGATTACATTGCTTATCCAGATGATACCATAGAAGATGGAGCGCCTGTCACCAGAAACATCAATGATCTTGCCGGACAGAATGGTGAAGACGGTGAAGGAGGCGGCGACAGCGATCTTCAGGGTGGTGAAGGCGTTATGCCGGGAGGAAGCATGAACGGCGACAGCGGAGCTGGCAGTATGGATATGCAGAGCTTTGACGAAAATGATGCTGGTGATGAAAGTGGTTCGGTGAATATTGCGCCCGGAGATGAAGAAGGACCAGATGATGCAATGGATGAAAATGATGCTGAAGGAAGCGTATCAGCGCCGGGACCTGTAACAATTGAAGGTGATGGTTCTGCTCCGGCTTCAGCAGGCAATTAAGAAATGGAGGCAACAAAGTGATTCTTGAGTTAGATCATATCTATAAAGATTATATTCAGGGCAAAATGGTTGTCCCGGTATTAAAGGATGTTTGCCTTCATGTAGAAAAAGGTGAATATGTTGCAATAATGGGACCATCCGGTTCCGGAAAATCAACGCTTATGAATATTGTCGGATGTCTGGACAAGCCGACGAAAGGAACATTTTTGCTGGATGGACAGGATGTACTTGGCTTAAAAGAGGAATCGGTAGCGGATGTACGTTTGAAGAGTGTTGGATTTGTATTTCAGACCTTTCAGCTGCTTCCTAGGCAAAGTGCACTGGAAAATGTTGCATTACCTTTGATTTATGCAGGTGTGCACAAGAGGGAACGCCTGAAGAGAGCGGCACAGGCCCTGGAAAGGGTTGGGCTGGAAGACCGTATAGAATTTAAACCTACACAGTTATCCGGTGGACAGAAGCAAAGGGTGGCCATTGCCAGAGCACTGGTAAATAATCCGAAAATAATTCTGGCAGATGAACCTACAGGTGCATTAGACTCCAGATCCAGCAAACAGGTTATGGAGCTATTTGAAAAATTAAATGAAGAAGGGGTAACGGTTGTTATGATTACCCATGACCCTGGCATAGCAAAGTGTGCAAAAAGGACGGTATATATATTTGACGGAGAACTCTCTGAAAGCAATCCAAAGGAGGAGGTTACCAAGTGAAAAAAATTACCATAGCAGGTATATGTATAGCTTCTGTCCTCGCAGTCGGTGCCGCCGGGTTTGGAATATTTAAGGTAGTAAAATCGGGTGGTGATCCGGTAGAGGTCATTCCGGTTTCCCAGTTTCAGGGAATGGGGATGATGGGAGACGGAAGCACATTATATGCCAATATCGTATCTGATGTCAGCCAGGAAGTACATCTGGCATCCGATCAGATTGTGAATGAAGTATATGTAAAAGAAGGCGATAAAGTTAAAGTAGGCGATAAGCTGCTTTCTTATGATACAACCCTTATGGAACTGAACCTGGAAATGTATGAACTGGATGGAAAGACACTGGATTTAAAAATTCAGGGATCTAAAAATGACCTTGAAAAATTAAAAAAGGTAACGCCGCTTCCCAATTCATCCAAGAACAGCAAAATACCAAAACAGACTCCTGGTAGTGCCTCTGATGACGACGATGACCCTGATGATGAAGCAAGGGCAATTCTGACCGATAATTTTGTAACGGCATCTATGAGCCAGATGCAGGGAAGCACCGGTAATACGGACAGTACCGGCAGCACAGGGGATACCAATACTCCGGATACTAAAGCAACTGAAAGCAATAGCAGCACAGATGCTCCGGAAACCAAACCGACAGACAGTTCGGAAGCGCCGACAGAGACGAACCAGCAGACGGAAGCCCCATCCACAGAGGCTCCTGCTGAGTTAAACAGTGTGATTGTAAATATTGGCTGGAATCATGGTACGAATGCATTGACGGATTATCCATCCGGTGTAAAAGTTACTCTGATGAATGGGGATAAGCAGGCAGATGTGAGAACCTTGACAGCAGATAACAAATGGAGCACCACGTTTACCAATTTAGATCCATCGGGAACTTATACTGTTAAAGGTGAAGAAGTAGCTGAATATACGCTGGTCGCAAAAGAGAAGCCGGCAGGTACATTTACACTGAATTACCACTATAATGAACCGGCAGATTCACCGGCTGCTACGATTAAGCCGTATGATACACTGGATTATAAGTCCGAACCCTATAAGGGTGAAGGAACGAAGAAAAATCCATATGTATTCTTCTGTAAGGATGGAACAATTGTAAAAGGATCCTTTATAAATAAAATGCTGGGATTTGATGAAAAGGGTGAAAAGTCCATTCGAAGCGGTTATCATGCAAAACTTGAAATCCGTGAAGCCGATTCTCTGACGGGCGGTTTCATAAAGTCCATAGGATTTGATGGAACCATCAAGGTAACCCATGGTTATGCACCGGGAACCTCCTGGATTTTTACAAGCGATGGAATCAAGAAACAGGAAACCGATATTAACGATCCGCCTAAAGATGATGATAAGGACGGCAACTGGTCAGATCCGGGTGATGTTGACTGGAGTGATCCGGGTGATTTTGATGAAGGTTATACAGAAGATGAACTAAAGCAGGCGATTAAGGAAAAAGAAGCGGAGATCCGTAAACTGGAACTGGATAAACGGGAATCAGACCTGAAAATCGAAAAGTCCAGAAGAGGAGTAAATGAAGCAACGGTTACGTCTACAATCAATGGAGTAGTAAAAAGCGTAGGAGATCCCAGTGTTGGTGAAATTGACGGAAAAGCTTTCGTAGTGATTACCAGTGATGAAGGTTTGTATGTAAAAGGCGCCATCAGTGAACTGAAACTGGATACCATCAAAAAAGGCGATGTAGTCCAGGGAATGGGAAATGAAAGCGGTATCAGCTTTGCAGCAACGATTACAGAAATTTCTCCTTATCCGGAAGATTCCAACAACTATGGATTTGGTGAGGGCAATTCAAATTCCTCATACTATCCGTTTACGGCATATATTGAATCTGCTGACGGATTGAGCAACAATGAATCGGCGCAGATCACAATCAGCGGCGGTTCAGGAAATGCGGACACTATTTATTTGTACAAGGCTTACGTACGGACTGAAAACGGACAGAGCTATGTCTACAAGGTAGACGAAAATAAAAAGTTAAAACAGCAGTTTGTTAAGACCGGAAAAACATTATTTTCACAGTACATTGAAATTAAAGAAGGTTTAACCAACGAAGATAAAATCGCATTCCCATATGGTAAAAATGTTAAGAACGGTGCAAAAGTAAAAGATGCTGATGACACCAGTGAAATGATGTACTAGGAGGTGGAACAGTGTTAGAGAATATACGATTGTCCTTTCAGGGCATTTGGTCACATAAGATGAGGTCATTTTTAACCATGCTGGGTATCATCATAGGTATCGCCTCTATTATATCCATTGTTTCCACAATCCAGGGAACCAATGAACAGATTAAGAAGAACCTGATCGGTGGAGGCAACAACACCGTAACAGTGAGCCTTAGCCAGGGTGACTGGGATGATTATTCCCTGTCAGATTACGACTCCCTGCCTAAGGGAGTGCCGGTAATCTCAGAAGAGACAAAGAAAGAAATCAGCGATATCAGCGGTGTTGAGAAAGTATCATTATATACACGAAGAGCGTATGCAGATGGAATTTACCATCAGAATACCAGCCTGGATGGCGGCGGAGTATACGGAGTGGATCTGGATTACTTTGCCACCTGCGGCTACATAATGAAGACCGGACGTCCATTTTTACAAGAAGATTACAAGGATTTCCGTAAAGTAGCAATCTTGGATGAGTCTGCGGCTACGAGCCTGTTCCAGGATGAAGATCCCCTTGGACAAACCATAGAAATAAAAGGCGAGCCATTTACCGTAATAGGCGTTGTGGTGAAAAGTGATCAGTTTGAGCCTGTTATTAATTCTATGGAAGATTATTCCAACTATAAAGGGAATGAAGCAAGCGGTATTGTTTATTTGACCACTTCAGCATGGTGTATCCCATATCAGTATGATGAGCCGCAGAATATCGTTATGAAAGCAGAGAGTACAGATGATATGAGCACCATTGGTAAGAAGTGTGCAGACATCGTAAATGCATCCGTTACAAATACTGATAATATTAAATACAAAGCTTCTGATGTATTGCAGATCGCGAAGGAAAAAGAAGAGCTGAGCGCAGCTACAAACAATCAGCTTTTGTGGATTGCAAGTATCTCCCTTCTGGTAGGAGGTATCGGAGTTATGAATATTATGTTAGTATCGGTTACGGAACGAACCAGCGAAATCGGTTTGAAGAAAGCGATTGGCGCTAAGAAAAAGAGCATTTTAGGACAGTTCCTTACCGAGGCGGCGGTGTTGACCAGCCTTGGAGGTATTATCGGCGTTATAGCTGGAATTATCCTTGCCCAGGCGATCTCCAAAATATCGCAGATTCCGGTGGCAATCAGCGTTCCGGCAATTATCGGTTCTGTTATCTTCTCCATGCTGATCGGAATTATCTTTGGTTTGCTTCCGTCTGTTAAGGCAGCGAAGCTGAATCCGATTGATGCACTGCGCCATGAATAAGTTTTTATAAAGAGAAGTAAAAGAATTCAGATCTCCCTAAAGCAGTTCCTGCATATGTGAATGGCATAGCTGCTTTGGAGGGATTTTTTGTTTTTGCAACAGCAAAATTTGAAAAGATATAGCATATTACAAAATAATTCTAAATATTCAAAAAAGTCCTTGCTTTTCATTGCCATAATATGCTATACTACATAGGCAAAAAATAACACACGTGCATGGATTCCGAAGACGGTGCCGAATGTCCGGTTTTGGAGGAAGAGTGAAGTGCACGGAGGAATTTAACCAAAAAGGAGAAAAAAACATGAGCGTAATTTCAATGAAACAGTTACTCGAAGCAGGTGTACATTTTGGACATCAGACAAGAAGATGGAACCCTAAAATGGCTCCGTACATTTACACAGAAAGAAACGGCATCTATATCATCGACTTACAGAAATCTGTAGGTATGGTTGATACAGCATACAAGGCAGTTTCTGACATCGCAGCAGAAGGCGGAACAATCTTATTCGTAGGAACAAAGAAACAGGCTCAGGACGCTGTTAAGAGCGAAGCTGAACGTTGCAACATGTATTTTGTAAATGAAAGATGGTTAGGCGGTATGCTTACAAACTTCAAAACCATCCAGAGCAGAATTAACCGTTTAAAAGAAATCGAAACTATGCAGGAAGATGGAACATTTGATGTTCTTCCTAAAAAAGAAGTAATCGCATTAAAGAAAGAATTAGATAAATTACAGAAAAATCTGGGCGGAATCAAAGATATGAAGAAGATCCCGGATGCAATCTTCGTAGTAGATCCTAAGAAAGAAAGAATCTGTGTACAGGAAGCTCATACACTGGGAATTCCGTTAATTGGTATTGCAGATACAAACTGTGATCCGGAAGAATTGGATTTCGTTATTCCAGGTAATGACGATGCAATCAGAGCTGTAAAATTAATCGTTTCTAAAATGGCAGATGCTGTTATCGAAGCAAACCAGGGAGCAGAAGCAGATGTTGCTGAAGAATTCATGGATGCAGAAGCAGAGACAGAAGTAGAAGCATAAGAGCGATATTGATAGAAAACGGGGAATGCGCACTAATTTAGTGCGCACTTTCTTAAGTAAAGTAGAAATTTAAGATAGAAACTAATGTAATTATGCAGTTATTTTCAAGAGAATTGAATATTAACGCAAATGATAGTTACAATATAAATACAAATTCAGGAGGAACAATAAAATGGCTATTACCGCAGGAATGGTAAAAGAATTAAGAGAAACGACAGGCGCTGGTATGATGGATTGTAAAAAAGCGCTTACAGCAACTGAAGGCGATATGGACAAAGCTGTTGAGTTCTTAAGAGAAAAAGGACTTGCTACTGCTCAGAAAAAAGCAGGAAGAATCGCAGCAGAAGGTCTTTGTAAAGTTCTTGTATCTGATGATGATAAGAAAGCAGTTGTAGTTGAAGTTAATGCAGAGACAGACTTCGTGGCAAAGAATGAAAAATTCCAGGCTTATGTTGCAGAAGTTGCTGCTCAGGCTATGGAAACAAATGCTGCAGATATCGAAGCATTCATGGAAGAACCTTGGAAAGCAGATACTACAAAGACAGTAAAAGAAGAATTAGCAGGACAGATCGCAGTAATCGGCGAAAACATGAACATCAGAAGATTCAAGCAGGTTACAGAAGAAAACGGATTCGTTGCATCTTACACACATATGGGTGGAAAGATCGGCGTTTTAGTAGACGTTGAAACAGATGTTGTAAATGATGACATCAAAGAGATGGCTAAAAACGTAGCTATGCAGGCTGCAGCTTTAAAACCTATTTATACATGCAGAGATGAAGTAGATCAGGAATACATCGAAAAAGAAAAAGAAATTTTATCCGTTCAGGCTAAAAATGAAAAACCAGATGCAAATGACAAGATCATTAGCGGAATGGTAATGGGACGTATCAACAAAGAATTAAAAGAAATCTGCTTATTAGACCAGATCTATGTAAAAGCAGAAGACGGAAAACAGAACGTAAAAGCTTATGTTGATTCTGTTGCAAAAGCAAACAACGCTAAAATTGCAATTAAGAGCTTCGTTCGTTTCGAAACCGGTGAAGGTATCGAAAAGAAACAGGAAGATTTTGCTGCTGAAGTTGCTAAGCAGATGGGACAGTAATTTTAAATTCCATAATGTAATTTATTTCCCCGGTAGCCCATATTTATGGGTAAACCGGGGATTTTTTGCTTAAAATAAAAAATCATAAATTAATTGGTGCCTGAACATTCCCGATAAAAATACATATAATAAACAACAAATAAGGCAGATTGAAAGGTAAAATATATGTACCAATGTCCACCGGGAAGTTACCCGTATAGAGTAAAATCAGGGGATTCTTTATGGCGTATAGCCCAACGCTTTCATACAACCGTAAAAGAGATTGCAGTGGCAAATCCTGCACTTGATGTAAATAAAATATACAGAGGTCAGATCATCTGTATACCAAATCATAATTCTCAAATACCGATGCAGCACAATTCAAAATGTAACGGAACAAAAAAACAGGCGCTGCATGATCAAATGCGTTTATTGTGGGAGCAGCACATATACTGGACCCGTATGGTAATTCTCAGCATCGTTTTCGGACTACCTGATGAAAAATATGTTACCAAGCGGCTTCTTCGTAATCCAACGGATTTTAAGGAAGCGCTTAAGGTTTTTTATAATGATGATATTGCAGAAAAGTTTGAGGAGTTATTTACAAATCATCTGGTAATTGCGGCAGAACTTGTAAAAGCAGCAAAGTCAGGTGACCATACTGCCGCAGCTGATGCAGAAAACCGCTGGTATGCTAATGCAGATCAGATCGCAGGATTTCTGGGCAGTATTAACCCTTATTGGCACGCCCAGGAATGGCAGGAAATGCTTTATGACCATCTGGCAATGACAAAATCAGAAGCGGTCTATATCATAGATGGAAAATACGAAGACAGCATCATTATTTTTGAAAAAATAGAAAAGGAAGCACTGATGATGGCGGACGTAATGTCACAGGGACTTACCAAACAGTTCCCCTGTCATTTTGCATAACAGGTAAACCTTTAAAATCTCCGGAATTCCTGGATTGGAATTACGGAGATTTTATATTGAATATATTTATTTTTGCCGAAACAAAGGTACGGTTTCAACCACAAATTTAACGATTCATTTTAGATATAATTTTCAAAGGATATAATTTTCAAATAGATAATTTTCAAATATATCTTGACTTTCACGGTACGTGATAGTGTATGATAAAATCAAAGAATAGAACAGAGATATTCGCCGGCAGATTTTTGTATACTATTTCTTAATTATTTCCAGGAGTTGATAACAATGAGAACGATAAGCCAGATTGCCAAATTAACAGGTGTGAGTATACGCACTTTGCAGTATTATGATGAAATTGGACTTTTAAAGCCTAGCGAAGTTACATTATCCGGTTACCGGTTATATGATGACGATGCTTTAGAGCGGTTACAGCAAATTTTATTTTTTAAAGAGATGGATTTCAAATTAAGGGAAATCAAAGAATTTGTAGAGGAACCAGGCTTTGATAAAATTCAAGCTTATAAGAAACAAAAGAAATTACTCTGTTTGAAACGCAGCAGGCTGGACAAACTGATAGGACTTTTGGAGAAACTGGAGAAAGGGGAACAATGTATGAGTTTTAAAGAATTTGATCTGAGTGAATATATCGGAGCATTAGAGCAGTTCAAAAAAGAAAAGACAGAAGAGGTTATTAAATACTGGGGCAGTGTGGATAAGTTTAATGAATTTATCCAAAAGGTGAAAGATGACCAGGAAACCTTACTCCCAATTGCGGTTAAACAATTTGGCAGTGTTGAAAAATACACGGAGGCTATGAAATACAATTTAGAGCATTTTCAGGAATTAATGGAGCAGATAGAAGAAATTGGTGAACAGAAAGATGATATCCTGAAAAAAAATGATGATTTGTATTTGAGGCTGACGTCGGATTTGACAAGAGATACCACTTCAAAAGAAATTCAGGATATCATTCAAGAGATGATGGATCTGACAGAGGAGACGAGTATCGGCATCGATATGGGAACAGGATACTGGGATATGGTGATTGAAAGCTATGCCGGGGAAACCGGCAGAAAAGTCATGGATGAAAAATATGGTGCCGGAGCATCTGAATTTATCGCAAAGGCGCTGCATTATTATATTCATAAGCAGGAATTATAAGTTTGATATGGGGGATATGCTTTTGGGCATATTCCCTTTTTCAGTACGGTCAGGCATATCGAAAAAAGAAAAAACAGAAACCATAGGGTATACAAAACAAGGAAGGAACAAAACAAGGAACGAACAAAACAGAGAACAAAACAGAGAATAAAACGATCTATACAATATCCTCGGTAATCTGATATAATAAAATCTACTGTTGGAGAAGGCCGATGTTTGGAGAAGAATGATAAATTGTGTATTTCAGAAACTTCACCGGCAGTGTTATGAAGATACCGGATTTACAAAAGGGAAGGATTCTTAGATCAATATGGAGTTTCATAAAATATACAAACCGTTGACGGCAACGCCTTTTAAGCAAGATGAAACATACATGGAGCTTGAGCCATGTGAAGCATTAAAACCTTATATCAGGTGCTTTTGGGGGACGGCCAGTCCGATTATACGGCCTGAATGCAGGGAGTCTGTAACAAGCGTTATAACACCAGATACCTGTATGGATATTATGTTTGACATTGACTATACCAACAACAGGATTACGAATGATTTTTCCGGGATTAATATCAATTCCTTTCAGATTCATTCATTGACTGGAAAAGAGAGACAAGTATCTACCTTTGCAATTCGTTTTTACGCCTGGGCAGTTATTTTATTTTCCGAGGAATCCATGGCGGATGCTAAAAACATGTATTGTGATGTGGGATACTACTTTCCCCAATTGAAGAAATTACTGGAAGAAAGGCTGTTTACCATGAATAGCCTGATGGAGCGAAAAGCCATTGCGGAAAAATATCTACTGGAACATTTTCATCCGGAGCGAATGAATCATGTCGTAACAGATGCACTATATGAGATTTTACGAAATAAAGGAAATATAAGGACATTACAGCTCGCCAGAGATGTGCATATCAGCACCAGGCAGTTAGAGAGGCTGTTTAAAGAGAATATCGGAATTTCGCCCAAACAACTATCTTCCGTAATCCGATACCAATATTTGTGGAATGATATAGCAGGAAGTGTAGGGCGTGTGAGATTTGATGTGTTAGATGCCGTGTTAAAATATCAATATACGGATCAGGCTCATCTGCTCCATGATTTTAAGCGTTTTCATTCTATGTCCATTCAGGAGGCAAAGGAGCTGGCATATAAAAATGTCGCTTTTTTACAAGAAACGAAGGAGGCCTGAAAGTATAATGGAATGGATAGCAGTTTAATATAGTAATTTTATTCCATTACAGAATTTGGAGGGCAATCATGATGAAGAAAGTAGATAAGAGACACATTGAAGTCTGGATACATAGAAATGCCAGGGAATTGGAATTGGCAAAGTGGAATTATTATTTTGCAGGTGGAAGTAAGGAAGATGTTGTAAATGCATTGATGTATTATCAGAATGCAGATGGCGGATTCGGAAATGGGATTGATCCGGATAACTGGAACCCCAATTCGGTTCCTTACGGGTTGTATTATGTATTAGAAGTCCTGGATGAAATCGAATTTTATGATATGCAGCATCCAATTTACGTGGGAATTAAAAGATATCTGGATTGTCACAGTAATTTTCCGGAGGGATGGATTTTTACGGTTCCTACAAACGAAGATTTTCCACATGCCAGTTTTTATAATTTTGATGAAGAATATAATAAAATAGAGAGCAGGGGAATTCACCTGCGGTTTTGCGCGTTTATCCTTGAGCACTATAAGGAATCCATACTTTATCCATCTGTTTTAGATTTGATAAAAACCATGATGGAGGGATTGAAGGATGATAATCTGGGGGATATGGGGCCCAGTGGGTATATTTCATTAATCAATGCTATGAAACATGTAAATTTAGAGGGATATGATTATGACTGGTTAGAAAAAGAGCTGATCAAAGCTGTGAACAAGTCTATACAGCGGGATCCAGCCCAGTGGCCGTCTTATGGTTACCGTCCGTCTGATTATATAAAATCAAAGAATAGTATTTTTTACCCCGGAAACGAGGAGATTGTGGAAAAAGAGCTGGATTTCCTTGCTGATACGCTGCCGGAGCATGATGTATGGCCAATTTCCTGGTGCTGGTTTGAAAACTACGAAAAATATTCAAAGGAATTTATAATCAGTGAAAATTGGGCAAAAGCTTATAAAGCAATTGAAAAAGTATTGTTCTTAAAAAAATTCGGAAGGTTGAATCCGTAATCGATAGTGTGCGTAACAGGAGAATAAATGATATGTGGAAGGATCGTGCATGCATAAATAGGATAACTGCAGTACAAGATATAGTAAATATATTTATGCAGATATTAGGAAAGGACGATATCGTCTGAATCATACTAACGGTATCCTTGATATTAATGAGAACACGAATTATAGATTTCCACACACATTTAGGTGATATTTTTCATGAGAATAAGAATATAAGTTTTAAAGCACCACAGCATTTACCAAAATATAAGGATCCTTTTAAAGAATTGGGAGAGGGAGGCTATCAGGCACCGCTTATTGTGGATGATCCGGAGGCACTCAATACATTAATTGATGCCGGGCAGTTTAGAATCTGGGAAAAAGGGGGACTAGATTCTGTCCGGGAGGAAATTGCATCCAACCAAATGGATTATATGGTTTCTCTGCCTATTCTGCCGAATACCAGTTTTGAAGAGACCCTTGCGGCATCCAGGCTGGAACCTAGAATTCTGCCATTTACCAGCCCGGATTTTACACTTCCGATGAAAGAAATGCAGGAAAAGCTTAGGAGAGATATTAGAATGGGTGCTAGAGGCTTAAAACTTCATCCGATTCTGCAAAATGTGAGTTTGACAGATGAGCGCACATTTGCGGCAGTTGAGGTCTTTGGGGAATTAAGACTTCCGGTAACAGCACATTGCGGGGTAAATGATTATTATAAACAGGGGAGTCCCTATCAGAATATAGCGCCAAAAGAGTATGGAGCCCTTCACTATATGCTGGCTTTAATTGAACGCTATCCACAGTATATCTTAATACCGGCACACGCAGGCGGGGAATGTGGAAAGGAATATCTGGAACTGGCAGAAGCGGTTCGAAAGCATAAATGGGAACATGTATATACAGACACTTCCTTTAAGGGAACAGAGGTGATGAAAGAACTGGTAGAATTAATGGGAGAGGACAAGATTTTGTTTGGGACAGATTATCCGTTTGGTGAAGTAGAGGCTTCCATAGAACTTTGCAGAAAGGCATTTTCCGGTAAAGAAGAGGTGGCGGATAAAGTATTTTACCGGAATGCTGCCGGACTTTTAGGAATGCAGTCATAAAGGATCATCATATCGGGTTCTTAGAAAGCTATCCTAAGAATGCATAGAGAATCGGAATTAGCAGTGCGGGCAGCATATTGCCAACCCGGAACTTTTTTCCAAAAGCAATGTTGATGCCCACGCAGAAAATTAATGCAGAGCCTATGTAGGAGAGATTGGCGATCAGTTCTTCCGCTACGAAGTATCCGGCAAAATGAGCAACCAGAGTGATACAGCCTTCGTAAACCAGGATGGCAAGTGCGGAGCACATAACACCGATTCCGTAGGTAGATGCCAGAACAACCACGATGACGAAATCCAGCACGGCTTTTGCTGTCAGCATGGAGAAGTCCCCGTTTAAACCATCCTGTATGGAGCCTACAATAGCCATAGCGCCTACACAGATGATCAAAGAGGTATTAACGAAGCCCTCTACAAAACGGCCGTCATTTTCGGCATGAAAAGCATTTTTTAATTTATCGCCCAGATGTTCCATACGTTTTTCAATATTTATGATTTCACCTAACAGGCTACCCAAAACCAGGGAAAAGATCAGCATCATGCTGCCTTTGGTTTCGAGCATGCCGTTCTGGAACTCCAGCATGCCCTGTAATGTGCCGCTGATACCTATAAATATGGTAGCAACTCCACAGGCACACATCAGGGATGCCTGCAGTTCTTTTTTTATGCCCTTGTGCAGTAAGAGACCGATTCCGCTTCCGGCGATAACAGCAATAGTGTTAATCAGTGTACCTGTACCAAACATGAAAGTAATCCTCCAACTTTTATAAATGTCATAAGGAAGATTATAACATCAGTTTTGGCGTTTGGAAAACATATTTTAGATTATCCATATAAAAATTTTATAGTTTCTTTGTGAAAATATAATTTTTAAAGGTAGTATATGAGGTTTTTCCATACTATAATCATAGAGTAGGATTATAACAGCGTTAGACAGAGCGGAGGAGTACAACATGACGAAAGAACAGATGGCAGTTTTTGAACTGATCTGGAATTTGATAAATGGGAAAACGGATCGCAGTAAAGTTGAATTTGCCCCGCAGAAGATACCTTTTCCAAAGGAGGGGCCTTATGAACAGGCATTTTTACGGGCGGTCCCGGAAACCCAGGGGATTTCATCTGCAATGATCGGGGATCTTCTGGAGGAGCTTAAAAGTAATGAAGGAATTAACATGCATCATATTTTAATTCTGAGAAATGGTAATGTCATAGGAGAGGCAAGCTATGCACCATACAGTCAGGGGATGTGGCATATTACCCACTCCATGTGTAAGAGCATTACAGGAATGGCAGTGGGAATGCTGATCGCAGAGGGCAGGCTGGAGCTGGATGACCGGATTCATGATATTTTTGAAAAGAAAAATATACTGGGGCTGTTTCGGCAGAAAAATGTTACGGTACGCAATCTTCTGACCATGACCAGCGGTATTGTTTATAATGAGGCAGGTGCACTTTCCGGAAATGAATGGACGAAAAGCTTTCTGGAATCCTCTGTCAAAGGGACACCAGGGACGGTGTTCGACTATAACAGTATGAATACCTATATGCTGTCCGCAATTGTAACAGAGATCACCGGGGAGACGCTGACGGAATACCTGACACCGCGGCTGTTTGAACCACTGGGAATCACAAAGTATTACTGGGAGACATGTCCGAAAGGAATCACTAAGGGTGGATGGGGTCTTTTCCTGCTGCCTGAGGATGCGGCAAAGCTGGGGCAGTTATATCTTCAGCGGGGAAAATGGAAAGACCGGCAGATTATACCGGCTGACTGGGTGGAAGAATCTACAACAAAGCAGGTGGATACGCCCCCGGAAAAGTGCGGGAACGGATATGGTTATCAGATCTGGATGGGAGGCAGACCGGGGAGTTTTTTATTTAATGGAATGCTTGGACAGAATGTCATCGTATATCCGGACCTTCAAATGGTAATCGTAGTACATGCCGGAAGCAGGGAAATATTTCAAAAATCTACTCTAATGGATGTGATTGGCAGGGATTTTGAGAATGATTTTACACCTGGAACCTGCAAGGAAACTGTATCAGCAGAAGAGAGGACCGATTATTGCAGGCTTGTTAATATAGAAAAGGCGGTGAGCGGGACCAAAGACAATCTTTTGCTGATTGAAAAGGGTGGATGGAACCGGAACAGCATACATAAAAAGAGAAGACAGCCAAGGCAGAAGTTTGTGCCGGATGACAGGCAATGGGCTGACAAAAGGATATATGAGATGGAGCAAAAGCATGTAGGGCTTGCCCCGTTAATCCTTCAGGTGCTGCATAATAATTATTCCGAGGGAATTACAAGGATGGGATTTTTCCTGGACGACGGCAGATTTTATTTAGAAATACAGGAAGGTGAGGACAATCACAAAATTGAGGTTGGATTTCATGGTGCCAGAACGACAGCCGTAAAACTGCATGGAGAAGAATATCTGGTAGGCGCACAAGGAAGCTTTTCAACTGATGAAGAAAACCGCCGGGTACTGAAAATCCGAATTACCTTTTTAGAAGAGGCGGTGAGCCGTGAAGTGAAATTTTATTTCGAAAATGAGGAAGTGGAAATCCGCTGGAATGAAGTTCCCGGGAAAGATGTTATTCTAAAAGGGCTGGATTCTTTTGCGGCAATGCCTACAGATAACCTTATAATTAATAATTTGAGAGGAATGGTGAATCCGGAATTATTTCATTTTCTTATTGAAAGGACGATTCAGCCGATTGTCACAGGACATCTGATGCAGCAAGAGATTATCGACCTGCAGGCATGATTAGATGACCTCATTCACCTTGTGTACTGACACACTTAGGACTACAGCAAACGTTTTATAGGGTTCTATTAAATGACTTATATTTGGGTTTAGCTGAGGAAGGACGCTTTGTAGATGGAGGTAGTGTACGGAAAGAGAAGGGGGCGGACCAGGACATTGGTTTGGAAGGCTTACCGCAGAACTGGCATTTTCTAACCTTCCCGAAGCCCTTTTTGGCGGCACGCGGGCATTCGCTGCGAAATCCTGATGCATTTCGCAGCT
>UQCR01000003.1 GCA_900539655.1 uncultured Robinsoniella sp.
GGCATATTTGCCCCGAATTCAGGTTACGTAGCACGCTTGTCGCCCTTCATCCGGGACAAATCTCCCACAAACTGTGACGCACATCTGCCAGAAAGCAATTTTAAAACATGCTCTGGAAAGCAGAGTTGATCAATGAAATATAAAAAACAAATATTTATTACACTACTAATGGTATTACTATGCTCCTTTTCTGTAACAGCCGCTGCAGCCGGCAGGGGAACAGGGCGCAGGCCTGGCAGAAGACCATCTGCTAAAAATGCATGGACAGTCCGGCAATACGGAAGCGATAGTGATGGCAGCCAGTCCATGTTCTATACCTTAAGTAATGATAAGGGGAAATTAATAGTGGTTGACGGAGGTTGGAAACAAAACGAAGACCGGGTACGCAGTGCCATACAAACCATCAGTCAAAATGTTGACCTGTGGATCATTACCCATCCCCATCCCGATCATGTAGGTGCCTTTAATGCAATTGCTTCAAATCCGCAGGGAATTCGTATCCGAAAGGTGTTAGCCCCGAAGATTAATCCGGCGGTTTATCAAAAATATGCCCAGGATTGGGATGAATACAGCATTTTTGAAGAATTTAACGGCATTATGTCCGGTGCAGGAAATCTTCAGTATATAAAAGGCGGTGATACGATAGATATTTCGGGACTCAGTCTTCAGTTTTTCAGTTCCTATGATGGCAGATTACAAAAAACCAGCAAGGATATCTGTAATGATTCCTCCCTTGTGTTCAAGGCTTCCTATAATGGAAAAAGTATGATTTTTACCGGGGATATTAACTCCAGACGGGCTAACATGCTGGTGAAAAAGTACGGTAAGAAGCTGCGGTCAAAATATCTGCAGGCTCCCCATCATGGTAATAACAATAAGCGGGAGCGGTTTTTTAAGGCTGTGAGGCCGCGCGTCACATTTATTGATGCTCCATCCTGGCTTCGTAATTTTCCTGCGGTGAAGCACAATATTTCTGTATTGAAAAAGCAGGGAAGCCGGATTATTACATATAATTCATACAGAAGAACCGTAAAGTTAAAATAGCAGTAACCCGCAGAGAAGGAGATTTATGAAAAGTTTACAGGAAATGACAAATGAAGAACTTTGGGAGTTATTTCCGATAGTTTTAGAGGATTATAATCCCCGTTGGAATAACTGGTATCTAAAAGAGCAGGAACTTATATTGGAAGCCGTGGGCAGGGAGAATGCAGTCAGGATCCATCATATAGGAAGTACTTCGGTCTATGGTCTGCGTGCCAAGCCAACCGTTGATATGTTATTGGAGATAAAAAAAGAATGCGATTTGAATCTGCTGATTCAGAACCTGGAAGAGGTGGGATATATATATGGGCCCCAGCCTCATAAACCGGCGCCTCATATGATGTTCCAAAAAGGATATACCCCTGCAGGATTTGACCGTGAAGTGTTCCATTTGCATATACGTTACCCGGGGGACTGGGATGAGATCTATTTTCGGGATTATCTCCGCATGCATTCGGATGCAGCGGCAAAATATGCGCATCTGAAGGACAGACTGGGAAAAGAATTCGAACACGACAGGGACGGATACACACTTGCTAAAACGGCTTTTGTAAAAGAAATCACGGCATTGGCCAGAGAAGAGAAGAAACGAAATCACCAGAAAGAACTGGATCGTGAAATAGAGAAGATTAAGAAGGAGGAAAAAGTTCCGGCGCTGCTGCTTCACAGCTGTTGTGCCCCTTGCAGCAGTTATGTTCTGGAGTATCTTTCCCAGTATTTTAAAATAACGGTATTTTATTACAATCCCAACATCTATCCACAGCAGGAATATGAAAAAAGAGTGGAAGAACAGAGGATTTTTATCCAAAACATTCCGGCAAAATATCCGATTGGGTTTTGTGAGGGCCGCTATGAGCAGGATGAATTTTACAACGCAGTCAAAGGACTTGAAAAAATACGGGAGGGCGGTGAGCGCTGTTATGCCTGTTATGAACTGCGTCTGAAAGAAACAGCACGGCTTGCAAAAGAACAGGGGTATGATTATTTCACTACGACATTGTCCATCAGTCCCTTAAAAAATGCAGTAAAGCTCAACGAAATAGGAGAACGTCTGGCATCTTTCATGGAGATTCCCTATCTGGTATCCGATTTTAAGAAGAAAAACGGATATCAAAGATCCATTACCCTGTCCGGTCAGTACGGGCTTTACCGGCAGGATTACTGCGGCTGCATTTTTTCAAAAAATGAACGAGAGATGCAGTGAATATACAATCAAAAATATTGTATAAATATAAAATTTATGGTAGAATATTAGGCAAATCCGGCAGATTTATGCGGACAAAAGACAAAATGAAAAAGAAATGAGGAAAATATTATGGCACAGTTATGGGGCGGACGCTTCACCAAAGAAACAGATCAGTTAGTATATAACTTTAATGCATCAATTTCCTTTGACCGGAAATTTTACAAACAGGATATCGAAGGAAGCAAAGCACATGTGACGATGCTGGCAAAACAGGGGATTCTGACCCAGGATGAAAAGGAAGAAATCATTGCAGGCTTAAATGGAATTCTGTCTGACGTGGAAAACGGAACCCTGGAGATAACAGACCAGTACGAAGACATTCACAGTTTTGTGGAAGCAAACCTGATTGACCGGATCGGAGATGCAGGCAAGAAGCTCCATACAGGCAGAAGCCGTAATGACCAGGTTGCCCTGGATATGAAACTCTATACCAGAGATGAGATCCTGGAGATGGATGCACTGCTTAAGAACCTCTTAAATACGCTGCTTGCCATCATGGAAGAAAACACCGGGACTTATATGCCGGGATTTACACATTTACAAAAAGCACAGCCTATAACTCTGGCGCATCATGTGGGGGCTTATTTTGAAATGTTCAAGAGAGACCGTTTAAGACTGTTTGACATATATAAGAGAATGAATTACTGTCCGCTAGGTTCCGGCGCGCTGGCTGGCACGACCTATCCGCTGGACCGTGATTACACGGCAGAACTGCTGGAATTTGACGGACCTACTTTAAACAGCATGGATTCAGTAGCTGACAGGGACTATGTAATTGAATTATTATCTGCCATGTCAACGATTATGATGCATCTGAGCCGTTTTTCAGAGGAAATCATCATTTGGAATTCCAATGAATACCAGTTTGTGGAGCTGGATGATGCTTACAGTACCGGCAGCAGCATTATGCCTCAGAAGAAAAATCCGGATATCGCGGAACTTGTCCGTGGCAAAACCGGACGTGTATATGGTGCGTTAATGTCGATCCTGACCACAATGAAAGGAATACCCCTTGCATATAATAAAGATATGCAGGAAGATAAAGAACTGACCTTTGATGCAATAGATACGGTAAAAGGCTGTATTGCATTATTTACAGGCATGGCAGCTACCATGCGCTTCAACAAAGAAGTAATGGAAAACAGCGCCAAAAATGGATTTACCAATGCTACGGATGCTGCAGATTATCTGGTAAACCATGGTGTACCTTTCCGCGATGCCCATGGAATTGTAGGACGCCTTGTATTATATTGTATTGAGAAAAATATAGCGCTGGATGATATGAGTTTATCCGAATACAAGGAGATCAGTCCTGTATTTGAAGAGGATATCTATGAAGCGATCAGCATGAAGACCTGCGTGGAAAAGAGAATGACAATTGGAGCGCCTTCCGAGGAAGCAATGAAGAAAGTCATCGCACTGGAAAAAGAATATTTGCTGAAAAATTAAAAAAGTACTTGCATTTTCGGGAAAAATGGTATACTATTGTTCAAAGGAAAGACAAATGTGCGTGGTAGAAAAACACCAGTTGCTGAAATGTCCATTTGCCCCTTGATTTTAAGAAATACATTCTGCCGGATAAACGCCGGGGGCATGTATTTTCTAAAAATAATTTGTGTGAGGAGAATGTTAAAATGAGTCAGAAATTAAAAGTAGGCGTATTAGGCGCTACCGGAATGGTAGGACAGAGATTTATTTCATTATTGGAAAATCACCCATGGTTTGAAGTAGTAACCCTTGCTGCAAGCCCAAGAAGTGCTGGGAAGACATATGAAGAAGCAGTAGGCGGAAGATGGAAAATGACCACACCCATGCCGGAAGCAGTTAAAAATATTGTTGTAATGAATGTAAATGAAGTAGAAAAAGTGGCATCTGGCGTAGACTTTGTATTTTCTGCTGTAGATATGAGCAAAGATGAGATCAAAGCCATCGAAGAAGCTTATGCGAAAACAGAAACTCCGGTTGTATCAAACAACAGTGCACACAGATGGACACCGGACGTGCCTATGGTAGTACCGGAAATCAATCCGGAACATTTCGAAGTCATAAAATTCCAGAAGGAACGTCTTGGAACAACAAAAGGATTCGTAGCAGTAAAACCAAACTGTTCAATTCAGAGTTACGCTCCGGTACTGACAGCATGGAAAGAGTTTGAACCATACGAAGTTGTAGCTACTACTTACCAGGCAATTTCAGGTGCAGGTAAGACCTTTAAAGACTGGCCGGAAATGGTAGAAAATATCATTCCGTATATTGGCGGAGAAGAGGAAAAAAGCGAACAGGAACCACTCAGACTCTGGGGTAAAATTGAAGACGGCGTTATCCAAAAAGCATCTTCACCGGTTATTACCTGCCAGTGTATCCGTGTTCCGGTATTAAACGGACATACAGCAGCTGTGTTTGTGAAATTTAAAAAACAGCCGACAAAAGAACAGTTGATTGAAAAATTAGTAAACTTCAAAGGCCTTCCTCAGGAGTTGGAACTTCCAAGTGCACCGAAGCAGTTCATTCAGTATCTGGAAGAGGATAACCGCCCTCAGGTAACTGCAGACGTAGACTTTGAAAACGGAATGGGCATCTCAGTTGGCAGATTGAGAGAAGACACCGTATATGATTATAAATTTGTAGGATTATCCCATAATACAGTCCGGGGAGCAGCCGGCGGTGCAGTACTTTGTGCCGAATTACTGAAAGCCCAGGGATATATTACCGCAAAATAAATTCTTGTAATAAGAGAACAATAATAAACAGCATTTAAAGGGAATACTTCTAAATGCTGTTTTTTTGTGCCATAATGGTTTATTCCTTCTGTTTCGAGAAAATACACTTGTTTTTTAACCGATTATATCTTACAATTAATAACAGGCCTGTTTGAAAATTCATAGAATCTGTCTGAGCAGGGGATTCATAAAACAGGCAGTTTTAAATATGTTTCAAAGTGAAAAGGGATAAAGAATGGGATATAAATGATTAGGATAAAGAATGTAACAAAGGAATTCGGGAAAACAAAAGGAGTATTTGATTTATCACTGGAAGTAGAAGATGAAGAGTTTTTTGCCCTGTTGGGACCGGCTGGTTCGGGCAAAACAACAGCGATACGTCTTTTGATGGGATTTATGGCTCCTATGAAGGGGAAATGTGTGATAAATGGGAAGGATACCTATAAATGGTCCGATAATATCCAGAGTTTTATCGGTTATCTGCCGGGAAACGCGGGTCTTCCTAAGGAAATGACAGGAAATAAGTTTATAAGGCTGATGGGCGCCATGCGGGGAATGAAGAATCTGGAACGGGCATTTGAACTTGTAGACAGGTTCGAACTGGATATGGATGAGAAGATTCGGTTCATGTCCAAAGAAAACCGTAAAAAAGTCCAGATAATCAGTGCGTTTATGCATGACCCGAAAATGCTGGTTCTGGATGAGCCGGCTGTGGGACTGGAGCCGCTGATGCAGGAACGGTTCATTGAACTGATGCTGGAGGAAAAAGAAAAAGGAAAAACCATTTTTATGACCTCTCAGGTATTTGATGAAGTGGACAGGGTTTGTGACCGCGTGGGTATGATCCGGGATGGAAACCTGGTGAACATCAGCGATATTGAAGGACTCAGGGCTGATCAGAGAAAAAATTATATTATTAAATTTGCCGACCAGCAGGAAGTGTTTCGGTTTATGAAAGAGCCATATGAGGTGATTCAGATTAAGGAAAAACAGATCATTGTCAATGTAAAAGGTGAGATGATGTCTCTGATCCATACACTCAATGACTATAAAGTCACGAATCTGGAAATGACAGTCCAAAGTTTGGAAGAGATCTTTCCACATTTTTACGGAGGTCAGCTGCATGCTTAGTTTTCCATTATTAAAACAGAATATAAAGTCGAATTATGTTATTTTTCTGGCATTTTTAGGGATGCTTATGTCGGGAATGCTGGCGGCCCTGGGGCTGCATACCCTGGGGCATACTTCACCAGGATTTCTGGCGTCTTATTTTAGTGAATTTACGTTTTTCATTGTTCCTTCCGTATTCAGCATTATCATGGCGGGACGTTTGGTAGCACAGCTTGTGGACCGGGGAACAATGGCATATTATCTGGCGACATCCACCAGCAGATCGAGGCTTTTGTGTACCCAGGCATTTACATTGCTGACATACCTGGTACTTATGTTTGTCTTTACATCGGTTCTTGGCGTGGTGGGTGGTTTGTATCAATTCGTGGAAAATTGTGATATCACATCTTTTCTGTTGTTGAATCTGGGGGCGCTCTGCCTTCATATTTTAGTCAGTGGAATTTGTTTTTTAGCGTCCTGTACCTGCAGATCTGCCGGGAAAGCATGGCTTTTTTCCGGTATTATCATTGCGCTTTTTTATATAGTTCATGTAGCATCTGATATGGATGAGCGGTTGGAGGTGCTTAATTACGCCACCTTCTTTTCTCTGTTCCATACGGAATATATTTTAAGGATAAATGTCAATATCCTGTGGATGCTTCCGGCCCTGATTGTTGCCGGCTGGGCAATGTATTTTACAGGAATAAAAATATTTGAAAAGAGAGATTTGCCCCTGTAATCGGGGAATGAGGATTTATAGATGTCAAAAGCTTTATATATTGCAGAAAAACCCAGTGTAGCTCAGGAATTTGCCAAAGCACTGAAATTAAAAACATCCAGGCATGAAGGATATCTGGAAGGTGACACGGCAGTAGTGACCTGGTGCGTTGGTCATTTGGTTACCATGAGTTATCCGGAAGTATATGATGTAAAGTTCAAGAGATGGAGTCTGGATACGCTGCCGTTCCTTCCGGATGAATTCCTGTACGAAGTCATTCCTTCCGTAACAAAACAATTTAAAATTGTAAGCGGCCTGTTAAACCGGGAAGATGTTGACACCATTTACGTCTGTACCGACTCCGGGCGGGAGGGGGAATATATCTACCGCCTGGTAGAGCAGAAGGCAAATGTAAAAGGTAAGGTCAGAAAAAGAGTTTGGATAGATTCCCAGACAGAAGAAGAAATATTGCGTGGGATTGAGACAGCGAAAGATTTATCTGCATATGATAATCTGTCAGCAGCAGCCTATTTAAGGGCAAAAGAAGATTATCTGATGGGAATTAATTTTTCAAGGCTACTGTCTTTGAAATATGGGAACGCCATTTCCAATTATTTACATACAAAATATACGGTTGTATCAGTGGGCAGAGTTATGACCTGCGTACTTGGGATGATTGTCAGGCGGGAGCGGGAAATCAGAGAATTTGTGAAAACGCCGTTCTACCGTGTATTAAATACCATAAATTATAATGGAAAAGTATTTGACGGAGAATTCCGTGCCGTAGAAGGTTCAAAATATTATCTTTCTCCTAAACTATACAAGGAAAATGGGTTTAAAGAGAAAAAAGATGCCCAGGTACTAGTCGATGAACTCAGTGTGGACCAGCCATTAACTGCCGTGGCAGACGCAGTGGAGAAGAAAAAGGAAAATAAAAATCCGCCTCTTTTGTTCAATCTGGCAGAGCTTCAAAATGAATGCTCCAAACTGTTTAAAATAAGTCCTGATGAAACCCTGCGTGTCGTTCAGGAATTATATGAAAAGAAGCTGGTAACTTATCCGAGAACGGATGCCAGAGTTTTGTCAACGGCAGTTGCCAAAGAAATTCATAAAAATATAGGCGGACTGCGCAACATACCAATGGTGAAAGAGTTCGCAGAAGAGATTCTGAGCGGCACCAGCTACAAGAATATAGCAAAGACCAGATATGTTAACGATAAACAGATTACAGACCATTATGCAATCGTACCCACCGGGCAGGGAATCAGTGCACTTCGTTCCCTGAACAGTAATGCGGTAAACGTCTACGAGACAATTGTCAGAAGGTTTTTGAGTATTTTTTATCCGCCTGCTGTCTATCAGAAAATCAATCTGACTACAAAGATGCAGGGGGAAAAGTTTTTCTCTAGTTTTAAAGTGTTGATTTCAGAGGGCTATCTGAAAGTGATTGAAAATTCTTTCAGCAAGAAAAAGACCGAAGAAACCACCGCAGGTCAGGAAGATGACACAAAATGCGACACCGCCATGCTGGAAGCACTGAAAGACCTGAAAAAGGGTGCTCAGTTAGACGTGGAAAAGCTGCAGATAAAAGAAGGAGAAACCTCACCGCCAAAACGCTATAACTCTGGTTCTATCATACTGGCCATGGAGAATGCGGGGCAGCTGATAGAAGATGAAGAACTTCGCTCCCAGATCAAGGGAAGCGGAATCGGAACCAGTGCAACCAGGGCAGAGATTCTGAAAAAGCTCATCGGCAATAAATATATTGCACTAAATAAAAAAACACAGATATTGACGCCTTCATTGCTGGGAGAGATGATATTTGATGTGGTGAATGCTTCCATTCGTTCCCTGCTGAACCCGGAACTGACCGCAAGTTGGGAAAAGGGTTTGAATTATGTGGCGGATGGGGAAATCACGCCAGATGAATACATGACAAAACTGGATCATTTCATACGGTCCAGAACAGATGGAGTACTAAAAACCAACTATCAATATGCCCTGCGTCAGTATTTTGATGCAGCAGCACAATTTTATAAGAAAGGAAGTCAAAAATAATGGAAACATGTAAGATTAAAAACCTTTATAACCTGGAGGAAACAATTGCGAAAGATTTATTCGCGGGAGCAGAATATCCATGGGAAGTCCTTCCGAAAATCAGCAGCTTTATTCTGGAACTGGGTAATTCCCTGAGTGAAGAAGAATATGAAAAACGCGGAGAAAATGTCTGGGTGGCAAAATCAGCAAAAGTTGCGCCAACAGCATTCATAAACGGACCGGCAGTCATCGGCAAAGATGCTGAAGTACGCCACTGTGCATTTATCAGAGGCAATGCTATCGTTGGCGAGGGTGCGGTTGTAGGAAACTCTACTGAATTGAAAAATGTTGTATTATTCAACAAAGTTCAGGTTCCCCATTACAATTACGTAGGTGATTCTATTCTGGGTTACAAATCCCATATGGGAGCCGGTTCCATTACTTCAAATGTGAAATCAGATAAAACCCTGGTTGTAGTAAAGGACAAAGACCAGAAGATTTCCACAGGACTTAAAAAATTCGGAGCAATGCTGGGCGACAATGTAGAAGTGGGATGCGGATCTGTCCTGAATCCAGGTACGGTAGTCGGAAGCAATACTAATATTTATCCCCTGTCATCTGTGCGTGGGGTAGTGCATGGAGGAAGTATTTATAAGAAGCGTGGGGAAGTTGCTGAGAAGTTTTAATAAGGGAAATATGCGGATGAAAGGGATTATTTTTTGATGTGCTGTCATCCGGATATATGAATATTTGTTTTTTTGGAAGAGCCTCGGATAATCCGGGGTTTTTCTTAATATATTTTAAGAATTATCATGTAAGAATATTAAGACATTTAAACCGTTTCTTTGCTAAAATAATTATAGCCTAGACTTCATTGTTTAGGCTATTTGATTCTAGAGCATGTATGAAAATACATTCCTGCCATCTGCGCCCCCCTCTTAGCGGGTACAGCTGTCAGAAAGCAATTTTCAACACGTTCTAAGCAGAAGGATGATGGGGATATATGTCAGAAAATATTTTAGTTGTGGATGATGAAAGAGAAATAGCAGATCTGGTAGAGGTCTACTTAAAAAATGAGAATTTCAATGTTTACAAATTTTACTCAGCAAAAGATGCGCTGGAATGCATTGAAACAGGAGATATTGACCTGGCTGTGCTGGATGTGATGCTGCCGGATGGAGATGGTTTTGGGATCTGCAGAAAAATCAGGGAAAGGCATAACTATCCGGTAATCATGCTGACTGCAAAAGAAGATGAAATTGATAAAATTACAGGCCTGACTTTAGGGGCTGATGATTATATGACAAAGCCCTTCCGGCCACTGGAACTGGTAGCCAGGGTGAAGGCACAGCTTCGCAGGTTTACGCGCTATAATCAGGGAAGTTATGAAAGCCAGGACAATATGCTTATTGTTTCCGGACTGGAGCTGAATAAGAGTACCAGGGAATGTATATTAAATGAAAAACCAATTTCCCTGACCCCTACGGAGTTTTCCATACTGTGGATCTTATGTGAGAATAAGGGGAAGGTAGTGAGTGCAGATAAATTGTTCCAGGAAGTATGGGGAGACAAATATTTTTCCAACAGCAATAATACAATTATGGTGCATATCAGGCATCTGAGGGAAAAGATGCATGATTCGGCTGAAAATCCGAGATATATTAAAACGGTGTGGGGAGTTGGATATAGAATTGAAAAATGAGTTTGGAAGGCTGAAAAGAAAGATTGTAAAGCAGGTTTTAATTGTTGCATTATTTGCGATCTTAATAGGCGCCTGCCTGCAGTATATGCTGATTGACGGCATTTTACAGGGACCTTTTGCGGAGGGTTTTGTTGCCTGGTGCCAGAATAAATTTGATCTGGATTATATGGAGGCCGTGAATGTCTATCAAAAGGTGTTTCGCAACACCAAAGATTATCTGATGATGGCTGGATTTGTCATATTAATGCTGATTTTATTTTATATTGCACTGTTAAAATTCACACGCTATTTTGATGAGATCCGCCTGGGTATGAAAAAACTGCTTCAGGAATCGGAAGAACCGATACGGTTATCTCCGGAGCTGGATTTCATGGAAGCAGAAATGAACCAGCTCAAAGGCACCTTAAAAAAACGTGCCGCAGATGTATCTGAGGCAGAGCAGAGGAAGAATTCACTTGTAGTTTATCTGGCACATGATATCAAAACGCCACTTACCTCAGTCATCGGTTATATGAACCTGATGCTGGAATTGCCGGATATGCCGCCGGAACAACGTGCCAAGTATATGGAAATTACCCTGGAAAAAGCATATCGGCTGGAGCAGCTGATAAACGAATTATTCGATGTGACCCGATTTAACATGCAGTCCATTGAACTGGAAAAAGAAGAAATCCATCTGGCATATATGCTGATGCAGATGGCGGAAGAATTTTATCCGGTAATGATGGAACAGAATAAGCGTGCTCAGGTATATGCGGATGAAACCTTGTTAATTCGGGGAGATCCCAATAAATTGGCAAGGGTGTTTAACAATATTTTGAAGAATGCAATTGCCTATAGTTATGAAAATACCATAATTGAAATTAAAGCAGAAAAAGTAGAGAGCCACGTGTTGATTACATTTCGCAACCGGGGAGATATGATCCCTTATGAAAAGCTCATGAAAATATTTGAGCAGTTTTACCGCCTGGATTCTGCAAGATCCAGCAATACAGGCGGAGCGGGGCTGGGACTTGCCATTGCAAAGGAAATCGTATTGGCACACGGAGGGAAAATCTACGGTCAGAGTGATGAATCTTACACCACGTTTTCAGTGGAGCTGCCATTAATATAGCGATAAATACATCATTGAAAATAGAAACGAGAACATTTAAACAAAGAAATCGTCGGACTTAACCGGGAACAACTTTGCAGAATGTTCTTGTTTTTATGTGTATCCATAACCGGAAAATGCCGACTCTTAATTTTTACTTATGATGCCGTGTAGGAATTGTGAAGCAGTGATAAATATACAAAGGAAGATTAATGGAAATGTTAATAGAGTCCTAAGTCAGGATTTACACACTTTTCTATGCTTACTGTTACCATAAAAGTAAGAAGAAAACGGAGGTGCTATTTCATGAGAAAACGAAGGAGAAGAAGACGGCATTATGGAGTTCAGATCATCTGTATAGCAATACTTTTGACCGTAAGTGCATTTGGAGTAAAAAAACTGGCAGAAAAAAAGCAGGAACCTTCGGGTTCATCAAACAGCAGCGGTGCGGCAGTATATATGGATGAGACCACCCAGCCGGAAAGCAATCATGATGTCCGGGAATTAGATATTGACAAAAACAGGCTCTACAGTGCCTCGGCAATACTGATTGACCTGGAGAGCAGGCAGACCTTATTTCAAAAACAAAGCGACAGCAGAGTTTACCCTGCTTCCCTCACAAAGATTATGACAGCCATTACTGCAATTGAAACAATAGAAGACCTGCAGCAGACCATTACCCTGCAGCCGGACAAATTTGATGCATTATATACGGAGGGAGCATCTATGGCCGGGTTTTCTCCGGGGGAAGAAGTTTCGGCAGAAGATCTGCTATATGGAGCGCTGCTGCCTTCCGGAGCAGAATGCAGTCTGGGTCTGGCTGATTACGCCGCAGGAAGTGAAGATGCATTTGTAGAAATAATGAATCAGAAAGCATCTGATTACGGGATGAAAGGCACCCATTTCACTAATGCAACAGGGCTTCATGATGCTGATCACTATACCACAGTGGAAGATATCGCCATATTACTGGAACACGCATTGCAAAATGGAGAATTTCGCAAGATATTCACATCTTATGTGCATTCAGTTCCTCCAACTAATCTCCATCCGGAGGGAATTACTTTCTACAGCACGCTGGCAGCATTTGTAGAAGCCGAGCAAATAAGCAGTGGAGAGATCGAGGGAGGAAAAACAGGTTTTACAGATGAGGCAGGTCTTTGTCTTGCAAGCCTGGCGCGTGTTAATGACAGAGAATATGTCTTGGTCACAGCTGGCGCCGAAGGGAATCATGAAACAGATCCCTATCACGTGGAAGACGCCCGCTTTGTCTATAATCAGCTGGCACTTATGGAGTAAAGAGAAGTGTCCGATTCATATTGTTATTTTCTCGGAATCTAAAAAAACAATTGACAATAAGCGCAGATTAATATATGATATGAGAATATTCTTTTCGTGATGGCTTAGGTCATCACAGATTCTTATTATCAACGGCATGATCGCCGATTTTCACAGTGTAAAAATATTATGGTAAATGGGGTGGCGCTTATGGCTTAGATTGTTTGAAATAATGGTTGACATTTTGTCTGAAATATAATAGTATGGGTATAGAAAACGAACATAAGTTTGCAAATTAAAGGAGATAAATGTTATGGGACAGCAGGAAGATAGATTAAAAGCCCTGGACGCGGCGATTGGTAAAATTGAGAAAGATTTTGGTAAAGGGGCTATCATGAAGCTGGGAGAGTCCGGCGTTAACATGAATGTTGAGACAATTCCTACCGGTTCTTTGAGCCTGGATATTGCTCTTGGACTAGGGGGTATCCCAAAGGGAAGAATCGTTGAGGTATACGGACCGGAATCCAGTGGTAAAACCACCGTTGCTTTACATATGGTTGCAGAAGTTCAGAAAATAGGCGGTATTGCGGGATTTATTGATGCAGAACATGCGTTAGACCCTGCATATGCTAAAAATATAGGTGTTGATATTGACAATTTATACATTTCACAGCCTGATAATGGAGAGCAGGCTCTAGAAATTACAGAGACTATGGTTCGTTCCGGGGCAGTAGACATTATTATCGTCGATTCCGTTGCTGCATTGGTACCCAAGGCCGAAATTGACGGTGATATGGGAGACAGCCACGTTGGTCTGCAGGCACGACTGATGTCACAGGCACTTCGTAAATTAACTGCAGTAATCAGTAAATCAAACTGTATTGTAATCTTTATCAATCAGCTTCGTGAAAAAGTTGGCGTTATGTTTGGCAGCCCTGAGACAACCACTGGCGGACGTGCATTGAAGTTCTATTCTTCCATTCGTTTGGATGTAAGAAGAATTGAGGCTTTAAAACAGAGCGGAGAAGTAGTTGGTAACAGAACACGTATTAAAGTTGTAAAGAATAAGATTGCACCTCCTTTTAAAGAAGCTGAATTTGATATTATGTTTGGTCAGGGTATCTCAAAAGAAGGAGATGTTCTGGATTTGGCTGCAAATCTTGGAATAGTAAATAAAAGTGGTGCATGGTATGCATATAATGATGCCAAGATTGGACAAGGACGTGAGAATGCCAAGACATATTTAAAAGAAAATCAGGATATTCTTTTAGAAATTGAAGAAAAAGTAAGAGTTCATTATGGATTGACAGAAGGTTCTGATCAGGAGACACCGTTAAAGGAAGCAGTCACTGAGGAATAAGTTTGAAAGAAAATTACTTTCATACTACTAATTAATTGAGGAATAGCACAAGCTTGCTTGTGCCGTTCAGGGGAATTATGATGATTATTACAAATATAGAAGCGGTTACCAAAGCAAAAAGCCGTGTATATATCGATGAACAGCTTGCATTTGTATTATACAAAGGCGAGCTGTCTCGTTATAAGATAAAAAAGGATGAAGAAATCAGCGAAGAGGCTTATCGTGAAATTATAGATGAAGTACTGACAAAAAGAGCGAAGATCAGATGCATTTATCTGTTGAAATCCATGGACCGGACGGAGTACCAGCTTCGTACAAAGTTAAAACAGGGAGGATATCCCGAAGAAGCTGTTAATACAGCAATTGAATATGTAAAGAATCTGCATTATATTGATGATAACCGGTATGCACAATATTATATTGACGGCAGAACCGGAAGCAAGAGTAAGCAGCAAATCACACAGGATTTACTGAGAAGGGGTATCTCAAAAGAGCTTATTCAAAGTATCTATGAACAGAAGGAGCCGGAGGACGAGACTGAGCAAATTCGTAAATGGATAGAAAAGAAGCGTGTAGATTTGGAAACCGCAGATCCGAAAGAGATAAACAGGCTTTATGGATTTTTAATGAGAAAAGGTTTTCAAGCCAGTGATATCAGTAAAGTGATCCGTGGAAGAGAATATGATTAGAGACCGTTAAACTGCGGTCTTTCTTTGTACCTTAGAAGACTTTTGCTGGAATTTTATCTTGTAGCCAGACAAGAGATTTTTTGAAATTTTTCTTGATTTTTGAATAATTCGTGCTATACTAATTATATGCAGATATGGTTCATCGGTAGAACGTTGGCTTCCCAAGCCGAAGAGGGGGGTTCGACTCCCCTTATCTGCTCGCAAAAGTGCCTGATTTATAGGCACTTTTTTTAGTTTGTGTTGCATTTTACCGGAAAAAATCGCTAAAAAATCCTGTCAAAATCTATGTTTTTAAATCAAAAAAAGAAATTTGGTCAATGTTATAAGGTTTCTATGTTTTATGTTGACTTCTTTGTGAAAATAGTATAAAATTAGTATGTTGTATTTGTACAATGAAAATTAAATAAGGAGGTGCTCCTGTGCCGAGTGCAATGTGGTTTGTCATTGCTGTTGTAATCATAGTGATTATAGCTATTATTACTTGGTTTGCTGCGATTTCATATAGAAAGAAAATTGTCGAAGAAAAGATCGGCAGTGCAGAAGACAAAGCAAGAAAAATAATAGATGATGCATTAAAAGTTGCGGAGACGAAGAAACGGGAAGCTTTACTTGAGGCCAAAGAAGAGTCATTAAAGACGAAAAATGAACTCGACAAAGAAACAAAAGAGCGAAGAGCAGAGTTACAGCGTTATGAGAAAAGAGTACTGTCAAAGGAAGAATCTATTGACAAGAAAGCGGATGCAATTGAACGCAGAGAATCAGGATTAACAGCAAAAGAAGAAGAGTTAAAGAAAAAGAGTGTTGAAATTGAAAAGATTAGTGAAAAGAGAGTACAGGAACTGGAGAGAATCTCAGGCCTAACCTCCGAACAAGCAAAAGATTATCTTTTAAAAACTGTTGAAGATGAAGTAAAGAGCGATACAGCCCGTATGATTAAAGAAATGGAATGTAGAGCGAAAGAAGAAGCGAACAAAAAAGCAAAAGAGTACATTGTCACAGCCATTCAAAAATGCGCTGCAGACCACGTAGCAGAGACTACAATCTCTGTAGTACAGCTTCCGAATGATGAAATGAAAGGAAGAATCATTGGTAGAGAGGGAAGAAATATTCGTACCTTAGAAACTTTGACCGGTGTGGATTTGATTATCGATGATACACCAGAAGCAGTAATTTTATCAGGCTTTGATCCAATTAGAAGAGAAGTTGCAAGAATAGCACTTGAAAAATTAATTGTAGACGGAAGAATTCATCCGGCTAGAATTGAAGAAATGGTAGAAAAAGCACAAAAAGAAGTAGAAGCGATGATTCGTGAAGAAGGTGAATCGGCTACTCTTGAGGTTGGTGTACATGGTATCCATCCTGAGTTAGTACGTTTACTTGGAAGAATGAAATTTAGAACCAGCTATGGCCAGAATGCTTTGAAGCACTCCATAGAAGTGGCACAATTGTCAGGTCTATTAGCAGGAGAAATCGGCGTAGATGTCAGAATGGCAAAACGCGCAGGTTTATTGCATGACATTGGTAAATCCATTGACCATGAAATTGAAGGTTCTCATATTCAGATTGGTGCAGACTTATGTAAGAAGTATAAAGAGTCCGCAACCGTAATCAATGCAGTAGAATCACATCATGGCGATGTAGAACCGGAATCCTTAATTGCATGTATTGTACAAGCAGCAGATACTATTTCTGCAGCACGTCCTGGTGCAAGAAGAGAGACTCTGGAAACATATACAAACAGATTAAAACAGTTAGAGGATATTACAAATACCTTCAAAGGGGTAGATAAGTCTTTTGCAATTCAGGCGGGTAGAGAGATTCGCGTAATGGTAGTTCCAGATGTAATCAGCGATAACGACATGGTATTGCTGGCCAGAGATATTTCAAAACAGATCGAAGCTGAATTGGAATATCCGGGACAGATTAAAGTCAGCGTTATACGTGAAAGTCGTGTAGTTGATTATGCAAAATAGGAATTCTGTGCTGAAAGCTGCTATGCAGCATGTAACACAGTGTATTCCGGATATGAAAAGAAGTACGATTACTTATTAATCTATGTAGTTATTATATAAAGTGCGTCACGATAATTTAATTATCTGTGATGCACTTTTTTATCTTTATAAATAAATCTGTCTATTAACTGCATCCTGACAGAAGGGAGGGATACACTTGGCAAAAAGGGCAAAAAGGCGAATGAGAATCCTGATTGGAATCTTATTCATATATGCAGCATGTTTTTTAATCTATACACTGCAGGAAGAAAGCCAATATAGACACATAGAAGACAATTTGAAAAGGGTTTCCTTTACTGGTGTCTATGAGAGCAATACAGATCCAATACCAAGGGAATACAAGAGTAGTACTATCATTGATGCAAATGAGAATAGTGAGGTCAGATTAATTGGGCATTTTGACCAGGAGCTTAAAGAAAGCCAGAGTTTGTTGTTCCGTATCCCCAATATCAGAGTGAAAATCTATAAGGATGATAAACAGATTTATTCTTTTGGGGAGCCAGGGACCTATCCCGGGTTTTCACGGTCTCCAGGAAATACATGGGATATTTTTCGGTCGCCAGGTATTAAGACCAGTGATCAGATCAGGATTGAGTTGGAGAATATTTATCCCAATAATGTGAAAACTGTGTATCATCTTTTCATAGATCAAATATTATCGGGAGACTCAGGAACATTATTTCATGCCATCTTTCCTAAGGTGGGGTTGTCGGTATTCCTGGGAGGAGGCGTTTTCATATTAGGGTGCCTTCTGCTGATTATCTTATTTTTCCTTTGGCTTATGAAAACGCCGTTTTCCAGAAAGCCATTGTATTTTTCTTTTTTTGCAATGATAAGCGGCTTATGGTTTTTCTTTGACTTTAAAATGATCTCATTAATCATTCCGTATAATGTATTTAATAATATAATAAGTATGATTTGTTTTTCAACCGTTATGCCGCTCTTTGGCATGTATATATTGGAATTTTTAAATGGGAAGACGAGGATTCCAATCATAGCAAGCATCTATGTACAGATTGGATTCACGGTTTATTATTTGATTTGTCAGGGAAGAGGCATCTATGATGGGTATGACTTACTGAATCCTCTTTTAATTATAATGGGAATCAGTATTGTAATTATTTACGGATGCCTCGTATATGAAACTATCCACAATAAAAATTCCGAAACCAAATTTCTGTTGCTGGTAAGCAGTGTTTTGCTATTGTGTGGTTTTGATATGGAAAATTATTTTACGACTTTTACCCCAACTTATACGATGACAAAAATAGCATATGGACTTTTTATGGTGATACAATTTTTTTATATGCTGCGGTGCCTGCAGATAAATATCAATGAAATTAAAAATGCAAGGAAACTGGAAGTAGAACTGGCACAAAACCGTATTGCTATTGCCATCAGCCAAATTCAGCCGCATTTTCTTTATAACTCCTTGACGGCAATCAAACAACTGTGTGTTATTGATCCTGACAGGGCTGAGCAGGCGGTGGGTGACTTTGCCGGGTTCTTACGGGAGAATCTGGATTCTCTGTCCAGTTCCTCTCTTATATCCTTTCAAAAGGAGTTGAACCACATCAGAAATTATCTGGCGCTGGAACAGCTTCGGTTTGGAAACCGATTAAAAGTCCATTACGACATACAGGTATCTAATTTTGATTTACCATCCTTATCGATACAACCTATGGTAGAAAATGCAGTTCGGTACGGTGTGACAAAAAAATCAGAGGGTGGAACCATTACAATTTCAACTAAAGAAACAGAGGCCGGCATTCTGATTGCTATTGCTGACGATGGAGCTGGATTTGACATGTATCATAAAAAAGAGGACGGACGTTCCCACATTGGAATCGATAATGTTAAGAATCGATTAAAAGCACAGTGTAACGGAGAACTGACCATAGAAAGCCAATTGGGAAGGGGAACCGTGGTTACTATTCTGATCCAGAATAAATGATGGCATCACATAGATTTATTACGCATAAAATGATAAAGACGGGCATATAATGATACCATAATTAACCATAGGAGGCGCAAAATGGCAAGAGGACCAAAAAAGAAATTAGATGATCAGATTCGGAATGTGGACGAGCAAGTAGCAAAGGTTAGTAGAAAACTGGACGAGTTATTGGCATTGAAAGAAAGATTAGAACAGCAAAAGCGGGAAGAAGAAGTAGGCAGACTATATAATCTTATGGTGGAGAACGGGAAAACCCTGGAAGAGATAGAACAGATTATCACAAATTCAGCAGAGGCACAGGAAATTGCATAGAAGAAAGTAAATGAAAAGACAGCCAAATAAGCTGTCTCAGACTGTAGACAAAATGGTTTCAGAGGCTGCGCCCTGAAACCATTTTGCCTTGATAACTATAAATGTTAAAATTATATATCTTCTAAAACTGTTATCGGGGGAGAGGTATTTCGCTCCCCATTTGTTACGCCATTTCCATATGGCCATTTTCTTTAGATTCATGCAGGCAAATAAGAGGTTGAGCTCCATTTTTAGTTTGGCCAACCCACGGTATTGTGTATAGCGCAACCCATGCTTCTCTTTTGCATCCGCAAAGACTCGTTCAATGGTCTGTTTTCTTTTCTGGTAGATTTCTTTCGTTCCTCTTGTGTGACGGATCTCCTCGACCTGTTCCATATAGCGTTCCCAGACATGCCGGGTTACCACTTTTATATGGTCTTTACTTTCGGTACATTGATTCAGATAGGGGCAATTCTTACATTTCATTCCGTCACTTTTGTATTCCCGATATCCTTCCCGGTTTGTTAATCGATAAGGTAACACCTGATGGTTCGGGCATAAATAGCAATCAAAGTATTCATCATAAACATAGTCATATTTCCGAAAAAATCCTTTTTGGGTCATGGGACGCTTATATGGCATAACCGGTACTTTATGATCCTCTATCAACTGTCTGGCAATCGCTGGTATCTTATAGCCGGCATCGAGTACGTAATAAGTGATGCCTCTGACTTCCTTCATCCGTTTGTAGAGCCCCCAAAAGGAAGTACTGTCATGAATGTTCCCTGCTGTCACCTCGAAATCCAGTATGTAATTATTTTTATCACAGCATGTGTTAGCGGAATACGCAAAGACCTGCTTATGCTCTCCTTTGTGAAACCAGCCACTGTCCGGGTCCGTTTTGCTGACTTTTCTTTTTACCTCTTCTGGTATTGGTTTTTTCTCTTTTAAGGGGTTCTTGCCATGCGCGACCCGGTCTTTTTTGATCTCCTCCAGCAGCTCTTCCTCGTAATGACGGGCTTCTTTTACAAAGACCTGTTCCTGATACTTGTGAGAATTCGCATTTGCTTTGATGTGTGTACCATCAATAAAGACTTGTTCCATATCTAAAAATCCACAGGCATTCACTTCTGCGAGCACCCGTGTAAATATTTTTTCAAACAAACCCGTACCTTCAAAACGCCTGGAATAGTTCTTACCAAAAGTAGAAAAATGGGGAATCGCTTCATACATCCCGTAGCCTAAAAACCAGCGATATGCCATATTTACCTGAATCTCCCGAATTGCCTGACGCATGGAAGGAATACCGAACATATACTGCAGCATTGCGATTTTAATCAAAACAACTGGATCAATACTTTCCCTGCCAAAATCACTATAGAGATCTTTTACTTCATCATAGATAAAGCTAAAATCCATAGCATCTTCAATCTTACGAACCAGATGGTTCTTTGGAACCAGATCCTCTAAACTGGCAATTTCCATCTGTGACCGTTCGGAATAATCTTTTCTCCCCATCATTGACAAACACCTGCCTTTTCTTTTGTTTAACCTAATTATACCATTTGATAATCGTTAAGCAAAGAAAAAAGACAACCGCCCCCAAAGGGGGCTAGTTGTCTACAGTCTGAGACAGCCAAATAAGCTGTCTTTCTTTTTCTTAAGTAAGTATTATCTGAAATTACAGATCAATCATTTGTAAATTATCTTATGTAGTTTAAT
This sequence comes from uncultured Robinsoniella sp., assembly GCA_900539655.1. Classification (GTDB taxonomy): domain Bacteria; phylum Bacillota; class Clostridia; order Lachnospirales; family Lachnospiraceae; genus Robinsoniella. The sequence continues at coordinate 20,977 of UQCR01000003.1, forward strand.
ATAAATAAAATATCATAAGTATCTGATCAAATCATCATTTGTAAGCTGTCTTGTGTAGTTAAACGTAAATAGAATATCATAAGTATCTGATCAAATCATCATTCGTAAGCTGTCTTATGTAGTTTAATATAAATAAAATATCATAAGTATCTGATCAAATCATCATTTGTAAGCTGTCTTATGTAATTAAACATAAATAAAATATCATAAGTATCTGATCAAATTATCATTTGTAAGCTGTCTTATGTAATGAAACATAAATAAAATATCATAAGTACCTGATCAAAATCATCATTCGTAAGTTATCTTAATGTAATTAAATATAAATAAAATATTTTTTATCATAAGTAACAAAGAAATTCATCTTACGTAAATTAATATCTGAAATATTTTCTGTCATCATTAGTAAGCTATCTTGTGTAGCTCAAAAATTATGTTTGATATCTTGAAGTATTCGAGTATCCAATCAATTCATCATTCGTAAGTTATCCTGTGTAATTCAATGTTATTTATCATTGCAAGTGTTTTGTTTAATAAAATAGCCGTCTTAAGTAATTCAATATAAGAATTATTATCTTTTGTATTTCGTAAAATCATTTGTAAGTTATCTTTCGTAATTCTGAAATATCATTTTAATCTTAAGTATGTTATTTTATCATCTGTAAGTAATCTTGTGTATCTTTTCAGTATACACTGATGTTATCTTATGTACTTTGTTAAATCTTTCGTATGCTACCAAAACTTCCATGTTTTATCATTTGTACTTTACTTATCGAAAAGGATAAGCGGTCTTTGGTATCTCTCAAATTTATCATTCGTGACATGTGACATGTATGCCTCGTATGTTTTGTACTCCTTTATAATAAAACAAAAATCGAAAAGAATCAAGAGGAAATTCCGGGAATTTTGCAGAAATTTGAAATTTCCTGTGGAGAAAAGGAGATATGTTTGACGAATTTTGTTCTTCACAGGTGGTTTCTTACAGCATATAATAAATGTAAAAGAAGTGAGGTAGTATTCAATGAATAATGCTAATTACGTTGCTGTATATGGAGTAATTCAGGATATAAGGATGTTTGGGAACGAATGCTGTCAGCAGATTGTATCGATTTTAACAGACAATGGCGTAGTCAATTTTATCATTTCCCCAAATACCTATGTGGTAAATGAGAGAAGACTGCGCAGGGGGATGAATGTTGCAGCTTTTTATGATGCAAACCTTCCGGTGCCTTTAATTTATCCGCCCCAGTATCAGGCAGTGATCATCACAGAGAGAAGACCACGGGAAAATGTCATGGTAGACTATTTTAATAATAGTCTGGAAGCAGTAAACAACTCCTTAAAATTAAATGTTGGACGTGGAACAGATGTGGTAACGCCAAACGGACAGAGATTTACATGTAACTTACGGAATCGCTTGCTCATTGTATTTTATGGAGCTACAACAAGAAGCATTCCCCCACAGACAACTCCGGATAGAATTATTGTAATGTGTTGATTTGGCTTTTCTTGTTATGAGATGGACATTCCCGGCATAGAATAATAGTAAAAGGCCGGGAGTGTTTAAAGATGAAAAAAATAGATTGGATAGGAAAGCATTTTTGGATATTTGCCGGAGTTTTCTTTCTGGGTTTTCTTGGGGGAATCCTCTGGACAAATTTTGCCGGGGATGTATATATTAATCAGACGGGGATACTCAGCAATTATTTTATCAGGCAATATAAATATATGGAGCTGGATCTAAACAGTTTCTTCTTTTTTGTGCTGGAGAGAAGATTAAAGTGGATTTTGCTGCTGTGGCTATTGGGGTATACCGTGGCGGGATTGCCATGTCTCTTTATTTTTCTGATATGGCTTGGGTATTCGGCGGGGGTAGTAATCACTTTATCCGTATTGAAAATAGGTATGTTTGGAATATTGTTCTTTATTGCCTCCATTCTCCCGCAATGTCTGTTTTACATTCCGGCGCTCTTAGTATTTTTGAAATCAGTTTATGAAAAAGCAATCAAGAGGTTTCAAAATAAGAGCCATAATCGAAATGTAACCTTTGAATGGAATTATGTACTGCTGTTAGTAGGCACTTTGGGGGTTATGTTATTGGGCATATTCACGGAAAGTTATATAAATCCCTGGATCGTAAGGCAGATTTTGAAGATTTATTGAAAATAAAAGGAAATATTATGGCGAATTTTTACCATATGTGGTACATAGCAAAAGAGGGAAAGCGATATCTGGTATTTTCGAGTCTATTGCTGTAATTTTAGGTATTTTTGTGTAAAAAAACTATTTGATTTTATGCAGGAATATTATTATAATGTTAACATAATATTAGCTGCGGGGAGATCAAGGGACACGCGTAACCTTGATTTTTCTTATCTTTTTAGAATAATTCCGTTAGGAGCTGTTGACATGACACAAGATATACCACAATTTCTTACTTATTTAATACAAATTAAAAATGCATCGAACAGTACAGTAATGTCTTATCAAAGGGATTTAAAAAAACTATTTGCTTTTTTGGATGAAAAGGGAGTGAATGAGCCGGAACAGGTGACGTCCACCAATTTAAATTCATATGTACTGCATTTGGAGAAGCAGGGATTATCCACTGCAACAGTGTCCAGGAATATTGCATCGATGAAAGCATTTTTTCATTACATGTTCGGATTACATAAAGTTGAAAAAGATCCTACGGAAGTAATAAAGGCTCCCCACATTGATAAAAAGGCACCGGAAGTACTCACTATGGAAGAGGTCGTTCTTCTTCTGGAACAGCCCGGGAGGGCGACTCCTAAAGAAATAAGGGACAAGGCTATGCTGGAACTCCTGTACGCAACCGGAATGAGAGTATCTGAACTAATATCCCTGCGGGTTCAGGATATGAACCTGAACATGGATTATGTTCTTTGCAAAGAAGGGGATAAGGAACGGTTTATTCCTTTTGGAAAAGCTGCAGAAGGAGCACTTAAGAAGTATCTGTCCGAAAGCAGGACAGCATTATTAAAAGACAGTGAAAGTGAATGCTTATTTGTAAATTGCTCAGGGAAACCCATGAGCAGACAGGGATTTTGGAAATTGATTAAGCAGTATACGACAAAAGCAAACATTACGAAGGATATTACGCCTCATACTCTGCGTCACTCATTTGCACTCCATCTGGTACAAAATGGCGCGGATTTAAGAGCAGTGCAGGAGATGCTGGGACATTCGGATATTTCTACGACCCAGATGTACGTAAATATGAATGCAAACAGGGTAAAAGAAGTATATGCAAAGGCACATCCAAGAGGATGAAAATAGAGAATGGAAATAGAGAATGGAAATAGAAGATATCATAAAATGTATACACTAACTTAAAAAAACCGGATACAACAGAATAATGTTTCTGTTGTATCCGGTTTTTATTGAGGTTACAGCAATTTTAAACAGCTCTGGAGCGTGTTTTAAAATCGTTCTAGCACATCTCGTGAATCTGATAAATCAGCTCTTCTGATTCCGTCCAGCCAAGGCAGGGGTCGGTGATGGATTTACCATAAACATGATTTGCGGTACCAATTTTCTGGCATCCTGGCTCTATATAACTTTCTACCATTACGCCTTTAATCATTTCATTTAGACGGGGATTTACACTGCGGCTGTGCAATACTTCTTTTACAATACGAACCTGTTCCGCATACTGTTTACCGGAATTGGAATGGTTTGCATCGATGATTGCCGCCGGATTTTTTAAATCTCTGGCATCATACATTTCTAATAATAGATTCAAATCCTCATAATGATAATTAGGCAGGTTGTTGCCATGCTTATTCACAGCCCCGCGGAGAATTACGTGTGCCAGGTCATTGCCGGTGGTTTTTACTTCCCAGCCGCGGTAACTGAAGCTGTGTGAACACTGGGCAGCCACTACAGAGTTTAACATAACGGAAAAGTCACCGCTGGTAGGATTTTTCATGCCGGCAGCTACATCCATGCCACTTACGGTCAGACGATGCTGTTGATCCTCTACGGAACGTGCACCAATGGCAACGTAGGAGAGCAGATCAGAGAGATACCGGTAATTTTCCGGATACAGCATTTCATCGGCTGCTGTTAGCCCGGTTTCTTCGATTGCACGAATATGTAATTTACGAATGGCGATTAAACCTGCTAATAAATCCGGCTTTTTCTCAGGATCCGGCTGATGCACCATTCCCTTATAGCCTTCACCGGTTGTTCTTGGTTTGTTTGTATAGATACGGGGAACTAAAATAATCTTGTCTGATACTTTATCCTGAACCTTTGCCAGGCGGTTAATATAGTCGCAGACAGCATCTTCATTATCGGCGGAACAAGGTCCGATGATCACAAGAAATTTATCAGATGCCCCGGTAAATACGTCGCGAATCATGGCGTCTCTTTTTTGTTTCACATTTGCTGCATATTCAGATAATGGATATTCTGTACGGATTTCTTCCGGTGTCGGAAGTTTTTTGATAAATTCAAAGCTCATAATTTCCTCCTCTTTCCCAGGACTGGTATATCATTGGTTATATAAATTAGGCGGATTCAGATACTCCGCCGATCCAGAACGGTCTAAAACAGTTTCATTATAATACATCTATAATAAAAATTCTAGATATTTCTTGTAAAATCAGGTTTAACTTTATTTTCTCATGTGATATGATGGTAAGCGTAAGAAAATAGGAATACAAGGCAAGGGAGTGAGGAAGATGGCAGAAAAGAAAAAACCCTATTTTCCAATGTTTGTGGATTTGTCCGAAAAGAAGGTGGTAGTTGTAGGCGCAGGTACCATAGCGAAAAGGAGAATCCGTTCCCTTATTGAATTCACAAACCATTTGGTGGTAATCGCCCCGGAAGTAAATCCGGAGCTGCAGGAGCTGGAGAGCAGCGGCGTGATTGATATTCTCAGGAAAAATTACGAACGGGAAGATATTTATGGAGCAGATATTGTAATCGCTGCTACAAATGATCATAAGACAAATGATGATATCTACAGTGTCTGTAAATGTATGGGAATCACAGTAAATGTATGCAGCGACAAAAATAAGTGCGATTTTTATTTTCCGGGCATAGCCAGGAAAGAACAGATTGTAGTAGGAGTTACAGCAACCGGAACAGACCACAGGAAAGCAAAGGATGTGGTAGAAAAAGTGAGGCAGATCTTATAGCTGGAGAGGAGCAAGATGGAACAGTTACTAGTTGTATTAGCCGTGGTAATACTCGTGCTGGTATGCTTTGGAGCATATTGCGTGTTTGATAATAACAGGCGGAAGAAAAGCATATTGCGAAAGGCACGTCTGGCATGGGGGCAAAGGCCCGACAGGGAATATGAATATGCGGAATTTGAGGCGATCAGCCATTATTTTGAGCTGAACGGAAAAAAGGGATATGCAATTGATGATATAACCTGGAATGATTTAGACATGGATACCATTTTCATGCTTCTTAATAATACGGGTTCCAGTATCGGAGAAAGCTGTCTGTATGATGTGCTGAGAAGACCATCATTTTCAAAAGAAGAATTAGAAGAGCGTAACCGTTTGGTAGAATACTTTATGAAACATAAAGAGGAACGGGAAAAGCTTCAGGTGAGTTTTGGCGAAATGGGTAAATCAGGACGCCGGTCCATGTTTGATTATGTCTATAATCTGGCAGACCTGGAACCCCAGACCAATGCCAAGCATTACATTACAATTCTGTTGACGTTTTTCATGGCTGCGATGATTTTTGTAAATCCTCCTTCAGGTGTAGTGGGCATGATCTGTGTTCTGGCATATAGCTGGACATCCTATTTTACGGAAGCCAGAAAAGTTTCTCCATATACACTTTCCTGTAAAGTTATGGTGCAGATGATTAAAATGGCGGACCATATTTCAGGCACAGAAAGCGCAGAAGTGAAAAAATATGTGCAGAAGGCAATAGAAGCAAGGAAAAAGTTTAATAAGTTTAAACGGAACACGTTCTTTTTACTGGCGGGTAGTGCCAGCAGTGACCGCGGAGGCGGTGTGGGCAATATCGTTGTGGATTATGTGAATTATACATTTCATATCGATATGATTCAGTTTCGAACTGTAATTAAAGAATTAAAAGATAATCTGGAAAGTTTTAAAGTCATGGTTGACAATATGGGAATGCTGGAAGTTGCAATTGCTATTGCATCTTTTCGAACTATGATGGAGGACTATACCATACCGGAACTGTCAGACTCAAAAGAGGCATTTCTGGAAGCACAGGATCTCTATCATCCAATGATTGACAACCCTGTGAAAAACTCCATTACGGCAAATAAAGGTGTTCTGGTTACAGGGTCCAATGCATCCGGTAAATCTACATTTTTAAAAACGGTTGCCATTAATCAGATTCTGGCTCAGACCGTATATACCTGTATGGCTACAACATTTAAGTCTAATTTCTATGAGGTGTATTCATCTATGGCATTGAGGGATGACCTGATGAGTCAGGAGAGCTACTACATTGTAGAGATTAAATCCTTAAAACGTATCCTGGATAAGATGGAAAAGGGCAGACCGATTATGTGTTTCGTGGACGAGGTGCTCAGAGGAACGAATACCGTAGAACGTATTGCCGCTTCTTCCCAGATACTGAAAAGTATGGCTCAGAGCTATATCTTAAGCTTTGCGGCAACCCACGACATTGAGCTGACACATATTCTGGAACAGGCTTATGATAATTATCATTTCCAGGAAGAAGTTTATAAAAATGATATTTTGTTTGATTATAAGCTGTATCAAGGAAGAGCTACTTCACGAAATGCAATTAAGCTGCTGAGTATAATCGGATATGAGAAAAAAATTATACAAAATGCTGAAAATACAGCAAAAAGATTTATTGATACCGGAGAATGGTCTCTGTAAGAAAGTGGATTTAAAGGAGGAGTAACATGCTGGTAAAAATTTATACTGACGGTGCCGCAAGAGGGAATCCGGACGGACCGGGGGGATATGGAACCATTCTGATCTGTGTGGATGCAAAGGGGCAGGAACATAAACGGGAGTACAGCCAGGGGTATGTGAAGACAACGAATAACCGTATGGAGTTAATGGCGGCAATTGTTGGACTGGAAGCTTTAAACCGCCCTTGTCAGGTAGAATTATATTCAGACTCCAAATATGTAGTTGATGCATTTAACCAGAAGTGGATTGACGGATGGCTGAAAAAGAATTGGAAACGTGGAAAAAATGAACCGGTAAAAAACGTAGATCTGTGGAAAAGGCTGCTGGCTGCAAAAGAACCTCATGATGTGAAATTCATCTGGGTGAAAGGCCATGACGGCCATGCACAAAATGAAAGATGCGATGAACTGGCTACTACAGCGGCTGATGGCAGGGATTTGATTGTGGATGAAGGACTTGAGCGTGTTTGAGCAATTTTCAAATAGGTTTTAATCAGAAAGCGTTATTGATTTGAGGAGAGAGATAAAATGTGTGTTGTGAACAAATTATTTAAGGGAGGGATCTTTCTATTTGCACTTGTGCTACTGTTCGTTCCGGTTTCAGCGGATGCAGCGAAAAAGGGAATGGAGATTCAAAGCTGTATGATAAATACGTCGAACAGGAACCAGGTGGTGGTGCGTGCAAAAGGATCGGTATCGGCATCCGGCACGGATGGAAAGTATTATTTATTTGGCCTAAGGCCCTATGCTTCCAGGATAAAGGGGAGTACTAAGCCCCTGGCATCCTGTAAGAGAAGTAAATCCATTATTTTACGAACAGCTTTGAATAAGGATAGGTCTGACAGTGTGCTTTACAATAAGTTCATTATTGCTGTTAAAAGGAAATCCGGCGGGTATGAGTTCGTCAGTGATCCGACCTATATTACGAATCCTGACGCTGTGGCTAAATACCGCTATTCTTTCCCGAAAGCAACGTCTAAAAAAGGGCTTCAGGTCAGTCCGGCAATGCTGGCGGATGCAGAAGATCTGGGGATCAAGCATGCTGCAGTGAACATCCTGCTGGATGAATTTATGGTAGAGGATTGGCAGAAAAATGACAGCAATGCATATCGCTATAATTACGAAGGAAAGACCTACTGGTTTTCCAAATCAGGATGCAGTGGTGTAGATTCTCAGGTGAGGAGCCTGACACAAAGTAATGTAGTCGTCTCCGGAATCCTGCTTCTAAGAGGGGAATCCCAGGCATCTGTACTTGTTCCTCCGGGCTCACAGGGCGGAGCAGAAGCTTATTATGGACTGAATACCATGAATGAAGACGGGGTCAGAAATCTGTCTGCCCTGGTTTCGTTTTTGGGTGAGCGTTATATGGGATCTTCCAAGGCAAATGGCAGGATTTCCAACTGGATTGTAGGTAATGAAGTAGATTATTATATCCGCTATAATTATATGGGCCAAATGTCCAGGTCCAAATATACAAAAAGCTACGCCAGAAGTTTTCGTTTGATTTCCACGGCACTGCGCAGTATTTACAGTAATGCAAGGGTATATATTCCCCTGACAAACTGCTGGAACCAATTACAGCCTGCCGGGGGATCCTATACGGCGAAAAGCACTTTAGACGGTTTTGTCAGTGCGTTGCAAAATGAAGGAAACATACCCTGGAATGTGGCATACCATGCCTACCCGCAGCCGCTGACCGATCCAGTCTTCTGGGATGATATCGGCTCTAACAGCAGCAGTTCCCAGTATATTACCATGAATAATATCAAGGTATTGACCGATTATGTAAAAAAGAAGAATAAAAATTGCAGGGTCATTCTATCCGAGCAGGGATTTTCTTCTTATACAGGCGGACGGGGAAGAGATGAGAAGCTCCAGGCGGCAGCCTATGCCTATGCTTATTATATTACGGAGTTTAACAGTCAGATTGATTCGCTGATTATTACCAGGCACGTGGATCATGTGGAAGAAGAAAATCAGGGAATTTTCGCAGGAATCTGGAGTAACCGTCCTGGTCAGACCGAATACGCCTACAAACAAAAAAGAATTTGGGATGTATTTAAGTACATAGATACAACAGCGTCAGAAACCATCAGTGAATTTGCTTTAAAGGAGATCGGCATTCCAAGCTGGAGCAGCCGGATATCCGGATTTAACTGGAGCAAATTCAAGAAGATGACAACCTATAATAACGGAAGCCTTTATCTGGTTAAGAACAGTAAAGGGCAGAAAAGCCTGTCTAACCTCTGGAAATATACCTATAACGGAGGTACGGATTCTTCCAAAAATGAAACGACACTCAATGTGGACAGCAATGCTAATAATAACCTGTACCGGGGTGTGGGGCAGAAATTTAAAAAGCCGTTGAGTTTCAGGACGAGAAGCCGATTTATCTTTGATATTATGGTTACCGGAACAAGAGCAAAGGAAGCCGATGTAAGAGTTCGTTTTTTCAATGGAAAGCATATATTTGAAGCCTCGTCTTCTATCTTAACCGGAAGAAAGCAGCAGTTCTCAGCAGATTTATCCAATTGGAAATACCGGCAGAAGGTATCGAAGATTCAAGTCTGGGTGAAGCCTGCAAAAGGTGTTTCCTGGAGAACAAACGGTAAAATTACCATTGCGAATTTGAAACAGGCATCTAAGATCAGCTCTGTTTATATATCGGGATTTAAATCCAGACTAAATGTTGGGAAAAAGATGCAGTTAAAGGTAAAAGGAGTCTCCCAAAAAGTAACCTGGGTAAGCAGCAAACCGTCAATTGCTTCCGTTAATAAAAAAGGCATGGTAAAAGCATTGAAAAAAGGAACCGTGACGATAAAAGCAATGTTCGGGCAGGATATGATTACCAGGTCGCTGCAGGTAAAATAATAATTCCCTTTCGATAAAATAAAAATACCCGTTGACAAATCAGAAAACGGCTCTTATAATGAATGCATTAGATAAGGCAATGATAAGAAAAAGTAGCAATAAGAGGTATCATACAGAAAGCAGCCGGTTGATGAGAGGCGCATGAGAGACTTGTTGTGAATACCTCTTTGAGCTGCGTACCGAACTTTCCATACCACTGTATTGAAAAAGTAGGCTGCGACGGATTGTGCACACGTTATAGTGACAAAGTATAGATTTTCTGTACTTGGAGAGGCAGACAGTGCGAGCTGGCTGTGAAAAAAGGTGGTAACACGTGAGTTTTTACTCTCGTCCTTTTCAATTTAAAGGGCGGGAGTTTTTTTGTGGGTAAAAACAGATGCTCGTCCTACTTGAAATACACAAACCCATATGTTATATTAAAAACAGTGAATTAGGAGGAATGATGATGGCAGCAAATGTATTCGATATTTTAAAAGAAAGAGGATTTATCGAACAAACAACACACGAGGAAGAAATACGCGAATTATTAGGTAAGGAGTCTGTTACATTTTATATTGGTTTTGATGCTACGGCAGACAGTCTTACAGCAGGACATTTCCTCACAGTTATGGCTATGATGCACATGCAGCAGGCAGGCCACAGGCCAATTGCTCTTTTAGGCGGCGGTACCACTATGATTGGAGATCCATCCGGAAAATCCGATATGCGTTCTATGATGACAATGGAAACCATTCAATACAATGCCCAGAGATTTAAGGAGCAGTTATCCAGATTTATTGATTTTGACAATGATAAAGCAATCATTGCAAATAATGCGGACTGGCTGTTAGATTTAAATTATGTAGATTTCTTAAGAGAAGTCGGCGTTCATTTTTCAGTAAATAAAATGCTGACTGCTGACTGTTACAAACAGAGAATGGAAAAAGGACTTACTTTCTTTGAATTCAACTATATGTTGATGCAGTCCTATGATTTTTGGAAGTTAAACAAAATGTATGATTGTAAAATGGAATTAGGCGGCAATGACCAGTGGTCTAATATTATCGGCGGCGTGGAACTGATCCGCAGGAAAGAACAGAAGCCGGCATTTGGACTGACCTTCAAACTTCTGACCACAAGCGAAGGAATTAAAATGGGTAAAACCATGAAAGGAGCCGTATGGCTGGATCCGGAAAAGACCTCACCATACGAATTCTACCAGTACTGGAGAAACATTGAAGACGTAAAAGTAGAAGAATGCCTTGGACTCTTAACATTTCTTCCTATGGATGAAGTCCGCAGGCTGGGAGCGCTGGAAGGTGCCGAAATAAACCATGCGAAAGATGTTCTGGCATTTGAAATAACTAAGATTGTACACGGGGAAGAGGAAGCGAAAAAAGCACAGGATGCTGCACGTGCATTGTTTGCGGACGGGGGCAAGTCCAAAGACATGCCAACAACTGTTTACAATAAAGCAGAACTGGATGAAGGAAAAGACCTGATTACACTTCTGGTTGAGACAAAATTGGCAGCATCCCGTTCCGAAGGAAGAAGAATTATTCTTCAGGGCGGTGTCAGCGTAAACGATGTGAAGGTAACGGAAATTGACCGTAAGTTTACTTCAGCCGACCTGGATGCGGATGGTGTTTTACTGATTAAAAAAGGCAAAAAAGGGTATCATCAAATTAAAGTGGATTAGAAAATAATTTTCAGGTACGCTCTGTTTATCGTCGTGCAGCAGTGAAAATGCTGCTGCCGGACAGAGTCTGGGAACCACAATATATGGAGGTAGCTAAATGGAATTTTGGGTAGTGTTTGTACAAACTGTAGTGAAGATGGTTTTAGTAGCAGCAGTGGCATTCGGGGGAATAAAATTTGGCAAGTTTCTGCGTGACCGTAAGGATGCGAAAGAGGCGGCAGAGTAAATGAATGCTTTTTTGCAGAAGCAAGGAAGTTTGGATTAGAATATTGAAGTTAGAACAACGAAGGATAATCAGGAGGATAGATTTGTGAAGAAATACGGTGTAAATGAACTGCGTAAAATGTTCCTGGAGTATTTTGAAAGCAAGGGACATTTAGCAATGAAGAGCTTTTCTCTGGTTCCGCATAATGATAAAAGCTTATTATTGATCAATTCGGGAATGGCTCCATTAAAGCCATATTTTACAGGTGCGGAGATTCCGCCCAGGAAAAGAGTGACTACCTGTCAGAAATGTATCCGTACAGGTGATATTGAAAATGTAGGTAAAACAGCGCGTCATGGAACGTTTTTTGAAATGCTGGGCAATTTCTCATTTGGAGATTATTTTAAGCATGAGGCGATTACCTGGTCATGGGAATTTCTGACAAAAGTAGTCGGACTGGATGAGAACAGATTATATCCTTCTGTTTATCAGGACGATGAAGAAGCATTTGAAATCTGGAATAAAGAAATCGGAATTGCTCCGGAACGAATTTTCCGTTTTGGAAAGGCTGACAATTATTGGGAGCATGGTGCAGGTCCCTGCGGTCCCTGTTCCGAGATTTATTACGACCGCGGTGAAAAATACGGATGTAACAGCCCGGATTGTACCGTAGGCTGTGAATGCGACCGCTATATGGAAGTATGGAATAACGTATTTACCCAGTTTGAAAATGATGGGGAAGGCCATTACGAAGAACTGCAGCAGAAAAATATAGATACCGGTATGGGTCTGGAAAGACTTGCAGTAGTAGTGCAGGATGTGGATTCCATTTTTGATGTGGATACCATTGCAACCCTTCGCAATAAAGTATGTGAGCTTGCTCATGTGACATATAAAGAGAGCGAAGAAACCGATGTATCGATCCGTTTAATTACAGACCACATACGTTCAGCAACATTTATGATTTCTGACGGTATTATGCCTACAAACGAAGGCAGAGGATATGTTCTACGCCGTCTGATCCGCCGTGGTGCCCGCCATGGACGTTTACTTGGCATCCAGGGGAAATTCCTGGCTGATTTAAGTGCAACGGTTATTGCAGAGTCTAAGGACGGTTATCCCGAACTGGATGAAAAGAAAGACTTTATCTTCAAAGTACTGACCCAGGAAGAAGATAAATTCAACAAAACAATTGACCAGGGACTTACAATTCTTGCAGGAATGCAGGAAGACATGGAAAAGGCAGGAGAGAAAATCTTATCAGGCGTAAATGCGTTTACCCTGTATGATACTTATGGATTCCCGCTGGATCTGACAAAAGAGATTCTGGAAGAAAAGGGCTATTCCATTGATGAGGCGGGCTTTAAGTCAGAAATGGAAGAGCAGAGAAAGAAAGCGCGTGCAGCACGTGAAGTAACCAATTACATGGGTGCAGACGCAACGGTTTATGATGAAATAGATCCTTCTGTGACAACAGAATTTGTAGGATATGATAACTTAAGTATTTCTTCAAAGATTACAGTACTTACAACAGATAAAGAAATTGCTGAAGCAATTTCCGATGGGGAAGTGGGAACAATTTTTGTAGAACAGACTCCTTTCTATGCTACTATGGGTGGACAGGAAGGCGATAAGGGTATCATTAAAACTGCAGATGCAGAATTTGCAGTAGAAGATACCATCAAGCTGCTGGGCGGTAAGGTTGGACATGTGGGTAAGGTCATAAAAGGCATGTTCAAAGTAAATGATACCGTTACTCTGGAAGTGAGTGCAAAGACAAGAACAAATACCTGTAAAAACCACAGTGCTACCCATTTACTGCAAAAGGCATTAAAGACAGTATTAGGAACCCATGTGGAACAGAAAGGTTCTCTCGTAACACCGGATCGTCTTCGTTTTGACTTTGCACATTTTGCGCCTATGACAGAAGAAGAGATTGCAAAAACAGAAGCGCTTGTAAATGAAGAAATCCAGGCAGCACTTCCGGTCGTGACGGAAGTTATGAATGTGGAAGAAGCGAAAAAGAGTGGTGCTATGGCACTATTTGGTGAAAAATATGCGGATGATGTACGCGTGGTTTCCATGGGTGAATTCTCAAAAGAATTATGCGGTGGTACCCATGTTGGAAATACCGGCATTATTACAACCTTCAAAATTGTATCGGAATCTGGAATTGCAGCAGGCGTCCGCCGTATTGAAGCATTGACAGGTGACAGCGTATTTGCATATTACAAAGAGATGGAAGAAGAGTTACTGAAGGCTGCCAAGCTGGTAAAAGCAACTCCCGCTACTTTGTTAGAAAAACTGAACCACATGACAGCAGAAGCAAAAGCTATGCAGAGTGAGATTGATTCTCTGAAGAGCAAACTTGCAAAAGATGCCCTTGGAGACGTTATGGATCAGGTTGTAGAAGTAAAAGGCGTAAAACTTCTGGCTGCAAAACTGGCAGATGTGGATATGAACGGACTTCGCGACCTTGGTGACCAGCTGAAAGAAAAACTGGGAGAGGGTGTGATCGTTCTGACCTCCGTAACTGACGGTAAAGTAAGCCTTCTTGCAATGGCTACAGATCAGGCTATGAAACAGGGCGCACATGCAGGCAATCTGATCAAAGGAATTGCAGCCCTTGTTGGCGGTGGCGGCGGTGGCCGTCCGAACATGGCTCAGGCAGGTGGAAAGAACCCGGCCGGAGTGGATGATGCAATTGCTAAGGCAAAAGAAGTGCTGGAGAGCCAGGTTCAGTAAAAAAAATTACAAAATTAGTTGACGTATGTAAAAAATATGATATAATAACTATTAGTGCAATAAAAATACCCGTACAGTTGTATTATGCACAATCTACAACTGGAGGGAGGTTAGGTGTGAGACTATGTCGAATGTAATCGTAAAAGAGAATGAGACTTTAGATAGCGCTTTACGTCGTTTTAAAAGAAACTGCGCTAAAGCTGGTATCCAGCAGGAAATTCGTAAAAGAGAACATTACGAAAAACCAAGCGTAAGACGTAAGAAAAAATCTGAAGCTGCTCGTAAACGTAAATTTAATTAATTTGTGCAGTTAAAATCCTTGGCCATAGTTTATATTATGGTCAAGGATTTTTTAGAGGGAAAATTTGAAAGGAAATCCCTTTCATCTACTAATTTGGAATGGCACAAGGCAGCTTGCGCTATTCAGGGGTAAAATTATGAAAAAAATACTTAAGCTTGTTTTTAGCAGGCTGTTCTATGTAGGCGTTGCTATTGTTTTTCAAGTCTTTTGGATCGTAGTTATGGCATATCGCCTGGAACGGATGTTTCCGGTAATGTCTGTATTTATTACAATCGCTTGTATAGCAGCAGTGCTGTGGATTGTGAATAAACGAATGAATCCGTCTTATAAACTGGCATGGACCATGCTGATTTTGTCGGTTCCTATTTTTGGAGCCGTTATTTACCTGATTTTTGGAAAGTCCAGGCTGGCAAGCGAAACCCAGAAGAAATTTGACAAAGAGGCAAAAAAAACAGATGTAGTCCTTCGAGAGGACAGGCAGGTAAGGGAAAATTTAAATGAGCTGGATTACCACATGGATAATCAGTCCAGATATATCAGGGACTATGCCGGGTTTCCGGTGTACCAAAATACAGATACAGAATATTTCCCTATTGGGGAAGCATTGTATAAAAGCCTGATACAGGAGCTGGAACAGGCAAAACATTTTATCTTTATGGAATACTTTATTATTGATAAAGGGATGATGTGGGAATCTGTACTGGAGATCCTGGAGAAAAAGGTGGCTGAAGGAGTAGATGTACGTCTGATTTATGATGACATGGGGTGCGTTAATACGCTGCCGGCACAGTTTTACAAGCAGCTTCAGGCAAAAGGAATTAAATGTGCAGCCTTCAATCCTTTCCGCCCTATTGTATCCGTAATTCTCAATAACCGTGACCACAGGAAAATCACGGTCATAGACGGGCACACCAGTTTTACGGGTGGAATTAACCTGGCAGATGAGTATATAAACCGCAAGAAGCGTTTTGGACACTGGAAAGATACCGGTGTTATGTTAAAAGGTGAAGCGGTCAGGAACTTTACGGTAATGTTTATTCAGATGTGGAATGTAATTACCGGAATGGAAGATAAATTAGAAGATTATATGCCTCACGTTTATCATAAAGAATCTTTTAAAGGAGAGGGATTTGTCCAGCCATACGCAGATACCCCCCTGGATAATGAAATCGTGGGAGAGAATGTTTACATAAATGCAATTACAAAGGCAAAGCGTTATGTCTATATCTTTACGCCTTACCTGATTATAGACAATGAGATGATGACGGCGCTGTGCCTGGCAGCGAAAAACGGAGTGGATGTAAGAATTGTAACGCCCGGCATACCGGATAAAAAGATGGTATTTTTACTGACTCAGTCCTACTATGCACAGCTTCTGGAAGCAGGTGTGAAGATCTATGAGTATCAGCCGGGATTTATTCATGCCAAATCTTTTGTATGCGACGATGAACTGGCAATTGTGGGTACCATTAATATGGATTATAGAAGCCTGTATCTGCATTTTGAATGTGCTGTGTGGATGTATCGGACCAAAGCGGTGATGCAGGTGAAGAAAGATGTTTTTGATACCATAGAAGTAAGCACCAGGATAACGGAAGAATTCTGCAGGGATCGTAATATTTTAATCCGTGGAGTACAGAATTTATTACGTTTATTTGCTCCATTATTATAAAAATTTTATATTATTAATTTTTTTTTAATTTTCTCTAAGTTTTCCTAAAGTGTATAGTATATTTAAAAAAAGTATGATAAGATAAGTGCTAATTAGAGTGTATACAGGCTTTAGAGCGTATACTGACTCTGGATCATATTTGGACAAGCCAGTATTATTTGTCTGAAATATTAGAAAATAGGAGCGAGGAGGAGTGAATATATGCCTTGGAATTTTCCGGTTATCGGAACAGACATTTATCATATCGTACAGTGGTTTTTTATATATAGTATATTAGGCTGGGTTGTAGAATCCATTTATATGTCATTTTGTGAAAAGAAATGGGTTAACCGCGGATTTATATTTGGACCGATCTGTCCGATTTATGGTTTTGGAGCTGTGGCTGCTTATTTTATATTAGAGCCATTAGCAGGTAATTACGTAGTACTGTTTATTGCGGGAAGCCTTTTGGCAACTGGCTGGGAATGGTTTGTTGCAAAAGTAATGTTACATATTTTTGGAGAAGTCTGGTGGGATTACTCTAATAAACCTTTTAACTATAAAGGGATTTTGTGTCTGGAAAGTTCAATTGCATGGGGCTTTTACACCATTATATTATTTACCTTCCTGCATAAGGGAGTTATGATGATGGCGGACAGCTACAGCTATAAAGTGGGCTGTGTGGCAGCCGGAATCTTAATGGTTTACTACATGGTTGATTTTACAATCCATCTGTGCAAAGCGAAATTCCCGTCAGTGCCAAGACGTGCCAGAGCATTTCGGGACAGCCTTGTAAACTTTTATAGGGGTTGATTTTTAGAAAACTGAATAAAAGAAGCATAAACCGCTTTCAAATCGCTTATATTTAGGTATAGAATGATTTGGGAGCGGTTATTTTTATGAAGAGATGGTTAGCATTATTTATGGCTGTCATTCTGCTATTTCAAAATGTTGCAGTTGTAAAAGCAGAAGAAGAGACAGCATCAGATGCTGCGGTGACGATTGAAGCGCCCTCCGCAGTTTTAATGGAAGCTTCTACGGGAACGATACTCTATGAAAAAGATGCACATCAGAAATTAAACCCGGCAAGTGTTACGAAGATTATGACATTGCTGCTGATTTTTGAGGCATTAGATGCAGGCAAGATTAAAATGGACGAGGAAGTAGTCACCAGCGCCCATGCAAAATCCATGGGAGGATCCCAGGTTTATCTGGAAGAGGGAGAGAAACAGACGGTTGAGACATTGATCAAATGTATTGTAATTGCATCCGGCAATGACGCAGCTGTAACAATGGCTGAGAGAATTTCCGGCAGTGAAGAAGAATTTGTCCGTCAAATGAACCAAAGAGCAAAAGAACTGGGAATGAATGACACAAATTTTATCGACTGTTGCGGGCTGACCGATTCACCGGATCATTATACTTCGGCATATGATGTAGCGGTGATGTCCCGGGAACTGGTTACCAATTATCCCAAGATCTATGAATACTCTACTATATGGATGGAAAATATCACCCATGTAACAAATAAAGGCTCTTCAGAATTTGGACTGACTAATACGAACAAACTTCTGCGCAGCTATGATGGCTGCATGGGACTGAAAACCGGAAGCACCAGTACGGCAAAGTATTGTCTGTCTGCTACGGCAATCCGTAATGATATTGAATTGATCAGCGTAATTCTCAAAGCTCCGGATACGAAAACCAGATTTAACAATGCGGCAACGCTTTTGAACTATGGATTTGGAAAGTGTGCTCTGTACATAGACAAGAATGAAGATAAACTTCCGATGCTCACCGTGAAAAAAGGTGTGGAAGATCAGGCGGGCTGTACCTATGAAGGTGAATTCCGCTATCTGGATACAAAAGGGCAGGATTTATCCAAGATAAGTAAAGAGGTAAAAATGGGGGAAGAAATTACAGCGCCGGTAAAAAAAGGTGATGTAGCAGGAAAAGCGGTCTATTCAATTAATGGAAAAGAAATAGGCAGTGTCAATATTCTGTTTGACCGGGATATTGAAGAAGCAGGATTTTTGGATTGTCTGAAAGAAGCCTGGGAAGAATATTGTTTCTAGAAGATTATCTGCATAAGGTGCATAAGGAGCCTCGAAAGGGGCTCTTTTCATTTTGGGAAAATTATGATATACTTTTGAGAACCTATCTGTATAGAAAAGGTTTTTAGAAGATGAAATATATGGAGAATCAATGAAAAAATTTAAAATAACTACGTATAAAATTAAAACGGAACAAAAAAATAATGCTCCCAGTCGGCCTGTGCGTATAGCCGTGCTGGCGGATCTGCACTGTACGGTTTACGGGCAAAATAACAGCCGGCTGATACAGGCGGTATATAAAATAAATCCGGATATGGTTATGGTAGTGGGTGATATGCTGGTTTCCAAGCCGGATAGGCCCACGGATATGGAGTCTACGCTGTATCTCTTAAAAGCACTGACTAAAAAGTACCCGGTCTATTACAGCAATGGAAACCATGAGTACCGCATGAAAATATATCCTCAGATATATGGGGATGTATATGAGCGCTTTCAAAAGGAGATCCGCTCAATGGGAGTGGTTTTGCTGGAAAATGAAAGATGTCTGTCCCAGGTGGCGGGAATGAAAATGATTATCCACGGATATGAACTGGATAAACGGTTTTTTAAGCGTTTTTCCAGAGAAAAGCTGCGTGTAGAGGAAATGAATCAGGCTCTTGGCAGACCGGAGGAAAGAGGATATCACATTTTGCTGGCGCATAATCCGGTATTTTTTAAAACTTATGCAGGGTGGGGAGCTGATTTGACTTTAGCGGGGCATCTCCATGGAGGGATGATACGATTGCCGATTCTGGGTGGTGTTATCAGTCCTCAGGTACAATTGTTTCCAAAGTATGATAAAGGGCTTTTTCATATAGGAAGACACAAGTTAGTGGTAAGTGCCGGGCTTGGTAGCCATTCCATTAAACTGCGGTTTCTAAATCCAACGGAACTGGTTGTTTTGGAATTACAGTAAATTACTTGCAAATATGAAAAAAACTTAGTACAATAAAGAATATGCGTTTAACGCCAGACATTTTAGTAAAAGAAGGCAGGAAATATTATGGGAATTCCCGTCAAACTGGAGGCATTTGAAGGTCCGCTGGATCTGCTCTTGCATTTGATTGATAAAAATAAAGTTAGTATTTATGATATTCCCATTGTGGAAATCACCAGACAGTATCTGGAATATATACAGGAAATGGAACGGCAGGATTTAGGCGTCATGAGCGAGTTCTTGGTCATGGCGGCTACCCTGATCGATATTAAGTCCAAGATGCTTCTGCCAAAAGAGATAAATGAAGATGGGGAAGAAGAAGATCCCCGCCAGGAACTGGTAGAGCAGCTGCTCCAGTACAAATTGTTTAAATACATGTCCTATGAATTGCGCGACCGGCAGGAAGATGCACAGTTATTCTTATACAAGCAGCCAACCGTGCCGGAAGAAGTAGAGGAATACCGTCAGCCTGTCCATCTGGAAGAGCTTCTCTCCGGTGTTACACTGGCTAAGCTCAACGCAATTTTTAAAGCGGTAATGAAGCGGCAGGAAAACAGGATTGACCCTATAAGGAGTACCTTTGGAAATCTGGAAAAAGAAGAAGTAAGCCTGGATGATAAAATGGACTTTGTGGAGCAGTATGTAATGACCAGAAAAACCTGCAGATTCCGTGACCTGTTGGTATTGCAGACCAGTAAGATGCATGTCATTGTTGCGTTTCTTGCCATACTGGAATTGATGAAAGTGGGCAAGATTAATATTATGCAGCAGAATATCTTTGATGATATTTACATAACGGCAAATTTAGAGACTGCCTGAAAATTGCTTTGACCAGCTATGCGTCACATTAATTTGGGTAAACAGGCTTGTAAAATACGGTGAAGTCAGAGGAAAAGCGAGGAATACAAGTGGATTTAAAGAAGACAGAAGCTGCAATTGAAGCGATTCTTTTTACCATGGGAGAATCCGTGGAAGTGGACAAGATTGCGAAAGCAGTAGAACAGGATACCGAAACGACGAAAAAGATCATACATAATATGATGGACCGCTATCAGACGGAAGACCGGGGAATTCAGATCATTGAACTGGAGAATGCATTTCAGATGTGTACCAAGAGGGATATGTATGAGTATCTGATCCGGATAGCAAAGCAGCCCAAAAAAATGGTTTTAACGGATGTTGCGCTGGAAACCTTGTCCATAATAGCATATAAACAGCCGATCACAAAAATGGAAATCGAAAAAATACGTGGTGTAAAGAGTGACCACGCAGTGAACAAGCTGATCGAATATAATCTGGTAAAAGAGCTGGGACGGCTGGATGCACCGGGACGCCCGCTTTTATTTGGAACAACAGAAGAATTCTTAAGGAATTTTGGGGTACACTCTTTAGAAGACCTGCCAACTGTAAATCCAGTACAGCTGGAGGATTTTAAGGCAGAAGCTGAAGAAGAGATTCAATTAAAGCTGAATATTTAGAGCGTGATGGGAGAGTTTTTATGCCTACAACATATGCACATGATGCTTTTGGAAAGATCGTTTACCAAAAGCTTTCGGAAGAGATGAAACAGATAATAGGGAATGAAAGGACAGCATACTTAATCGGATTGCACGGACCGGATATTCTTTTCTATAACAGACCCTTTTGTAACAATCCAATCAGCCAGAAAGGTCATGAGATGCATGAAGAGATTGCATCTGTATTTTTCAGTGAATGCAAGAAAAAATATATGGAGGAAGAAAGTGAGATACTTCTTGCCTATATGTTTGGTTTTGTATGCCATTATATGCTGGACAGTACCTGTCATCCATATATCAACGAATATATAGAGAAGACCGGCGTGTCCCACGATGAAATTGAGACTGAGTTTGACCGGGAATTAATGGAACGCAATAACCGCAATCCCTTCCGGTTCCATCCATCCGATTCTGTCCATCTGGAAAAAGAGACTATAAGGGAAATCGCCAATGCTTTGTCTGATCTCAGCGAATGCCAGGTGAGGCATTGTCTGAAAGCGATGAAATTCTATACCAACATAACGGTTTGCTCAAATTGTTTTAAACGGAATTTTCTGCTTAATATGGCACGTTTTACGAAGGCGTCCGAAGCAATACAGGGAAGAATCATAAAAAAGAAAAAAAGCAAGCGCTGCGAGGAGAGTAATCAAATGCTGCTGCATTTATTCAAGCTGGCTGTCCCGGAGACAGTTACGGTAATGGAGGATTTTTATAATACCATTACGGATATGGACTATGTGAATTACCGTTTTGAAAGAAACTATAAATAATAAAGGGGAACATGAAATACTTTATAATATTCTCTCACATCTCACATATACTAGTAGAAAAGCCATAGGATGTAAAGTGGATGAAGAAAATAATTGCAATTCTTATCATATTGCTGCTCAGCATTTCTGGAAATAGTCTTGTTTGTCTGGCGGCAGAAGAGCAGACCCCGGAAGAGCTTAAAAATTTATACGCCCGTAGTGCCGTTTTAATGGATGGTGATACAGGGCGTATTCTTTATGGAAAGAATGAAAATGATGTTATGCCAATGGCGAGCACTACCAAAATCATGACCTGTATTCTTACACTGGAAAATGGAGATCTGGATTCTGTAGTCACGGCATCGTCCCTTGCTGCCTCTCAGCCCAAGGTAAGGCTTGGCATGAATACAGGGGAACGTTTTTACCTGAAAGACCTGCTATATGCACTTATGCTGGAGTCCTTTAACGATGCGGCCGTTGCCATTGCAGAGCATTTGGGGGGAAGTGTAGAAGGATTTGCAGACATGATGAATACCAAAGCAAAGGAGATCGGATGCACGGACACCTATTTTATAACGCCAAACGGTTTGGATGCCACAGATGAAAAAGGAACCCATGCCACTACGGCAGCTAATCTGGCGCGTATTATGAAATACTGTATCACAGAGTCTCCGCAAAAAGATAAGTTTTTAGAAATAACAAGAGCTGCGAACCATAGTTTTTCAAATGCGGACCAGACAAGAAATTTTTCCTGTGTAAACCATAATGCATTTTTAAGTATGATGGAGGGGGCGCTTTCGGGCAAGACGGGATTTACCAACAATGCAGGATATTGTTATGTAGGGGCGCTTAAAAGGGATGGTAAGACTTTTATTGTTGCGCTGCTGGCATGCGGCTGGCCCAACAACAAGGGCTATAAGTGGAGTGATACCAGAAAGCTGATGAATTATGGGCTGGGGAATTATGATTTCAAGGAAATACATATTGGAAATGAACCCGGCGTATTCGTGGCGTCAGACGTTATAAAACCGTTAATGGTACAAAATGGGATTCCGGAAAGCCAGAATCTTCAGGATACCGCTTTTGTAAATGCCAGCCTGAAATATCCGGAAGGTGACAGCATAAAAATGCTCTTATCCGAAAATGAGAAAATAACAGCCGATTACCAGATGAAAGATCAACTGACTGCACCGGTAACAAAAAATACCGAGATCGGGAAGGTGACGTACTACCTGAATGGAAAAGCATTGCGGGAATACCCGATAATTACCACACAAAATATAGAGAAACTGGATTTTTCCTGGTGTCTGGATAAGATATGGGGATGGTTTGCTGCTTAGTGTACGTATTTCAAAATATTCTGCTTTGAAAAACACTGGTGCGATGCTATAATAACAGGAAGCGGATTTTTCGCAAATAAGACAAAAGCAGAGGATGAATTAATATATGAAATCACTAGTAATTGCAGAAAAGCCATCTGTTGCAAGAGATATAGCAAGGGTTTTAAAATGCCAGAAAAAGCTCTCGGGAGCGATGGAGGGCGGACAATATGTAGTCACCTGGGCGCTGGGACATCTGGTGACGCTGGCGGATCCGGAAGGTTACGATGCCAAATACAAGGAATGGAAAATGGAAAGCCTTCCAATGATCCCGGATAAAATGCAGCTGGTCGTGATTAAACAGAGTGCAAAACAGTATGCAGCTGTAAAAGCGCAGATACACCGCAAGGATGTGGGGGAAATTATTATAGCCACAGATGCAGGAAGGGAAGGGGAGCTGGTAGCCAGATGGATACTGGAAAAGGCCGGCAGCCATAAGCCTGTTAAGCGTCTGTGGATTTCTTCCGTTACGGATAAAGCTATCCGGGAAGGTTTTGGACATTTAAAGGATGGCAGGGAATACATTCCTCTATACGATGCGGCTGTGGCAAGGGCGGAAGCTGACTGGCTGGTGGGGATCAATGCAACTCGGGCACTGACCTGTAAATATAATGCCCAGTTGTCCTGCGGACGGGTGCAGACTCCAACTCTGGCGATGATTGCGACAAGAGAAGAGGAAATCAAGAAATTCAAGCCGGAGGCTTACTATGGGCTTACCCTTCGCACGAAAGGCATCGTCTGGAGCTGGCAGGAAGAAAAAAGCGGAAGCAGCCGTACGTTCCAGAAAGAAAAGACAGATAAGATTGCTGAGAAACTAAAAAATGCAAAATTAACGGTAGTATCCGTTGAAAAGAAAGCGAAGCAGTCACAGGCTCCGGGACTGTACGATCTGACGGAGCTTCAGCGCGAGGCAAATAAAAGGTTTGGATTTTCGGCAAAAGACACATTAAATACGATGCAGCGTTTATATGAGAATCACAAGGTACTGACCTATCCGCGAACGGATTCCAGATATATCAGTACAGATGTGGTAGATACATTAAAGGAAAGGCTGAAAGCATGTGCAGTCGGTCCCTACAAAAAGCTGGCCGGAACCCTGATTATGAAACCCATACGGGCGAATAAGTCATTTGTGGATAACGGGAAAGTCAGTGACCATCATGCGATTATTCCAACGGAGCAGTTTGTTCAGATGGATCATATGTCTGTGGATGAACGCAAGATCTATGATTTGGTAGTAAGGCGGTTTCTGGCAGTTTTATATCCGGCGTTCGAATATGAGCAGACTACATTGAAAGCAAAAGCAGGAGATGAATTGTTTACAGCAAAAGGGAAAGTTGTCAAAAGCCTGGGGTGGAAAGGCGTTTATGAGGACATGTCTATGGATGATGAGGATGAAGATGAAAAGGATTCCGTGGGAAGTCTGCCGGCACTAAATAAAGGACAGGTTCTTGAAATTGAAAAAATCACTGTGACGGAAGGCAAGACGAAGCCGCCGGCGCCATTTAACGAGGCTACACTTTTATCTGCGATGGAGAATCCTGTGAAATATATGGAGAGCAAAGATGCCCAGGCAGCAAAAACTCTTGGAGAGACCGGAGGGCTTGGGACAGTGGCAACCCGTGCAGATATTATAGAAAAGCTGTTTAATACTTTCCTGATGGAAAAACGCGGAAAGGATATCTTTGTTACATCCAAAGCCAGACAGCTTCTGGAACTTGTGCCGGAGGATCTGAAAAAGCCAGAACTGACAGCAGACTGGGAGATGAAGCTGTCAAAAATAGCAAAAGGAAATTTAAAGCGGGTTGCTTTCTTAAATGATATCCGCAGTTATACGCAGGAAATCATCACGGAAATCAAACAGGGTGAAGGAAATTTCAGACATGACAATCTGACTAATTCCAAATGCCCAGTCTGTGGAAAGCGTATGCTTGCCGTTAACGGAAAGAACAGCCGTATGCTGGTGTGCCAGGACCGGGAATGCGGACATCGTGAAACAATTGCCAGAGTGACGAATGCCAGATGTCCAAACTGCCATAAGAAAATGGAAATGGTGATGAAAGGCAGTGAAGAAACCTTTGTATGTGTCTGCGGACATAAGGAAAAATTATCCGCTTTTCAGGCCAGGAGGCAGAAAGAAGGAGCGGGTGTCAGCAAGAAAGATGTCCAGAACTATCTGAGCAGGCAGAAGAAGGAAGCCAAAGAGCCGATTAACAATGCATTTGCAGCGGCGTTTGCAAAATTGGATATAAAAGAATAAATATTTTCTAGAGCACGTTTTAGGGAGAGTATGGTGAAAAATTGTTAAAATATAGACAAAACACTTGCGTTTTTTATGGAAACAAGCTAAAATATAATAGGCAGAAATTTGGTTTTACTTTAATAATATAGAAAATGGAGGGCTGAAAAATGAGTAATACAGCACAAAGCTTGGCAAGTACTAGAATCGCTTCTTTACTTGATGAGAACAGTTTTGTTGAAATCGGCGGATGTGTAACTGCCAGAAATACTGATTTCAACATGCAGCAAAAGGAAACCCCTGCAGACGGCGTCATTACCGGTTATGGAGTAATCGACGGCAATCTGGTATATGTTTATAGCCAGGATGCAACCGTACTTGGAGGTACCATTGGAGAGATGCATGCAAAGAAAATCGCTGGTCTTTATGATCTGGCGCTGAAAATGGGTGCACCGGTGATTGGTTTGGTAGACTGCGCAGGTATGAGACTTCAGGAAGCTACCGATGCTTTAAACGGATTTGGTGAAATCTACATGAAGCAGACACTGGCAAGCGGCATTATTCCCCAGATCACAGCCGTATTTGGTAATTGCGGCGGAGGACTTGCTATCGCTTCCGAACTTACCGACTTTACATTTATGGAAGAAAAGAAAGCAAAATTATTTGTAAATTCTCCAAATGCACTGGATGGAAATGATGTATCTAAATGTGATACGGCTTCCGCAAAATTCCAGAGTGAAGAAGCAGGAACAGTAGACTATACAGGAAGCGAAGCGGATGTACTGTCCCAGATTAGATCTCTTGTATGTATGCTCCCGGCTAATAATGAAGACGATATGTCTTATGAAGAGTGTACAGATGATTTGAACCGCGTATGTAAAGATCTTGCAAATGCTGCAGGAGATACATCCATTCTTTTATCTGATATTTCGGATGACAACCTTTTCTTTGAAGCAAAAGCAGCATATGCGAAAGAAATGGTTACCGGTTTTATTAAGTTAAACGGTGTTACAGTAGGTGCAGTTGCCAACCGTACTGAAGTCTGTGACGCTGAAGGCAATGTAACAGAAACATATGAAGCAGTATTAACAAACAGAGGTGCAAAAAAAGCGGCTGAGTTTATCCAGTTTTGTGATGCTTTTAATATCCCGGTATTATCGCTTACCAATGTTAAAGGATTTAAAGCAGACACGCATTCTGAAAGATGTATTGCAAAAGCCGTAGCACAACTTACTTATGCGTTTGCAAACGCAACCGTTCCTAAGGTTAACGTTATTATTGGCGCAGCTTACGGAACAGCTTATGTAGCAATGAACAGCAAATCAATCGGTGCAGACATGACATTTGCATGGACAGATGCCCAGATCGGCATGATGGATGCAAAATCAGCTGCCAGAATTATGTATGCAGATGCTGACGCAGCAACAATCAGTGAAAAGGCAGCAGAATATGCAGCTTTACAGTCAAGCGCTATGTCAGCAGCTAGAAGAGGGTATGTTGATACGTTGATTGAAGCAGAAGATACCAGAAAATATGTTATCGGAGCTTTTGAAATGTTATTCACAAAAAGAGAAGATCGTCCGAGCAAAAAACATGGCACGGTTTAAGCGGGGTGAATGATATGAAACGAAAACTTAAAGGAATTTTATTGGCAATGTGCATGGCTGTAATCACCCTTGCAATGCCAATGTGTGTTTATGCAGAAGAAGCGGCTGCGGTATCTGAGTCAGACCGTGCAACTATTGAAAGCTTTGCACAGCAGACAGTTGAACAGGTTACGTCAATGACAGATGAGCAGATGGATGAGATCCTGAAACCGTCTTCCATATTATCGGCACCAAATAAATTTTATTCCCAGGCTGTTCAGGCGTGGCAGGATGTCAAAGATGAACTTGGAGCATTTAAAGGTACTACCGGACATGATATTGAAGTATCCGAAGAGAGCATTGTAGTTACAACCAGCGTAACTTTTGAAAAAGCAGACGGTGCGGTTGTATTGACAATCGGCAGGGAAGATCTTGCACCATCCAGTATGACATTTGATACAGGCGCAGATTCATCCATGGCGGCTAAAATGGAAAAAGCGGCATTAAATACCCTTATGGGACTTGTAATTGTATTTGCGATGCTGGTTTTCTTAAGCTTTTTAATAGCTCAGTTCAAGCATTTTGGCAAACTGGCTAACCGTGGCAAAAAAGATGAAGTGTTAGAAGCTGCAGCAGTTCCGGTTCCGGTGGCTCCTGTCATCGAAGAAGAATTAGTGGATGACGGAGAATTGGTTGCAGTAATAGCAGCTGCTATAGCAGCAAGCGAGAATACATCTACAGATAGTTTTGTAGTTCGTTCAATCAGAAAAGCAAATAAAAGAAAATGGCAGAACGCTTAAGTATAGGAGGAAATCTTAATGAAAAATTATACAATTACCGTTAACGGAACAGCATATGATGTAACTGTTGAAGAAGGTACTACAGGTGCAGCACAGGCTGCAGCACCAAAAGCAGCACCGAAGGCAGCGCCAAAAGCAGCTCCAAAGGCTGCAGCACCGGCTGGCGGATCCGCAGGAGCTGTTAAAGTAGCAGCATCCGTACCTGGAAAAGTATGTAAAGTGGAAGCAAAAGTCGGACAGGCTGTAAAAACCGGCGATAACATCATTATCCTGGAAGCAATGAAAATGGAAATCCCTGTTGTTGCTCCTCAGGATGGAACCATTGCAAGTATTGACGTAGCTGTTGGTGATACCGTTGAAAACGGAGATGCTTTAGCATCTATGAATTAGAATTTGCATAAATAATGTGAATTCCCACCAGTAGAAAAATCTGCTGAAATACTAAAATGGGAGGTAAAAACATGTCTTATATTTTTGATACTTTGTCGAACTTACTTCACCAGACAGCGTTCTTTAATCTGACAGTAGGTAACTATGTTATGATAGTCGTTGCATGTATATTCCTGTACCTGGCTATTAAACATGGGTTTGAGCCTCTGTTGCTGGTACCGATTGCATTTGGTATGCTGTTGGTAAATATCTATCCGGATATTATGCTCAGACCGGAAGATTCTGTCAATGGAGTAGGTGGACTTCTTCATTATTTCTATATATTAGATGAGTGGAGTATTTTACCATCACTTATTTTTCTGGGTGTTGGTTCTATGACTGACTTCGGTCCGCTGATTGCAAATCCGCGAAGCTTCCTGCTTGGCGCTGCAGCTCAGCTTGGTATTTATGTTGCATATTTCCTTGCAATCCTGTTAGGATTTAACGGAAAAGCAGCAGCAGCAATCTCCATCATTGGTGGCGCTGATGGTCCGACCTCGATCTTCCTTGCCGGAAAACTGGGGCAGGCAACTCTTATGGGGCCCATTGCGGTGGCGGCATATTCCTATATGTCCCTCGTACCGATTATCCAGCCTCCAATTATGAAGCTGTTGACAACAGAAAAAGAAAGAAAGATCAAAATGGAACAGTTAAGACCTGTTTCCAAATTAGAGAAAATCTTATTCCCAATCATTATCAGTATCGTTGTATGTTTAATTCTTCCTACAACAGCACCGCTTGTTGGTATGTTAATGCTGGGTAACTTATTCAGAGAATCAGGCGTTGTAAAACAGCTTACTGAGACAGCATCCAATGCTCTGATGTACATCGTAGTTATTTTACTGGGAACCTCTGTAGGTGCATCCACCAGTGCAGAAGCTTTCCTGAACATGAATACAATCAAAATCGTTATCTTAGGCCTTGTAGCCTTCGCATTCGGTACGGCCGGCGGCGTTCTGCTGGGTAAACTGATGTGTAAACTGACACATGGCAAGATCAATCCGTTAATTGGTTCCGCAGGTGTATCTGCAGTACCTATGGCGGCTCGTGTATCACAGAAAGTGGGCGCGGAAGCGGATCCTACAAACTTCCTGCTGATGCATGCGATGGGACCAAACGTAGCGGGTGTTATCGGTACGGCAGTTGCCGCCGGTACGTTCATGGCTATATTTGGGGTTTAGCTTGAATTAAGAGACAGGTTATAAAGTAGAAACCGGGCGGATTAGGATTATAACAATCCGTCTGAGCGGCTAAGCACGCTCAAGTGCTTTCCGGCGTAAATACGGCGGAAGGCGCTAGTGACAAAATATAAGGAGGTCAGAAAATGTCAGAAGTAGTAAAGAAACCAATTAAAATTACCGAGACCATACTGCGTGATGCGCATCAGTCCCTGATTGCAACCAGAATGACAACAGAACAGATGCTGCCAATCGTAGATAAATTGGATAAAGTGGGATATCATTCCGTAGAGTGCTGGGGTGGAGCAACCTTTGATGCATCTCTTCGTTTCTTAAAAGAAGATCCATGGGAAAGACTTCGTAAATTCCGTGATGGATTTAAAAACACTAAATTGCAGATGTTATTCCGTGGACAGAATATCCTGGGATACCGTCCGTATGCAGATGATGTTGTAGAGTATTTTGTTCAGAAATCTCTGTCAAATGGTATTGATATTATCCGTATCTTTGATTGTATGAATGATTTACGTAACTTAAAAGCTGCTGTTGATGCAGCTAATAAGGAAAAAGGACATGCACAGGTAGCGCTTTCCTATACACTGGGAGATGCATACACACATGAGTACTGGATCAAAATGGCTAAGAACGTAGAAGAAATGGGTGCAAACTCCATCTGTCTGAAGGATATGGCAGGTCTTTTACTTCCTTATGAAGCTACAGAACTGATCGGTAAGCTGAAAAAAGCGGTTAAGATACCGATTCAGCTTCATACACATTATACATCAGGTGTTGCTTCTATGACTTACTTAAAAGCTGTTGAAGCAGGCATTGACGTAATTGATACCGCAATGTCACCATTCGCGCTTGGAACATCCCAGCCAGCAACAGAAGTTATGGTTGAGACTTTCAAGGGAACACAGTATGATACTGGATTCGATCAGAAATTATTAGCAGAAATCGCTGATTACTTCAGACCAATCAGAGATGAAGCTTTAAGTTCCGGTTTATTAAATCCGAAAAACCTTGGTGTTGATATTAAGACATTGTTATATCAGGTACCGGGCGGTATGCTTTCTAACCTGACTTCTCAGCTGAAAGAACAGCATGCAGAAGACAAATATTACGATGTGCTGGCAGAAGTACCAAGAGTTCGTAAAGATCTTGGTGAGCCGCCGCTTGTAACTCCTTCTTCACAGATCGTTGGTACACAGGCTGTATTTAACGTAATCATGGGAGAACGTTACAAAATGGTTACCAAAGAAACAAAGGCAGTTCTGTCCGGTGAATACGGCGCAACTGTTAAGCCATTCAACAAGGAAGTTCAGAAAAAGTGTATTGGTGATAAGACACCGATTACCTGCCGTCCTGCTGACTTGCTGAAACCAGAATTAAAGACAATCGAAGCAGAGATGTCACAGTGGAAAGAACAGGATGAAGATGTTCTGACATACGCACTGTTCCCACAGGTTGCTACCGATTTCTTCAAATACAGAGAAGCTCAGAAAACGAAAGTTGATCCGAAAACGGCTGATACGAAGAATGGGGCTTATCCGGTTTAAAAATGAATTATGAGAGGTTTGGGGAAATAAAATTCCCCAGACCTCTTTTTACGTAATTTTTACGCA
The DNA here is from genome assembly GCA_900539655.1 of uncultured Robinsoniella sp. Lineage (GTDB taxonomy): Bacteria > Bacillota > Clostridia > Lachnospirales > Lachnospiraceae > Robinsoniella. The sequence goes on from UQCR01000003.1 coordinate 51,873, forward strand.
ATCCTGAAAAAACCAGATAAAAATTGAAATTTCTCTGGTTTCATGTTAATATAAATATTTGAAAGAAAATTGTTTTAAATTACAAATTAAGGAATAGCACAAGCCTGCTTACGCTATTCAGGGGAATAAGTATGAAAATTTTAGAGAATATGAAGGAATATAAATGTTATGCCAACGACCAATGAATTGTTAAGTCAGAGAAACCGAAAAGGAAAAAAGATAAATATAAACCCCAACGGTCCAAACCGTGTGCACCGGGCGATGAAAATGGATGCTGTTTTCAGTGATATGCCCCAGGAAGATATTCTGAAGACGATTTTAAAGTCAGATATCAGAAATCTCCAAAAGACACTTGATGAAGCAGATGAAGCTTCCTTTGAGATGGCAGTGGAGATGATTTTAAATGCCAGGGATATCTATGTGATAGGTGTGAGAAGCTGTGAACCGCTGGCTAATTTCCTGGGATTTTATTTGAACCTGATGTTTAAAAGCGTAAAGGTAATCAGCACCAATAGTGCCAGCGAATTGTTTGAACAGATGTTTCGGATTGGAGCGGAGGATGTCATTATCGGAATCAGTTTTCCGCGCTATTCCATGCGTACTTTAAAGGCGATGGAGCTTGCGAATAACCGCAGTGCGAAAGTGATATCCATTACTGACAACATCTATTCGCCTATGAAATTGTATGCAACCTGTAATCTGACGGCGAAAAGTGACATGGCGTCCATTGCAGACTCCCTGACAGCGCCTATGAGCCTCATTAACGCCCTTGTAGTGTCTCTTTGTATGAAACGCCAGGGTCAGATGGCAGAGTCCCTAAAGACCCTTGAGCAGGTCTGGGAGGAGTATCAGGTTTATAACAACGATGAAATAAATTATATTGATAATCATATTGAAGTGAAATTTCCAGGCAGTGAAAAATGCCGGAAGGACGAGCAGGTATAAGTCTGGAAGAAAAACGCTTTCACACTGCTGATTTTAGAATAGCACAAGCCTGATTATGCGATTCATGGGATATAGGATTTATAGAAAGTTATGATATAGAAAGGAAGCCGCAGAGTAATTCTTAATAAGGCTCTTGTGGCAGTATTGCGGGGAATCCGGCAATATACATTGGGTATAAAAATGAGCAAGGTTTTGATAATAGGCGGCGGAGCAGCAGGCATGTTCGCAGCATGTGCGGCAGCTTCAAACGGTCATGAAGTACATGTATTTGAAAAAAATGAGAAGCTGGGCAAAAAGCTGTTTATCACCGGTAAGGGAAGATGCAATCTGACCAATGCCTGTGACATGGAAGAATTATTCGACAGTGTATGTACGAATAAGAAATTCCTGTACAGTGCCTTTTATGGTTATACAAATCAGGATGTAATTCAATTCTTTGAAGACGCAGGCATGAAAACGAAAATCGAGAGGGGCAATCGGGTTTTTCCGGTTTCCGACCATTCTTCCGATGTAATTGCTGCCCTTTCCCGGAAGATGAAAACGCTTGGAGTGAAGATTTCGTTTAACACGCCGGTAAAAGAGATCATCATAGAAGATCAGTGTTGTAAAGGCATTGTTCTGGAAGATAAAAGCAAGGTATACGGTGATGCCGTGATCGTCACCACAGGCGGATTTTCTTACCAGAGTACGGGTTCTACCGGAGACGGGTATCGATTTGCGAAAGACGCAGGGCACAAAGTGACGGATCTTTTGCCTTCCCTTGTACCTATGAATACCAAAGAAGATTTTGTGAAGCGTTTACAGGGACTTTCTCTTCGCAATGTAAGAGTAACCCTGTGTGACGGCAAAAAATGTCTATATGAGGATTTTGGAGAAATGATGTTTACTCATTTCGGCATAACCGGACCTTTAATTCTTACAGCCAGTACAGCGGTGACGAAAAAATACCGCGCCAAGGAACTGCAGCTGTTCATTGATCTGAAACCGGCACTCTCTGAAGAGCAGCTGGACCACCGGATACTCCGGGAATTTGAAGAGGGTAAGAACAAACAATTTAAAAATGTCATAAACACCCTGTTTCCGTCTAAGCTGATTCCTGTTATGATAGATCTGTCGGAAATTTCACCGGAGAAAAAAGTCAATGAAATTTCCAGGGAAGAACGGCAGAAGTTTGTTTCCCTGATAAAGCACCTGCCACTTACGGTAACAGGGCTGAGGGATTATAATGAAGCAATTATTACCAGAGGCGGTGTGGCTGTGAAAGAGGTCAATCCGTCCACGATGGAGTCCAAACTGGTATCCCGTCTGTATTTTGCAGGTGAGGTTCTGGATCTGGATGCAGTGACGGGAGGATTTAACCTGCAGATCGCATGGTCAACCGCCTATGCAGCAGGACAGGCCATAGAATAGCTGCTGGAATGCGCCAAATATCCACTGCCCGAAATTCCATATACACTCTGTGTAATATAAAAAATTTAAAGACGAAACAAATGCGGCGATTAACCGCATTTAAATAAATAATGGAGGTTATGAATGAGTTTTAATATTGCAATTGACGGACCTGCAGGAGCAGGTAAAAGTACCATAGCAAAAAGAGTGGCGAAAGAACTCTCTTTTATCTACGTGGACACCGGAGCCATGTATCGGGCAATTGCCCTTTACCTGATCCGCAGCCAGGTATCGCCTTCGGATCAGGAGGCGCTGAAGAAAGCCTGTGAAGATATAGAAATTACGATTTCTTATGAAAAAGGTGAACAGCAGGTTATCCTGAATGGAGAAAATGTGACGGGATTAATCCGGACAGAAGAAGTGGGGAATATGGCGTCATCAGCTTCTGCTAATCCGCCGGTGCGGGAGAAGCTCTTAGACCTGCAGAGAAATCTTGCCCGGAATTCGGATGTACTGATGGATGGCAGGGATATCGGAACAAACGTGCTTCCGGATGCCCAGCTTAAGATTTACCTCACAGCGAGTTCTGCTACCCGGGCAGAGCGGCGGTATCTGGAATTACAGCAAAAAGGGGAGAACTGTGTGCTGGAAGAAATTGAACGGGACATCATTGAACGTGACCAGCGTGATATGAACCGTGAGATTGCGCCCCTGAAACAGGCAGAAGATGCAGTGCGTATAGATTCCTCCGATATGGGAATTGACCAGGTGGTGGAGCGTATTCTTTCCCTTTATGAAGAAAGAAAAGGCAGGTAGTTTATGGAAGTAGTAGTAGCAAAAACAGCCGGATTCTGCTTTGGCGTAAAACGAGCTGTTGATAAGGTATATGAGCAGGTTGAGAAAGGTTCCGGACCAATCTGCACCTATGGTCCGATTATCCATAACGAGGAAGTAGTGAAAGACCTGGAACGTAAAGGGGTCTCTGTGCTGAACTCCGTTTCGGAACTGAAAGCTCTTAAGGAAGGCACGGTTGTAATCCGCTCTCATGGCGTGGCAAAGGAAATTTACGATATTATTGAATCCAAAGGGCTTCATTTGGTTGACGCAACCTGCCCCTTTGTTTTAAAAATACATAATATTGTAAAAAAAGAAAGCGCCGGCGGATCTGAGATTATTATCATCGGCAATGACCAGCATCCGGAGGTAGAAGGAATCAAAGGATGGTGTCTGGGACCGGTTACCGTGATCGAATCGGCCTCTGAAGCAGAAAATTTCATGCAGAATAGCCCAAAAAGGCTCTGCATTGTGTCCCAAACGACATTTAATTACAATAAATTTAATAAATTAGTTGAAATTCTTTCTAAAAAGGGTTATGATATAATTGTTTTAAATACGATTTGCAACGCGACTGAAGAGAGGCAGACGGAAGCGAAGGCGATTGCAAAGCGCGTAGATGGCATGATCGTCATCGGGGGCAGGCATAGTTCCAATACGCAGAAGCTATTTGAAATATGCAAAAATGAATGTGAAAATACTTACTATATACAGACACTCGTTGATTTGGATGTACATTCTTTACCATCCATGGGTTGCGTAGGTATTACCGCAGGGGCATCGACCCCAAATAATATTATTGAGGAGGTTCAAAAGAATGTCAGAAATGAGTTTTGAACAAATGCTGGAAGAATCATTTAAAACAATTCATAATGGAGAGGTAGTCGAAGGTACAATCATCGACGTCAAAGAAGATGAGATCATCTTAAATATAGGCTATAAAGCTGACGGTATCATCACAAGAAGTGAATATACAAACGAACCGAACGTAGACCTTCGTACACTTGTTAACGTCAATGACAAAATGGAAGCCAAAGTGTTAAAAGTGAACGATGGCGAAGGTCAGGTATTACTTACTTATAAGAGATTAGCAGCAGAAAAAGGCAACAAGAAGCTGGAAGAAGCATTCAACAACCATGAAGTATTAAAAGCGCAGGTAGCTCAGGTTCTGGGCGGCGGTTTAAGTGTTGTTGTAGATGAGTCCAGAGTATTCATTCCTGCAAGTCTGGTTTCTGATACCTATGAGAAAAACCTGGGTAAATATGAAGGACAGGAAATTGAATTCGTAATCAGCGAATTTAATCCACGCAGAAGAAGAATCATTGGAGACCGCAAGCAGTTATTAGTTGCGAAAAAAGAAGTAATGCAGAAAGAGCTCTTTGAAAGAATCCATGAAGGTGACGTTGTAGAAGGCGTGATTAAGAATGTTACAGATTTTGGAGCATTTATCGATCTTGGCGGAGCTGATGGTTTACTTCATATTTCTGAAATGTCCTGGGGCAGAGTAGAGAATCCAAAGAAAGTATTTAAAGTTGGCGAAACAATTTCTGTACTGATTAAAGAAATCAGCGGAACAAAGATCGCATTAAGCTTAAAATTTGAAAACCAGAATCCATGGCTTACAGCAGCTGAAAAGTATGCAGTAGGAAATGTAGTGGATGGTAAAGTTGCAAGAATGACAGACTTCGGCGCATTTGTAGAATTAGAGCCGGGAGTTGATGCATTGCTTCACGTATCTCAGATCTCTCATGACCACGTAGAAAAACCTTCTGATGTATTATCTGTTGGACAGGCAATTACAGCTAAGGTAGTGGATTTCAATGAAGATGATAAGAAAATCAGCCTGAGCATGAAAGCTTTAGAAAATGCTGCTGATGTAGTATCTCAGGAAATGTATGAAGATGTAGCAGAAGATGCTGCTGAGGATATGGTTGAAGAGTCAATTACAGAATAATTGATGCAGGCATTTCCAGTACCAGATACTGGAGATGCCTGTTTATTAGATTTAGAGGACTAAGGCCCACATCGAAATTTGTTAAATAAACAACTAGCTTGTTAATTATACAACTAGCTCGTTAAATAAACAACTTTCCGAAATTGGGCTTTTTTTCTGTTATTTTTCTGAAATATGTGCTATACTGTCTTAGAGTTCATTAAGTTTGAAAAAGTCGCACAGCTATCAAAAGCAATTTTCAAACATGCTCTAAATCAATTTTTGAATATAAGTCAGAAGATTTTCTTTATCATTAAGAAATTCCGGAGTACATTCAAAGTAAGTTACCGAGTCTGAATATTCTTCTTTAAAGGCAGGGGTATAACCCTCCGCAGCCTGGGGAAGAAAACAGCCGGATTTTTTTTGGAAGCAGGTAGCTGCTTTTGCAGGAACGCGGTAGCTTTTTTCGATAAAGGATGCCACGCTTTTGTGCATAGCGGTATCTTCAGCCGGTAAATAGTAGTAATTTTTATAATCACGGAAGAAATATTTCAAGGTACCCTTAAACCCCAGAATCTGAATCTTACAGGTTTTATCCCGGGCTGTCATATATCCGAAATCCAGCCTGCAGGAAACTGGCTTTGGCAGGTTAGCGGGGAGGGATGCTGTAATCAGCAGGGAAAATGCATTTTCTGATTCTTCGGATACTTCAACGTGGGAGATGGTGAATCTGCCATTGATAAGATCCAGATAGGATAACAGAGGGAAAAGCCCTGGCAAGCCCTTTAGGTCATCGCTATTGTGCCAGAGCAGCTGTTCACAAAGCTGCGGATCATGGGTCTTTTGAAATTCCCGGCAAATAGGGATCAGATCACCGCCGCTTGCAGTGTCCGTGCGGTCTGTTTCCAGATATTCCTCTAAGGAGCGCTGGTTTAAATGTGCCAGTTTCAAATATTTTTTCAGTGGTTTTACTTTCAGATATATGTCAATGCTGTTCAGTTGAGCCGGCAAAAAGGCCTGATTGTGGGTTTCACATTTTGCTTTCACATAAGGAAGATCAAAACGTTCCCCATTAAAGTGGATCAGGTATACATAGTTCGCAGCAAATTGAACGAAGCTGCACAGCAGCAGAGGTTCGTCTGATTCTGTTTCAGCCAGCCATTGACGGAGTTTCCAGGAATCATGTTCATAATACATGACGCCAATAAGATACAGGCTGGAACTGCGAGGTGAGAAGCCGGTGGTTTCGATATCAAAAAACAGTACATCTGCAGGATGATAATGTTTGGCTATCAGATGAACGTTAGGAATATATACATCAGTTGTTTTTGTAATCATAGGATCGCCTCCAATTTTTCTTAAGTAACTGTTCAGCAGAATTATATCACATTTTATAAAAATGTAACAGATGATTATTGCAGGAAAGAGGAGATCAGACAGGATGTGGGATTTTCAGATTTTAGGTGTTGACTTGTACCATATTATGAGTTGGCTGTACTTATATAGTTTTTTGGGTTGGCTCTGGGAGAGCTGTTATGTCTCCGTCAAGGAGAAGAAGATTATTAACAGGGGATTTGTTACCGGTCCGCTGTGTACGATTTACGGAGTAGGGGCCGTGGGTGTCTATCTGATACTTAGACCGCTTCAGGACAGGATCATAATTCTGTATCTGGGGGGAGTTTTGGTCGCTACGGTTTTAGAATATGTTACGGCGCTGCTTATGGAGACTCTATTTCACACAAGCTGGTGGGATTACAGCAGCAAACCCTATAATTTTCAGGGCAGAATATGTCTGGGCAGTTCCATTGCCTGGGGATTTTTTACCGTTATCATGTTTAAAGTGTTTCAGCCTTTTGCAGAATGGGTAGTAAATTTGTTTTCTGTTCCAACGGGGCACGCTATGATCATTATTATTACCGTTTTGTATGTGGTTGATTTCACATTTTCTACCCTTACTGCTATGAAACTGGGTCAAAAGCTCGGTGGATTGGAACGGGCTATGGGCGAATTGGTAGAGTATGTACAGAATACCAGGATTTATAGCTCCGCGGGCGAACTGGTAGAGCGGCTTGAGCCTTACCGCCAGTCATTTACCAGGCAAAATGTGAAAGAAAAAATGGATCAGTATCAGACGGGTATATTGAAATTCCTGAATCTTGAGGGAAAAGAAGAGAGCCTTAGCGAAATAAAAAATAAGCTGTCAGCCGTAAAAGACCAGTATGTAAAAATGGCTTCCGGTATTAACTGGAATGACAGACGTCTGTTCCGGGCGTATCCCAATCTGAGTAAGGCAACCGGAACAAAAAGATGGATTAAAAAGAGAAGTAAGAAAAAGAATGGAAAAAAAGGTTTGGAAAAGAATGAAAATAAATGTTTAGAAAAGAATGAAAAAAATAATTTGAAAAAGAATGACAATTGAAATGTGATTTTAAAATGAGGATGAAATAATTTACGCTATAAAATTATCTGTGGGAAACTGCGGATAATCTTTATGATATATTTAAAAAGAAGGAAGGTAAAAAAAATGGCACGATTCACGTTTAAGGGCGGGATCCATCCAAATGATGGAAAAGACCTGTCTAAAGACAAACCGATTCGGACTGTGTTGCCAAAAGGCGATCTGGTATATCCGCTTTCTCAGCATATCGGTGCGCCAGCAAAACCGATTGTAGCTAAGGGTGACCATGTAGTAATCGGGCAGAAAATTGCTGAAGCCGGTGGATTTGTATCCGCTCCGATTCACGCTTCCGTATCTGGTACGGTAAAGACAATTGAGCCAAGGCTGACTGTTACAGGAGTAATGGCAGAAGCCATCGTCATTGAAAATGACGGAAAGTATGAAGAACTGCAGTGGCCAAAAAGAAAGCCATTGAAAGACCTCACAGGGCCTGAAATTTTGGAGATGGTAAAGGAGGCCGGCATTGTCGGTATGGGCGGAGCAGGATTTCCGACTCATGTGAAGTTATCTCCGAAGGAACCCGAAAAGATAGACTACATTATTGCAAACTGTGCAGAATGTGAGCCATATCTGACCAGCGATTACAGAAGGATGTTAGAATCACCCGAAAAAATCGTAGGCGGGGTACGGGCAATTCTTAAAATTTTCCCAAAAGCAAAAGGAATTATTGCGGTGGAAGATAATAAGAAAGATGCGATTGCCATTTTAAAAGAAGCAGCAAAGGATGATTCCAATATAGAAGTAATGGAATTAAAGACAAAATATCCCCAGGGTGCAGAGCGTCAGCTTATCTATGCAACTACAGGGAGAGCGATTAACTCCTCTATGCTTCCGGCAGACGTGGGATGTATTGTAAATAACTGTGATACGGTAACTGCCGTTTACAGAGCTGTATATGAAGGAAGACCGCTGATGCACCGCATTGTGACGGTAACGGGAGATGCAATAGCAAATCCACAGAATTTCAGCGTGTGTACCGGAACGAATTATCATGAACTGATTGAAGAAGCAGGCGGATTTAAGACACAGCCGGAGAAAATCGTATCCGGCGGTCCGATGATGGGATTTGGATTATATAATCTGGATGTTCCTACAACCAAGACCTCTTCTGCTCTTTTATGCCTGACGAAGGATGAAGTTTCCCAGTATGAGCCAACTGCATGTATCAACTGCGGCCGCTGTGTGAGTGTCTGTCCGGGACGTATTATACCGTCAAAACTGGCGGATTATTCCATGCGCCACGATGAGGAATCCTTTGTTAAATATGAAGGCATGGAGTGCTGTGAGTGCGGCTGCTGCAGCTTTATTTGTCCTGCAAAGCGCCCGTTAACCCAGTATATCAAATCGATGCGTAAAATTGTTCTTGCAAATAGAAAGAAGAAGTAGAAGGGAGAGTGAACAAAAATGAGCGATTTATTAAAAGTATCCTCAAATCCTCATATCCGCTCGCCATATAAGAGCAGCCAGATTATGCTTATGGTACTGGCGGCACTGCTTCCGGCAAGTGCATTTGGCGTTTGGAATTTTGGAATAAATGCTTTTATTATTATTATTATATCTGTTGCATCCAGTGTCGCTACCGAATACATATACGAAAAGCTGATGCACAAAAAAATTACAATCAACGATTACAGTGCTGCGGTAACCGGTCTGTTACTGGCATTGAATCTGCCGGCGACGGTACCCTGGTGGCTGCCCATCATTGGCAGTGTATTCGCAGTATTGATTGTAAAGCAATTGTTTGGCGGACTGGGACAGAATTTTATGAACCCGGCTTTAGGAGCAAGATGCTTTCTGTTAATTTCTTTTACCGGAAGAATGACAGACTTTACATATGACGGTATTTCCGGTGCAACGCCTCTGGCAGCATTAAAGGCAGGAGAGGCAGTGAACCTCAAGGATATGTTTTTTGGAACTACAGCAGGTACCATCGGTGAGACATCCGTAATTGCGATCCTCATTGGAGCCATTTTCCTTCTGGCAACGGGGATTATCAATCTTCGCATTCCTGCAACTTATATTATTACCTTTGCGTTATTTATTGTGATTTTCGGGGGACATGGTCTGGATGGCAGTTATCTGGCGGCGCAGCTTTGCGGCGGCGGCCTTATGCTGGGAGCATTTTTCATGGCGACAGATTATGTGACTTCACCGATTACGAAAAATGGACAGCTTATGTTTGGTATCGTCCTTGGTATTTTTACAGGACTTTTCCGGTTGTTCGGAAATTCTGCGGAAGGTGTTTCCTATGCTATTATAATCTCAAACATGTTAGTACCGTTGATTGAGAAAGTAACCTATCCGAAGCCTTTTGGAAAAGGAGGCGAAAAGTTTTGAATAATATAATTAAAAATGCATTGATTTTAATGGCAATTACGCTTGTTGCAGGAGTGCTGCTGGGCGGCGTGTATGAGATTACGAAAAATCCCATTAAGCAGCAGCAGGAAACAGCAAAGGCGGAAGCCTATAAAGCGGTATTCCCGGATGCAGACAAACTGGAAGCAATTGATGATCAGAAAGCTTCTCTGGACTCTGCAGCAGCGGTACTTACGGAAAATGGATTTACTGCTGAAAAGATAAATGAGGTCCTGAGAGTCCTGGATGCTTCCGGCAAATCACTGGGTGTTGTTATGAATGTGACAACCGGTGAAGGCTACGGCGGTGATATTATATTTACCATGGGAGTCCGAAATGACGGAACCTTAAATGGGATAGAAATATTAACGATTAATGAAACAGCAGGTCTTGGAATGAAAGCAGATGAAGATGCTTTTAAGTCCCAGTTTAAAGATAAGAATGTAGAAAAGTTCTCTTATACAAAAGGAGGGGCACAGTCGGATGACCAGATTGATGCCTTGAGCGGGGCAACGATTACAACAAACGCTATGACAAATGGTGTGAACGCCGGTCTTGCTTTCTTCAAGTCTTTAAGTGAAGGAGGTCTTTTAGATGAATAAGATGACAGAACGTCTTTATAATGGTTTGATTAAAGAAAATCCTACCTTTGTGCTGATGCTTGGTATGTGCCCGACTCTGGCGGTAACTACTTCTGCTATAAACGGTGTAGGTATGGGACTTACGACGATGGTTATTCTGGCAATGTCAAATCTGATGATTTCCGCACTCCGTAAAATAATTCCAAATGGTGTGCGCGTGCCGGCATTTATCGTAATTGTAGCTTCATTTGTAACAATTGTTCAGTTTTTATTAGAGGCTTATATTCCTTCTCTGTATGACAGTCTTGGAATCTATATTCCGCTTATTGTTGTAAACTGTATTATTCTTGGACGTGCGGAGTCTTATGCGTCTAAGTTCCCGGTTCTGCCTTCTTTGTTTGATGGAATCGGCATGGGGCTTGGATTTACCGTGGGTTTGACCTGTATTGGTGCTGTAAGAGAATTAATCGGAGCGGGACAGCTGTTTGGTTTTCAGATTATGCCTGCCTCCTATGAACCGGTTACCATCTTTATTCTGGCGCCTGGTGCCTTCCTGGTACTGGCTATGCTGACTGCAATACAGAATAAAGTGAAAATTAACGCAGAAAAGAAGGGCAAACAAACAAAGATTGGTTCCGGATGTACCGGTTCCTGTGATTCTTGCGGGAGCAGCTGTAAAGGAGGAGAAGCATAATGAAAGAATTAATCATGATTGGCATAGGCTCCGCCTTTATTAATAACGTTGTATTGAGCCAGTTTTTGGGCTTATGTCCGTTCCTGGGTGTGTCGAAAAAAGTTGGAACTGCAGCCGGAATGGGTGCAGCGGTTATCTTCGTTATAACCATTTCTTCCTTTATCACCGGACTGGTATACCAGTTTATACTGACACCTTTAAATCTGACTTATCTGCAGACCATAGTATTTATTTTAGTAATTGCTGCTCTGGTGCAGTTTGTGGAAATGTTTTTGAAAAAGTCAAGTCCCGGTCTCTATAATGCACTGGGTGTTTACCTGCCTTTGATTACTACAAACTGTGCAGTACTTGGTGTGGCACTGCTGAATGTTCAGAAATCATATAATCTGCTGGAAGGTGTTGTAAACGGATTTGCTACGGCAGTGGGATTCTTCGTAGCAATCGTGCTTATGGCCGGTATTCGGGAAAAGACAGAGCATAATGATGTTTCTCCTGCATTCCAGGGTTCCCCGATTGTATTGCTCACAGCGTGCCTGATGGCGATTGCCTTCTTTGGTTTCGCAGGATTGAAATAAGGGGGGATGATAAGTATGTTGACAGGAATATTATTAGCGGCAGCAATCGTAGGAGGTACCGGTCTGTTATTGGGACTCTTCCTTGGATTTGCCGGTAAGAAATTTAATGTAGAAGTAGATGAAAGAGAACTTATGATCCGTGACGAGCTGCCGGGAAATAACTGCGGCGGCTGCGGATATGCAGGCTGTGATGCTTTGGCAAAGGCAATTGCTTTGGGTGAGGCAGAAGTAGGGGCATGTCCCGTAGGCGGGGCGCCGGTAGCGGCAAAAATCGGAGAGATCATGGGCAAGGCAGCCGGAGACAGTAAACGCATGACAGCATTTGTAAAGTGCGCGGGAACCTGTGAGAAGGTTTCCAATGATTACGATTACTGCGGTGCACAGGACTGTGAAATGCTGGCATTTGTACCAGGCGGTGGTCCGAAGAGCTGTAATCACGGATGTCTTGGATTTGGAACCTGCGTAAAGGTATGTCCTTTTGATGCCATTGCAATTGTTGATGGGATTGCAGTAGTGGATAAGGAAAGCTGTAAGGCATGCGGCAAATGTATAGCCCACTGTCCGAAGCATCTGATTGAACTGGTTCCCTATGAAGCAAAACACCTTGTAAAATGTTCTTCCAGAGATAAAGGCAAGGTTACGATGCAGTCCTGTAAAGCAGGATGTATCGGCTGTAAAAAATGTGAAAAAGAATGTCCGGCTGGTGCAATTACCGTGACAGATAATGTAGCCCATATTGATTATGATAAATGTACCGGATGCGGTATCTGTGCGGAAAAATGCCCGGTTAAGATCATAACAGGAAAACCAGCATAAAGGCTGAACCTGAAATCAGGGTCAAAAATCCCGCCGTTAAGGCGGGGGTTTTGATTTATGACAGCAGAAAGTTCGCGAAAGCTTGCTTACTATCGTTTATAGAAAAGCAGTGAACAAAAGGAGGAGTAGAAATTGCAGCAATCATTGATTAAGCGTCTGAAACCCGTCACAGAAGAGGAACAGCGGATTTTAACCGGAGACAGACATATCCAGAAGGAGATTTATACCACCGGCAGGGAATTCACGGTGGATAGTGCAAAGATGCTTGAAAAGGGAAGATTGATAGATATTCGTACTCATACCAGGTTCATTGCGTTTCCTTCCCACAAGCACAATTATATAGAAATTATGTATATGTGCGCAGGCCAGACTTCTCATATCATAAACGGCAGCACTAAAGTGACGCTGAAAGAGGGAGATCTACTTTTTATGAACCAGTTTTCTTCCCATGAGATATTAGCGGCTAAGGAAGAGGATATCGGAATTAATTTTATCATACTTCCGGAGTTTTTTGATGAGGTACTGCCCATGCTGACAAAGGGAAATGTACTTAGTAATTTTCTGGTCAGTACCCTTCGTAAAAACACGAATACCGCAGGCTATCTGCATTACAGGGTAGCTCAGGTGCTTCCGATCCAAAACCTGATTGAAAATCTGGTGTGGTCCTTACTTAATCATCAGCCAAATTACCGCCAGATTAATCAGACGACCATGGGATTGCTGTTTATGCAGCTGGTGAATGCAACAGACTGCATTGAAGCCGGCAACCAGGAACAGCATCAGGACTTATTTATCATGCAGGTATTAAAGTATATTGAAGAAAACTATAAGGCTGCAACTCTGAGTGAAATTGCAGGAGATATGAATCAGTCTGTTTCAAATATGAGCAAGCAGATCAAACATGCCACAGGAAGGACATTTAAGGAGTTGCTTCAGGAGAAGCGGCTTTCCCAGGCGGAACATTTGATTCGGGATACCACAATTCCCATTACCGACATTATTTATTTGGTAGGATATGACAATACAAGCTATTTTCACCGTATTTTCAAGGAAAACTACCATATGAGCCCGAAAAGTTATCGAAAAGCTATCGTTGACAACAGCAGCAATTCTTTATAGAATAGAAGGGTAGTTGTTCCAGCAAAAGACAGGAGGGCATATGAATAAGAAAAAATCAGGGATTATCTGCTTACTGGTTCTGTTGATCTGTCTGTTGATTCCGATGACGGCTTCGGCAGCATCGAAGAAAAATGGATGGTATCAGAAGGGCAGTAAATGGTACTATGCGAAAAATGGGAAAAATGAAACCGGATGGAAGAAGTACCAGGGGAAAAAGTTTTATTTACAGAAAGATAAGAATGGCCGGATGGCTACCGGCTGGTGCAAAATAGGAGGCAAATGGTATTATTTTGAACCAACAAAATCGCCGGTAGGCGCAATGCGTACCGGATGGCTGAAGGTTGATGGTAAGAAATATTATCTCGGGAAAAAAGGTGTAATGTACACCGGCAAACGCAAGATCGGAAATACCAGATATCAGTTTGCCGTATCGGGAGAATTGGTCCGAAAGCTGAAAAACCCTCAGTGGAGAACCAACAGTAAAGGAAAATGGTACGATAATGGTGATGGTACATACCCCAAATTCACCTGGATGACAATAGGTGGAAAACGGTATTATTTTAACAGAAAAGGTTATGTTATTACCGGATGGCAGGAAATAAACAGCAAGTATTATTACATGGGCACAGACGGAGCCATGCATGCAAATGAGTGGATCACCACCAATGGACGTAAGTTTTACGTACAGAGCGACGGTACCATGGCTACCAGTAAATGGGTTGGCAAAAAGTTTGTAGGCGCAGACGGTTACTGGATAAAAAAATATAACAGTAACAGCAACAATGGAAAAGACGGATGGTCAGGAGATAACAGTACGATTCGGTATACAAAGAATAAATCTGCAGTGGTGAACTGGAGATACTTTAAAAATGGAAGGAAACTGAAAGGCTGGAATCTAATCGGTGGCAAATATTACTATTTTGGAAGTGACGGCTATATGAGGATTGGCTGGTTAGACCGTGGAGGCTCCAGATATTTTATGAGTACTACAAAGTCTGGAAATATTGGTGCTGCGGTAAAGGGCTGGATGACTATAGACGGTAAGCGCTATTATTTCTTCCAAACCGGGAAAATGGCCAGAAACCAGACACTTTTGGCAAGTGATAAAAAATATTATACATTTGATAATGATGGTGTTTGTGTTAAAGTCAGCTGACGTTGTATCCTTATCAGCAGGAGCCATAACCGCTATACTCGTGAGTATCATCAAATGGTATGATGTACTCCAACTTCAGTATTGGAAAATAAGGACGTAAATTAGAAAAATTGCGTCCTTGTTTTTTTGCCCTGAAATAACTATAATGAAGAAAAATAACAAATGAAAGGCGGAAACAATTATGTATAATGTTGAAAAAGGATATGAAGCAGCAAAAGAATTTTATGCACAATATGGCATCGATGTAGATAAAGCAATTGAAGTCGCAGACAAAACGCCAATTTCCATGCATTGCTGGCAGGGAGATGATGTAGCAGGAACGGAAGTAAAAGAAGACAAGTCTCTTACAGGAGGAATTCAGGCTACCGGTAATTATCCTGGAAAAGCTACGAATGGAGAAGAGTTAAGAGCGGACATAGAAGAAGCGATGAAATTCATCCCAGGTGAGTTAAAAGTAAATGTACACGCTAATTACCAGGAAGCAGACCACTTTGTAGACCGTAATGAAATCCAGCCGGAGCATTTTGCAAAATGGGCTGACTGGGCAGTTGAAAAAGGTTTGGGACTGGACTTTAATCCAACTTATTTTGCTCATCCAAAGAGCACAGAAAAAGGAACTCTATCCTGTGCAGATGAAGATATCCGTAAATTCTGGGTGGAACACGGTATTAAATGCCGTCAGATCGGTGAATATTTCTATAAGAAAACAGGAAAACCATGTGTTATTAATCACTGGACTCCGGATGGAGACAAAGAAGTTCCGGTTGATACTTTAGGTCCAAGACAGCGTTTGAAGAAGAGTTATGATGAAATCTTCGATGCAACTAAAGACGTTGAAGGTGTTATCGACGGCATTGAATCCAAGGTATTCGGTATCGGTGCTGAAAGCTATACAGTAGGATCTCATGAATTCTGCATGGGCTATGTAATGAACGCAAATAAAGACCATATCATTATGACTTTAGATGCAGGACATTATCACCCGACAGAAACTGTTTCCGGAAAATTATCCAGTATTTATACTTTTGATAATTCAGTATTGCTTCATGTAACACGTCCGGTACGCTGGGATTCAGATCACGTAGTAGGATTTGATGATGAAACCAGAGCGATTTTTGAAGAGCTGGTTCGTATGGATAAATTAAAAGATACATACGTTGCAACAGATTTCTTTGATGCATCCATCAACCGTGTTGCAGCATGGGTAATCGGTCTTAGAAATACCAGAAAAGCAATGCTGGCAGCCTTATTACAGCCGGTAGACCAGATGAAGGAAATGGAAGCGAATGGTGATGTAAGTGCAAGGCTTGCATATAAAGAAGAATTTAAAGCTGCTCCATTTGCTATGGTTTGGGATTATTACTGTGCAAAGAAGAATGCAGGAACCGGATTAGAGTGGTTAAAAGATGTAAAACAGTATGAGAGTGACGTGCTGTTAAAGAGATAAAAAGAGAAAGCTATTAGAAGAAGGGCTGTTACACTGCAGAAGTGTACGGCTCTTTTTTTGTATGAAAAATAAATGATTTACTCTTGACATTATTAGAAAAGTGTACTATATTGTACTTGTACGATAAGTACACTTAAGTACACCGGATGATACTTGGAGGTTTAAATGTGGAGATAATTATTAGCAACAATAAGAGTAAACCCATTTATGAGCAGATTACATCTCAGATTAAGGCTGCCATAATGAGCGGAGAGATGCAGCCCGGGGAAATGCTTCCGTCCATGCGGGCGCTTGCCAAGTCTTTACATATCAGTGTGATTACTGCACAGAAGGCTTATGAGGACCTGCAGCGGGATGGTTTTATTGAAACGGTCACAGGCAGGGGGACTTTTGTAGCTGACACCAATAAAGACTTTTTTCAGGAAGAGAAGCTGCGTAATGCGGAAGAAAAGCTTCAGGAGGCAGCAGAGATTGGAAGAAGCAGCGGGATCAGCCTGCAAAAACTGATAGAGCTTTTGACTATATTTTATGAGGAAGAGGAGGATATGTAATGGATTATATTTTAGAAGTGAAGGACCTGGAGAAAAAATATAAGGATTTTACACTGGACAAAATCAGTTTTTCAATTCCCTCAGGTACAATTGTTGGGTTGATTGGTGAAAATGGAGCAGGAAAGAGTACGACAATAAATGCTATTTTAAATTTAATTAAAAAAGATGGCGGAGATATAAAGGTTCTGGGAAAAGAAATGACGGACAGCGATACAGGGATACGCAATGAGATAGGCGTTGTATTTGACGGAAATAATTTTTATGAAACGCTGACTCCTGTAAAAGTCGGAAATATTATGAAAAAAGTATATTCAAATTGGGATATGGGTTGTTTTGAAGATTATCTGAAGAGATTTCAGCTTCCGGTAAGTAAGGAGATAAAAGAATTCTCCAAAGGAATGAAAATGAAGTTCACAATCGCTGTTGCGCTGTCCCACAATCCCAGGCTTTTGATTCTGGATGAGGCAACCAGCGGACTAGATCCCATAGTAAGAGATGAGGTGCTGGATATTTTTCTTGATTTTGTTCAGGATGAGTCCCATGCGGTTTTGGTTTCTTCCCACATTACCAGTGATCTGGAAAAGATAGCAGATTATATCACCTTTATCCACAAAGGAAAACTGATATTTTCGTTATCAAAGGACGAACTTATTTATAATTACGGTATTATAAAATGCGGCAGAGAACAGTTTATGAAAATGGACAGGGAAGACATTATTACATACCGGAAAAAGGATTATGAGTATGAGATTCTGGTATCGGATAAAACAAGAATGGCACGGAAATATAAGAACTGTCTTATGAATGATGTTACTATCGATGATATTATGCTTTTGTATGTGAAAGGAGAAAAGGTATGAGAGGATTAATATTAAAGGATTTGTATAATATAGGACATAATGCAAAGATGATGGTGATGATGCTGGCAGCTATGGCCGTATTGCTGGTACCTACAAATGGAGTTATCAGTTTTATGGGAATCTGCGTTATAGCATGCAGCATGATGCTGATTACAACAATTAGTTTTGATGATTTATCAAAATGGAATCGGTATGCATTGATTATGCCGGTGTCCCGCAGGGATGTGGTCAGAAGCAAATACATGGTATTGATTATTTTCTCCCTGGTAGGCTGCGGTATAGGCATTGTTATTTGCGGTATAGGAAGTATTATTTTAAAGGATTTTAATTTAGTTAATATTATGGGAGCATCCCTTGGCTGCCTTGGTATAGCATTTTTGTTTGGAAGTTTTATATTGCCGCTTCTCTATAAATTTGGAGCAGAAAAAGCCAGAATGCTGATGATCGTTTGCTTCCTTATTCCCACAGCGGTTGTTTACTTCTTAGCATATTTTTATAAAAACACCGGGCTTCCGTTACCGGGAGAGACATTAACAAAAATAGCCATCTTATCTCTTCCGGTTATATGCATTCTGATCATGTATATCTCTTACCGTATCAGTTTGAAAATTTTTCGGAATCAGGAACTGTAAGTACGGATTGTTTCGAACGAGGAGCTGTATACTCGTTTTAGAATCGAAAACGGGTATGTATTGCTTCAGAATCAGGAACTGGATTCCTCTTTTCTGGTATCATGGAGCTGGTAATCATCGGTAATGAATATGGCTTCTACATCTGGCAGGGACCGGATCAGCTCCATTCCTTTTTCAAGTCCCAGTGCAAAACAGGTTGTACTTAAGGCATCACCATCTACGGATTCCTTGGAAATAATTGTGACGCCAAGGAGGCCGTTTTGGTAGGGATAACCTGTTTTTGCATCCAGAATATGGTGATAGATGATGCCATCCTGCTTAAAATACCGTTCGTAAACTCCGGAAGTAACGACAGATTCATCGCTTAAATGTACGGATGTTATAGCAGCATTTTGATCGTCAAATGGTTTTTGGATACCGATATTCCAGGCTGAGCCGTCTGGTTTCGTACCAATCGTGAGCACATTGCCGCCCAGATTAATCAATCCGCTTTTCACATTTTCCGATACCAGGTATTCCTTAATTTTATCAGCGATATATCCTTTGGCAATTGCGCCAAGGTCAATCGAAGCTTCTGGATTTGTAAGCGTAACGGTGTTGTTATCTATACGGATAGCGTGATAATCAACTAATTTCCTGGCTTCTTCGATGTCGTTGCCATCAGGTATGGTCTTTTGATTCTTGAAATCCCAAAGTGAACTTAACGGTGCAATCGTGATATCAAATGCCCCATCAGATAACTCACTGTAGGTAAGGGATTTCTGAATCAAGGCGATGGTTTCGTCCGATACGGTTACAGGTTTCCCATTTGCCTCATTAATGCGGGAAACATCACTGGATACAATGGTTCTGCTTAATAGTTGTTCGTATTTTTCGCAGATGGCAAAGGATTCATCCAGAAGGGATTCATTTTCTGTATCATATAGAGTGATCTGTATTACCGTATCCAGTAGAAATCCCTGCTTGCTGATTGGTTCTTTAGACGAACTGCAGGCTGAGAGAAACAGGCAGCAGGCAGTCAAAAGGCATATAGAAAGCAGTTTATTAAATATTTTCATATCAGGGTTGATCCTTTCGTATTATGTAAATGAAATTATGCGTATGGTAATCATGCAGGCTTTTATTATCCGCGATGCTGGTAGAAGAAGATTGCCAATTGCGTCCGGTCCCTCAAATCTAATTTATCCAGGATCGTACTGAGGTAATTCCGCACAGTTCCCTCGCTAAGATACAAAGTCTCGGATATTTCTTTATTACTAAGCCCATCAGCAACCAGTTTTATAATTTCCAGTTCTTTTGGCAGGATGCCATGGGAACTGTAGTTGTATTGCTCTGTATTCTGCATTAGCTCCGGTATTTTTCTTACAATTTCTCCTCCGAATACACTCTGTCCAGAGTAGACAGCTTTTAGGGCAGGTACGATACTTTCGTAATTTTGTTTCAGAAGATAGCCTTTTGCACCAATATGTAATGCCCGGATAATATATTCATCATCGGAAAACGTAGTCAGATAAAGTAATTTGGCAAGGGGATCATTTTTTATTATTTTTTCTCCGGCTTCCAGTCCGCTCATAGGCGTCATGCGGATATCCATTAAAAGGATGTCTGTTTCTTTGTGGTGTTTTTCGAAAAGTAAAATCCCTTCTTTGCCGCTGCTTCCTACAGCGATGACCTTTATGTCAGGGTCACTTTCTAAAATGGTTTTCAGTGACAGTGCAACCAACTGGTCGTCATCTACAATTATAATATTCATTTAAGTACAGTTCCTTTCTGATCTGAAGAAGTATAGCGGCGTTAGCCCAGATACCATATTCATTTAGGTACAGTTCCTATCCCACAAGTGAGGTAGAATCAGACGGTTTTAGGTATCGACGCAAATACTTTAAAGCCGTTGTCTATACTGGTACGGAAGGTGCCTTGTAAAGCCTGAACCCGTTCCTGCATATTTTCAAGCCCGATCCCATGGGAGGTGGCGTTTCCAGGGATAGGATTGCCATTGTCGGTGATTTGAATCTGGTAAAAAGATGGATGTTCTCTCACCAGGATTGTGATTTGGCTGGCATCACTGTGTTTTACGATATTAGAAAGCCCTTCCTTAATTAGCATGATAAAACAGTACTTTACATTTCTGGGTATGATGTCGCTCATATCATATTCTAATGTTGTCTCGTAAGTCTTATAGTCTTTTAAAATGGTACGGATAGTATCGTAAAGGTCTATGGATTCATCATGCAGATCATGGACACTTTCCCGTATGCTGTCCATTGCGCTGGACAGGGTATCTTTGACTGAGAGCAGAGGGGCTTTCAGGTTATTGTCTTTATTTATTGCCAGAAGTGCTCCGGTCTGTAAAATAGAGCGGGACAGCATATGGCCCACATTATCATGGATTTCTCTTGCGATACGGTTTCGCTCTTTCAGAGTGGCCAGATGGATCTCATAGTCTTGCTTTTCCAACAGGTCTTTGTTCTTATTTTCCAATAACAGATTCAGTTCACGGCTGTTGTCTCTTGAGATCTTAAGCTGGTGAGACAGCTTTTGGAAAGTTTCAGTCCGGTAACAGAGCAGGTAGCTCAGTAGAAAATAAACCAGTATAGACAAGTGAGCCGGCTGGAAATCCACAGTCAGATACCGCAGGCATGCCGCAGCTCCAATGATGGGAAGTAGCCGGAGCTTCCTGGTGAAAAAGTCGTAAAAAATAATTGGAAGCAGCAGGCAGAAAGACGGTACCACAAAACACAATATAAGATAGAAAGAGCCTGTAAGTATTGTAACTTTAGGATGCTCCAAATATGTATTCAGGCAGCTGATACCAAATGCAGTGACAAAGACAAACACTGGCAGAACGGATGTGGAACTGTCTATTAATGAAATAGAGCAGCAAATCAATATGATACATTTATCTATTAAGATATCCATGGCGATTCCTCCTTGCAAGGTAAACGGGCAGAGGAAAACAAAGAATGTCGGCGCTTTCTGCTGTAGTTTACTTCTATATTATACCTATTAGCAGATAAAATCTCAACAACAGAATCTTCAATTCAGGAGGTTATGACAAATGTCATCTGATGTTCTGACATACGGCACTTCTTCAGGCACGCTTATTGGTCTATAATGGTATTATCAAATAGACGGAGGGTGCATAGGATGAGCGAAACCATTGTGAAAATAGAAAATCTAGTGAAACGATACAAAGAACTGGTGGCATTGGACCATTTTAACCTGGATATTAAAAGAGGAGAAATTTTTGGCTTGCTGGGACCAAACGGGTCCGGTAAGACAACCGCGATCAGCTGCCTTTTGTCTCTGCTTTCCTACGATAAGGGCAAAATAGAAGTATTTGGAAAAATAATGGATCCGGACAGTTATGACAGTAAGCGAAAGATTGGTGTTATTATGCAGAACGTAGCTGTGTTTGATGAGCTTACGGTTTATGAAAATCTGGATTATTTTTGCGGACTGTATGTGAGTGATAAACAGGAGCGGAGGCAGCTGGTAGAAGAGGCAATCGATTTTGTGGGACTTCAGGACTTTAAAAAATTCTATCCCAGAAAGTTATCCGGAGGTCTTCTTAGAAGGTTAAACATTGGATGCGGAATCGCCCATAAGCCGGAGCTGATCATCATGGATGAGCCAACAGTGGCGGTAGACCCGCAAAGCAGGAATCACATCCTAAAGGGAATACAGAAACTGAATGAAGAGGGTGCCACGATTATTTATACTTCACATTATATGGAGGAAGTGGAACAGATCTGTACCAGAATTGCAATAATGGATAATGGGCAGAATCTGGCAATTGGAACTACGGAAGAATTGAAAAATATGATCAAAGTCGGTGAAACAATCCGAATTGAAATATTGGGACTGGAAACAGCAATCTTGATGAAAATCAAAGAACTTCCCCATGTCTATTCTGTGGCGTATGAAGAAAACATACTGAAAATTAAATGCAGCAGTGCAAACCATAACCTGATCAGGATCTTGAATTTTCTTCAGGAACAGGAAATTTCATTTGGAAGGGTATTCTCAGAAATGCCGACTTTAAACGATGTATTTTTAGAGATCACCGGCAAAGAGCTGAGAGATTAGGAGGGGGCTATGTTTTTTCATATTTATAAATACCGATTAAAAGGGCTGGTAAGAAACTGGCAGGGATTATTTTGGACATTGGCATTTCCTATGATACTCGGAACACTTTTTTTCGTTACTTTTGGCAATTTTATGGACCGGGAAGAAAAGTTAGAGGCAATTCCCGTAGCGGCAGTAATGGAATCCCAGGACAGCTACTTTAAACAGCTTCTGGAAGAATTGTCAAAACCGGGAAATGACCGGATTATGAATGTTCAGTATACGGATGGGGATAATGCCGGGAAACTCTTAAGTGACGGAAAAGTAGACGGAATCTATTATGTATCCGATTCAGTAAAGCTGATGGTAAAAAAGACGGGAATTAATCAAAGTATATTAAGCTCTGTCTTAGACAGCTATCTCCAGGCTGAAAATATGATTCAAAAGTCTATGAAAGAAAATCCGGCATCTGCCAGTTTGATCATGGAAAGCCTGAATGAGAATGTAACATTAAATAAAGAAATTACGCTTAGCAACGGTAATCTGGACTCCATGATGCAGTATTTCTATGCGCTCCTTGCTATGGCATGTTTGTACGGGTGTTTTCTGGGATTATACAATGCCGGATATATACAGGCAAACCTTACCACGCTGGCAGCCAGAAAAATGACTTCTCCTGTACATCGTATGACGATGATCATGGGTGATTTTGCAGCGGCAGTGACGGTTCATTTCTGCTCATTGCTGATCTTGATGGGATATCTGCGGTTTGTACTGGGAGTAGACTTTGGAAATAAAATACTGCTAATTCTGTTTTTAACTTTTATCGGAACATTGCTGGGCGTTTCCATGGGATTTTTTGCAGGCTGTGTGGGAAGAACCTCCCTTAGTATTAAAACGGGGCTTATGATAGCGATAAACATGTTTTTATGCTTTTTCAGCGGTTTATTTATAAACACAATTAAAAATGATGTGGAACAGGTTTTACCTGTTTTAAACAAAATTAATCCTGCAGTGGTACTGTCAGATGCATTTTATGCTCTGGATATATACGATACTTACGACCGCTATTTTAATAATATTATCATCCTATTAGTTTTTTCAGCTGCATTCTGCATAGGGGGATTTATGCTGGCAAGGAGGAAAAAGTATGCAAGTCTTTAATTGTTTTTATAAAATAATCAAAAAGAACCTCGGTGGATTATTGCTTTATTTTGGGATTTTTATAGGTCTTGCTATCTTAATGTCCAACATCACTTCCGGTACAGAGATGAGTAGTTTTCAGGAAACGAAGATACAGATGGCTGTCATTGACCGGGACAACAGTGAATTGAGCAAAGCCCTGAAGGAATACATGGGCGCCAGGCAGAATCTGGTTGCAATCGATGATGACAAGGAAAAAATGCAGGATAATTTATTTGCCAGAAAAGTAGAATATATTCTGATCATTCCCGCACATTTTGAAGAGAAGATAAAAAGTGGGGAAGAGGTTTATACTGAGAATATAAAAGTTCCTGGTTCTTATACCGGATATTTTGCAGACAGTCAGGTGACCCAATATTTAAAATCCCTGAAAACATACATTGCTGCGGGATATTCATCAGCAGATGCAGTGAAAAATGTGGCAGAGGATCTGGATATCAAAGGTGAGGTTACGCTCCAGGGGGATACCGTTAAGGCAGATATGCCATCTGTTTATTATTATTTGCGATATATTCCCTATGCACTGATGGCGGTCCTGATCTATGGAATCAGTCCTGCATTGCGTGCTTTCCAAAACAGGGATCTGAAAAAAAGGAATGAATGCGGTGCTATGACCCTGAACCAGAGAAATAAGCAGATTATGGCTGCATGCGTGGCATTTTCCGCCATCGTATGGGGGGTATTCATGATTGCAGCAATCGTACTTTACAGGGAGCAGTTATTGGATGGAAATATAAAATACGGAATATTAAATACCATAGCATTTTTGCTGGTTGCGGCTGCAATCGCATTTATGGTGGGAATGCTGGTAAAAAGTGATAATGCCCTTTCGGCGCTGGTAAATATAATCAGCCTTGGCTTTTGCTTCATGGGGGGAGTATTTGTTCCCCAGGAAGTTATGAGTGAAAAAGTATTGGCATTCTGTAAATTTGTACCTTCTTTCTGGTACGTTAAGGTGAACGACTTACTGGGAGAATCCATTGGTATTACGGCACAGATAAGAACGGATGTATGGCTGGGCATCCTGCTGCAGGTGGGGTTTGCCGCCGTGATATTTGCATTTACTTTGGTGATAATTAAAAAAACGCGGGAGTGTTAGAAATGCAGAGTGGCGTTTATATCACGTAATGGCATTAGCAGATCGGAATAAAAGTTAAATATGTAATATGTAAAGAGCCATGGTTTCGCTAAAGGCAGCTTGGATTTGCTGCTTTTAGTGAAGCCTTTTTTAATTGGTGTGACGGACAACTGTGAGAAAGTAACGGCCATAGATTCTCGAAAAAATTTAGTGAGTAATATAATATGTTTCATAATTCTATATAGCGTAAAAAATTATATAAAAAAAATAATTATATATGTTGACAAAGTATATTATACGTCATATAATATACTCAAATGAAAGGTATTGAAACTACTTGATTTATAAAATGAGAGGAGGCGATAAGATGACGTATCAATTGGGAGCTTCACTTACAGATGCAATTGTCCTGGCGATTATTGCAAAAGGAGATACTTATGGTTACTCTATTTCACAGGAAATGAAAAAGGTAACAGAACTAAAGGAGTCTACGCTTTACCCCGTACTGAGAAGATTGCAGAATAACGGGTATCTGGGAACTTATGACAAGCCATTTCAGGGGAGAAACAGAAAATATTATTATCTGACTCCGGAAGGCAAAAAACAATATGAGCATTTTGTGGATGAGTGGATTACTTATCGGTCGGGAATAGAAGAGATTATTTTGGGAGGAACAAAAAATGGGCAAGAATGAATATTTACGGACTTTGGCGCGTGAACTTCGAAAGCTGCCAAAGGAAGAATTTGATACTGCAATGGATTATTATACAGAATATTTTGAGGATGCCGGACCGGAGAAAGAACAGGAAATTATTCAGGAACTGGGAACACCCCGGGAGGTGGCATATCAGATTATTACGGATGCTGCGATTAAGCGGATGGAGGAAGAAGTACATTCCGTTAGAAAAGGATTCAGCACCCTTTGGATTATTATTTTGGGAATCTGTGCAGCTCCGATTGCACTTCCTATGGCATTTGCACTGGTTGCTTTATTTGCTTCCATGCTCCTGGTGGTAGTTGCTTTTGTAGGATCTGCAATTATACTGGATGTGTGTGCGCTGGGCGGAGGTATAGTAACCGCATTCTGTGGTATTTACCTGTTATTTTCTCAGACTGCAACCGGCATTGCGCTGCTGGGACTTGGAATGGCAGCGGTTGGAATCGGTATCTTTATTGGATTTGGGATTGTCGCAATGGGTAAGAGTATGATAAAAGGAATTGGAAGAATGTTTCGGAACATTTTAAAGAGGAGGAAAAGGTCATGAAAAAGTATCAGAAAGTTTTGCTGGTCACAGCAGGGTGCCTGACACTTGCTGGGGGCATTGTAATGGTAACCGGTCTTGCAATGGGAGGCAGCCTGGGATTGAAACTGACTTCGAAAGGCATATTTACTTCAAACGACCAGGGAAATTATATAGAGGAATCAAAAACTTTAAAAGATATAAAAAATTTAGAAATAAGTGCGGGATATGGCAATATCTATATAGAAGAGGGAGACTCTTTCCGGCTGGAATATGGTTATGATGATATGTTTGTTATACCGGAATATAAAACAGAGAATGGAAAGGTCAGCTTTAACCTGAAGAATTTCCAGCAAAATGGCATAAGCTTTATTGGCATTGGTGATTTCTACAGCGAAAGAAAGCAGGATTACATAAAAGTGGTTCTGCCAAAGGACATTGAACTGGATCAGCTGACAGTACACGCGGATTATGGAGAACTGAGTCTGAATCAGGCGGACATCAAAAAGCTGATTATTGAAGGTGACAGTGGGAATACCAGCATTACCAATGTAAAAATGGAAGAGCTCAATCTGAACCTGGATTATGGCAAGCTGGAAATGGAAAATTGTGTGGTTCCGGAGCTGCAGATAGACAATGAAACCAGTTCCAGTGATATGAAATTAAAGAATATCACTTCTAAAAATGTGGAAATAAAAACCGATTACGGCAATATAAAGATTGACCAGATGAA
This sequence comes from uncultured Robinsoniella sp., assembly GCA_900539655.1. Classification (GTDB taxonomy): domain Bacteria; phylum Bacillota; class Clostridia; order Lachnospirales; family Lachnospiraceae; genus Robinsoniella. Next base: position 78,541 of record UQCR01000003.1, read on the forward strand.
AGCTGATAAGGTGGATATAACCAATAGTAATGGTTCGGTAGATCTGCGGGATATGGAAGGTAATACGAAACATAAAAGAATGGATCTGCTGTCAATCCAAGGGGAATATGGAAACTTTGACCTTAGAAACATTAAGACAAATAGTCTGAATATAGAAAATGAATCTGGAACAGTAGACGGAGATAATATTATTGCTGTAAAAAATAATATTCGCCAGGAAAACGGAAAATGCAGTATAGATAGTCTGAACACGTCAGATACTAACATCAAGAACGATTATGGTGATGTTACTCTGACACTGGTAAAGCCAAAAAAAGAATATGATTTTTATCTGGACTCAGATGATGGGGATGTAAGCATTAACGGAGAAGACTTTGGTGATAACTATACCAGAGACCAGGGAAACGACAAGCAGGTGCGGGTAAGTGTTGAAAACAGTTCCAGAATCACGATCAATACGAAAGAGTAGTTTACGACAAGTTGATAAATTCTTGATATTTATCTGGTAGAGTGTAATAAAAACGAAAGCGAATTTATACGAAGGGAAGAAGCCTATGAAAATTTTATCTGTCATAGTACCTTGTTATCAATCACAGGACTATATGGAACACTGCATAAAGACCTTACTGACGGGTAAGGATGATGTGGAAATTCTTATTATTGACGATGGTTCCAAAGACCATACACTATCGATTGCACAGAGATATGAATCGGAATTTCCAGACATAGTGCGTGCGATACATCAGGAAAATAAGGGGCATGGCGGAGCTCTGAATACAGGAATAGCTAATGCAAAAGGGATCTATCTGAAGGTTGTTGACAGTGACGACTGGGTTAACACAGATGCTCTTAAAAAAATTCTGGAAGAACTAAAAGAAATGATTGCTTCAGATGAAGCAGCAGATCTGGTGGTATCAAATTTTGTATATGAAAAACAGGGAGCCAAGAGAAAAAAGGTTATCAATTACCGCAGATACATGAAAACCGGCGAAACTTTTACCTGGAAAGATACCAGAGGCCTTCCGGTAACCAACTATCTGATGATGCATTCTCTTATTTACCGTACCGATCTGGTGAAAAACTGCGGATTGGTACTGCCTGAGCACACTTTTTATGTGGATAATATTTATGTCTTTGAGCCACTGCCTTTTGTGCGCACGATTCGTTACCTGGATCTGAATTTCTATCGTTATTTTATCGGAAGATCGGACCAGTCGGTTCAGGAATCCGTTATGGTTGGACGAATGGATCAGCATTACAGAGTTGCCAGAACTCTCATTGACTTTATGCATAAAAAACGGTTTATGTTAAAAGAGCGTTCTTTGCGTAAGACGATGTATACGAATCTGAAGCTGGCTATGGCCATTGCCAATATACTTGCTATTCTTAAAGATACACCGGACAGCAGGAAAGAACAGAAGCAGATCTGGAGATATCTAAAAAATCTCGACAGCCGCATGTATCGTAAAGTACGCTACAGTGCCATTGGCATAGGCGTAAATCTTCCGGGCCGATTGGGGAGGCAGTTTGTACTTTGCTGTTACCATTTGCTTCAAAGGCTTTATGGGTTTAATTAATGGAATGTAGGTATGCCGGTCAAGTGCTGCAGGCAAGAGGGATGAGGTGCAGCGGGCTGGCTGCACCGGCTGAGACAACGCACCAGCCTGGAACGTAACAATTATTTAATTCAAATTCAAGCTATTTGGATTACTGGCTTGATAATGGAGGTAACGATGAATACAAAGGGAAGTTTGAAAAGAGAAAGTTTTGCAGTTGGATATAATAAATATAAAATCTTCTGGATTTTTATGATGGGAGGGATTATGGGATGCATTTTGGAAACAATCTGGTGCTATTTTGCATTCGGTGAAATTTCCAGCAGAACCAGTAATCTGTTTTTACCATTCAGTTCCGTATGGGGACTGGGATGTGCACTATTTACGGTTTTCTTACATAGCACCAAAGAAATGAAAACTTTCAACATATTTATTAAGGGATATGTATTAGGCGGGATATTTGAATTTATCTGTGGTTATTTCTGCCAGGTATTGCTGGGAGTGACATTTTGGGATTATTCCGGTCTGCCGTTTACTCTGGGGCATTATGTGAACTTAATCTTCTGCATTTTCTGGGGGGTGGTAGCGATCGCCTGGGCAAAATGGGTCTATCCGTTTCTATCTGGATTAATTGAGCGGGCGCCCAGAAAAGCCGGTATCATGGTCACTAAAGTGGCAGTTTGTTTCATGGTAGTGACTGCTGCCATATCTGGTGTGGCGCTGCTTCGTATGTCGGAACGCCAGTTAAACGTGCCTGCCAAAAATGTGGTTGAAATGAGACTGGATAAATATTTTCCGGATCATGTCATGAAGAAATACTTTCCGAAGATGAAATATATCTCAGAACCTCATTTGAAAGGTAATGTGATGAAGTCGGATACATAAACAGAAGTGAAAACCCATACCCCTGAAGAGTTGGAGTAAAGATGAATCTCTGAGAATAGCGGATATGATTACTGAAAAATAATTTTATGCAGATGATTGATTTTTATAGATTGAAATTCTCACGGATTCATATTATAATATAAGACGGATGTTAAAGTTACTTTAATATATGTTAAGGGGGTTTTATTATGGAATATAAAATAAAGCAGGTTTCAGAAATAACAGGATTGCCGGCATCTACACTACGCTATTATGAAAAAGAGCAGTTGCTGCCTTCCGTCAATAGAAATAAGTCCGGCGTTCGGATATATAATGATAAAGACCTGGACTGGATCTCAATTATATCCTGCCTGAAAGCAACAGATATGCCGATTGCAGACATACGCAGATTTGTGGCGCTGTGCGCCAAGGGAGATGCAACCCTGAAAGAACGGCGTCAGCTTGTGATTGCACATAAACGGGTAGTGGAAAAACATATAGAGGAGCTGGAAAGCAATCTGGATCATATTAATTTCAAAGTGGAGTATTATAATGCTGCCTGCAAACTGGGGTCCGAGGCACCCCTTAAAAAAATTAAATATGTGGAATGTGATGACCAGTGTGTTGCACGATTGAAAACGGCTGCCGGTTGAAGTGTGCCGGAGATTAAAACTGAATAATTTGAAGTGATTTGGGAGTAACCTGCAAGCGTTTTAGATGCAGATCGTTCTTAAGCATTATGTATATAAGAGAGTGGAAATTTCCATTCTCTTTCTTTATCCGGCGGAAACTTCACACATAAAAGGGGGATTCTCCCTGATTCCCTGTATTAGGCAACACTTTTTTACAAAAAACACTAGACTATTTTGACGTTTTATGAGAAAATGATATCAAGTATGGTGTTAAATATCTAACGATATCAGACACGTACATATCCAAAGAATTCATTTTTGAAAGGAGTCTTAAAATGATTTATTCACATGAAGTAGAAACAATGTGTAAAGTAGCGCAAGGCGTGGCTCATGGTGCTGCTCCGATCCCAGAAGAAGCAAAATGGGTAAAAGCAAAAGAAATTAAAGACATTTCCGGTTTAACACATGGTGTAGGCTGGTGTGCACCTCAGCAGGGTACCTGCAAATTAACATTGAATGTTAAAGAGGGCGTTATCCAGGAAGCATTGGTAGAGACAATCGGATGTTCAGGTATGACTCATTCCGCAGCAATGGCTTCTGAAATTTTACCAGGAAGAACAATCCTTGAGGCTTTAAATACAGACTTAGTATGTGACGCTATCAATACAGCAATGAGAGAATTATTCTTACAGATCGTATACGGAAGAACTCAGAGTGCTTTCTCTGAAGACGGACTTCCAATCGGTGCAGGACTTGAAGATTTAGGTAAAGGCTTAAGATCTCAGGTTGGTACAATGTACGGAACTCTTGCAAAAGGTCCTCGTTATCTTGAAATGACAGATGGCTATGTTACAGGTGTTGCTTTAGATGCAGACGACGAAATCATCGGTTACCAGTTTGTAAGCTTTGGTAAGATGATGGACTTCATCAAAGCAGGTGATGACGCTAACACAGCATTTGAAAAAGCTAAAGGTCAGTATGGTAGAGTTGCAGACGCAGTGAAAATCATCGACCCAAGACATGAATAATAGAGGAGGGGAAAAGAATGGCTTTATTTGAATCATATGAAAGAAGAGAAAAACAAATTCTGGCTGTTTTAAAAGAGTATGGCATTAACTCTATCGAAGAAGCAGCAGAAGTTACAAAAGCAGCAGGCTTAGATGTATATAATCAGGTTGAAGGTATTCAGCCAATCTGTTTTGAAAATGCAAAATGGGCTTATACAGTAGGCGCAGCAATTGCAATCAAAAAAGACTGCAGAAGAGCAGCAGATGCAGCTGCAGCAATTGGTGAAGGACTTCAGTCTTTCTGTATCCCGGGATCCGTTGCTGACCAGCGTAAAGTAGGTCTTGGACATGGTAACCTTGGTAAAATGTTACTGGAAGAAGACACAGAATGTTTTGCATTCTTAGCAGGCCATGAGTCTTTCGCAGCAGCTGAAGGCGCTATCGGTATTGCAGAAAAAGCAAACAAGGTTCGTAAAAAACCATTACGCGTTATCTTAAACGGACTTGGAAAAGATGCAGCTCAGATCATCGCTCGTATCAACGGATTTACATACGTTGAAACAGAGATGGACTACCATAAAGGCGAAGTAAAAGAAGTATTCCGTAAAGCATACTCTGAAGGACTTCGTGCAAAAGTTAACTGCTACGGTGCAAACGATGTAACAGAAGGTGTTGCAATCATGCACAAAGAAGCTGTTGACGTTTCCATCACAGGAAACTCCACAAACCCAACTCGTTTCCAGCATCCGGTAGCTGGTACTTACAAAAAAGAATGTGTTGATCAGGGCAAGAAGTACTTCTCCGTAGCATCAGGCGGTGGTACAGGACGTACACTTCACCCGGATAACATGGCAGCAGGTCCTGCTTCCTACGGTATGACAGATACTATGGGACGTATGCACTCTGACGCTCAGTTCGCTGGTTCTTCTTCCGTACCTGCTCATGTTGAAATGATGGGTCTGATCGGCGCTGGTAACAATCCGATGGTTGGTATGACTGTTGCGGTTGCAGTTGCTATTGAGGAAGCTGCTAAGGCTGGGAAGTTCTAATAAAACTGCATAGAATCAAGGGATATAAGGACTGTACTGACTTTTCATGGTTGGTACAGTTTTTTGACTATCAATCCTTCTGTAAGTATAGATTGTAAAAAATCTGTTTTTAATATATAATAGCAGTAATTGAGGAGGTGTTACTAATGCCCAAAATAGATGCTATAAGAGAGTTATATGAGCAATGTAAGGATATGGACATTGAAGAATCTATGGAATTAATGCTTGATGCGGAGAATGAAGAAGAACAGGATTTTATATCTGTAATAAGTGATTTCATTTTGCAGAAAAAGCAAAAGAAGGTTATTGAGCAGAAGAGGTTTTAGATGAAAAGATATATTTTATATGCAGGAGTGAATGGAGCTGGGAAATCAACGTTGTACCAAACGACAAAATGTAAGGATTCAATGCCGCGAATAAATACAGATGAAATTGTAAGGCAGATTGGTGAGTGGACTAAGACTTCTGATATTATGAAAGCTGGGAAAATTGCTGTTTCAAGGTTAAATCAATATTTGGAGGATGGAATTACTTTTAATCAAGAAACAACCCTCTGTGGTAATGCAATATATAAAAGCATTAAAAGGGCGAAACAACAGGGGTATCTTATTGAAATGCATTATGTTGGTCTGGAATCTGTAGATTTGGCGAAGGAAAGAATTGCAAAGAGAGTTGAATCAGGGGGACATGGAATACCAGATAAGGACGTAGAAAGGCGGTATAAACGTAGCTTTGAAAATCTTGTTAGGATCATTCCGGAATGTGATTTAGTTGCATTGTATGACAATACGACAGAATTTAGAAGATTTGCAATTTTCAGGCAAGGAAGTTTGATGAGATTATCTAAAAATGTTCCAATGTGGTATGTAACGTATTGTACAGGTGCCTAAAGTTTACAAGACTGAATGCTCTGCTGAGATGCTATGAGACGTGTTGGGACGTGTTGAGACCCAGTGCGGTAGTGCACTGGTAATACAAAAATAGAAATTGGTTATGACTGCATTAGCTTATGGTTGGTGCAGTTTTTTTGTAAACTTTTGATCGGATAACAAAGGATACAAAGAAAATTGTAGGCAAGGCAAAAAAAATGCAACGATCGTACTACGGAATCCATCCAGAAAACGAATACAGGTTGTAAAGTCAGACAGTAAGGGTAATTTCACATAAAAATCTAAGCCTTAAAAGATGGGTTGGGAAGACTTTATCCATTGAGTCGTTTGTTGTAGATAAAGAATTTTCACGTCGTTATACGCTGAAAGTTGTAAGATTTACAGTCCGTGATCAGCATATGAAACTTCCAACTGGAAATTTAAAATGAGGCTGACTACTGGCTCTTTGGATTGATATAAATATAAGTTGTTCTTTGGGCGTAAATGAGTGATATGAAAATTGAGTTGGAATAAAGTAAAAAAGTATACAAGATTATTCAGAGGAGGGAGTCTAACACAATAGTGGCAGACTCCCCTTTAGTTTCTTCCATAGAATGCCAGGATAATCGGTAAACTGTATTTCCGTATATGTCATGGACTATTTTGGCTTAAAGCATTAATTTTTTAGTACGAAGATTCTTATTTTCTTTTTCTACATCAAGCTTAAAGTATATAAGAACAATTATTGCCGTTATTATCGCAGGTATACCGGCAAACATAAAAGTCAGCATATTAGAACATCCGGCACTTTGAGACACCGCAGTAGCATCAAATTTTGCGGCAGCCAGTAACCAACCACTAAGTGCTGAACCAAGACCGCCACCCACCTTCATACCAAAGGAAGTACATGAATACATGGAACCATCCAGTCGTTTCCCTGTTTTGAGGAAGGTGTAGTCCGCTGCTTCAGATACAAGGGCATTGAAGGTTCCTCCAAGTGTACAGCAAGTTAGAGAGACCAGACCATACATACCCACAAGAACTGGCGCATTATTAGTAATTGCAAATATAATATATATAATTCGGACAACAAGATTTACAAGGAAAAATCCAAGGTTTATGATACGGATGCTTTTGAATTTTTTGACGAGGGATGGTGCAAGAACTAAACCTATGATACTTGCAATGGAAGACACGGAAACCATCTTGCCAAAAAAGCCTACATCGCCGCAGTTGTAAATAAAGTAATAGATTGCCGCTCCCATGGATACACCCATCATGAGATAAAACAGGAGATATAGTATCGTCAGCATATTAAAATATTTGTTGGATAGCAGTATCTTTAACGTTTCCAAAAATCCAATTTTTTCTTCATCGGCAACTTTGACACCCTCGGTAAGTTCCTCCTCGGTTAGTTCTTTTACCGAAAATACGGAGATTGTATTCACTATAAGTCCGATTACTGCAAAGATAATTGCTGTTGTTCTCCAACCATCAGTGCCTCCACCGAATTTTTCAACCAAAACCAGGGTGCAGTTAGAGACGAGCACATTGCCGATTGTCGATCCGATGAAACGGAAAGTCCCCATCTGAACACGCTCATTACTGTTTTTGGTAATCAGAGAAGTAAGAGCAGAATAGGCGATGTTATTGGCGGTGTAGAATACGGCATTCAATAAGGTGTATGCAATGAAAAAGTAAATATATTGAGCGTTCGCACCAATCGTTGTTGGAATTGCGAATAAGGCTACTAAAGCTATGGCATTACCTAGATATGACCATAACATCCAGGGACGGGCTTTTCCCATTTTTGTGCGGGTTCGATCCAGTATGTTCCCAAAAATGATGTCACTGAAACCGTCTGTTAATTTCGATACTAAAATAAGGGTACCAATGATGCCAGCGGCCATGCCAATGGTATTGGTCAGATAGATCATTACAAAACTAGAAACCATACCATAGACCATATTTGCAGCGAAATCGCCGCTTCCGTAACCAACTTTATTAAATAGATTTAAATATTTTTTCTCTTCCATCTTTTATCCTTTCTGTTTGGCTATAGATTGATTTCCGTAACAGCATTTGCAAAGGGACCTGGTAAGGCGCTAAGGCTTCGAAGATTCCCGTGGAAGTCACGGTTAAAGACAATGGTACTGCCGTCGGGATTCTCAAAACGCTGTTCTGGCTCGAATGCTTCGCCTAAAACATCACTGTCGATGATACTGGTGGTCCAGCCATCAAGCAGACTGTAAATATTTGTTTCAATTCGATAGTTACCATTTTCTTCTACTAGATTAACATATGCTTGTTGCTTTTTGTCTATATATTTATATGTTTCATGTTTCCAGCTTTTGGCGCCATTGAAGTATGCATTTCCATTTACCCATACAGGGAGTTTTTGGAAGTGATAATCCTGCATGGTAAACATATTAGGCTCTGGATTGTCCAGTTCGAATGGAATAATCCATTCATCATAGGTTGGAAAATCATCAAATACGTCGGTTCCCTGAATTTGGTTATCTTGCATGATAAAGCCCATATCTTCTTTTGTTTCGGTAGGTTTGACAGGCCAGTTCTGAATAAAAATATTGTTATATATTCGATCATCTCCGTGAAGAAAGGTCATCATTCCTGCAACTTCTGTTCTATGCCGGATATGATAAGGGGTATATCGAGGCGCCATAGTACCATTTTTTAATGGCATATCGGAACCACTTCCAATAGAAGTTAAAGGTCCCAGACAAAGATTATGTACGATAGCACATCCCTGGGATGCCAGTTTGAACGAGACACGGGAAAGAGAAATATTATGATCAATGAGTGTCGGTCCATGACTGACTTCAACGAATACGTCGCAGCTTGACATACCTCCTGGGACAAGAGGTATATTTTCACTGGGGGCATTGTTGTTGTGGAACAGATTTTGAGTTATGCGTGTACCCTGGGCCTCCCAATCACACCAGATTCCCATAGTGGTGTGGTGAATATGGTTTTTCCTAAATGTGACATCGATTGCCGCATGCATTTTGATTCCTGCCACTTCAGCCCCAGCCAGTTCCTGCATACAGTTGATATGATGAATGTGATTGTCTTCAATCGTGGAGAATACACAACCCATTCTGCCGACGATACCGGTTTGCTCGCAGTGATGGATGTGGCAGCGACGAACGATGTGAGACCCGATACGTTCTTTGGTCCAACCGTGATACTGACCGCGGCAGACGGCATCACGTTCCATTTGCGTGGCACTCTTTACATGTTTAGTGGTAAAATAGTGATTATTTTCTGAATCATAATATTTACCCAGAGAAATACCGGAGCATTTGCTGTTGCTGATTTCGCAGTCTTCAATAATCCATCCTTTTGACCAATGAGGACCAATCATTCCATCCTGAAATGCAGCAGGAGGTGCCCACGTAGTGGCTGCTTTATTGAGGCTGAAACCACTTACCGTTATGTAATCTACCCCGGTTTTGGATGGCATAAAACAGTTGCGGCGTACATTTATGTCCACATCCGCTTCATTTGGATTTGTTCCTTGGAAATTGGCGTAGATAATGGTTTCGTTATGTTCGGTGTTTTGTTCTGTATACCATTTATATACAGACCATTCCGGTTCCCAGGAATGGATATATGCCTTTCCTTCGAGGCATTCTTCTAAAGTTTGTGTTTCGTAGAGCTGCCGGTTATTCAGATAAACAGCACCGGTATGTCTTACAAATTGTCCAAAGTACCAATCGCCTTTGATGAATGTGGTATAGGGATTGTAAGTACCAAATGTATTATTGTTTATGCGAAGCACCCAGACATTATCTTTGTAGTGTTTCCATTTGTCAGCTTTCTCTGCACCGGTGATTACTGCACCTAAGGGAACTTTGCTTCTGTAAGTGATAGGATTGTTTTCAAGGCCGGCATTTAACGGATTGACATATTCCCGGTAAATGCCGGGTGCAACGAGAACCTCATCGCCCGGTTTTGCAACTTGAGCTGCATCATTTATATGCTTAAATGGGCTTTGTTTTGTTCCGTTCCCATCTTTACATGCATGAATGTCTACATATATAATCATAATCTACTTCCTCCTGGATCTTTATATCTGGCCAGAGATATGTTAAAACGTACTTGTTACGTTTATGAATTCATTATATAATGTGGATAGAACAATTGAAATATCGAAAATAGATAAGGAAATCAAAATATGTATCGAAAAACGACTTTTTCAAAAGAAATCATCGGTTATGCTCAAGAGAGTATCGCTGACAGAGAAATCATTCGCTCAGAGAATATGGACCGCTCTCATCTCATTCTGTTTGATGATACTGGATCTTTATATCAATTCTTTGATATTAACATGCCGTATCTGGTAATATACGAGTCGGTGAATATAGGCGCAAATACCATGGTATATCAAGAATTTAGCGAGAATAATAAGATTTTAAAAGAGAGGGCATATACGGATCTTGCAGATCAGACCAGAAAACTTCATTCTCATAATTTCTATGAGTTGACATTTGTGCTTTCCGGGCGATTAACGATGAGGATAGAAGATGAGAATATTATGTACAATCCAGGGGATTGTTGCCTTTGCAATAGAAATATCCATCATATGGAATTAATGGATCAGGATACGGAAATAGTACTTTTTCTTATCAAAGAGGATTACGTGCATGATGTGTTTGATACGAATTACTATTATGACCGAAAGGGCAGTCCCCATTTGGTTGGAACTATTTTTGATGTGTTTTTTTCCGAAAATAAGAAAAATCCATTGTATGATGCAAAGGTTTATGCAGATTACAGGATGTTATATCATGATTCGTTAGAACCATTATTAACAATAATGAATCAAATGATTACAGAAATTTCCGGTACCCACTCGGGGAAAAGCCATATGATGAAAGCATTGCTCTGCCGTTTTTTCGAAATGCTGGAGAACGATACCATTTATCAGGAGGAAGTACATTGGGCCAGACTGTCTAATGAGGAGCAGATCATATATCAGATTACGGAGGCGTACAAGAAAAAGAATGGGATCTTCACCCGGGAGGAGATAGAGAAGATTACAGGCTACAATGGAGATCATGTGGAACGTATTGTGAAAAGGCATACTGGAAAGACACTTTTGGCGTACGGCAGAGAATTTTTAGTACAAAAGGCAGCAGAACTGCTGCGGGATACCGATCTGAGTATCGTAGAGATATGTGAGCAGCTGGGCTATTCCAACAGATACTATTTTAATAAAATCTTTACGGGTAAATACGGTGTGACGCCATCGGTATTTCGCCAAAAGATTGCGCAGAGCTAACGATAGTATATAGAAGAACAATGGAAAGCTTGTATGATATTGATGATGACATAGTTGGAAGAAGCAGGTGTAAACAATAATATAAGAATTTAAATGTGACATACAGTTGTCGTATTATTGTGATATACTTTACTGGGTGATAAAAATGCAGATAAATAGACTGTTTGAAATAATATATATCTTGCTAAATAAAAAAACGATTACAGCAAGAGAATTAAGTGAATATTTTGGCGTATCAAGAAGGACAATTTGTCGTGATGTAGACACTTTGAGTCTTGCCGGAATTCCAATATATACGGAAAGAGGCAGAGGTGGAGGTATCAGTCTTTTGCCTGATTTTGTGTTGAATAAATCGATACTGAATGAACATGAACAAAACGAGATATTATCCGCACTGCATAGTCTTTCCAATATTAAGGCTGACGACACGAGCCAAATATTGCGAAAGCTGTCAACAGTATTCAATAAAACCACAATAAACTGGATTGAAGTGGATTATGTTGGGTGGAGTCACGAAAATGACTATTTCAACAATTTTAAACTTGCCATATTAGAACGTCGCATTGCCAAATTCGATTACTATAATAGCCAGGGTGATAAAATTATTCGCCGTGTTGAGCCGATACAACTATGGTTTAAGTCTAAATCATGGTATTTAAAAGCTTTCTGCTTAACAAAGCAGGAGATGCGGTTATTCAAATTATCACGAATCAAAGACCTTGTGGTGACTGATGAGCACTTTGCCGAGAGAGACACACCCGCCATATATTGCGACCCCGTTCAGGAAAGCTTTCATAATCAGCAAAAGGAAAGAATCAAACTTCTTATAGAGCCAGAGATGGCATTCCGTGTGTTTGACGATTTTTATGAAAGCATGGTGGAGCGGCAGAAGGATGGGAGTTTTCTTATTACGGTCGAATGGCCGGAAGACATTTGGCTGTATAACTTTATTTTGTCTTTTGGGAAACATATCGAGGTGCTAGAGCCGGAGCATTTAAAAAATACAATAAAAGAACAGGCACAAAAAATTTATGAAAAATATTCTTAAATTGTTATACAGGGATCAGAGTTACATTAAAAATTTATTTACTTACAGATCACTATAGAAATCTATTTTAGTTAGGTGGATTGGGATTCATACAAAAGTTAATATGTTTTTATATAAAAACTTGGCCCCGGTTATTATTTGACCGGAGCCAAGTTTACTTTAGTTTTGTAAAGAAATGAACATCTATATTGTGTATGGCAAATGTCATATATGGATTTCCAAATATAGTCTTTACTTCTTTGGTTACATTTGTGAATGCTGCTTCATACGCTGCCATATCATTCGTTTCCATAGGGTTACGGGAAGAGGTAATAACATATGTGGTCTCGTCTAAAGTGCACCCTCTTTTTTCTCCACACACAAATAATTGTGAACTTATCAAGCATGAAACGTATATTCCTGAGGATTGATATTCTTTGTAAGCACTATCGTTCCAGATACGCGCAATATACTTTTCAGAATAATATTTTGTATTCAGCCCATAAAACATTAGAGTATATTGTTCCGTTATCAATATATCACCAAACATAGAATCTTTATTTATAATATGCAAAATCTATGAATCTGGTTTAAAAATAAAAATAATTTAGTCTAAAGTCTATGGTAATGATCATTGCCTTTGTGCGTGCTTTAATATTGCTTTCCGCCAGCTGTACGACACATTTATGGGAGTTTCATACCAATTGAAGAGTGCATAGCGGGCTATTTATCCTAAATTTGGTGCGAACATTCCGGAAAGTGAGGCGGTCAGTTGGCGGGAATGAATTTTCAAAAACGCTCTACTGGACGCGATGGGCGCTGCGGAGGCCTGGGAGGCCTAGGAGGCTGCGGGGGCCTGGGAGGCTGCGGAGGTCCCGGCGGCTGCGGAGGTCTGGGAGGCTGCGGGGGCCTGGGAGGTTGCGGAGGTCTCGGTGGCTGTGGAGGCCTTGGAGGTCCCGGTGGCTGCGGAGGCCTGGGAGGTCCCGGTGGCTGCGGAGGCCTGGGAGGCCTAGGAGGCTGCGGAGGTCTAGGAGGCTGCGGGGGCCTTGGAGGCTGCGGAGGTCTGGGAGGCTGTGGAGGTCTGGGAGGCTGCGGGGGCCTGGGAGGCTGCGGAGGCCTAGGAGGCCTAGGAGGTACAGGAGGCCTAGGAGGTACTGGCGGCCAGGGCGGTATCGGAAATGTTGGATTTCTTTGAACGGCAACCCAAAAAGCATTTGATTGCGGGGGTATGCTCGCGGTCATAACTGGTGAAAATGCAACATTAACCGCCGAACCTCTTTGTATGCAGCATAAACATATGCTTTGTCCAAATGAATTTACGACAATAGTCTGATTACTGAGATTTAACCTAATGGTTTGTATAGAAATCATATTATTGATATCTGGTACAGAGTAGGAGACCAGTATGCTGCCATTAGAGTTATTAAAACAAGAAACATCTTCCACGAAGGCATTATTTATTCGCATAATGTTTCCCTGTTGAAACATAATTCCAGGAGGGTCATTATTCATGTAAGTGTCACCAATAATTATTTTATAGCATTATATGCAGATTTTGCAGACTTGTGAGTTCCTCTCAGACCGTGTATGAGAAGTGTATAAGAAGTGTATAAGTTTGTTTTCTGAGCGGACTACTATAATTTTAGGACAAAATCCCTGCGAAAGGAAAATACAGATGGAAATGAATTTTCAAACACATTAAAATAAGCCCAGGCATATCATACAATATTCCGGGGCTTATCAATATAAATGTCGATTTATTAATTCCTTCTGTGAATTTCATCATGTGCTTCTATAATTCCCCTTTTAACAGCTACTTTAATAATCCAGTATAATAGAATAGCGCAGCCTACAAATATGCATGCATAAATCAAATACATAATCATTATAAATGCCATAAACGTTCCTCCTTTGTAATCTTTTATTACTTAATTATAAGTTAAAAGGAAATTGTTGTCAAAGGATTTGGATTTGTTGGTTGTTTGTTTAATGCCTGATTTTCAAACTGCACAATCTGCTATACGGATGCATTCCAAGGCATTATGACACATGGAGGAAGTTAGGATATTTCATACACATCCTGCTCTTTATACCGCATTCCCCGAAGCCCCCACAGCATTCCGATTTGATTTAATTTTTCTTCTTTTTCACCTTCCAGAAGACAGAATCTGGTCCCGCGCTGGCGTTCCCGTTGAGAATTAATCCAACTTCCCAGTCGGAAGCCGTCCTTAGTAACGTAATCTAAGGGAACGTTTAAGTGGCCATAAGTTTCATAATACATCTTGGCATCCTGATACCACTCCATCCACCCACGCCGGTTTCTGAGCTTCCAGCTCATACCAAGCTCTTCCAGCTGTAACCGCTGGCGGCAGTCCATTTTATTTTGCCAATACCGCTTTCGCTGATAGCTGATCCACTCGCCAAGTGGCAGCTGCCTGTAAACTATATTTCTTGGAATGTCTATATTACCATATTCTTTGTGATAGCTCTTGCAGCAGTCATACCAGGTATCCCATTCTGTTCGGATTTCCAGAGTCCAGATCATACCAATCTGATTCAACAGATATATCTTTCTTGCATCTATCCGATAAGTCCCTTTTTGGCGGTAGGCAGCCCGTTGTCTTTCAATCCAGCGCCCCAGCAGATATCCGCTTTCCGTACGGTATTTTGTAGGTATTTTTAATGTTTGATTGGCTTCGTAATATTTTTTTGCTAACAGATACCACTCGTCCCAGGATAGACGTGTGTAATTTCGATTATTTTTTTGATTCATAAAAGTTTCACGCCTCATTTCTCTTTTGCTTACCACATTGCAACAACTTTAATTAAAAAAAGTATAACATAAGAAAACATTTGGAGATCAGCGTTGTATTGAATAGCATCTTTTGCGCTATGAATCGACTTTTTATGCAAGAAAATATTCAAAAAATAATATTCGGTAGTACTGTGCCAATAGCGAAAATTATAGTATAATACAAGAAGTGCGCGAGAGCTCACTTTAAAATATATCGTTAAGGCTGTATCAGACAGCGTGATTTAGATCGTTCATCGGTAAGTTTGGGAAATCAATAAAGGGAATCATATGTCAGATTGGTGACAAAGAAAAATAAATACAGATAAAAAATACCCCATAAAAGAGGGAGGGCCAGTATCTGTAGATACTGGCGAGTTATGAAAAAGATTGTTAACTAAGTATTTGGTTTTACAAGTATTACTATAAAGCTTAGATATGAATAATTTATGACTGTCAGTTAAAAGAATTGTAAAAGAAATGTGCGTAAATGTGAACATGCCGTTGATAGAGCGGTTTAGGCAAGGAGACTTATAGAAAAATGAAAGAAATTTTACTTTTAGAAGATGATGAAGTATTGAGTTCCGGAATTATCATGGCGTTAAATAGAGAGAATTATCGGTTTACCCAATGCTTTACCATAGCGGCGGCAAAAGAGACTATGAACAGACAGACCTTTGATCTGCTGGTACTGGATATTAATCTGCCGGATGGCAGCGGATTTGATTTATGCCGGGAGATACGTAAAAACAGCAAGGTTCCCATTATTCTTTTGACTGCGAGGGATATGGAACTGGATATTGTTGCGGGGCTGGAGTCCGGCGCCGATGATTATATCACAAAGCCATTCAGCCTTATGGTATTAAGAGCCAGAGTTAATGCGTT
This sequence comes from uncultured Robinsoniella sp., assembly GCA_900539655.1. Lineage (GTDB taxonomy): Bacteria > Bacillota > Clostridia > Lachnospirales > Lachnospiraceae > Robinsoniella. The sequence continues at coordinate 94,526 of UQCR01000003.1, forward strand.
ATTCAGGCGTTTTGAGCCGGGGGAAAGCCCGGGTGAATATGTGATTGATTCTTTTGTATTTAATTTTACCCGGATGGAGTTTTATAAAAATAATATACCGATTGAATTAAGTAAAACCGAGCAAAAGCTGTTATATTTATTTGTTCTGAACCAAAATATTACGTTATCCCGAACCACCATGCTGGAACGTATCTGGCCGGATGGAACAGAGTACGTGGAGGATAATGCGCTTTCGGTTACGATTCGAAGACTGCGCGATAAATTAGAAGACAATCCATCTAAACCGGAATATATTAAGACAGTATATGGATTGGGTTATGTATGGGTGAACTGAAGGTTAACGAAACCTGGTTTAAAGCTGGTGACTACGAAATGGAGAAGATATGGAAATACTGGTGATAATCTTTGCCGCCATTGCTTTCGCGGCTGTGGCAGCAGCGGCTGCTGTAATTATGAGGTACCGCAGGACAATGAAGAAAATGATGCAGACGGTGCTGGACCGGATTAATGAAGCTATAGCGGGCAATTACAGCGAGCCGGTTTATGATGAATCCATGATGTCAGCCATAGAAGAGCGGTTGAATCAGTTCCTGGCTATTTCCCAGGAGACGAAGCAGGTGACTGCAAAAGAGAGGGATACTATAAAATCCCTGGTATCAGATATATCTCATCAAACAAGGATACCCCTGTCTAATATCCTGCTGTACTCTCAGATACTGCAGGAAAAAAGGGATCTCCCGGAAGATATATCGGGGATAGTAAACCAGATTCAGAATCAGGCTGATAAGCTGGATTTTCTAATAAAAGCGCTGGTAAAGTCTTCCTATCTGGAAAATGAACTGATTTCAATTGCAGCCGGACCGGAACGAATAGATAAATTAGTGCTGTTATCCTGTCAGGAAGTTGAAATGCAGGCGTTACAGAAAGAAATGGTAATCGAATATGAAGAATGCGGGTTAACCTGTAATTTTGACTTAAAGTGGACCCTTGAGGCAGTGAGTAACATATTAGAAAATGCCATTAAATATTCTCCACCACAGTCTAAGGTGGTTATAAAAGTACTTTCCTATGAGATGTTTTACAGGATTGACATTCAGGATTCGGGTATGGGAATTTCGGAAGAAGAACAGGGGATGATCTTTCAGCGTTTTTACCGTTCGCCCAAAGTTCAGAAGGAGAAAGGACTTGGGATTGGACTTTACCTTGCAAGGGAAATAATAATCAGACAGGGCGGTTATATAAAAGTGATATCCGAACCCGGAAATGGAGCTTTATTTTCCGTGTTTTTAAGCCGCGTAGAAAACCAGGGGCAATCCGTATAAAATCTGGAAATGGATAACATGACCAGGTTATCATTTTCCTAAATCTGATAGTTTAGAATCTTACATAACTGTCATATTTGAGAAAGATCCCGGAAAGAATTATTTGTTATGATTCTGTTGTAAGGATTTCAAGGAGGACTTAAGATGTGCATTTTACAGACCAAAGATCTAAAAAAATATTACGGAGCCGGTGAAAATGTGGTAAAGGCATTGGATGGGGTGGACCTTTCCATAGAAAAAGGTGAATTTGTATCCATTGTGGGAAGTTCGGGCAGTGGAAAGTCTACGCTTTTGCATATGCTGGGTGGTCTGGATGTTCCAACCTCCGGGACCGTGACAGTGGACAGGATCAATCTTTCCGGGATGACAAAAGATGAACAGACTATTTTCAGGAGGCGCAAGATTGGTTTTGTCTTTCAGAATTATAATTTGCTGCCCCTGTTAAATGTTTATGAAAATATCGTTCTGCCCATACAGTTGGATGGAGTGAAGCCGGATAAAAATTTTATCAGTGAAATTCTGGATTCTTTGGGGCTTCAGTCCAAGAAATATGCGATGCCGGGGCAGCTCTCCGGCGGACAGCAGCAAAGAGTGGCAATGGCCAGGGCATTGGCTACGAAGCCGGCAATTTTGCTTGCAGATGAGCCTACCGGTAATCTGGACAGTAAATCCAGCCAGGATGTGCTGGGGTTAATTAAAATCACCAGTGAACGTTTTTGCCAGACTGTGGTAATGATTACCCATAATAATGAGATTGCCCAGATGGCGGGGAGGATTATACATTTAGAAGATGGTAAGATCTATGTCAGGGAACAGCTATGATCCGAGTGGAAAATAAAAAGGTAATTGCAGGTCTGGCAAAGAAAAATTATCGTCAGAACTGGAAAAAAAATATATTAATTATTGCAGCAATCATACTGACTACATTTATGATCACAGCAGTCTGCAGTATTGGGGTAAGCTATTGGAATGCAATTTCTCTAAGGCATGTAATGATGAATGGAATGAAATTTGATGTAAGCCTTCCCGCACCTACAATAGAACAGGTGAAAAAAGCGTATTCCATGGATGAAATACTATATGCCGGCATTAACGTAGATAGTGCGGTTATCGATGAGTATAAGAATAATGATATAAATATTCCTTTATCCTGGAGTGATACAACAAACTGGGAAAAGCAGTGTGTTCCCGCTTACGAATTTTTAGAAGGGAAGTATCCGGACAAGGAAAATGAGGTTATGTTATCCACCCAGACATTAAAAAGGATGGGGATTGATACGCCCGAAGTTGGAATGCATTTGCCAGTGTCCTTTTTTTTTCTGTCGGAAAATGAAACAGCTCATGAAAAGACGTTTGTGCTGTCCGGATATTACAGGGATTACTCCGGTATCTCCCAGGGCTTTATCTCCCAGGACTTTTATGAAAAGTCGGGGGCAGACCAAACAGTCATGACACAGGGGTCTTTAAGAATAACTCTGAAAAACCAGCTCTATTCGGTTAAGGATATTAAAATGCTGGAAGATAAACTGTCGATAAAAGGCAGGCAGATGTTATTTGCAGATTATTATCTGATGGAAGATTTTGCAAAATTTGTGGCAGGTTTACTGGGATTGTTTATTTTGATTGTATTGAGCGGATATTTATTTATATGCAACGTTCTTCATATCTCCATTGCCAAGGAAGTCCGCTTTTTTGGACAGTTAAAAACAATCGGAACCACTTCAAAGCAGATCAGAGGGTTTGTTCATAAGCAGGTGCTGTGGAACTCGTTGGCGGGCATACCCCTGGGGATGGTACTGGGAGCATTTGTTTCGTTTCTGATTGTACCGTCTGCACTGGAAATAGCAAATCCCACCTTTCAGCTTAAGAAAGCCATTGTATTTCATCCGTTCATTTTTATCGGAGCTGCATTGTTTAGCGGGTTGACCATTTATTTCAGCAGCAGGAAACCAGCCATGATAGCAGGCGATATTGCACCGGTTGAAGCAGCAAAATATTATGGCATAGTATCTCCCCACCGTGATAAGATCAGCGTGAATGGAGGAAGGCTGAGTTACATGGCATGGCGGAATATGTTCCGGGTGAAGAAACAGGCGGTTATCATACTATCTTCCTTTTTTGTAACCCTTACGACTTTACTGGTTATCACGACCCTGGTTAACGGGAGCAGTGCAAAGCATGTCCTGAATACATTGCAAGATTTTGATATGCGTATATTGAATAATTCCGTGTTGAATAATGAGCCAGTACAAAGAATACAGCCATCTGAAATCGGTGAGATAAAATCCATGGATGGAGTTGCTGAGGTAAGGACAGTCAGTTCTGCTAAGATAATAATGCCTTATGAAGAAGATATTCTGAAGGAATATTTTAAAAGGCTTGAAAAGATGCCAATTGCCAGAGGTGATTACGAGGAGCAGATGGAACTTTATAAGGAAGGAAAAGAAACAGATCTATTCACCGGAAGGCTGGTGGGCATTGATGAGGAGGAATTTGATTCAATTAATAAAATAATGGGTGGATCTTTAAATAAAGATGCCTTTATGTCAGGTGAAATTGGTTTAATAAGTCCCTTTCTCATGGAAAGCTCTATAAAAGAGGCTGTTGGCAAAGAACTTGTATATCAATTAAAACAGAATAATGAGCGAAAACAACATAAAATAAAAATTGGGGGAGAAATCCCGAATGTTAACTTTTTCTCCAATGGATACTTACCGAGTATCGTAATCAGTGATGGATTGGCAAAAGAAATTTTAGGCGAACCCGTTACAGAAATTTTAAATATCGTATATGAGAAACCCTTCAATGCAGAACTGGATAAAAAAATAAAAGCACTATTTAAGAATGATAAGCATCTGACGATAGAGTCGAAATTTGACAACTTTGATGAAATGAAGGAATCGGAAACTCAATTGAAAATTCTTGGAGGCGGTCTGGGGATCATTCTTACCTTGTTAGCTATTCTAAATTATTGCAATATGACTGCTGCAGGGATACAAAACCGGATAAAAGAATTTGCGGCGCTTCAAAGTATAGGTATGACTACGGTACAGATCCGAAAGGTACTGCTGATAGAAGGAGCGTGGTATGGAATTGTTTCGTTCTTTTTTGTAATTGTATTGGGGATACCAATTGACTATATCATATATCATGCTATGAACCGATACAGGATCCCTTTTCAGATACCAGTTGGATCCACCCTTCTCGTATTTGCGGGGATTTTAGCAGCCTGCATTTTTGTTCCTTACGTGGTATATCAATTTTTGCATAAGGATAATATTGTGGAACAACTGCGGGATATGGAATAAAGATAAAACGTATATGATAAAAAGAAAGCTCCGGTTGTTACGCCGGAGCCGGTAAAATGGTACCCGGTTGTGCGGACCGGGTGTGAGTTATGAAATATATCAGCAATAAGCTGATACAATTTAAATCTATCATATTCTACAGGAGCATTCAAACAAAATCGTTCGACAAAATATTCCATAAAACGACAAATATCTCCGGCAGATCAGCAGCTGAGTATTATCTTGACAAGTCTTCAATCAGGGAATCTTCCGTCAGCCCGGAGATCACGGCTATTTTTTCATTCACCATACTGCGGAAGCAATTCGGGAGATGTTCTCTGTGGGCTCTGTGAATTGCCACACATTCCACACATTTACCATGGTATTTACAGGGCTTTTTGCAGGAACAATGGTCTTGCGTTTTCAGTGCTTCACGGAGTTCTTCTACGAATTCATCCTGGATTTTTGTGCCTTCCTGTCGGTTGCCTTTATGAAATTCTATCATGGCTTCTTTCTCTTTTGGATGTCCATCAATTATCATACTATGTACAGCTCCTTTTTTCTTTTATTATAAAACAGATGGCGGTAAATGTCAAAATTGTATATTTATACATTACAATTATAAAATATCTTGTAATTAGACATTTGGTGAGCTATAATTATTTTAGCAGTTGAAAATTGCCGGAAAGCATGCAAGCAGATACATAAAATTTTGCACAACCAAAACGGAGGATTTGAGATGAAAACAGAAACAGTAGAGAATATGTGTGGTGGAAAAGGACATGTAATAATCAAACATATCCTTGGTGAAAAAGAATTAAACGTCAAATGCGGCCTATATGCTGAAGTAACGATTGAACCGGGAAGTACCCTGGGCTATCATGAGCATCACGGAGAGAGTGAAACTTATTATATCTTATCCGGAACAGGTGATTATGATGACAATGGAAATGTGCGTCCGGTAAAAGCAGGAGACGTTACATTTACACCGGATGGCTGCGGACACGGATTGGTGAATACGGGAAATACAGATCTTGTGTTCATGGCACTTATTATTATGGATTAGAGGCAGCAGAATTAAAATAACTAATTAAGAATATAGATTACCCAAATACTTCTGAATTTTTCAGAAGTATTTTTCGTACATAAGAGAAAAATACAAAAAAACCGGAAAATACAAAAAAACAGCTTGACTGTAAACCAGGTTTATACCTTATAAAGCTTAAAAAGGAGGTGAAATCGTGACAATAAAAGAAGTAGAAGATGAATTAAATGTTACAAGGGCAAATGTCCGCTTTTATGAAAAGGAAGGGCTTTTGGCAGCCAGAAGAAATCCCATCAATGGGTACCGGGATTATTCCAGGGAAAATATTGAGACAATCAAAAAGATTATTTTTTTGAGAAAGCTTCATGTACCAATTGAGGAAATCAAACTGGTACAGATGGAAAAGCTATCTTTGGAAGACATGCTGCACAGACAGGCAGTCTCATTAGAAGCTGATATAAAAGAGCTGGAACAGTCCAGATGGATTTGCCAGGAGATGATAAAAAATAAAGATTTTGATTATGAGAATTTAGAGGTAGAACAATATGAAGACGAAGTAGAGAAAACCGGTTACATGATATTTCGCGACACCATTGGCAGTCTGGCTGCAATGAAAGGAAAGATTGCAATCTGGTCGATCATTTTATTTTCATTTTTATTAGCGTTCATATCTTATCCGTTGCTGGAGGAAGGAATCGTTATCTGGTGGAGCGGCAGCGGAAAAATTGTTTATGGAAATAAACTGTTGATCTTCATTTTTCCGGTTATAGCATCCCTGGTTGTTTTTACTGCCAGATCCTGGGTCTGGAACTTTCTTTATCGGAATATGCCTTATTACATGCTGAAAGTAGATGCCATCACTACGGTCGTATGCCTCTACTTATCCATTACTTTATTGACAAGTCAGCTTTATGCGGTTTTCTACCACAACTGGATAAGCTGGCCCATCGAATCCAGCGTAATTGTGGAATCACTTGTATTTTTATGCATTTTGATAGTGATTGCCTATAAAAAGAAAAAGGAGGGGCCATAGTATGGAACTGGCGATAATCTTTGTGGTAATGCTGGCAGCATTCATGGGAGCTGTTTTTTATGAACAAAAAAGCAGGGAGCGTAAAGTAAGAAAATGGATTCATGATTCATATGGTAAGGTTCCGGAAGATAGAGTACTTCCCTTTGAACAAATTAAGATATACTGGAATGAATTTGGTGCGGATATTTCCGGGAATGAAAGCGTAGATGATATTACATGGAATGATCTGGAGATGGATAAAATTTTTGCCAGAATGAATACCTGTAAGTCGTTTGCCGGGGAACAGGTTCTCTATGCCAGAATGCATAAGCTGCCGGAAGATAAAACCGGAGTTATGAATCTGGAAGATCAGATACGTTTTTATGCTGAGCATGACAAAGTCAGGGAAGAAGTGCAGTATTTATTGTGCAGGCTTGGAAAAGAAGAAGTCAACTATTATCTGCCGATGTTTATGAGCAATCTGGATGCACTTGGTTCTATTCATGTCAGGTTTTACCGGTTGATGCAGGTATTGCTGATTCTGTCTGTAATTCCGGCACTTGTCAGAGGAGAGGCAAGCCTTCTGATGCTTACTGCAATGGTATTTATGGTCAATGCGGTTATTTATGCATTGAATAAGGTCAGGCATGAGGTGTACATGGATACCTTAACGGGCATAATAGGCATAGCTAAAAGTGTAAAAGAAATTGAAAAAAGACCGGGGAAATATACCGGCCAGATGCCGGATCACATCAGATGTAACGTGAAGATATTTGATCAGATCACCAGAATGCTTGTCAGCCTTCAGAGAAAAAAGAGGGAAGGGATGTCGGGAGATTTGCTTGGGGTAATCCATGATTATCTGGTAGGAGCTACGCTTTGGGATTTTATCGTTTATGATAAAATTATCCGATATCTTAGGGGGAAGCAGAAAGAATTTATGGAGTTATTTGAATATTTGGGAGAACTGGAAGCAGCTGTTTCCATAGCTTCGTTCCGGGAAAGCCTGGATTTTTACTGCGTTCCCGAATTCAATAATGATCCGGTGCTGGAAATGACTGAGGTCTATCATCCGCTTATTGAACATGCGGTATGCAATACGGTTACCCTGGACCGTAACTGTATGATAACCGGGTCAAATGCATCTGGAAAGTCTACCTTTATCAAAGCCGTAGCGGCAAATGTGATTCTCGCCCAAAGCATACATACCTGTATGGCGAGACGGCTGCGGCTGCCGGATGCCCTGGTGATAACCTCCATGGCTGTACGGGATGACCTTATGGGCGGGGAAAGCTATTATATGAAAGAGATTAAGTATTTAAGCCGCATTGTGAAAAGTGTCAAAGGTAATCGAATGGTAATCTGCGTTATTGATGAAATTCTAAGAGGAACCAATACCCAGGAGCGGATAGCGGCTTCGGCAGCAATTTTAGAATATCTGCAAAATCAAAACTGCCTGGCAATTGTGGCTTCCCATGATATTGAATTAACCCGAAAACTGGGGGATTCCTACGGATATTATTTCTTTTGCGAACAGATGCAGGACAAGGATATTGCTTTTGATTATAAAATCCGGGAAGGGGTCAGCAATACGAAAAATGCCATTGCTCTGCTTGAATGTGTGGGATTCCCGGAGATTATCATTCGCAGGGCAAGACAGATGAATGCCTGTTTTTAGAGTCAGTTTCATGTACACATATTAATAGATGGAAAATGTATCCGATTCCGTGTATAATGGTAGATGATAACTTTCAGGAGGAAAAATAAAATGACAGGAAAATCAAATTGTGACTGCTGTTTAAATTATGCTTATGATGACGATTATGAATGTTATATCTGTGAAGTGAATCTGGATGAGGATGAGATGGGGCAGTTTATGAGAAATACATTTACCAATTGTCCATATTTTCAGTTTAATGATGAATATAAGGTAGTACGTAAGCAGATGTAAAATTCCCTATAAAAGAGGGAGAGCCAGTACCTCTCGGTACTGGCGGGTTATGAAAAAGATTTTTTAATAATGTGTTGTTTGTACTGATCTCTCTGTACAAGTAATACTATAATATTATTCTGTGAAAAATATGTGACATATCGTTGAAGAAATTGTGTGCATTTTATAAAAAAACCAGAAACTAATTTTCCAGCTCTTTTCTGGTATCATATTGTATCTTCCTGGAAAAAATGTTAAAATATAGACAAATAGCAGACAGGAGGAAATCAATATGAAATATCAAAAAATGATAGCGCCAATAGTAATAACGGTATTGCTGGTAATCTTTTTGCTTTTGTATCTGACATTAATTGCTTATGTGCCGTTTCCCGTTATCATAAAAATATTATTTGGGATTATTATTATGGCGTTGATTGGTGTTTCCTTTTTTGTACTGGCGGAACGATTAAAAGAGATAAGGAGTGGAGAAGAAGATGATCTTAGTAAATACTGATTATATTACCGGTAAGACATTTGAAATGCTGGGGCTTGTAAAGGGCAGTACCATACAGTCCAAGAATATCGGAAGGGACATTACCCAGGGATTTAAAACTATCGTAGGCGGAGAATTAAAGGCTTACAATGACATGATGAATGATGCCAGAGCTCTGGCAACGAAACGAATGGTTGAAGAAGCAGAGGGCATGAGGGCTGATGCGGTGGTAAATATCCGTTATGCATCATCTGCAATCATGCAGGGGGCAGCAGAAGTAATTGCTTACGGAACAGCTGTGAAATTTGTTTAGTAAATATTATGTAAAAATATGATATAAAAAAGTTATGTAATAAACGTTATATAATAAATTCAATCCATGTTAGCATGCACTGAGGACGTATCCTCAGCAAATATTAACATGGATTTTCTCTGCCGTTGATTGGGTTTTTAAAGATTAATTGCCCCCTGGTCCGTCTTTGCGGGGTCTTGTACTTTCGTCTTTTGGAATAATGTTGCCATTGCCAAATTCCGGAGGAAAGGTATTGGTTGCATTATCCGGTTTTGGCGTGTCAATCTCGGGAATGTTGCCATCATCATAAACATTTGTTTTTGTATTGCCGTCATCGATATTTATCATGTGCTGTTCCTCTCTTTCGCATGAATGTCTGGTTACCGGCTTATTGGTTGCCTTCACCCTCTGCTACAATTTCTTCCAGTACGCGTATCAAGTCATGAATATTATTCAGTTGTACATTTTTTTCCATGATCAGATTTTTCAGATCGATGGAAAGCGTTTCGAATTTCTCCTGTACTTCCGGAGCTACATAAGAAGACATTTTTCATCACCTCGCATATAATATGCGCAAAAAAAAGCAGTTTTATTCAACTGATTCCTTTTTTGCCTGATTGCATATGTTAGATATATGGATGAATAAAGTGAGGTATATAACATGGAAATTAAAAAAAGTATTTTAACGAACTCAAGTTGTTATAAAACGGGCAGAACCATAAAGCCTCAGGGAATAATGACACATTCCACTGCAACTCCCGGCGGTACGGCAAAGGATTTTATCAGCTACTGGAATGGTGATATAGATGCCTGCACGAATTATATTATTGATGATACCGGCATCTATCAGCTGCTGCCTGAGAATCACAGATCGTGGCATGCGGGATCACCGGCAAATGATATGTATATCAGTTATGAAATATGTGAACCGGGAACTTTTTCTTATAATGGGCAATGGCTTTCTATGGGAAATTATGATCCTTCCCTGCCTGAGAATATCCGTTATTTTCGGAATGTATATGAAAAAGCAGTCTGGCTCAGCGCTTATTTCTGTAAAAAATATGGGTGGAACCCGGACAAAGACCATGTGCTTTGCCATTATGAAGGATTTTTAAAAGGTGTGGCAACAGAGCATGTGGACGTGACCCATTGGTTTCCAAAACACGGTAAGAATATGGATATATTCCGGGCAGATGTAAAAGCGGCAATCGGGAAAGACACAAAGCCGGAGAATCCCAAACCAGAGGATGTGGAATACTGTGTTCAGGCAGGTTCATTCAGAGACCAGAAAATGGCAAACAGTCTGGCTGCAGTTTTGAATAAAAAAGGTTTCCAGGCATTTGTAAAAAAAGTAAATAGCCTTTATAAAGTACAGGCGGGAGCTTTTAAAGAAAGAGAAAATGCAGTGAAGATGGTTAAAAAATTAAAGGATGCCGGTTTTGAATCCTTCATATTGAAGAAATCCTGATTTGCGTAAAAGAGGGTGTCTGGGTAATAATCTAGGGGCAGAAATTCTGCCTTTTCCGGCTCCCGGCATGGTGTATGGGAGCGGAGCGGTCAGCGGATTTAAGACATAGGCAACATTTAACCATTTGATAAAAGACAAAAAAAGGGGACCAGTTGCCTGGTCCTAAAAGGAAAGAGAAATGTATATAAAAAAGCTTGTTTGCTTTATTTATATATAATACTATACTACGCAGATATGAATGAAATATGGCGCCGGACTTAATATATTCTAAAATATAGAAAGAAATTATAAAAAAATACGAAAGCATGATTTTATAAAATCATTATAAACTCTTTATGAAATACGTACTTTGCATTGACGAAAATTGTAGATTGTCTTATAATATTTTATAAGGAAGTAAGAAAAAAACAGGGAGATTACAGATGAATATTTTATTCTTTTTAACCCCCAAAAGTGAAGTGGCGTATTTATATGAAGATTATTCATTGCGCCAGGCGCTGGAGAAAATGGAACATCACAGATACAGCGCAGTGCCTATCATTAACCGGAAAGGAAATTATGTTGGCACCATCACGGAAGGGGACATGTTGTGGAATGTGAAAGACAAATATCTATTAGATTTACATAAAGCAGAAGAGATCCCACTGACTCAGATAAAAAGAAGATGGTATAATGACCCGGTCAATGTAAATTGTGAAATTGAAGATTTGGTCATGACATCCATGAATCAGAATTTTGTGCCGGTGATCGATGATAACCAGACTTTTATCGGAATTATTAAAAGAAAGGATATCATACAGTACTGTTATAACTGCTATAAAGGCAAGGCTGATAAAATAAGTTAAAATTAGTAATGTTTGGAAGGACAAATTAAATTCCACTTATTTAGAACTGAACAGACAGATTTGGACAAATATTCAGAAAAATGCACCGGGTAATTGAAATTTACCCGGTTATTTTAGGAATATTCACTTTAACAATTCAATGTGTTACAAAACCACTTTGCCAAATTTGACATTGACAAAGAATGTAATAATTGGTAGAATACTTTTAGTCTGTATAAAAGGTGGTTTTACTATGAAAAAACGTATATTATCTATGTTAGTTGACAACACATCCGGTGTATTGAGCCGTGTGGCTGGTTTATTTAGCAGACGTGGCTATAATATTGACAGCTTGACTGTTGGTGTAACCGCAGATCCTAGATATTCCAGAATGACAGTTGTTGTATGTGGAGATGAATTGATCCTGGATCAGATTACCAAACAGGTAGCTAAGCTGGTAGATGTGGTAGATATTAAGACATTGAGTGACGATGAGAGCGTCAGCCGCGAGCTTATCCTTGTGAAGGTAAGGGCGGATGCCGGCAACCGTCAGGCGATTATTGCGGTGGCAGATATATTCAGGGCGAAAGTTGTAGATGTGGCAGTGGATTCACTGATTGTGGAACTGACAGGAAACCAGTCAAAGCTGGATGCTTTTATTAACCTTCTGGAAGGATATGAGATTCTGGAACTGGCACGCACCGGCATTACCGGATTATCCCGTGGTGCGGAAGATATAAGGTATTTATAGAACGTCAGGTACATATGGAAAAGTACGCTAGAGGCTTTTAAACCTTTAACAAATATAAAACATTTGGAGGAAATGAAAATGGCAGCAAAAATTTATTATCAGGAAGATTGTAATCTTGCATTATTAGAAGGCAAAACAATTGCTATTATTGGTTATGGAAGCCAGGGACATGCACATGCGTTAAATGCAAAAGAGTCCGGATGCAATGTAATCATCGGTCTTTATGAAGGAAGCAAATCATGGGCAAAAGCTGAAGCACAGGGATTTGAAGTTTATACAGCTGCAGAGGCAGCAAAAAAAGCAGATATCATCATGGTTCTGATTAACGATGAAAAACAGGCTAAAATGTATAAAGAGTCTATTGAGCCAAACTTAGAAGATGGAAACATGTTAATGTTTGCTCATGGCTTTGCAATTCACTTCGGACAGATTGTAGCACCTAAGAACGTTGACGTTGTTATGATCGCTCCTAAGGGACCTGGACATACCGTAAGAAGCCAGTACCAGGAAGGAAAAGGAGTTCCTTGCCTGATCGCAGTACATCAGGATTCTACCGGAAAAGCACATGACAAAGGTTTAGCTTACGCTTTAGCAATCGGTGGAGCAAGAGCTGGTGTTCTGGAAACAACTTTCCGTCAGGAAACAGAAACAGACCTTTTCGGTGAGCAGGCAGTTCTTTGCGGTGGTGTTACCGCTCTGATGAAAGCTGGTTTCGAAACATTAGTTGAAGCTGGATATGAACCAGAAAGTGCATATTTCGAATGTATTCATGAAATGAAACTGATCGTTGACCTGATCTTCGAAAGCGGATTTGAAGGAATGAGATATTCCATCTCTAACACAGCTGAATACGGCGATTATATCACAGGACCTAAGATCGTTACAGAAGATACAAAGAAAGCAATGAAACAGGTATTGAAAGATATCCAGGAAGGTGTATTTGCACGTGACTGGTTATTAGAGAATCAGGTAGGATGCCCGAACTTCATGGCTAAGAGAAAACAGGAAGCAAATCACCAGTTAGAAGAAGTTGGTAAAGAACTTCGTAAATTATACAGCTGGAATGACGGAAACAAATTACTGGACAACTAATTCCAGGGCAGTGGTTAATCATAGGTGTGTTGGGATTAACCAAATGCATAGATAGAAATAATAAGAGCCGGTAACATGTGAAATTTGGATTGTCCCCATAAGCTGAAACAAAACTTATGGGGGGCCATCACAAAATCATACATGTTACCGGCTATTTCTTTTATCTGTATAGTATCAGGAATTGAAGTGACGGTATACAATTCCTGATATGGCACGTATATTTGCCTGTGCTGCACCCGCATTAGAGATATTGGACATCACGCAGAGGATATAATTGGCTTTGGGTGAATAGACAATAGCCATATCATGCTGATATTCATCTGTTTCCCCGGTTTTATTTGCTACAACTGTTCCCGCCGGAACACCGGAGGGTATTTTTATGCGGAAAGTCTGCTGTTTTAGCAGATCCAGCATTTTATCGGAGTAGGTTTTCGACACGCATTTACCATTGTAGATGTCCTCTAATATTTTACCCAGGTTTTGTACGGAAGTCTGATTCCAGGTTGTGCCGTTATTAATATCATCCCCGCCATTGGAGCTTGGATAAATAGCCTGTCCCTGGTTGGTATCTGTATATCCATATTTTTTACAGAAATCATTGGTTGCATTTTTTCCAATGGTGCGGACCAGCGTATTAAAGGATTCGTTGCTGCTGTAAGTGATCATGGAGTTAAGCAGTTGATTAATGGAACCACTCTCTGAAAGTTTTCCGTTGTTAATGGCTTCGTACACTGCACCCATGGTAAATACTTTAATGACACTGGCTGCATAGTAATAATTGTTCCCGATTAAACAGCTTTGCCCATCGTTTAAATTCTTCACATATACTGACCATCTGCCTGGTGTGCAGGAGTTGTTAATATAAGAAGTTAACTCATCGTTCAGAGTGGAAATAGACTGTGTTTTATTTTTGATCCATTTTCCGTTTTTATCTACGAAGTAGCCCTGTACCCAGGTATTTGCTGCCATTTTGCCATTTGAGTAAAAATAATAGTCGTAAGTTTTTTTCCCTTTTTTGATTTTTTGCCATCCGGTTAGCATGATGCCTTTTTTGCTATAGTAATAAGTGGATTTGCCTTTTTTCAGCCATCCTGTCTGCATGACACCCTTGCTGTTGAAGTAGTACTTCTTGCCCTTTATGGTCTGAAAGCCTTTTTGGATGATGCCTTTTTTATTGGCATAGTACTTTTTATTATTGTAAGTTTTGAATCCGTTTGTACGCAGATAGCCGTTTTTATCAAACAGATATGTATTGTTTTTTATCTTCTTAAGACCGGTAGCTGCAGTGCCATTGGATGTCAGATATAATTTCTTTCCTTTAAAAGTTACGAAACGGTTCTGGAGCATCCGGCCTTTGGCATTAAAATAGTAGCGTTTACCATCAATTTTATAGGTGGTATTACAGACCTTATTCCCGTTTTTATCGTAATAATAACGGTATTTCATCTGTACCCATCCGGTTTTGGCAGATGTGTCTCCTGCGGCATGTGCAGTGACCGGTAATGTGTTTGCTGCGGCATGTGCAGTGACTGGCAAAGTGACTGCTGCAGCATGTGCAGTGACCGGTAAAGTGACTGCTGCGAGAATCAACAGTAACAGCAATAAAGATTGAAACTTCTTCATAAATCGATATTCCCCCTTTTGGATTTACTGCAGAAGCGGATGAATTCCTGTAACGCGTGGGATGGATAAGATGATTTCAGGTATGCAAATCCCACCTGGCGCTTGTGAATAGGGAATGCAAGCGGTATCTCCTGCAAAGTCTGGTTGTCTAACTCTCTCTGGACAAATTTCTTAATGACACAGGCAACCCCAAGCCCTATTTTTGCAAAATCAATCAAAAGATCCATTGTGGTTACTTCCAGCAGGGTATTGGGTTCCAGTCTTTGCCTCGCCAGGTAATCATCAATATACTGGCGGGTCATATTATCTTTGTCTAACAGCATAAGAGTCGCTGTACTAAATATATCATATTTTTCCTCTTTTGTCCGTAAGAAAAGGTTATCCAGATAATTTTTGGAGGCCACGAAGACATCTTCTATTTCTTCGATGGCATGAAATTGAATCTGGGTATTGTGTTCCGGTTCTCCAATCAGCCCAATATCAATTTTCTGTTCTTCCAGCAGCTGCAGGGTACGGTTACTGGACTGGCATTCAATGGTTATGCGGATGTGTGGATACAGCTTGATAAATTCCTGCAAATAAGGGAGCAGCAGGTATTTGCAAAGTGTGGTGCTGACCCCTATGCGCAAGTGTCCGATTCCAAGGTCAGCCGCCATGCGCAGTTGCTCTTCACCAGTCTCAATAGCGTCAAATGCCGTTTTTACATGTTCGTACAGCAGTTTGCCTTCGTCGGTGAGACGCACACCTCGGGAGGTTCTGGAGAATAAAACGGTATTCAGAGACTGTTCCAGCTTTTGTATGGACTTGCTGATGGCAGGCTGGCTGATATAGAGTTCTTCAGCGGCTTTTGAGATGCTGCCGGAATTGGCTGCAGTAAAAAAGATTTTGTAAAGTGACAGATTCTGATTCATAGATTCCCTCATTTCTTTTTGCAGTTTCTTTTTGCCTTGGTATAACTCAGGGTTATGATAAATATTCATAATATGTATTTCTATTATACCAATATCTGTGTTATAATTCAAACAATAGTTAAAATCCATTTGTTTAGGGATTATGAATCAATAAAAATCAGGAGGACAATAAATATGGGAATGACAATGACACAGAAAATCTTAGCTGCACATGCCGGACTGCAGTCTGTAGAAGCCGGACAGCTGATCGAAGCAGATCTGGATCTGGTACTGGGAAATGATATTACTTCCCCGGTAGCAATTCATGAAATGGATAAAATGAAAACAGGAGAGGTATTTCACAAGGATAAAATTGCTCTTGTAATGGATCACTTTATCCCGAATAAGGATATTAAATCAGCAGAACACTGTAAATGCGTGCGGGAGTTTGCCTGTAAGCATGATATTACCAATTACTTTGATGTAGGGGATATGGGAATTGAACATGCGCTTTTACCGGAAAAAGGATTGACGGTAGCAGGAGATGTGATCATTGGTGCGGATTCCCATACTTGTACCTACGGAGCATTGGGAGCATTCTCAACCGGTGTGGGAAGCACCGATATGGCAGCGGGCATGGCTACTGGAAAAGCATGGTTTAAAGTACCTTCTGCAATTAAATTCAACCTGGTAGGGGCACCTTCCAAATGGGTTAGCGGAAAAGATGTGATTTTACATATCATCGGTATGATCGGAGTGGATGGAGCTCTCTATAAATCCATGGAGTTTGTGGGAGAAGGAGTTAAAAATCTTACAATGGATGATCGGTTTACTATTGCAAATATGGCAATCGAAGCCGGTGGAAAAAATGGAATCTTCCCGGTAGATGAGCTGACAAAAGAATATTTGGATTCCCATTCTAAGAGGCCTTATACTGTGTATGAAGCGGATGAAGATGCTGTATATGAGGAAGAATATACGATTAATTTAAGTGAATTACAGCCTACCATTGCATTTCCACATCTTCCTGAGAATACCAAAACCATAGGAGAAATCAAAGAAGATGTAGTGATAGACCAGGTGGTAATCGGATCCTGTACCAACGGACGTATTGATGATTTAAGATGTGCAGCAGAAATTTTAAAAGACCGCCGTGTGAAAAAAGGCATCCGTTGTATCGTTATTCCGGCAACCCAGAAAATATATCTTCAGGCAATTGAAGAAGGTCTGATTCAGATCTTTATTAAATCCGGAGCGGTAGTCAGTACTCCAACCTGCGGACCATGTCTGGGAGGTTATATGGGAATTTTGGCAGCTGGCGAACGCTGTGTTTCAACAACAAACAGAAACTTTGTAGGCCGTATGGGACATGTGGAGTCAGAAGTATATCTCACAAGCCCTGCAGTGGCTGCTGCAAGTGCAATTACCGGTAAGATTTCAGCTCCGGCAGAATTAGGATTATAGGAGGAAGCATCGATGAAAGCAAATGGAACAGTATTTAAATATGGAGACAACGTAGATACAGATGTCATCATCCCGGCAAGATACCTTAATTCTTCTGATCCGGCGGAACTTGCAACACACTGTATGGAAGATATTGATAAAGAGTTTGTGAATCAGGTAAAAGAAGGAGATATCATTGTAGCAGAGAAAAACTTTGGCTGCGGATCATCCAGAGAACATGCGCCAATCGCCATTAAGGCAGCAGGCGTAAGCTGTGTTATCGCAGAAACATTTGCAAGAATTTTTTACCGCAATGCAATCAATATCGGTTTACCAATCATAGAATGTCCGGAAGCATCCAAAGGGATTGATAAAGGCGACCAAGTAGAAGTGGATTTTGACAGCGGTATGATCTATAACAAAACAAAGGGAACAGAGTTTAAGGGACAGGCATTTCCGGAGTTTATGCAGAAATTGATCGAGGCTGGCGGATTGATTAATTATATTAACAATAAATAGAGCAGGTATTATGGTTAGCCATGTAAAGGATTCATTTTATTACAACTAAAAGACATTGCAAGAACTAAAATAGGATTGCAGGTACAATTGGATAACAGGGATATAAAGGAAGAGTCTATCGGGAAGGTAGGCTCTTTTCGTGTTCGCGTACATCTGTTAGGATCAATATTCAGCTTTATATGAAATGAAAATATTTTAGAATCATAATCCAAAGAAAAATGCTGGCAATTGACAGCATAGAATCGAATACTACAATCTGTCCTGATAATTCATAATTAACGTTTGCATTTTGAGCCATTGTAAATGTTGAAACAGCAGTAGGGCTTGCGAATAAGGCCATCAGTGCGGCAAGCTCTATATTACGGAAACCGGATAAAATCCCAATCGGTATAAAAATTCCCGGTAAAACAATCAATTTGCAAAGTACACTTATAGATAACTGCTGTTTATACTTTCCGATACTCTTAAACTGAAAACTCCCGCCAAGAACGATTAAAGTAAGTGGTGTTGCTACTTTAGAAATATCGGTAACAGTATGTTCAATAAGTACGGGCAATCTCAGATTTGTCAAAACAAAAAAGAAAGCCACAGCTGATCCAATGATCAATGGATTATGTACAATTTCTGCCAATACCTGCCTCAGGCTTTGCTTCTGTTTTGAATAGACAGAAAGAGCGATGACAGATAATAAATTAAATAATGGTATAATAAATGCTATCAATATAGCGGTGGTACCTGTATTTTCATTTCCATACAAAGTCTGGGCAATTGGAACACCAAATAGTATGTAATTACTGCGGAATATTCCCTGTATCATAACACCGCGATTATTATTTTCTTTCTCTATCCCTGGTATGATGATCATGAGCAGTAAGAAAGAGATCACTACGACAGAAACGGCGAATAAAATAAGCTTTGCAGAAAACAATTCAAAAAAATCGCTCTGATAAATGTTTATAAAAAGTACGAGGGGCAGAAACACTTTGAAACAAAGGTTATTGAGCTGTTTTAGAAACAGTTCATTGAATATACCGATGACTTTGAGAAAATATCCCAAAGCCATCATGAAGAATAGTGGTAAAACAACAGAAACTGAAAGATATAAATTATTCATAGCTGGAAAGTTCAACTAAATTCCCATCAGGGTCACGCAGATAAATCGATTTCATGGCACCATGAACGCCATGTCTTTCCACTACATCCGTTTCAATACACAAACCTTTTTCCTTTAATTCTTTTTGAAAATCTTCAATATCACCACTTATTTCAAAACAAAAATCACCGCTGCCTGTCTGTACATTTTTCGCATGAGGAAAAAGTTCGTGGCCTAAAAGATGTACATTGATTTTAAAATTACCAGCGTATAATTCGCACCTTTCTCCCTGGTATTTCGATATAAATCCTAGTTTTTCATAGAACGCAACGGTAGAGAACATGTCTTTTGCTGTAATAACGATATGATCAATTTTTTGAATCATTGAGAATCCTCCTTTACATTTAGTTGCTATATGTTCCTTTCAGTGTATACTGGTCAAGAATATGCCCATCCATTTGTTTATACAGGTCATTATATAAAAAACCATTATCAAGGTTTAACATAGTATCTAAGGCGTATACATGAATCTCATAAAGATGTGGTGCATCCGGTGGAGCCATACCGCCATAGAAGGAGGATAGATCCTTGCTTTGATTGCCCCCCTGTATACTTGTCCAGCTGTTTACACCTTGTACGAAATCGGTAGCTGTTTGACTTTCATTTTCCATAATTTCGGTTCTTGTAATATTTGCTGCGGTCCAGTGAATCCAAGAAAACCCACCGCTTACGGGGAAAGCATCTTTATCCTCAAGTACGATAGCATATGACTTCGCATTTTCGGGTGCATTTTCAATTTTCAGTGGTAGTGAATAGGTGGGTATCCCATTTTCATTAAACTGCTCCCCATATTTTCCATACTTTTTTTCAATGACTCCATTTACTAATCCAGCACTTGTTACTATCATCTTATCTTCCTCCTTATTTGTTGGCTGACATCCTACAAGCATTGCTGCCCCAAGGATTGTAGCTATACACATTAAAACCGTTTTTTTGAAGTTCATAGTAGATCCCCTTCTGTTAATGTCTTATGTTGGTAGCTTAATATAAAACATCAAAGTTGTAAATTACCCACTTTTTGGTGGGTAAGAAAAGGGTACCGAAGGAAAATGCAGAAGTAAGTGGATGGATGTTTTTTTAGAGTTCAAAAGTGAGCTCTTTAATTTTCTCTTTAGCTTTGTTTAATATGGTTATTCCTTTCGTAGTTATAGAATAATATTTTCTTATCTTTCCCTTCTCCAGTTTTTCTTCAACAGTAACTAATTCTGCTTTTTCTAAATTGTGTAGGATTGGGTATAGTGTACCAGCGCTTATTTCATAGCCGTGTTGCTGTAACTCCTCTATCATCCAAGAACCGTAGAATGGTTCTTTCTGTGCATGATGCAGGATATGAATTTGAATAAATCCTAAAAATAGCTTTCTTAAAATAGGGTCTTGCATTATCTTACCTCCCATGATATACTGATATCGAATTTCGATATCGATATTCGATATCAGTATGTTAACACAAAAAAATAGAAACGTCAAGGGAGGCAGCCATTGTGAAACATATAATAGAAACTAAGAACTTATGCTTTCAAGATTTCCTGCGATATCCGAATATTAGCATTGAAGAAAACACTGTAACATTCATAAGAGGGGCAAGCGGTTGTGGAAAAAGCACATTATTTAAGCTGTTTAATGGAACGATTTCTCCAAGTACAGGCTGTGTGATGTATCATGGGGAAGATATCTCTTTGCTTAATAAGATTGAATTAAGAAGAGACGTTTTGCTTGTGAAGCAGGTTCCTTATTTATTTCAAGGAAGTATTTATGAGAATTTTATGGCTTTTCATCAAAACCATGAAAGCATCTGCCCAAGTCAGTCTGAGATTACAGATTATCTGAAACTATGCTGTATACCAGTTGAAATAGAAGCCCAGTGTGATACCATGTCAGGGGGAGAGCGGCAAAGGGTATATTTAAGTATAGCTATTAGCTTAATGCCCAAGGTGTTATTGTTGGATGAGCCAACCTCTGCCTTGAATAATAAACTCTCAATTGATGTATTAAACAATATTACTGCGCATTCTAAACATCACAAAATCTCATTGGTAATTATTAGCCATGATTTGGAACTGCAATCGGTTTTTGCGGAAAAAATTATTGAATTAAGGAGAAATGATGAGAGAGGTAGTTGAGATTAATACGGGACGGTTTTTGCTGATATATTTGTTATTGCTAATTGTGTTATCTATAATGAGAGTTTGTAAAATGCAACAATCCAAACTGCTATTTTTGGGTAGTATACAAATGACTGTTCAATTAGTGATAGCGGGGTTTCTCTTAACGTACATTTTTGATAATCCAAAGCCGATATATACGGTTGCTTATATTATTTTAATGATCGCATTTGCGATATACAGAGTGCTATCTAAAAACAAGGAACTAAATTCTAAGTTTAAATTTTATATTGCTTCTACACTTTCTGTCTCTGGCATTGGAATTATAGTGTTTTTTATTGTTTTTGTTATAAATGAAAATTTATTTAATCCTCAATATGCCATTCCCCTTAGTGGAATGATATTTGGAAATGTTATGACCGGATTAAATCTCGGTTTGAAAACATTTCGTGAAAGCATAGATGCAGAACGTAATAAAATGGAGGCGCTTTTGAATTTTGGTGGAAAGCCTAATGATATTTTGCGCCCGTTTGTTTTTCAATCACTTGAAACAGCACTGTTACCAACATTGAATTCCATGGTGGGTATGGGGATTGTCTCGCTGCCCGGAATGATGACTGGACAAATTTTATCCGGCACACTACCTACAACAGCCATTCTTTATCAAATTGCAATTATGATTGCAATTACCACCGTCGTATGCTTTTCGGTATTTGGGTCGCTTTATTTGGGATATAAAACACTATATAACAGTCATGAACAATTTAATTTTTAATTTAGGTAAGCCTAAAGAAGAATGAACTTATGCAAGGGTGAAGAAAAATAAGAAGTTTCTCATATCAGATGCGCTTGTAGAAAAGTTCGATCTAAATCCAAAGTGTTAGAACAGTGTTAGAACAGCCCTTTAAAAAACAAAAAACACTAACTTCCATATCTCAGAAAGTCAGTGTTTATGCGGGTTTTAATCATCGGAGTGACAAGATTTGAACTTGCGACCTCTCGGCCCCCAGCCGAGCGCGCTACCAAGCTACGCCACACTCCGCTGATGCATATTATAGCAATAAATCTGGAAAAAAGCAAGTTTTATTGTGCATATTTTTTAGAACAATTTTAATGTTTTAAAAGATCCCTAGATGTTCTATAAGAATCTTCGTTCCCATAAGTATCAAAATAATTCCTCCTGCCAGTTCTGCTTTTGATTTGTAGCGTACACCGAAGATATTGCCAATTTTGACTCCGATAAATGAACATGCAAAAGTGACAATTCCAATAAAGGAGACAGCAGGAATGATATCTACGCTTAAGAAAGCAAAGGTAACCCCTACAGCGAGGGCATCGATACTGGTAGCAACGGCAAGGACCAGCATGGATTTCATATCAAGGGAATCATTGCAGCATTCCTGTTCCTTGCTAAGGGCCTCCCGGATCATATTAATTCCAATGATTCCAAGCAGTATAAAAGCTATCCAATGGTCGATACTGGTTATGTAATCTTTAAACTGTACACCCAGAAAATATCCGATCAGCGGCATGCCTGCCTGGAATATACCAAAATAAAGCCCCACAATACAACATTTTTTAAATGTACTTTTGGGCATGGATAATCCCTTACAGATGGATACGGCAAATGCATCCATGGAAAGCCCTACTGCTAAAATAAACAATTCTGCTAAATTCATTACATTCCTCCTGCGGTAAGTTTATGGATTTTCAAAACGATGCTGGCAGTCCATCAATATGGAATACCGGGTCATAAGAAAAGACTTATCCGCAGATGGTATCTCTGCAGATAAGTCTCGTTATTTAAAGCAGAACCAGATAATTACTTATCAGTATGTTGACCCTGCTGCACATGCGTGCTAACTACTCCCTTATGCTGACGTTAACGTTTATTTTGAATAGTATATAATAATTTTTATCATTTGGCAAGTAAAAGATCAATTAGTTAGATGTCAAACTTTATAAAAAGTTTATAATTTTTTTGTTGAATTAGAAAATAACGGGTGATAATATATTCGTTAGATGTCTAACTAAAAAAACGAGACTTCAAATGACATACAGATAGGGGTGAATAAGATGGACATGGATTTATGTGCAAAGGTTAAATTCAGTGAATGGGCAATACAAAGATATGAGTTCCGTTATCTGCGCCATGAACTTGACAATGAAAGACTATATAAAGGGGACCCCAGGCTGCTGATGTTTATTTCCCAGAAGGAGGGATGCAGCCAGACCCAGATAGCAAAGAACCTTTGCATAAAACCGGCTACGCTGACTGTGATGATTAAGAGAATGGAAGCGGCAGGGCTCATCAGCCGGAAATCAGATGAAAAGGATATGAGAACCCAGAGGGTTTACATAACCAAACGTGGAAAAGAGACAGCAGAACGAACCAGGGATGTTTTTAAGAAAGCAGTAGAGGATATCTATAACGGTTTGTCGGAATCGGAACTTACGGAATACCTACGTATTATGGAAAAGATACAGAAAAATCTTGTAAAACTGACTGACAGTATTCCTAAAGATGCCTTTGAGTTTGAACTGCCATGTTAATGATGTAACACTTTAGATAGTAATGAGAGGAGATATTATGTTTAAAATTTTTAAGTATCTAAAGAAATCAGCAGGGATAATACTGGTAATTGTCCTGTTGCTGTTCCTTCAGGCTTATTGTGATTTATCGCTGCCTGATTATACTTCGAAGATTGTAAATGTGGGAATACAGCAAAATGGTATTGAAGATGCTGTTGCAGATACCATACGCGGGGAAACCATGGATAAACTGTTTATCTTTATGGATGAGAACGACGTGAATCTGGTGAAAGAGAATTATACACTGGAAAATGACATGTGGTCACTTAATAAGGTAAATAAAGAAACAAGAGAGCAGTTAAATACGGTTTTTGGAAAGCCAATGCTGATGGTGTACGGCCTTACATCGGATTCTGATCAGAGCAAAGAAATTCTGGCTCAGATGAAGCTTCCGGAGGGTACCGATCCGTTTGCCGTATTTGCCCAGATGCCCAAAGAGCAGATGGATAAAGTTATGGAAGGCATGAGTGAAAAGCTTGATAAGATGCCGGAATCCATTATTACACAGTCATCGATTAACTTTGTGAAAATGGAATATGAAGCTCAGGGAATCGATATGGATGGCATGCAGACAAATTATATTCTGAAATCAGGCCTTGTCATGCTGGCATTTGCCCTTACCATTATGATTGCAGCCGTTCTGGTTACGTTCTTATCCTGCCGGGTAGCAGCATCCTTAAGCCGGGATCTGCGTGAAAAAGTCTTTGAGAAAGTAATTTCTTTTTCCAATGCAGAATTTGATAAGTTTTCCACGGCATCTCTGATTACCAGAAGCACCAATGATATTCAGCAGGTGCAGCTGTTGATGACAATGCTGTTTCGTATTGTGCTTTATGCACCTATTCTGGGTATTGGGGGTGTGATACATGCTTTGGGTACCAACCGGTCAATGGCGTGGATCATTGCAGTGGCAGTAGGTGCGATTCTGGTGGTGGTGGGAATCCTTTTCAGTGTTGCCATGCCGAAGTTCCAGTCACTGCAGAAATTAATTGACCGACTGAATCTGGTTTCCAGAGAAATACTTCAGGGTGTTCCTGTTATCCGTGCTTTTAGTACAGAAAAACATGAGGAAGATCGTTTTGAAACAGCCAACCACAATTTAATGAAGACAAATCTTTTTGTAAACCGTTGTATGACGTTTATGATGCCGCTTATGATGTTTATCATGAACGGAATTACAGTATTAATTGTATGGAAGGGTGCAGCAGGCATTGACAGCGGAAATATGCAGGTTGGTGACCTGATGGCATTTATCCAGTATACCATGATGATAATTATGTCTTTCCTGATGCTTACCATGCTTTCCATTATGCTGCCGAGAGCAAGCGTATCTGCGTCACGTATTAATGAAGTATTGGCAACGGAAGTAATTCTTCATGATCCGAAAGATCCCAAGAAAGCAGACAGAAGCAAGAAAGGCATCGTTGAATTTAAAAATGTTTCCTTTACTTATCCCGAAGCAGAGGAGAGTGTATTATCCAACCTGGACTTTACTGCAAAACCGGGTGAAACAACTGCTATTATCGGAAGTACAGGATGCGGCAAGTCTACCCTTGTAAATCTGATTCCCAGATTCTTTGATGTAACAGAGGGCCAGATTCTGGTAGACGGTGTGGATGTCCGCGAATTGAGTCAGCACGAACTGCATGATAAAATCGGATATGTACCGCAAAAGGGTGTTCTGTTCTCCGGAACCATAGCTTCAAACCTGCGTTATGGAAAAGAGGACGCAACGGATGCAGAGGTTGCAAAAGCAGCTGAAATTGCCCAGGCGTATGATTTTATTCAGGAAAAAGATGATAAATTTGATTCACCGATTGCCCAGGGCGGAACCAATGTATCCGGAGGTCAGAAACAGAGACTTTCCATTGCAAGGGCAATTGCTAAAGAACCTGAGATCTATATCTTTGACGATAGTTTCTCAGCACTGGATTACAAGACCGATGTTGCCCTTCGAGGAGCGTTGAAAAACGAAACGAAAGATGCCACAACCATTATTGTAGCACAGCGTATCAGTACGATTCTCCATGCAGAGCAGATCATTGTTCTGGATGAAGGCAGAGTAGCAGGTATCGGAACACATCAGGAATTACTGAAAAACTGCGACGTATATTATCAGATTGCAGCATCACAGTTGTCAAAGGAGGAATTGTCCAATGAGTAATGAGAAACACAACAGGGCCCGTGGACCAATGGGACCGGGCGGACATATGGTTCCGGGTGAGAAAGCAAAAGATTTTAAAGGAACGATGAAAAAGCTCATAGGATATATGGGCAGATATAAATTCCGGTTTTTGATTATGATGGTTTTTGCCATTGCCAGCACCACATTTGCAATCATCGGACCTACAATTTTAGGTAATGCCACAACAGAAATTTTTAACGGATTAATGGGTAAAATCAATGGAACCGGCGGTATTAATTTTGATAAAATCGGAGAGATTCTCCTTACGCTGCTGGGATTATATGTGATGAGTGCCTGTCTCTCCTTTATACAGGGCTTCATTATGTCGGGTATTTCCAATGATGTGTCCTATAATTTGAGAAAAGATATTTCACATAAGATTAACCGTATGCCGATGAAGTACTTTGAAAGCAGAACCACAGGTGAAATTCTCTCCAGAATCACCAATGATGTGGATACGCTGGGACAGAGTTTAAATCAGAGTGTTACACAGCTGATTACTTCGGTTACCATGCTGATCGGTGTCTTCATCATGATGCTGCGTATCAATATCATCATGACAGTCTGTGCCCTGTTAATTCTTCCGATCTCTATGCTGATTATCAGCAGGGTTATGAAGTTTTCACAGAAATTCTTCCAGCAGCAGCAGAAATATCTGGGTGATGTTAACGGACAGGTGGAAGAGGTTTACAGTGGTCACAATATTGTAAAAGTATTTAATAAAGAACATTCCGTAGTAACGGAGTTTAAAGAAACAAACCAGAAATTATATGAATCTGCATGGAAATCCCAGTTCTTTTCCGGAATGATGATGCCTATCATGCAGTTTGTAGGAAACCTGGGGTATGTTATGGTTGCACTTCTCGGAGGCTTTTTAGTTATCAAGGGAAGTATTCAGGTAGGACAGATACAGTCTTTCTTCCAGTATATCCGTAACTTTACCCAGCCAATACAGCAGATCGCCCAGGTAACCAACATGCTGCAGGCTACGGCAGCGGCATCGGAACGAGTATTTGAGTTCCTGGAGGAAGAGGAAGAAGACCAGAAGGTAGAGAATCCGGTTCATATCGACCACTTACAGGGGAATGTAGAATTTGACCATGTAAGCTTTGGCTACAATCCGGAGCACATCACAATTCATGATTTCTCAGCCCATATCAGTGAGGGGCAGAAAATAGCAATTGTAGGACCTACAGGAGCAGGTAAGACCACAATGATTAAGCTTCTGATGCGTTTTTATGACGTCAATACCGGTTCTATTAAGGTTGATGGCCATGATCTTCGGAATTTCAACAGAAGTGAGCTCCGTGAAATGTTCGGTATGGTATTACAGGATACCTGGCTGTACAATGGAACAATAATGGAGAATATCCGGTATGGCCGTCTGGGTGCTACCGATGAGGAAGTCATTGAAGCTTCCAAAGCAGCACATGCCCATAACTTTATTAAGACGCTGCCGGGTGGATATAACATGGTATTAAATGAGGAGACCAGCAATATATCCCAGGGTCAGAAGCAGTTACTGACCATAGCGAGGGCAATCCTTGCAGATCCGAAGATCTTAATCCTGGATGAAGCTACAAGTTCTGTTGATACAAGAACGGAAGTGCGCATTCAAAAAGCGATGGATTTCCTGATGAAGGGACGTACCAGCTTTGTAATTGCCCACAGATTGTCTACGATTCGTGATGCAGACCTGATACTGTTTATGAAAGACGGTAATATCGTAGAGCAGGGTAACCACGATGAGTTAATGGCGAAAAACGGATTCTATGCAGATCTGTACAACAGCCAGTTTATAAAAACTGCATAACTTAAAAACTGCAGAACTTAAAAACCCGCCGGCGTTAACGCTTCGGCGGGTTTTTTAAAAATGTTAATATCGTTTGATTTGTCTCATCTGCCCATTTACCAAATACAAAATGATTGGCTCCCGGTATGATTTTCACCTGCGCTTTTGGAATGGAACGTGCAATCAGCCTTGTGTGGCTCTCTTTGATCATGTCGTGCTGTCCTGCGATGACCAGTGAGGGAACCGTGATCTTAGCCAGCATTCCGGGATTTATGTGGGGCTCTTTTACCATAAGTCCCAATACGGAGGCATTGTGTAATGCCTTCTTGTCGAATTTAGCTATAAAGGAACACAGGTAATAGCCAATGATAATTGGAAACTGCACGGTAAATTTCACACCGGATGGGGACAGGTTGGATCCGGCAAGAACCAGATAGTCTATTTTAAATGTAGAGTTTAAGGCAATTTCCAGTGCCGCATTAGCCCCGTCACTGAATCCAATCAGTGCGGCATGGTTTACTCCCAGTTTTTGCAGCAGCATAACTGCGTCTTTCGCAATCTGTTTCAGAGTAATCGTTGTATCAGCAGCCATGGAACGGCCATGTCCCCGGCTGTCCATAGTAATTACCCTGTAATCTTTGGAAAATACTTCTAACTGACGCTGAAAACAGGTCCAGTCTTCCCCATTTCCGTGAATGAATAATAAAGTATTTTCATTTTCACTATCGCCATAAATGCGGTAGTAGATTTCGGCATCGTGAATATTCAGATAGCCGTCTTTTAACGCTTCGATGATAATCACTCCTGTTCTGTCTTGATAAGTTCATTATAAGTGATATTTAGAAAAAAGCAATTGGAAAATGAAAGGAATTGTAAAAAACAATTGTTCTGATTTTTGAAAGGCAGTATAATAATCAAATACAGAAAAATTCCTGTTAGATATACTTATTCAGGCAGAGGGGAGTTTATATGGAATACATACCTGCAAAGACCATAGTTACCAAAACAAAAAGTGCGGATTACTGGTTTGGTATCGATTATAATATGAATATTTACAAAGGGTGCTGCCATGGCTGCATTTACTGTGACAGCCGTTCGGAGTGTTACCGCATAGATGATTTTGATAAGGTGAGGGCAAAAGAAAATGCACTTCAGATCATCCGGGATGATTTACGTAGAAAAGTGAAAACCGGAGTAGTGGGAACAGGAGCTATGAGTGATCCCTATAATCCCTTTGAAAAAAGCCTGATGCTCACCAGACATGCGCTGGAACTTGTGGATGCATTTGGTTTTGGTGCTGCAATTGCCACAAAAAGTCCGCTTATTACAAGGGATATCGATATACTGGAGGGGATAAAGGAGCATTCCCCTGTATTGTGCAAGATTACCGTAACGACGGCGGATGATGAATTATGTAAGAAAATAGAACCTGGGGTGGCGCCTTCGTCCAGCCGTTTTGAAGCACTGGGAGAGCTTTCGCGGCATGGTATCTTTGCAGGAATCCTGCTGATGCCGGTCCTTCCGTTTATAGAGGACAGTGAAGAAAATATATTGCGTATTGTACGGCAAACGGCGGAAATGGGTGGTAAGTTTATCTACCCCGCTTTTGGTGTGACCCTGCGCCAGAATCAAAGAGAGTGGTATTTTCAAAAGTTAGAAGAATTATTTCCGGGTGAAAAACTGGTGGAAAAATATATCAAACGGTTTGGCAGTTATTATGAGTGCAGAAGTCCTAAAGCCAAGAAACTGTGGGGAGTATTTGCAAATGAATGCGAAAAGTTCTCAATACGTTACAAGATGCAGGATATCATATATGGTTATCAGAAGAACTATCAGGTAACCCAATTGAGTTTGTTTGACTTATAAAGAGGGATCGCAGTTTATGATAGCCACACATTCCCCCATATTGCTTGGGATGCCGGACGCCGGGATCTATTCCTTTGATGACGACAGGGTTTCTCCTATTTCTTATGAGGATGCAGAGTGTTATCAGGTGATGGAGATGTTTATCAACCACCGCCAGGTAATATTGAACCGATTGCTGTACAGTGAGGATAGAGAGGCAAGCATGTCCATATATATAGAAGAAACTGTTTAATAGTAGAAAATCTTTAGCAGAATAAATTTTCAGATGGAAGAAATTCCTCATATAAAAGAAATTCTTTGATACAAGTAACTAAAGCAAGATAAAAAAATTCTTTCGAATAAAAATAAAAAAGTTTTTAAAATGCATCCTTTTTCCAATATCATTAGTCTAATGATTGTAAACACGTAAAAGTGCGAAAGAAATGCACTTTGAAAAAGGAGGTGTTCCATTGAAGCATCTGGTAATTAAGGCACAGAAAAATGATGAAGAGGCATTCATCAAGCTTATGGAATTAAATAAGCAGAGTATGTATAAGATAGCAAAATCTTATCTGCACCACGAGGAAGATATTGCAGATGCCATGCAGGAAACGGTTTTAAAGTGTTATGAAAAGTTAGAAACATTAAAAGAACCAAGGTATTTTAAAACATGGCTGGTTCGTATTTTGATTAATAACTGCAAGGACATTTTGAGACAAAATCAGACATTATGCCTGATGGAGGAGTTTCCTGAACTGGCAGACCCGGATCTGCCCCAGGACAACCTGGAATTTACAGAACTTTTGAATTCCCTGAATGAGAAGTATCGTACTATCCTGGTCTTATATTATGTGGAGGGTTTTAATACGAGAGAAATTGCAGAACTTCTGGAAATGAATGAGCATACGGTGAAAAGCCGGTTATTGCGTGCCAGACAAAGCTTTGCAAGGGAGTATCAAAAAGACATTGCATGTGCAGGCAGGTAAAACCAAAAGATAATCGCGTTCAAACTGTTGATTAAGGAATGCAAGCCAGATTGCGCGATTCAACGGGATCGAGATGGAAAGAAAAATAAGATAAAGAAAGGATGCCATAATCAATGGAAAAAAATTATTCGGAAGAAGAAGCTAAGAAAATATTAAATGAAGATATCACAACAACAAAGATCGTAGACCAGAAAATGAATCAGGCATATCAGGAGATACGAAGTAAAAAAACCGGAAGAGGTAAGCATCGTACTTATAAGAAAGTGGTAGTGGCGGCGGCAGCAGCAGCGCTGATCGCAACAACATCCTTAGTGGCACTGGCGGCTAATGGATTTTTCCAAAAGGAAGTAGTGGAGAGCAATGATTCTGTATCATATAAGTTTACGGTTGACTATGAATTAAGCAGTAATAAAATAGATGTGAAGCCGGGGTATCTGCCGGAAGGGTATACAACTGAATTTGCAGAAAATAAATTCTGTAAAGAGGATAGCTGGGGAAATGGAATTTCCATCATACCGATGAGTACAGCGGATATCAAACGGATAAACAACGAGTTTTCTGTGGACAAGATTGAAAATGTAGAAAAGACCACGCTAAATGGGATGGAAGCCCATGTCATTACCGTAAAGGAAGCGGAAAAATACAGAAGGGGAAACTGTGTGCTCCTGTTTAACCCTGAGGATGGTTATGTCATTGAGGTTTGGGGTTATTATGACGTTCCGGTTGATGAATTAAAGAAAGTGGCAGACCAGCTTAAAATAGAAAAATCTCAGGATGAAACAGTAGCACTCCCGACGGCGGAAGAAGTGGAAAAAGAAAAGGGAATGCAGCAGGAAGACCAGAAATGGGAGGAAAAATACCAGCAGGCGAAAGAAGCAGGGGTTGGAGATGACAGGATTGTGCCCATAGGGCAGGAAATAAAAGCCCAGGATTTTGATAATGAAGAGATTACCGCTGTAGGCGATGGTTTCAATAAACTTGGATATACCATTGAGAATGCAAAATATGTTGATTCCATTGCAGATTATCCAAAAGAAAACTTCTATAATTACGATGAGGATATTGCATCCTGCCTGAACGAAGATGGCAGCCTGCGTGAACATCTCCGCCAGGAGCTGGGTGAGGACGGCAGACTGAAAATAGATGAAAGCACAGAGGAATTAGTGGGAAGTAAATTCCTGGTAGTGGATGTACAGGTAAAAAATTATGCGGATAAATCCGTAAATGCACCTTTATACCTGAGTACTGCAAGGCTTCAGTCCCGCGGAGACGGAACTTATGATATGGATAGCAAATGGGAAAGTATGGCTGTTCCCATGGAGAATTGGCCTAGTCTGGAAGGACCGGTCTACTTTGACAAGCCGCAAAATGTGGATGGCAATGATAGAATTCATCAATTTTTCTACCGTACCATGCAGCCGGGTGAAACGTTAAATTATACGCTGATATATGTGGTGGACGAGGATATGACGGAGGAAATATTCCTGGCACCGCCAATTACCAGCCAAGATGCGGAACTGACAACGGAATATTTTTCCTTAAAAACTAATTGACAATTTTTGAAAGAAGTGATATTGTTAGTATTATAGTTGATAAGAGTAAATGCAATGAAGAGGAATAGTACAATTATTTCTGATTACAGAAAGCTGTCGGTTGATGCGAGACAGTTGAGGAAGGAATTGGAACTCACCTTGGAGCGGCTGCCCCAAATTCTTAATAAAGTTTAAATGCTGGATAGAGAAAAGTAGACGCAGACGGAACCCCAACCGTTATCTGGGCAGGATATAAGATTCGATGGAATCCGTATCTGATGAGTGTATGAAGAAATTCATAAAATAGAGTGGTACCGCGCAAGACAAGTATATTTTAGTCTTTCGTCTCTAAATGACAACAGGATTGTCAGGAGACGAAAGGCTTTTTTGTTTCCAAAAATACGTTGTTATCTAACATTTAACAATTGCAGACGATTATCAACATATAAATGGAACAGTTGGAACTGCATTGCCACAATGACCGGCAATGCTACTACGCAAAAAAAGAAAAGGAGATCAGAAATATGAAAAATGTGAATAAGTACACAAGGCAGTACTTTATGCCGCCGGTAAATGCAATGAACTGGGCAAAGAAAGACCATATTGAAAAAGCGCCAATCTGGTGCAGCGTTGATTTAAGAGATGGAAATCAGGCATTGATTGTACCTATGTCATTGGATCAGAAGATTGAATTCTTCAAGCTGTTAGTAAAAGTTGGATTTAAAGAAATTGAAGTTGGATTTCCGGCAGCATCGGATACCGAATATCAGTTTTTGCGGGCTTTAATTGAAAAAGATTTAATACCTGATGATGTTACAATCCAGGTACTGACACAGGCGAGAGAGCACATTATCCGTAAGACCTTTGAAGCGCTTAAAGGAGCAAAAAAGGCAGTGGTCCACGTATATAACTCAACTTCCCAGGCCCAAAGAGAACAGGTATTTAAGAAATCCAAAGAAGAGATTCTGAATATTGCAGTTGAAGGTGCAGCATTATTGAAAAAACTTGCATCAGAGACAGAAGGCAATTTCTCTTTTGAATACAGCCCTGAGAGTTTTACAGGAACAGAAGTAGAATATTCCCTGGAAGTGTGCAATGCTGTATTGGATGTATGGCAGCCAACTCCCGACAGTAAAGTGATCATCAATTTGCCAAGTACGGTACAGCACTCTATGCCTCACGTTTACGCAAGCCAGATTGAATATATGTGTGATAATATGAAATATCGGGAAAATGTCATTGTATCCCTGCATCCGCACAATGACAGAGGATGCGGCGTATCTGATGCAGAAATGGGTATTTTGGCAGGTGCCGACAGAATCGAAGGTACATTGTTCGGAAATGGAGAGCGTACCGGTAATGTGGATATCGTAACACTGGCAATGAACATGTACTCCCAGGGTGTGGATCCGGAACTTGACTTTAGTGATATGCCGGCCATCTGTGAAGCATATGAGGAGTTCACGGGAATGAAGATTGATATGAGAAGCCCATACAGCGGCGCACTGGTATTTGCAGCATTCTCCGGTTCCCATCAGGATGCAATTGCCAAGGGTATGAAATACCGTGAAGACCATGACTGTGCCCAGTGGACAGTTCCATATCTGCCAATTGATCCTACCGATGTTGGAAGACACTACGAAGCAGATGTTATCCGCATTAACAGCCAGTCCGGAAAAGGCGGCATTGGATATATTCTGGAACAGAATTTTGGCCTGAATTTACCAGCAAAGATGAGAGAAGCCATGGGATATGCAGCGAAGTCTGTGTCAGACGAACAGCACAAAGAACTTATGCCGGAAGAAATCTTCCAGTTGTTCAAGGACAAATTCGAAGACATTGCAACGCCATACAATATTACGGAAGTACACTTCAAACAGCATAATGGCATCATAGCAGAAGTGGTTGTGGATGTAAACGGAGAAAGCCGTACTGCAATAGCAGCCGGAAACGGTCGTCTGAACGCAGTAAGCAATGCTCTTAAGAAACAATTCCGTCTGGAATATGATTTAATTACTTACCAGGAACATGCATTAGAACAGAGCTCCAGCTCCAAAGCAATCGCTTATGTGGGCATCCGTAACAAAGCCGGGGAACTTTTCTGGGGTGCAGGCGTAGACCAGGATATTATCCAGGCATCCATTCATGCGTTAGTTACTGCAATTAATAATATGGTGGCAGAATAATAGCTTTAAATATTTAAGATAGAAAAGCCTTGATATCTATGATTTTTTCATAAATATAAAGGCTTTTTCTATGCCGGATAATTATATCAGGCATATTTGAATCTGTAAAGAAATATAATAATGATCAGATGAGTCCGTTGTCTTTACACAGTGCTTCTATACTGCGGTCATAGGTAGCTTCTGCTTCAGCTGAGAAGAAGCATCCGGGAACGCCTTCGTTGTGATCCCGGTGATGTGCCACACACTCACAGCATTTACCGTGGCGCGGGCAGTCATATGTACAGGTACAAGGTCTTTTATTCGTACAACCCATTTGAAAGTCCTCCTTATCTTTTGTTGATATATTTTATCAGTAATACTATGAAAAAGCAAGTTTTTAACTGCTGAGAGCAAGTATTTCTCTGATGAGGCCATTAAATAAATAGAGAGGAGCAGCAGGCCCCTCTCTGATAAAATATTTATTTGCTTTTGTTTACGAAAGATTCGCAGTCTGTACATTCGATTTTAGTTGGGTTAGATTCGTGTGTTCCAACTTTAATAGCGTTGAGTGTACAGTAGT
The DNA here is from genome assembly GCA_900539655.1 of uncultured Robinsoniella sp. Classification (GTDB taxonomy): domain Bacteria; phylum Bacillota; class Clostridia; order Lachnospirales; family Lachnospiraceae; genus Robinsoniella. The sequence goes on from UQCR01000003.1 coordinate 129,449, forward strand.
TTTCTGTTTCAGCATGATGAGTACAATTGTTTACGGAACATTTAATAGATTCGTTTTTCATAATTTTCACCTCCTTGATAATGGTACTAAATAGTTTGCACATTAATTAAAATATTATACCGGATGTGTAAGAAAAATCTTTCCATAATGAGAAAAGCCGCAATTCGTAAGAAATAAATTTTGCAGAATAACCGACAGACAAATCCAGCAAATTACAAAATTATATAAAATATTTCAAAATAATTAAATTGTTTCAAAAATATTACTGAGTGATTAAATAGGCATTAAAATGCCCAAAAACAAAGGGGTTTAGAGAAAAATGTTGTAAAATGTAGAAAAATAATCCATAAAAATGGAAAAAAGCTGGGAAAAAGAACTGGCAATATTTAATGAAAATACATATAAAATCACCTATATAAATGTATAAAATGCACATAGATACAATGTGATGAAAAAATGTACATGTAAGATATTACAAAAATATGAATTCATGCTTGACACATTCTTTTCTTTTCAATATAATTGCAATACACAGACAAGCGAGGGGGCTATGTGTAAATTGTTTTGTTTTTAAATATTTAAAAATATAATTATAAAGGGGAGCAATTATTTTAGGAAAGATGAGGAACGCCGTATGTGGCTGTTAAAATCGCTAGTTAGGAAGTTGTACAAATTAAAAAAATATTTGTTCAGACGAAGATACCGCGGATGCCGCATTAATTGCGTAGCTGCTACTTTTGTTGCAGTTATAAGTACTGTAGTCCTGCTCTGTGCAGTCGGCTTCAGTGATGGCGGTAAGAACAAGGTATATGCCGTTACACAACAGAATGCGGTTACAGACGAAGCACCGCAAAAGGCGAAAGATAAAAAGTTCCAGGCAGGCCTTATGGGTATCATGAACTGTATATCCAGTATGGAAGAACTGTCCAGGTCTTCAAAAGCACAGGAAGTATCAGGAGCAGGAGAGGAAGTACTGGTGGGAGCATCCAAAGCCAGCAGGAGAGAAGTAAACAGGATGACGATTGAAAAGGGCATGGAGCCTGCGGGAACAGTTGGCTATAGTGCATCACAGATTGTGAAGGACAACCATATGCCTGTAGAAGATTACGATGCACTCCTTCGCATTGTGGAAGCGGAAGCAACCGGCGGGGATATGAAAAGTAAGATTCTGGTTGCAAACGTAGTACTTAACAGAGTAAAAAACAGTCATTTTCCGGATAGTATTTATGACGTTGTATGGGAACGGGTTAACGGTGATCCGCAGTTTTCTCCAACGGCAGACGGAAGAATTGACAGTGTTACAATTTCGGATGAAACAATCGAAGCCGTTGACCGTGCTTTGAATGGTGAAGATTATTCAGAAGGAGCATTGTACTTTATTGCAAGATCCAGTGCAGACCAGATCAATGTCAACTGGTTTGATACTAAATTACAGAAATTGTTCGTGTATGGCGGACATGAATTTTTTACATACGAAGGTTATTGATAAATGGCGGCTGCGTTTTTGTGCAGCTGCCTTTTTTCGGCTTGTGTACTTTCAAAAGGTATGCTATAATCTGTACTTAAAGAATATAATTTAAACCAATGTAAAGGATGAAGACGATGGATTTGTTATACAAAAGTACGAGAAGTAATGAAACTGCAGTAACAGCTTCCCAGGCAATTTTAAAGGGATTATCCGCAGACGGTGGGCTATTTGTTCCATCCGCTATTCCTGCATTAGATGTGGATATGGAGACTTTGGCAGGTATGAGCTACACAGAGACGGCATATGAAGTTATGAAGCTGTTTTTTACGGACTTTACGGAAGAAGAGTTAAAATCCTGTATTGCCAAAGCTTACGATGAAAAGTTTGATACTACTGAGATTGCACCGATTAAGAAAGAAGACGGCGCTTACTATCTGGAGCTGTTTCATGGTGCAACCATTGCATTTAAAGATATGGCACTTTCAATTCTGCCTCATTTGCTTACGACTTCTGCGAAAAAAAATAATGTGGAAAATGAAATCGTAATTCTGACTGCTACCTCAGGGGATACCGGTAAAGCTGCGCTGGCTGGTTTTGCTGATGTTCCGGGAACCAGAATTGTTGTATTCTATCCCAAAGACGGTGTAAGCCCTATCCAGGAAAAGCAAATGGTTACCCAGAAGGGTGCGAATACTTTTGTTGTGGGCATTAACGGAAACTTCGATGATGCACAGACAGGTGTAAAGAATATATTTGGAGATAAGGAGCTGGAAGCACAGATGGCAGCTGCCGGATTCCAGTTTTCTTCGGCTAATTCAATTAATATCGGTCGTCTGGTTCCCCAGGTGGTTTATTATGTATATGCCTATGCAAAACTATATGCTTCAAAAGAAATAGATAAAGCTGAAAAGATCAACGTAGTTGTGCCAACGGGTAACTTTGGAAATATCCTGGCTGCATATTACGCTAAAAATATGGGGGTACCTATTGACAAGCTGATTTGTGCCTCTAATGACAACAAAGTGCTGTATGATTTCTTTGCAACCGGTACATATGACAGAAACCGTGAATTTATCCTTACTACATCACCATCTATGGATATTCTGATTTCCAGTAACCTGGAACGGTTGATCTATAAAATTGCCGGAGAAGATGCGGATAAGAATCTTGAAATGATGGCAGCCCTTGGCAAAGAAGGAAAGTATGACATTACTGATGAAATGAAAGCTCAGTTGTCGGATTTTTATGGAAATTATGCTACAGAAGAAGAGACGGCACAGGAAATTGCTTCTGTATTCCGTAAAACAGGATATATCATGGATACACATACGGCAGTAGCTTCCTGTGTATTTAGGAAATATGAAGCAGAGAACAGGGATCATAACAAGTCCATTATTGCGTCTACGGCAAGTCCTTATAAATTTACTAGGAGCGTTATGGATGCAATTGATATGAAGTATGATGCTATGACAGATTTTGAACTGGTGGATGAGCTCTGCAAACTTTCAAAAGTAAAAGTTCCGGATGCTATTGAAGAGATCAGAACAGCTCCCGTACTTCACGATACTGTTGTAGAAGTAAATGAGATGAAAGACATCGTGAAAAAGTTCTTAAATATGTAAGCGGAGTCTTGGAAAGGTAGGATTTTGTTATGGATAGTATGTACATGCTCATGGATTTGCTTTTCGTAGGCTGCGGCGTATACGTTTTATATGCTTATTATCTGATGAAAACAAAGGGTGAGATTAAAGAAAATGTTTTGTTATCCAGAGATATCTCAGTTTCAAAGTGTAAAGATAAAGCGGGATACATCAAATATATGACACCAAGGCTTTTAGTGTTTGGTATTGTATTGCTGATCATTGGAATTGTGAGCCTCGTTGGTGACTATTTTAAACTTTTAGGATTGGGATCCTTAATCATTCTGGCGATCGGATTGATTGTAATGGTATGGTTTGTAATGATTACCAGAAAGTCAATGAAAACGTTCTGGTAAATATAAAAGAGTTTCAACCGCTTATCTGGCTGGTTGAAACTCTTTTTATTATTTATGGAATAAGCTTATTCCGCCTCCGGACGTTCGTGAAGCGGTGTATATTCTTTATGTTTTGCAACACTCTTATAAGCGGGACGGATAATTTTTCCGTTGTTTGCCAGTTCTTCAATACGATGTGCGCTCCATCCGACAACACGGGCGATTGCAAAGATGGGGGTAAATAACTCGGTAGGAAGATCCAGCATGCTGTACACGAATCCACTGTAGAAGTCTACGTTGGCGCTTACGCCTTTATAGATTTTGCGTTCTTCTCCGATTACCTGGGGAGCCAGACGTTCAATCATGGAATAGAGCTTGAATTCTTCTTCCCGTCCTTTTTCTTTGGAAAGGCTTTCTACAAAGGATTTAAAGATATTTGCTCTTGGGTCGGACAGAGAGTATACTGCGTGTCCCATACCATAGATCAGACCGGCGTGGTCAAATGCTTCTTTGTTCAACAGCCGTTTCAGGTAATTTTTGATTTCTTCTTCATCGGACCAGTTTTTTACTGTTTTTTTCATATCTTCAAACATCTTGACTACTTTGATATTAGCTCCGCCATGTTTCGGGCCTTTTAAAGAACCGAGAGAAGCAGCCATAGAAGAGTAGGTGTCTGTACCGGATGAGGATACCACATGGGTTGTGAAGGTAGAGTTATTACCGCCGCCATGTTCCATATGAAGGATCAGTGCAACGTCTAAAATCTTAGCTTCCAGTTTTGTAAATTTACTATTTGGGCGTAAAATATGAAGAATGTTTTCAGCGGTAGATAGTTCCGGCTGGGGTGAGTGGATAAAAAGGCTGTTGCCATCGTGATAGTGGCTGTATGCCTGGTAGCCATATACAGAAAGCATAGGGAAAAGGCTGATTAACTGCAGGCATTGTCTTAGGACATTTGGAATGGATACGTCATCTGCCCTGTCATCGTAGGAATATAGTGTCAGGACGCTTCGTGCAAGGGTGTTCATCATATCCTGGCTTGGCGCTTTCATAATAATATCCCGGACAAAGCTTGTTGGCAGTGTGCGGTATGTAGCAAGCAGGTTGGAAAAATCACGTAACTGCTCTTCCGTAGGAAGTGTCCCGAAAAGAAGCAGATAAGTTACTTCTTCAAAGCCATAACGATCATCATGTATGAAGCCCTGGACAATATCTTCCACATCGATACCACGGTAGAAGAGTTTACCTTCACAAGGAATCATTTCACTGTCCACAACGGTATAGGAGCGGATCTCTGCAATGTCAGTCAGCCCTGCGAGAACACCCTTACCACTTATGTCACGAAGACCTCTTTTAACTTCGTATTTCGTGTACAGTTCTGTGTTGATCTGGCTGGTGTCAGTTGCCAGCTTGGAAAGAGCGAGAATATCAGGTGTAATTTCTGAATACGTACTCATAGTTGTTTCCTCCTGTTCTGTTTTGAGCGTGATTGACTATCGCAGATGAAGTCTTGCATCAAAATAAATTTTCAATCAGGCTCTGATGTATTAAAGTATTAAAATCCATTCTTTATCATATCATAAATTGGAAAAGAAAAATAGTAAAATTTTTAAAATATAAAATAAGTATAAAATCAGAATAATAGATTGTTAATTACTTGACATCTAAAAATAAAGGTGCGATAATTGAGACCGGTATTTGTGTAAAAATTCATAATTTCTGGTAAATCATTCTTTATTGAATTATATATTGAAATTAGATCAATACTAGAGTATAATATTGTTATAAAGTTATATATCTTAAGTTACCTGGGGTGTTCGACAATCCTATCATTTTGAACCTACATGTACTTTTATGGGATTCCTACATTGCTGTGAAGGATGTCAGGCCACCGATTGCAGTGGAAGACAGATGTCGCAGTTGCGGTTACCCACCTAGCTTTGCTAGGAGTCAAAAGATAGGAAACGGCACTCTGGGGCTTATAATAAAAAAGAACATTTGCTTAGCGAATGTTCTTTTTTGCGTTATTCATGAGGGGATGAACGAAATGTTTTCTGGCGTACCGGTTTGAAAAATGTGGAAAAACAAGTTGTAAGCTTTTTGGACTGGGTGTATAATAGTGACATCGTATAAAAATGGATAAATAAGCATATAAAACCAAAAGGAGAGGACAAAAAATATGGGGATGATGACGAGTTTGTTTGGGAAAACAGGAGATGGCCAGGAGGCCAAAATTGTTACAATTATGAATAAAAACGGCATGGGGATTGAAGTGACAAACTATGGAGCTACATTGGTGTCTGCAACAGTGCCGGATGAAAAAGGGCATATTGAAGATGTTATTCTAGGATATGAGGATGTTACGGATTACGTTGCAAATGGCGGTTTCTTCGGAGCAGTCATTGGAAGAAACGGCAACCGTATTGGGAAAGCTAAAGTCACCATTAACGGTGTGGAATATCAGATGGAGCAGAATGAAAATGAGAACAGCCTTCACAGTGGCACCCGGGGATTCGATAAGGCAATCTGGGATATGGAACTTCTGGAGGAGGAAGCTACGGTAAAATTTACACATCACAGTCCCGATGGAGACGAGGGGCTTCCCGGAAATTTTGATGTTACGGTTTCATATACACTGACTGATGATAATGAAATTAAAATTCATTATACCGGTGTTTCTGATGCAGATACTATAGCAAATATGACAAATCACAGTTATTTTAATCTGGGCGGACATGATAAAGGCACGATCCTGGATCACACTTTGTGGATGGATGCAGATGCATTTACGGTAATTGATGCAGAGTCTATTCCTACAGGAGAGCTTAGAAGTGTGGAAGGTACACCTATGGATTTCAGAAAAACAAGACGTATCGGTGATGACGTTGATGATACATACGAGCAGATTCAACTAGCCCATGGATATGACCATAACTTTGTATTGAATCAGAATGGTGAAGAGAAACTGCGTTTGATTGCGAAAGTTACGGATCCGGCAAGCAAAAGGACAATGGAGGTTTACACGGATTGTGTAGGCGTACAGTTCTATACGGGCAATTTTATTGAGAAAACTCAGATTGGTAAAGGCGGAATCCCTTATCAGAAGAGAAGCGGCTTATGCCTGGAGACTCAATTTTTCCCGGATGCTCCCAATCATGAAAATTTCCCATCTTCTATTTTAAAAGCAGGTGAGGTATATGATACGACTACAATTTATAAATTTGGATTTGAATGTTAATAAATAGTTGAATTGCCATCACAAGTAATCAAGCCATACACGCTGGATATCCCCACCAGGAATTTCGAAGTATTCTGATGCAGCCCGCTGCAATTGCAGAAAGTTTCGAATCTCCTGAGTGGAATATACAATGTGTATGGCTTAATTATTTACATGTCCTAATTTTGCGTTCTTTTTCTCCAGTTTTTGGATATACTAGTATATAAATGAAGAGAAAACAGGAGCAAAGAATGAAGGATGACAATACCTTTGGAAAAATTCTTATATTAAGCGGCTGTATTATGGCTTTCTTACTGCTGTGCTTTTATGACACTTATAGAAAAAAGGGTGATGATGTCCTGAATAAATTACAGGAGACAATACAGACAGATCTGGCAAAACAAAAAGAAACCACCGAAGATAAGAGTTCTAAAACGGATAAAAAGATATCCGATGGAAAAAATAAAGAGAGTGATCAGAAGGCTGCACAAGAGCAGAAAGAAGAGCAGAAAGAAGTGCAGGAAGATAAGAGTCAGGAAGCTAAAACCCAGAAAGACAAAACCCAGGAAGACAAAAACAATAGCGAAAAAGCTTCATCCGGGGATGCGCAGACAACGAGCGCGGAAAATCCGCTTATACGTGTACTGATCAAGACTGATAATTATGAAAGTGAGTACCATAGCAGTGTTACGCTTCAGTGCAGTACGGACTATGTGCTGCAGTATGGAGAAAATTCAGAAGAACATAAAGCTTCGGAGGAATTGACGCTGACTGCTGACAGTCCCTATTTGAATAATGGGATACTGCGTATTCAGCCAAAGGATGAAAATGGCGAAATTTCGTTACCTGGGCTAAAAAGAGGCTATGAAAATCCTTCTTATCTGGGAAACTTTGAGGTCGTAAAACGAGATGCTGGTCTTCTGGTTATCAATGAGCTGCCCCTGGAAACATATCTCTGTTCTGTGGTGCCCAGTGAGATGCCGGCGGCGTATCCGCTGGAATCTTTGAAAGTGCAGGCGGTCTGCGCCAGAAGTTATGCTATTAAACAGATGCAGAATGGGCGTGGAGCAGAATTTAATGTACATGTTGACGATAGCGTCTCCTATCAGGTTTATAATAATCAGAAGAGGGATGAACGTGCCAGCAAGGCTGTAAACGAAACTGCGGGCCAGGTGATGCGTTCTGACGGGGAAATTGTGGATGCACTTTACTATTCCACTTCCTGTGGAGTAAATCTGAGCCAGGATCTGTCCCAGGAAACAGTTTTTGCCTCGTTTATGACCACTGATAACCACACGGCATATGAAGCCGGTGAGCCCTGGTACCGGTGGAAGGCGGTATTTACAATTGATGAGCTTACGAGGCTGGCAAATGCCTGGCAGCCGGGTACGGGAAATGTAACATCTCTGAATATCGATTCCCGGGAAACAAATGGTGCAATTGCAAAGTTTACTGTACAGGGGGAAAATCAGAACATTTCAGTAGAGGGAGAATATAACGTACGTAAATTGTTATCTCCGGTTAATATTGCGGTAGTAGAACAGGATGGAAGCGAGGCCGCGGGCATGTCACTGCTGCCAAGTGCATTTTTTTATCTGACGCCAAATTATGAAAATGATGTGTTAGTCAGCTATACGCTTATCGGCGGCGGTTACGGGCATGGTAAAGGAATGAGCCAAAATGGAGCCAGACATATGGCAGATGCAGGAATGGGATATGAAGAAATATTAAAATATTTTTATGGTGATGTACAGATAGGATAAAATGATTGATATTTTCCCTGGGCTTGCAGTGAGATCAAAAACGTGCTATGATTGGTTCACATAAAAAAGTCAGAGGGGTATTATGAAAGCTATTTGTACGATCATCAGATTTATCTTGAATTTTTTAAGGAAAGCCAAGCGGGACCGTGTGGATGCTTATTCTGCACAGTCTGCTTTTTATGTAATCATGAGTTTTATCCCTTTTATCATGCTGCTGCTGACGCTGCTTAAGTATACCCCGCTTACGCCTGCTGATGTGGTAGATATGGTAATGGGGGTTCTGCCAGCTTCCTTTCGGGAAGTTCTGGAAGGGCTGGTAGGCGGAGTTTATACCGGTTCTACCGCACTGCTGTCAGGAACGGCTATCGCTGCAGTATGGGCGGCGGGGAGAGGAGTTATGGCAGTAACAAATGGTTTGAACTCAGTCCAGGGAATTCGCGAGACTAGAAATTATATTTACATGCGTCTGCGCTCTGCTTTCTACACAGTACTCTTTCTGGTTTCCATCGTTGCCGCAATGCTGCTGCTGGTATTTGGGAATCAGGTACATGATCTGATTATCAGATATGTTCCTCTTCTAAAAGAATTTTCGGGATTTATTATCAGTGTCAGAACCATTGCCACCATTACACTGCTTACGCTGTTGTTCATGGCGATGTACAAACTGCTGCCAAACCGCAAGGACAGATTTGCAAACCTTCTTCCGGGAGGACTGTTTACGGCACTTGCCTGGTCTATCTTTTCCTATGGATTTTCAATCTATTTTGAGATGGCAAAAAGAATGTCTTCCATATACGGAAGCCTGACATCGGCGGTCATGGTAATGCTCTGGCTGTATTTCTGCATGTGGTTTATCTTTATAGGGGCTGAAATAAATTGTTATTTAGAAGATAGTTCGAGTTTTGACTTGACAGATTAAGTAAATATGATAAAATAGGTCATAGTAATAGTAAACAGATAAGAAACATTCAAGCAATAATAGAATCATTAAATAATAAAAAGCGATGAAGGTGTCAGTAGAAGATCATTTTCTTACAGAGAGAGGAAGCCATCGGCTGGAAGCATCCTTAAGTTCAGATGATAAATTCGAATTTCCCACCGGAGCTGCATTTTTGAAATCACAGTAGGAAATGCCGACCATGCGCGTTAAGCATACTTAATTAAGTGCCTGCATCAGCAGGAATTAGGGTGGTACCACGGAACTCCAAGCTTCGTCCCTTACACCAGAGGGGATGGGGCTTTTTTTGCGCGTAGACAATGAGGCGTGCGCCAAAAGCCCCTGGAGCGAATAGCCTGCTAGCAGAGCGATTCGCGCAAGGAGCTTTTGGCATAGGGCGAAGCCCGCGACCGAGCCGCGAGGCGAGGTGAGCACGCCGGAGTAAAGGAAGCCAAGACAGTATAGTGACGCCTGGAGCCTGCCTTCCACCCAAGAATCAGATAAAATGAAAAGGAGAAATATAATGAAAGACAAATTGCAAGCCATCAAAGAAGAAGCATTGAGTCAGATCCAGAATTCCGATGCACTGGATAAATTAAATGATGTCCGTGTAGCATTTCTGGGTAAGAAGGGGCAGTTAACTGCGGTATTAAAAGGGATGAAAGATGTCACGCCGGAGGAACGTCCGTTAGTGGGACAGATGGTGAATGATACCAGAGCTGCGATTGAAAACTTTTTAGAAGAGACAAAGAAAAAGTTAGAATCGAAGGTTCGGGAAGAAAAATTAAAGAGTGAAGTGATTGATGTTACCCTCCCGGCGAAGAAGAATAATGTGGGGCATCGCCATCCGAATACCATTGCTTTGGAAGAAGTGGAACGTATCTTTGTAGGTATGGGCTATGAAGTAGTGGAAGGACCGGAGGTAGAGTACGATCTTTACAATTTTGAGAAATTAAATATCCCGGCTAATCATCCGGCTAAGGATGAGCAGGATACTTTTTATGTAAATAAAGACATTGTTTTAAGGACACAGACTTCACCGGTACAGGCACGTGTAATGGAACAGGGCAAACTTCCTATCCGCATGATTGCTCCGGGAAGGGTATTCCGGTCCGATGAAGTGGATGCTACACATTCACCGTCTTTCCATCAGATCGAAGGTCTGGTAATAGATAAGAATATAACATTTGCCGATTTAAAAGGAACCTTAGAAGAGTTTGCAAAGGAACTGTTCGGACCTGAGACGAAGACGAAATTCCGTCCCCATCATTTTCCATTTACAGAGCCAAGTGCTGAAGTGGATGTGACATGCTTTAAGTGCGGCGGTGAAGGATGCCGTTTCTGCAAGGGATCCGGTTGGATTGAAATTCTGGGCTGTGGTATGGTGCATCCTCATGTTCTGGAAATGTGCGGAATTGACCCGCAAGTTTACAGCGGTTTCGCATTTGGTGTGGGACTGGAGCGTATTGCTCTTTTGAAATACGAAATTGACGATATGAGATTACTGTATGAAAACGATATTCGTTTCTTAAAACAATTCTAATGGAAATTAAGTAAAGAGAGGAAAACAGAATGAATACATCATTATCATGGATTAAAGCATACGTTCCGGACCTGGAAGTGGATGCACAGGAATATACGGATGCTATGACTTTGTCAGGCACCAAGGTAGAAGGATTTGAGAGGCTGGATGAAGATTTGGAAAAAATTCTGATTGGACAGATTGAATCCATTGAGAGACATCCGGATGCAGATAAGCTGATTATCTGTCAGGTAAATGTAGGTACGGAAACTGTACAGATCGTCACAGGGGCCCCGAATGTTAAAGCCGGGGATAAAATTCCGGTAGTACTTGACGGCGGGCGCGTAGCAGGCGGACATGACGGCAAGAAGACAAAAGGTGGGGTAAAGATCAGTAAGGGTAAGCTGCGTGGAATTGAATCATGCGGTATGATGTGCTCCATTGAAGAACTGGGTTCCACAAGAGATATGTACCCGGAATCACCTGAGTTTGGCATCTACATTTTTCCGGAAGATGCAAAGGTAGGAGAAAGCGCTATTCATGCACTGGATTTAGACGATGTTGTATTTGAATATGAGATTACTTCCAATCGTGTGGACTGCTATAGCGTAATTGGCATTGCCAGAGAAGCAGCAGCGACTTTTAATAAAAAGTTTGTACCTCCGGTTGTGTCAAAAACGGGAAATGACGAAGATGTAAATGATTATATTAAAGTTACGGTACAGGATACGGAACTTTGCCCGCGTTACTGTGCAAGAGTGGTGAAAAATATTAAAATAGCTCCTTCACCTATGTGGATGCAGAGGCGCCTTGCTGCAAACGGCATACGTCCAATCAACAATATCGTAGATATTACCAACTACGTTATGGAAGAATACGGACAGCCTATGCATGCTTATGACTATGATACTATTGCAAACCATGAAATCATAGTAAGACGTGCAAATGCAGGTGAGAAATTTGTTACTCTGGACGGTCAGGAAAGAACTATGGACGAGTCCGTTCTGATGATCTGTGATGGTGAAAAAGCAGTTGGCATCGCCGGAATCATGGGCGGAGAAAATTCCATGATTACCGACGATGTGAAAACGATGCTATTTGAAGCTGCATGCTTTGATGGAACAAATATCAGGCTTTCCAGTAAGAAAGTGGGACTTCGTACAGATGCTTCCGGTAAATTCGAAAAAGGACTGGATCCTAATAATGCGCAGGCAGCGATTGACCGTGCATGCCAGCTGGTTGAAGAATTGGGTGCAGGAGAAGTTGTGGGCGGTATGACCGACGTATATGGCAAAAAGAAAAACCCAGTTCGTATTGGATTTGAGCCGGAAAAGATAAATGCGCTGTTGGGAACCGATATTTCCAAGGAGGATATGCTGGGTTATTTTGAAAAGATTGGACTGGAATATGATGAAGCTGCTAACGAGATTATAGCACCGACCTTCCGTCATGATTTATTCCGCATGGCTGATCTGGCTGAAGAGGTTGCCAGATTCTATGGTTATGACAATATACCTACGACACTTCCAAGAGGGGAAGCAACCACAGGAAAACTGCCATTTAAGCTGAGAATTGAAGAAGTGGCAAGGGATATTGCAGAATTCTGCGGTTTTTCTCAGGGAATGACTTATTCATTTGAAAGTCCGAAGGTGTTTGATAAACTGCTCCTGCCGGAAGATTCGGAATATAGAAAGGCAATCACAATCTCAAATCCGTTAGGGGAAGACTTCAGTATCATGAGAACCATTTCTCTAAACGGTATGCTGACATCTCTTGCATTTAACTACAACCACAGGAATAAAAATGTTCGTTTATATGAACTTGGCAATGTATATCTGCCTGGAGAACTTCCGCTTAAGGAGCTTCCGGATGAAAGAATGCAGTTTACACTTGGAATGTATGGAGATGGAGATTTCTATACCATGAAGGGTGTTATAGAAGAGTTCTTTGAGAAAATCGGACTGCATGAGAAGGAAACCTACGATCCTAAGTCAGGAAAACCATTTTTGCATCCAGGACGCCAGGCTAATATTATTTACAATGGAAAAGTTGTAGGCTATTTAGGTGAAGTGCATCCGGAAGTAGCTGACAATTATGATATTGGTGACCGGGCATATGTTGCAGTACTGGATATGCCGTTGATTGTGGAAATGTCTACCTTTGACCGTAAGTTCGAGGGAATCGCCAAATTCCCGGCGGTGAACCGCGATCTTAGTATGGTAGTGCCAAAAGAAATTCTGGCTGGTCAGATCGAAGCTATGATTGCGCAGAGAGGCGGCAAAATTTTAGAGAGTTATCAGTTATTTGATATTTATGAAGGCTCCCAGATTAAAGAGGGATATAAATCCATAGCTTACTCCATTACATTCCGTGCAAAGGATAAAACCCTGGAGGAAGCCGAAGTTTCTGCAGCAATGAAGAAAATCTTAAATGGACTGGAGTCCATGGGAATCGAGCTGAGACAGTAATATGAAAATTTATATTATGAGGCATGGAGAGACGGACTGGAATATCCAGAAACGTCTCCAGGGCCGGACTGATATACCTCTGAATGAAAATGGAAGAGATCTGGCGAGAATTACAGCAGAAGCTTTGAAGGATGTACCTTTTGACTTAGCGGTCAGCAGCCCACTGGCACGAGCTTTAGAAACGGCTGAAATTGTGATAGGAGATCGTAATGTTCCTGTTTTGACGGATGAGCGTCTTATTGAAATCAGTTTTGGCGACTTTGAAGGAATGATCAGCGGCAAAGAAAATTATGAGATTCCGGACACGGAGTTTTCTAATTTTTTCCTGGCCCCGGATAAGTATCTTCCCCCGCCTCATGGCGAGGATATCCGATCCCTTGGGGGACGGACGAAGGCCTTTATGGATGATATTTTAAATCGTGAGGAGTATCAGGAGAAAACCATTCTGATTACTACACATGGCGGTGCTATGCGTGGATTATTAAACAGCGTGCGTACATTTGAAATGTCTGATTTCTGGAATGGCGGAGTTCCTAAGAATTGCGGTGTTGCAATTCTGGAGTGCCGGGACGGGAAGGCAGAAGTGCTGGAAGAAAACAAAATATATTATTAGGTGTGAAATATGCCTGTATCATAAGGTGCTTTTTAGTTGTATCCACAACTGTGAAGTCACCGCCTGGTACAGGCATTTTTTGCTGTTTCCGGTAATTATGAAAGGGTTTTAATTTTTTAATACTTCGGAAGGAATCGATTTAAATAAGTTAATATTGGGTGTGTGGTTGGTAAATGCGGCGAAGAAAAATGCTAACAGAAGCAGAAGGCACAGGCACAATATATTCGAAGTGTGATTTCCCATTTTTTTGCATGCACTCAAGTACCAACTGAAAAAGTAACAGACCAGAACGCCCAGGACAAATGTCAGAATATCCATAGCAAGGTAGTTTGTTCCGATAATACCAGTGTAAGTATAAAAGAATGCAATGATAAACAACAATCCTGCGAAGCATCCGATTGTTTTGGCGGTGACAAAAGAGGAAAAATTCTTCCCGATCAAAAAGTATTCAATAAATGTGAGAAACAGAAAAGGAAAAAAAAACATTTTCAGGTGTTCCCAGGTAGATTCGTTAATCGGGGAAATAAAGGCAATGAGGTAATGGTAGCCGCTCCATTTATATATAAAGTGGAAAAGAGTCCCAAGAACGATAGCCAGCAGGGCAAAGGTAAGCTCATAGTAAAAGTATTGTTTTTTAATTGATTTCATAGTTATACCTCCTGCAAACCGCAGGTTCTTCCTGCGATAATGCATTAATAAATAGTTTGAGAGGGAAGTTTCAAACGTACCTCCAAAGGGCATTTTAAAATAGACCTCAAGCTGATATTTGATTTTGATAATTTTATTTCCCGTGAGCAAAAATATTTAGACTTTCAGGCGTATTTATTTGATAACTGTAACGAAGCTTTTAACTTAGTGTATGGGATATTAGAAAAATTATGTAAAAGATTAGAATTAATCCATTGCAATTATATATAAATTTTGATAAAATAATATATAAATAATTTAATTGGACGTTTATATGCGATAAAATCGTATGAAAGGAAGGGTATATTTGGTTATGAAGGTGAGTATTAAAAGTATTAGCGAGAAGACCGGTTTCTCGCCGGCTACTATTTCCAATGCGCTTAATCATAAAAAAGGTGTGAATGCGCAGACATCAGCAGAAATTTTTCGTGTGGCTAAGGAGATGGGGTATATCAGTGAATCCAGTATTCGTAAGATCAAATTTGTCATATTTAAAAAGAATGGTTTAATTATCGATGATACGCCATTTTTCTCGCTGTTGATTGATGGATTTGAAAAGGAATGCCGGGAGTCGGGGTTTGAGATGGTCATCTGCCATTTGAACCAGAAGGATGAAGACTACGAGGAACAGGTGCACTGGATGATTAATGACAGTGCATCCGCTATTGTATTGCTTGGCACGGAGCTTATGGAAGAGGATGTGAAGATCTTTAAAAGTGCAGGATGTCCGTTTTTAATGCTGGATTATTGGGCTGGAGATATGTCATTTAACGGGGTTTTGATTAATAATGCAGATTCTTCCAGGAAAGCAGTGGAGTATCTGATTCAAAAAGGACATAAGGAAATTGGTTATCTGAGAGGAAGCTTTCGAATTAAGGCGTTTCGTTCCAGGGCGGTGGGCTATGGTACTGCAATGCAAAAGGCGAATCTTCCGGTAAAAAATGAGTATACGGTAACACTGCCCACTACATTAAATGGGGCATACCAGGAAATGCTGAAGTACCTGCAGAAGAAATCAAAATTACCTACGGCATATTTTGCGGATAATGATATGATTGCCCTTGGTGCAATGAAAGCGCTTCAGGAGATGGGGTACCGGGTTCCTGAAGATGTTTC
Source organism: uncultured Robinsoniella sp. (assembly GCA_900539655.1). Lineage (GTDB taxonomy): Bacteria > Bacillota > Clostridia > Lachnospirales > Lachnospiraceae > Robinsoniella. Next base: position 145,215 of record UQCR01000003.1, read on the forward strand.
GCTGGTTGGTTTTGATGATCTTCCTTTCAGCGAGATATCATCCCCGGCGCTTACCACCCTTCGCGTTCCTAAACAGGAAATGGGGAAACTTGCAGTGCGCCGTGTCATTGATATGATTAAAAAAGATGATGACCAGGTCAATACGAAGATTCAGGTGTGCACGAAATTTATTGAGCGCGACAGTGTTTGCGAACGATCATAGAAATAAATATAGAAATAAATAATAGATATTGGCGACAGATATTGATAATAGATGTAAATGTGATATCTGTAGAAAAGCATGACAGTTTGAAAACAGCCGGGGGAAACCCCGGCTTAGATTTCGTATAAACAGTTTAATAGATTTATTATTTCAATGAATAAATAGAATTTCATTGGGATAACAGCGATAAGTTTGAAGGGGCAAATTGCACCTGTCACGTAAACTCAGCTATCACGATCTCATTTCCATCAATATCGTTTAGTCGGACTTCGTAAGTTCCCCAATCATATCTAATGGCTTCTGACAGTATAAGCCCTTTTCCTTTCAAATTTTCCATTGTTAAATCGAGATTTTGTGTTTGAAATACAAAGGATTGATATCCGGTGGGCTGTACGTTACATTTTTTGCTATCCCATATACAAAGAGTGGGCGCGTCTTCTATAAAACCAAGATAAACCCCATTTGAATTGTCATCATCGGTTTTAATAAAGGGGATCTCTAATATTTGCCTATAAAACTCAATAAGTTCTTTCGCTTGTTCGGAAAAAATATTTGTGCAGTAATATCCTGGTATTATCTTTTCATCTCCAATTCTCATCCAATTTTAAATATAGATATCTACAGTTACGAATGTTTAACAAAACAAAATTTAATTTACCAATTATATCATAAGAACAAATGCAAATAAACACAATATTGAATAATCATAAGTTAATATTTAATGCTGTTATATATGATTAACATTGTCTGCAATCTGTGCCGGAGCCCCCGGCTTTTTTTAAAGAAAAATATAATTTAACAAAGTGGATTAAATTATGGAT